>DASVDG010000067.1:0-40547 GCA_036381255.1 Longimicrobiales bacterium | reverse complement strand
GTCCCCGGTACGGATCGTGCCCGCGACGCGCTTCACGGCCGGAACCGGCGTCGGCGTTCGAGCGGGCGCCCGGTTCCCGGCCGCGGGCCGCCCGGCTCCGGTGTGACGCGGACCTCTGCCGGCGCGTCCCGCGTATGAGATCCCGTCGTCGGCACGCGCGGGTCGGGGCGTCGAGCAGACCGCTGCCTCCGACCGGCGCTGCCCTGTCGTTCGCATCCGGAGGTCGCGGATCGTGCAGCCCATAGACCGTCGCCGCTTTCTGCGGAACAGCTTCAGACTCGCCGGCGGCATCCTCGTCGCGCCATCGCTCCAAGGGCTCCTTGCCTGCTCGCCGAATTCGACCGACCCCGGCGGGCCGCCGGACGGCGTCGGCTACGGCCCGCTCCTCCCCGCGGGCGACGATCTCGACCTGCCGGAAGGGTTCCGTTTCGCCGTGCTCGGTGTGGCCGGCAGCGTCATGGCCGACGGGAACCGGACGCCGCCGATGCACGATGGCATGGCCGCGTTCGCGCTGCCGAACGGGAACATCCGCCTGATCCGCAACCACGAGGTGCGGGGTCCGGGTGGCGCGCCGTCGGGCGTGAACGACCTGCTGCTGTATGATCTACGCGGCGCGGGGGGCACGACGTCGCTGGAGGTCCGGCCGGACGGCGAGAGGGAGCTGGTCCGCGACTTCATCAGCCTGGCCGGCACGACCGCGAACTGCGCGGGCGGGCCGACGCCGTGGGGCACCTGGCTGACGTGCGAGGAGTCGACGAACGGCGCGCCGCAGGGGTTCGACGCGGAGCACGGCTACGTGTTCGAGGTGCCGGCCGACGCGGAGGGACCGGTCCGGGCCGTGCCGCTGCCGGCACTCGGCCGCTTCGTGCACGAGGCCGTCGCCGTGGACCCCGCCACGGGGATCGTCTACCTGACCGAGGATATGAGCTGGGACCCGTCATCCGGGCTGCCGGGCTCCGGGTTCTACCGCTTCGTGCCGAACTCGCCCGGCGTGCTCCAGGACGGCGGACGGCTCCAGGCCCTCGCGGTCCGCGACCGGCCGGGGTACTTCACGCCGACCGGCCAGCGGCCGGGCGTCGCGCTGGCCACGACGTGGGTCGACATCGAGGATCCGGACCCGGCCGACGCCGCGACGAACCCGTCGGCGGTGTTCCGCCAGGGCGTCGCCGGCGGCGCGGCCGTGTTCCACCGGCTCGAGGGGTGCTGGTTCGACGGCGGCGCCGTCTATTTCCACGCGACCTCCGGCGGCAACGCCGGCAAGGGCCAGGTCTGGCAGTTCCGCCCCGACGGCGACGACGGCGGCACGCTGGCGCTGATCTTCGAATCGCCCGGCGGCGACGTGCTCGACCACCCGGACAACATCACGGTCAGCCCGCGCGGCGGCATCCTCATCTGCGAGGACGCGGACGGCGCCTGCCACCTCCGGGGCCTCACGCCCGAGGGGCAGATCTTCGACTTCGCCCGGAACCGCCGGAGCCAGAGCGAGTTCGCGGGCGCGTGCTTCAGCCCCGACGGCCGGACGCTGTTCGTAAACGTCCAGGGCGAGCAGGACGCGGGCGTCGAGCCCGGCCGCACGTACGCCATCTGGGGGCCGTGGGAGGACGGCGCGCTCTGACGAATCCGGAGGGCCGCGACATGCCCGTCGCCGAGGCGCTCGCCGTGCTGGCCCGCGGTGAGCGCGGAGCGCCGCCCGCGCGTGACGCGACGCGCTCCGGCGCGTTACCGCTCCAACGGATCCCTCCCACCGGCCCGGGCCGTGCCGGCGCCCGGGCCGGCGCGCCCGCGCCGCGACATCACTCTTGACAGTGTGGCCGGCGTCGCTTAGGATCGCCGAAACATAGACTTCGATCGAACAGGAACTGCGACTCCATGTACCGTGCGCTCGCGCTTCGACTTCTCGGCGGCTACCGACTTCTCGGTCTTCTCGACCGGGAGGGGGAAGGCGCGTGCGCGTTCGGAGCGGGATCGGTGATGTAGCCGGGCTGGACTTCGAGACACTGCGGGCCTTCTCCAAGGGGAAGGCCCGCTTTTTTGTACCCCTGTACCGGGAGGGATTGCACATGGAGCGAGTTCACGTGTTCGACACCACGCTGCGCGACGGCGAGCAGTCGCCGGGCGCGACGATGACGCCGGCGGAGAAGCTTCGCATGGCGCATCAGCTCGACGCGCTCGGCGTCGACGTCATCGAGGCGGGCTTTCCGATCAGCTCGCCGGACGACTTCGCGGCGGTGCGGCGCATCGCGCGGGAGGTGCGTCGTCCGGTGATCGCTGCACTGGCGCGGGCGAGCGCGGCGGATGTCGACCGCGCGGCGGCGGCGCTCGAGGGCGCGGAGCGGGGCCGGATCCACACCTTCATCGCGACGTCGGAGATCCACCTCCGGCACAAGCTCCGGATCGAGCCGGACGCGTGCATCGAGCGCGCGGTCGCGGCGGTCGAGCGGGCGCGGCGCTACACGGATGACGTGGAGTTCAGCGCCGAGGACGCGACGCGGACGGACATCGCGTTCCTCTGCCGGATCGTCGAAGCGGTGATCGCCGCGGGCGCAACGGCGGTGAACATCCCGGACACGGTCGGCTACGCGCACCCCGGCGAGATGCGACGCATCATCGAGACGCTGATCGCCGTGGTCGACGGGATCGGCGACGTCGTGCTGAGCGTGCACTGCCACGACGACCTGGGGCTGGCGGTCGCGAACACGCTCGCGGCGGTCGAGGCGGGCGCGCGGCAGGTGGAGTGCACGGTCAACGGGATCGGCGAGCGGGCGGGGAACGCGGCGCTCGAAGAGCTGGTCATGGCGCTGCACGTCCGCCGCGACGCGCTGCCGTACGAGACGCGGGTCGAGACGGCCGAGCTGTACCGGACGAGCCAGCTCCTGACGCACCTGACCGGGATCCACCCGCAGCCGAACAAGGCGATCGTCGGCCGGAACGCGTTCGCGCACGAGGCGGGGATCCACCAGGATGGCGTGATCAAGGAGCGGTCGACGTACGAGATCATGACGCCGGCGCTGGTCGGCGCGCCCGGCTCGCGGCTCGTGCTGGGGAAGCACTCGGGCCGGCACGCGCTGGGCAACCGCTACCGCGAGCTGGGCTACGAGCTGAGCGAGAGCGAGCTGGACCGCGCGTACCGGCTGTTCAAGATGCTGGCGGACCAGAAGAAGACGGTGCTCGACGAGGACCTGATCGCGATCGTGCACCACGGCACGATGGAGGACGCGCCGGTCACGATCCGGCTGCGCTCGCTCGCGGTGCACTGCGGCGCGGTACCCGCGCGGGCGCGGGTGCGCCTCGAGATCGAGGGTCGCGAGCGCGAGGCGGAGGGCGACGGCGACGGCCCGCTCGCGGCGGCGTTCTCCGCGATCGATGCGCTCGTCGAGCGGCGGACCGAGCTCGAGCACCTCGAGATCCACGCGGCGACGCCGGGGCGCGATGCCGTGGGCGAGGTCTCGTTGCGGGTGCGGGTGGAGGGGAGGACGTTCACCGGCCGGGGCGCGTCGACGGACATCGTCGATGCCGCGGCGCGCGCGTACGTGAACGCGATGAACAAGGCGGCGCACGCGCGGGAGCTGGAGGCGAAGGCGCTCGAGGCGGCCAACGACCTGTGGGGGGTGTGACCATGATCGCCACCCGACCACGCACGCTGTTCGAGAAGGTCTGGGACGCCCACGTCGTTCGGCCGGAGACGGACGCGTCGCCCGCCGCGCTGTACATCGACCTGCACCTCGTCCACGAGGTCACCTCGCCGCAGGCGTTCGCGGAGCTGCGCGCGCGGGGGCTGCGCGTCCGGCGCCCGGACCGGACGCTGGCGACGATGGACCACTCGACGCCGACCGCGCGCCCGCGCGTCGACGGCCGGATCCCGGTGCTCGACGCGCAGGCCGCGGCGCAGCTCCGGCAGCTCGAGGTCAACTGCGAGGAGTTCGGCGTGCCGCTGCACCCGCTCGGCAGCGAGGGGCAGGGGATCGTGCACGTGATCGGCCCGGAACAGGGGCGGACGCAGCCGGGGATGACGATCGTCTGCGGCGACAGCCACACCAGCACGCACGGCGCGTTCGGCGCGCTGGGCTTCGGGATCGGCACGTCCGAAGTCGCGCACGTGCTCGCGACGCAGTGCCTGCTCCAGCGGCGGTCGAAGACGCTGGAGGTGCGACTCGACGGGAGGCTCCAGGACGGCGTGACCGCGAAGGACGTGATCCTGGCGGTGATCGCCGAGATCGGCGTCGCCGGCGGCACGGGGCACGTCATCGAGTACACCGGCGAAGCCGTGCGCGCGCTCGACATGGAGGCGCGGATGACGCTCTGCAACATGTCGATCGAGGCCGGCGCGCGCGCCGGGATGATCGCGCCGGACGACACGACGTTCGAGTACCTGGCCGGCCGGCCGCACGCGCCGCAGGGCGCGGCGTGGGAGCGGGCCGTCGCCGGGTGGCGCCGGCTGCCGAGCGACCCGGGCGCCACCTACGACGCGTCGGTGCGCCTCGATGTCGGGCGGCTCGCGCCGATGATCACGTACGGCACGAACCCGGCGATGGCGATGCCGATCGACGGCCGCGTCCCGTCGCCGGACGACGCCCCGGATCCGGCGGCGCGCGCGGCGCTCGAGAAGGCGCTGCGCTACATGGACCTGCGCCCGGGCGAGCGGCTGCTCGGCCGGCTCATCGACGTCGTCTTCATCGGGAGCTGCACGAACTCGCGGATCTCGGACCTGCGCGCGGCGGCGGCGGTGTTGCGCGGGCAGCGCGTCGCGCCGGGCGTGCGCATGCTGGTCGTCCCCGGATCGAAGGCGGTCAAGCGGCAGGCGGAGGCCGAAGGGCTGCACCGCATCTTCATCGACGCCGGCGCCGAGTGGCGGGAGGCCGGGTGTTCGATGTGCATCGGGATGAACGGCGATCGGCTCGAGCCGGGGCAGTACGCCGTCAGCACGTCGAACCGCAACTTCGAAGGGCGGCAGGGGAAGGGCGGGCGGACGTTCCTGGCCAGCCCGCTGACCGCCGCCGCCGCCGCCGTGTGCGGCGCGATCGCCGACCCGCGCGACCCGCTGAGGTGAGCGCCATGGAGCCGATCACGCGTTTCACGTCCCGATTCGTCGCGCTGCCGGTCGACAACGTCGACACCGACCAGATCATCCCGGCCCGTTTCCTCAAGGTCACGGACCGGGCCGGGCTGGGCGACGCACTCTTCGCCGACTGGCGCTACCGCCCGGACGGCTCGCCCGACCCCGCGTTCGTGCTCAACCGTCCGGAGGCCGCGGGCGCGGCGGTCCTCGTCGCCGGCCGCAACTTCGGCTGCGGCTCCTCGCGCGAGCACGCGCCCTGGGCGCTGCTCGGCTACGGGTTCCGCGCCGTCGTCGGGACCGGCTTCGCCGACATCTTCCGCGGCAACGCGCTCCGGAACGGGCTGCTGCCCGTCGACGTCGATGAAGGCGTCCGAACCCGGCTGCTCGAGGCCGCCAGGGCGGCACCCGATGCGACCGTGACCGTCGACCTCGAGGCGACGACGCTCGTCCTGCCGGACGGCGAGTGCGTCCGGTTCCCGATCGACGCCTTCGCCCGGCACTGCCTGCTCAACGGCATCGACGCGCTCGGCTACCTGCTCTCGCTCGAGCCCGAGATCGCGCGCTACGAGGCCGGGTACCCGGAGCGCGTGCCCGCCGGCGTCGCGATCGGCGCGCCCGGCGGGCGCGGGGAGGCGGGAGCGTGATGCGGGCGCGGATCACCCTCCTCCCGGGCGACGGCATCGGACCGGAGGTCACCGCGGAGGCGGCGCGCGTCCTGCGCGCCGTCGCCGAGCGCGGCGGCCACGCGTTCGCGCTCGACGAGGCGCCGATCGGCGGCTGCGCCGTCGATGCGGCGGGGACGCCGCTGCCGCAGGAGACGCTCGGCCGCTGCCGCGACGCCGACGCCGTACTCTTCGGCGCGGTCGGCGGACCCCGTTGGGACGACGCGCCCGCCGCGCTGCGGCCGGAGCGCGGACTGCTCGAGCTGCGGCGCGCGCTCGGCGCGTTCGCGAACCTGCGCCCCATCACCGTGCACCCGCGCCTCGCCGCGGCGTCGCCGCTCCGACCGGAACGGCTCGCCGGCGTCGACTTCGTCGTCGTCCGCGAGCTGACCGGCGGGATCTACTTCGGCGACAAGCGACGGGACCCGCTGCCGGGCGGCGGCGAGCACGCCAGCGACGTCTGCGGTTACACGACGGCCGAGGTGGAGCGGATCGCCCGCGTCGCCGCGCGGCTCGCGCGCGAGCGGCGCGGCCGGCTGACCTCCGTCGACAAGGCGAACGTCCTCGAGACGTCGCGGCTGTGGCGCGAGACGGTGAGCCGCGTCGTCGCCGATGAGTTTCCCGACGTCGCGCTCGAGCACCTCCTCGTCGACGCCTGCGCCATGCACCTGCTGCAACGGCCGTCGGACTTCGACGTCATCGTCACGGAGAACATGTTCGGCGATATCCTGACCGACGAGGCCTCGGTCCTCGCCGGCTCGATCGGCGTGCTCCCCTCCGCGTCGCTCGGCGAGCCCGCGCCGGGGAAGCGTAAGCCCGTTGGCCTGTACGAGCCGATCCACGGCTCCGCGCCCGAGCTGGCCGGGCGCGGCGTCGCGAACCCGATCGGCGCGGTGCGCAGCGCCGCGCTGCTGCTCCGGCACTCGCTCGGGCTCGAGGCCGAAGCCGACGCCGTCGAGGCGGCGGTCGACCACGTGCTCGAACACGGGCCGTGGACGGCGGACCTGGCCGGGCAGGTCGGTGTGCCGGGCACCGGCGCGCTCGCCGGGGAAGCCGGGGCGGCCGGGACCGATGCGGCCGCCGGGCCGGCCACCACCCGCGCCGTCGGCGACGCCATCCTCGCGGTGCTCGACGCCGCTCCCATCGCCGACCGGTTCCGCCACCGATCGCGCCAGCGCTCGAGCGCGAGCGCGACCGCGCCCGGACCGAACCCCGGGCCGGCTAGCGCACGCGCACCGTCCGGGCGACGGAGATGATCTCCCCCCCGGGCAGGCGCCGGCCGCGGAAGGTGACGGTGGCCGTGCCGGCGCCGTCGAAGCGGAGCGTCGCGTCGTGGCGGTACATTCGCAGCTCCAGCGTGCACGCGCCGCCGGGCGGGAGCGTCGGCGTGATGTCGATGTCGTACGGCGTGACCACGGCGGACAGCCCGTCGACCTCGACCTCGGTGTCGCCCTGGCGCACGCACCCGCCGCCGTAGGTCACGACGGTCACGCGGAAGTCTGCGCCCCGGGCGACCTCGGCCGGCGCCTCGACACGGACCGGGTCGCCGTGGTGCTCGATCGTGCCGATGACGCGCCTCGGCTCATCGGCCGCGCCTCCGCCCGAGGCGCACGCGCAGGCGACAAGGACGAGCGAGGGGCGCAGCAGTCGCATCGGTTTCATTCGGCCTCCAGCAGGGGTGGGTGGGCGTTGATCGATGGTCCCCATCGACGCCCGCCGCCGCACGGATGGTGCCGGGCCGGCCGTCGCCGGGCGCGCCCGCGCGCAGCCGACGGCGGCCGGCCCGGCGACGCGCCCGTCGGCGCTGCGGGTCGGCGAGCGCGGCGGTATGCGGCCGCGGCATCGGGCGCGGAGCTCAGCAGTCGTGCTCGGAGCGTTCCTCGATGAACGCGATCGGGCCATCGAACCGCGGCACCCGCACGACGACGGCCGGCGCCGTGAGGACGGCCGCGACCACGCACCCCTGGCCGGGCGCGGTCTCGTGCACCACGACGTACATCGCGTCGTCCGTACGGTAGATCCCCTCGATGTCGATCGCGTAGCCGCCGCTCGTGCGCTCGCCCATGGCGGCCACGACCACCATGCTCCCGTCGAAGTCGATGTCCGGCACCGGCGGCACGGGCCGCCGGTTCGCGTACAGCGCGTTCCAGAACGCGGCGAGCGCCGCGTGCGACCGCAGCACCTCCCGCCGCCGCTCGGGGACGCCCGTGGAGAACTCCTTCGCCAGCGTCACCCGCTGGTCGGCCGGCTGGAGCACGGCGCCCGGCGGGAGCGTCGTCGGCAGCTCCTGGTCGGCGCACGCCGCCAGGAGCGCGGCGAGCAGCAGCGTCGTCCACGTCCTCGGTTCGATCCGCATCGCTGTCATCTCCCCGATCGAAGGGCCAGCCACCCGGCAGGGTATCATCGATCCGATTGGACAACGCCCGAGCGCGCGGACGGGTGACAGGCGACGGCGCATCGGCGCTGCCCCGCCGCGCGATGCAGGCCCGACGCGGGATACGGGCCAGCTCCGCAACCCCGGCATTCGCCGTGTTCGGTGGACCGCGATGGCCGGCGGGCCCGGCCCCGGATCGCCGTCACATGCTGCCGAGCACGTACTCGACGTTGATCTTGAGCAGCCAGTATGCGTTGTCGCTCACGTGCTTGCCGGGCCCTGTGCCGTGCTGCGCGTCGAGCTCCTGGAGGAAGCTCGCCAGCGGGCCGCGGGCGGCCCCCGGCTGCCCGCGCTCGAGCGCCCGCGCGGCCGCGTCGAGCTTGGCCTGGAGGCTGCGGCAGACGCCGGAGTTCGTGATCCAGGCGAGGTCGGTGCAGGCACGGTCGACCAGGGTGGAAAGCAATTTGGGGGTCATTGATTGAGGCGGGAATACCGGCCCGACAGTGGATCCACTCACCTGGAAATCCTCTGCCCGTTTCACCTCTACCCCCGCATTTCTCGGATCGCCGACCGGGTATGAGCAGCACGCGTAGGGGTAGTCAGGAAGAAGGGTTACCGCTCTTCCTCTCCGGCTGAACCGCACAACCACGTTTCCGTGGCAGCTCCACCGGTGAAAGCGCCCGCCGGGCCCCACGCGTCCCGCGGGGCGGGGAGCCCGGGCCTCGGCTGCTGCATCGCGTTCCGATCATGACGTCTTGCCGATGGAAGGTCCGTTGGCGACAGCGCCACCGCCCGCGAGGAAGGATGCCAGGACCGGGGATGCGGAAACCCGTGCTTCCGCAGCCACCGCCGGGGGTACCGAAGCACGGGTTCAGAAGGGTCGTCGTTCAGCTTCGGCAACCGGACGATCTCCCGGGGGGAGACTCCTGGCTTTGCGGCCCCGCCTCGCGACGGGTGTGCTCTTGTCGACTGCGCGAAACGACTACTGGCTCACGATGCGATGTCGAACGAGCCGGGTCAAGGATGTTGTGCCGCCGACGTGCAAGTGCGCGCTCGGAATCACCGACGGCCCGTCGATCGCCGGAGTACCCCGCGCCTCAGGCGCCCCCCGCCAACTGCCCCACGCCGTACCGCTCGACCAGCAGCGCGCGGTGGTGCAGCTCATGGCCGGCGATGGTCCAGGCGAGGGCGCGGACGGACATCGCGTTGCCGCCCGCGACGCCGCGCCGGGACCAGGCGTCGTGCGGGAGCCCGCGCAACGAGGCGACGGTCGCGCGACGCACGGCGACGAACTCGTCGGCGATGTCCGCGAGGGTCCGGGCGCCGAACGCGGCCGCGGGCACGTACGCGTTCTCGTCGAACGGCGCCAGCTCGGTCGTGTCGCCGCGGGCGAAGCGCAGCGCGCGGTAGGCGAAGACCCGTTCCGAATCGGCGAGGTGGCCGATCACCTCCTTGATGGTCCACTTCCCGGGCGCGTAGGCGTGGTCGGCGTGCGACGAGGGGATCGCGTCGAGCATACGCCGGGTCTCCTCGACCTGGTGCTCGAGCTGGTCGACCACGTCGCCATCGGGGACGAGGGCGATGTAGCGGCTGAAGTAGGGGACGTACTCGTCGGCGGCGGGTCGGGCGTCGTAAGCGGCCATCGTATCCTCCTGGCAGGTACGGGTGAGGCCCGGGGGTGGGTCCCCGGGCCTCCCAAGATGCGTCATCGTTCAGCGCGCCGCCACCGGGTGCCGGGGGTGCGCCCCGGCGCCGCGGGGCCGACGCTGAGATCGCGCGGCACGCCGGTGCCGACGAGGGTGCACCCCGGCGCCGCGGGCCCGGCCGCCGGGCGTCCGGCGGCCGGGCGCCCGGGTCAGCGGATCCCGGCCGCCGTGACCGGGCGGACGGGCTCGTCCTGCCAGTAGAACGGGCCGGCGGCGCGCCGACGCGGCCAGAGCTCGTCGAGCGTGTCGCCGTCGTAGAGGCGGCCGTTCTTCATGACCATCCGCACGGTGTTCGAGTTGCGGATGTCCTCGAGCGGGTTGGCGTCGAGGATGACGAGGTCGGCGAGCTTGCCGGGCTCGATCGAGCCCAGGTCGTCCGCGAGCCCGAGCGCCTGCGCGCCCATGATCGTGGCTGCGCGCAGCGCGTCGTGCTCGGAGAGCCCGCCGGACTGCACGTTCCACAGCTCCCAGTGGTAGCCGAGCCCCTGGAGCTGGCCGTGGGAGCCGACGCCGGCGATGCCGCCGGCCTCGACGACCTGTTTGACGAACGTGCCGAGCTGCGTGAACACGTGGACCTTCGGGTGGAACCAGCCGGCGCCGCGGCGGACGGCTTTCGAGTAGACCTCCTCGAACGGCGTGAACGTGAGCAGCTTCTCGTCGCCGAGGACGTCCTCGGTGGCGTAGTAGTAGTTCTCGGACCACGGTCCGCCGTAGGCGACGAGGATCGTCGGCGTGTAGGCGATCTTCGATTCGGCGAACAGCGTCACCACGTCCTTGTAGAACGGGAAGCCGGGCAGGTTGTGCTCCTGGCCGCTGTAGCCGTCGATCACCATCGTCAGGTCGTACTTGTAGTCGAGCCCGCCCTCGGTGGTCGGCATCAGCCCCAGCTCGCGGGCGGCGTCGATGATCCACTGCCGCTGCTCGCGGTTGCCGGCCATGTACATCTTGATCGTCTTCGTGTCGTAGTACTCCGCGTAGCGGCGGAGCACGTCCTCCGCGTGCTCGCGGTCCTTGATCGGGAACTCGATGTACGAGCCGAAGACGCCGGGGCCGGTCGAGTAGATGCGCGGACCGAGGATCATCCCCGCCCGGACCATGTCGCTGTACGTCAGGACGTCGGTCGTGCCGGTCTGCGGATCGCGCGTCGTGGTCACGCCGTACGCCAGGTTGACCGCGTAAGCCCAGACCTGGTCGCGGTGGATGTCGAACGACGGGCGCAGGTGCGCGTGCGTGTCGACGAAGCCGGGTACGATCGTCTTGCCGGCGACGTCGATGACCTCCGCGTCCGCCGGCACCTCGACCGTGCCGCGCCGGCCGACCGCGACGATGCGATTGTCGCGGACGACGATGTCGGCGTCCTCGATCACCTCGTCGCCGCGCATGGTGATGACGCGCGCGCCGCGCAGCACCGCGACGCCCTCGGGGATGTCGCGCCGCGCCTGGATGGACACGCGCACCTCGAGCGGGCGGTAGGCGGGCTTTTGCTTCCTGTCGTCCTGCGAGTCGGCGTCGGCGTCCTTCGCGGCCGCGGAATCCGCGGCCGCGCCCTCCGACCGCGCCTTCTTCGCCTTCGCCGCCGCGGCGACGCTGTCCTCGAACGCCTGGGCGGCGTCGAGGTCGTAGACGAAGTGGGCGTTGCCGACGGAGAAGTGGACCTTGCGGCCGTCCGCGCTCCAGGCCGGGAACTGGCCGCCGATATCGGTCAGCTTGCGCACCGGGAAGGCGGCGTTCTCGGGGTTGGTCACGGAGATCGTCGGCGCTTCGGCGCCGATGCGCGGGACCGTGACGACGTAGAGGTCGTTGGCGACCTGGGCGAGGGCGCGTTCGCCGTCGGGCGCCATGAGCACGAGCGAGGCGCGCGTCGGCTGGCGCGCGCCGGCCCGGGTCGGGCCGGTCACGACGACGTGCTCCTTGCGGTCGGTGCCGTCCCAGCGCATCGAAACGAGGCCATCGCGGCCGTAGGCGAAGATGCGGTCGGGGTCGGAGGTGAAGTGGGGCGCGCCGACGTCCGCGGGCGCGATCACGGTCGCCTCGCCGCCGTCGGCGGGGACCCAGATCAGGTCGGTCGCGCCGCCCGGCGCGTACGCCCCCGTCGCCTCCTCGAAGGCGCGGGCCGGGCCGCGGACCGCGACGATGCGGCTGCCGTCCGGCGACCAGGCCGGCTGCTGGTAGAGCGCGGGCGTGCGCGTGACGCGCTGCGGGTCGCCGCCATCGGCGCGGACCTTCATGATGTGGCCGCCCTCGTCGAACGACCAGGTGACGTACGCGATCCAGCGTCCGTCCGGCGACCACGCGGGCTCGGCCTCGATCCGGTCGCCCTCCGTCAGCCGCCGCGCGCCGGTCAGGGTGGGGACGACGTCGTCGCCGCTGGCCTTGAGCGGCTCGTTCAGCTCCTGGACGTAGAGCCTGTCGAGCGCGGTGAACGCGATGCGCGTCCCGTCGGGGGAGGGGACCGCGTCGCGGATCTGGCGGACGGTGAACGTCGGCGAGTCCTCGATCGGGTAGTCGAATGCGACGCGCGGGCCGATGTCGAGCTTCACGTCGACCTCGAACGGGATCTCCGTCGGCGCGCTCCCGTCGACCGGGATGCGCCAGATGCGGCCGCCGTACGTCGCGATGAGCGCTTTCGAGTCCGGCGTGAAGCTCATGCCGGGGTAGACGTCGCGGCTGGCGACGGATTCCTGCTCGTCGCGCTGGACGGGGAACGCGAGCCAGCGCTCCTCGCCCGTCTCGAGGTCGCGGATGCGGAGCCCCGTCTCGGCGACCTGGCGTGTGCCGTAGACGAGCCAGCGGCCGTCGGGCGAGAGCGTCGGGCGGAACGCGCCGCCGAAGCGGAACGACTTCGCGGTCGTCTCTCCGGTCTCGCGGTCGTAGACGGCGAGCTGGTAGTCCGCGCCGTCGGAGTTGTACTGCCAGGTCCCGGTCCGGCGGGCGAACCAGATCCAGCGGCCGTCGGGGCCGAACGCCGCGCCGCTCATGCGCTGGTTCTCCGGCTCGTCGGTCAGCGCGGTGCCCTTGCCGCCGTCCACGTGGTAGAGCCAGAGCTTGGCCGGGCGGAAGCCGGTCCCCTTCGTGGCGACGATGTAGTCCCCGTCCGGCGTCCACTCGGGCGAGTGATAGAGGTTCGTCTTCCCCTTCGTGAGCTGGACCGTGTCCTTCAGGTCGAGCGAGAGGATCCACAGGTTCTCGCCGCCGTCGCGGTCGGAGGTGAAGACGATGCGGGTGCCGTCGGGGCTGAAGCGCGGCTGCGCGTCGAACGCCATCCCCTGGGTCAGCGGCGTCGCCTTGCCGCCGTCGATCGGCAGCGTGTAGAGGTCGCCGAGCAGGTCGAAGACGATCGTTTTGCCGTCGGGGCTGACGTCGAGCGAGATCCACGAGCCCTCGTTCGTGGTGAACTCGAGGGTGCGGCCGGGCTCGAGCGGCAGCCCTTCCTGGCGCGGGTTCTTCTCCTTCTTCTCGTCGGCCTGCGCGCTGTCGGCCGGCTCCTGCGCGGGGGCGGGCGCGGGCGCGAAGGCGAGGGTTAGGGCGAGGGCGAGTGCGGCGGTCCAGCCGGGCCGGGGAGTGGTCCTCATGAGGGTCTCCAGGGATCGGGGCTGACGGATGCCGCGCCGGACGGACGGGTGCGGACCGATTACACGACGCCGGGGGCGTGCGCGTCGGTCGGCCCGCCGGGGCCGGGCGGTGGTGCAAGGTGCAAGGTACACCGGCGAAATCGCGGGGGCCAGGCCGGTCGCGCCCGCCGCGACTTGCGGCGGGCGGCGCCGTCACGAACCATTCCCGTGTCGGCCGCGCCGTGGCACCCGTGGGGGTGCAGGTCGAGCCGCCGAGCGTCCGGCGGCGGCCGGATCGTTCCTTCTGCCGGAGGTCCGTTGGATATGATGCAGGATCGTCCGAAACCGTTGCGTGCGAGGGCGTGGGCGGCGCTGCGGGCCGCCTTCGCCGCGCCAGCGCCGCCGGGGGAGCGGACGAGGATCGCGCGGGCGAGCGTGCGAGTGCGAGCGACGCGTGCGCTGGCCGGCGCCATCCTCGCCGCGGGGGTCGCGGGCGCGTGCGGCGCTCCGCGCGCGGCCGACTCGCCGCCGGCGTGGGACGCGTCCCGGGAAGGCGCGACCGGGGGCGCCCGGCCTGGCGCCGCGGAGGCGGAGCCCCGCGTGCCGGCCGTGCTGCTCGCGGCCGATTCGCTGCGCGCCGTTCCCGTCGCACCGGGCGTGCGCCACTTCCGGGCGTGGTTCGCGCGGGGGCCGTGGGCGGTTCACGTCGTCGAGATCGATGCGCCGACGTGCGGGCCGGTGTTCGAGGCGCGCAAGGCCGGCCCGCCGGCGTCGGCGCGCGCGACGACGTCGAGGCTGGGCGCGGGCGCGGTCGTCGCGGTGAACGCGGACTTCTTCCGGCTGCCCGCCGGGACGACGGTCGGCGCGCACGTGCGGGGCGGGGAGGTGGTGGCGGGCCCGGGCGCCCGGCCCGTGCTGGCGCTCGGCGCGGATGGCGACTGGTGGATCGGCCGCGCGCAGGTAAACGGCGAGGTCGTCGACGCGCGCACCGGCGCGGTCGTGCCGCTCGTCCAGGTGAACCGGCCCACCGCCGCGGACACCGCGGGCGCCGTGTTGTTCACCGGCTGGGTCGGCGCGGAAGCGCCGCCGGATTCCGGCGCGGCGACGGCGGTCGTACGGATCGTTTCCGGACCGGCGGCCGGCGCCGGGGCATCGGGCGTGGTGGTGCACGTGGACACCATCGCCGCGCCGCAGGCCATCGGACCGGACGCGGTCGTGCTGCGGGCGCGCGGCCGTGCGGCGCGGCGGCTGCGGGCCTTCGCGCCGGGCGACACGGTGCGCTGGTGGGTGCGCCTGGTTCCGGCGGCGGCGGCGTCGCGTGGCCCGGAACGCGCCGCGCAGGCGCCCCGTCCCGGCGGCGACGGCGCCATCGCGCGCCCGGCGCCGTCCGGGCGGGCCGGGGCCGGCGCGGCGGCCGTCGAAGCGGTCGGCGGGTTCCCCGTGCTGCTCCGCGGCGGCGCGCTCGCGCCGGAGATCGCCGAAGGCGTGAGCCCCGCGTTCGGCGAGCGCCGGCACCCGCGCACGGCCGTCGGCATCGCGGCGGGCGGACGCCGCGTGCTCTGGGTGGTGGTCGACGGGCGGCAGGAGCCGTACAGCGCGGGGATGTCGCTCCGAGAGCTGGCGGAGCTGATGCGCGGCCTCGGCGCGGAGGACGCGATCAACCTCGACGGCGGCGGCTCGAGCACGCTCGTCGTGGACGGCGCCGTCGCGAACCGACCGTCGGACCGCACGGGCGAGCGGCCGGTCGGGAACGCGCTGGCGCTCGCGGCGTGCAGGAGCGGCGGGGAGTAGGGAGCAGCAGAGCGCATGACCGAGCCCGCGGCGAAGTCCGATGCCGCGGGAACGGCCGCACGGCGATGGGGCGCCCGGCGCCCGGGAGGCGCGGGATGGTGGGCGCGACGCCGTGGCCGCGGGACCGGCCCATGACCGCGGGCGCGGGACCGGCGCTTCATCGCGGGTGCGGCGCCCGCGGCGACGCGAGCGGGCCCGCGATCCTCGGGCCGGCTACGGGGTGCCCCCGCCCACCACCGCCGCCCCCGCCGTCGCGCCGGCGCCGAACGAGACGAGCAGGATCGGCTCGTCGCGTGGCAGGCGCCCCGTCTCGGCGGCCTCGTCGAGCGCGATCGGGATCGTGGCCGCGCCGGTGTTGCCGTAGCGGTCGATGTTGATGAACACCCGGTCGAGCGGGGTCCCGGTCTCTCGGGCGAACGCCTCGAGGATGCGGCGGTTGGCCTGGTGGGGGACGACGAGCGCGACGTCGTCGAGGGCGAGGCCGGCGCGGTCGAGCGCGATCGCGGCCTGGCGTGCCATGGTGCGGACGGACTGGCGGAACAGCTTCGTGCCCTCCATGCGCAGCAGGTGCGCGCGCTCTTCCAGGACGCGTTCGTCGAACGGCATGCGCGCACCGCCGCCGGGTCGGACGAGCGCACCGGCGAGGCGGCCGTCGGCCCACCAGGAGGAGGCGCGGATCTGGAGCGGGCCGTCGCCGGGCGCGAGGACGACGGCGCCGGCGCCGTCGCCGAAGAGCGGGCCGGTCTGCGGGTCGGCGCGGTCGGTCACGGTCGAGAGCGTGTCGACGCCGACGACGAGCGCGCACGCCGCGCGCCCGGCGCGGAGCAGCGCGTCGGCGGTGATCAGCGCGTGGATCCACCCCGCGAAGCCGGCCTCGAGGTCGAAGCACGCCGCCTCGAACGCGCCGATCGCGGCCTGGATCTCCGCGGCCGTCGGCGGCGTCAGGTGGTCCGGCGTCGAGGTGGCGACGACGATCAGCCCGATGCGTTCCGGCGCGACGCCGGCGTTCTCGAGCGCGGCCTCGGCCGCCCGCGCCCCCATCGCCGCGGAGCCGACGCCCGGCTCCGCGACCCGCCGCTCGCGGATCCCCGTGCGGCGCACGATCCAGTCTTCCGTGACGCCCGCCGCCGCGGCGATCTCGTCGTTGCCGACGATGCGCGGGGGCAGGAAGCGGCCGGTCCCGATGATTCGCGGCATTCCGAACGATAGCGGAGCGGCGCGCGGGCTTCCAGGGGGCGCGGACCGTGTCGCCGGAGCGGGCGCCTCGCGCGGCGGCCGGGAGCGGTCGATCCGTCCGGAGCGGCGGCGGCCGTGGTGCGCCGCGTGCCGCGCCCCTATCTTCCCGCCCCATGCCCCGATACCCGTGTCCGAACCCGAGCCGGCGCCCGGCGCCGCACGCGATCCTCGACTTTCGTGAGCCCGGCGTCCCGGCCGGCGGGCTCGCGTTCACCGAGCCGGTCGAAGTGATCGCCGCGGAGCGCCTGGACGAGGTGCGCCCGGCGATCGAGGCCGTCGAACGGGCGGCCGCGCGAGGGTTGCACGCGGTCGGGTTCATCGCGTACGAGGCGGCGGCGGCGTTCGATCCGGCGCTCGTGACGCACTCGCGCGGGGCGCTGCCGCTCGCGTGGTTCGGCGTGTTTCGGCGCCCGATCCCGGCGGGCCGGGCCGCCGATGCGCGCGAGGACTCGCCTGGCGAGGGACGCCCGGCCGCGGCGCCGGTGCGTGGGGGCGAACCGGTGCGTGGGGGCGTACCGGTGCGCGAGGGCATACGCGAGCGCGAGGTCGTACCCGTGCCTGCGGTCGTACCCGTGCCCGGCGCCGCACCGATCGCCGCCGCTTCGCCCGCGGCGTGTGCCGACGCGCCGTTTCGCCTCTCGGCGTGGTCGCCGAACATCACGCGGGCCCGCTACGACGCGGACATCGCGACGATCCGCGAGGCCATCGGTCGCGGCGAGACGTACCAGGTCAACCACACGCTGCGGCTGCGCGCGCGGTTCGAAGGCGATGCGACCGCGTTCTGGCGACGGCTGCGCGCGGCGCAGGGCGACGGTTTCGGCGCATACCTCGACACCGGGCGGCACCGCATCCTCTCCGCCTCGCCGGAGCTCTTCTTCCGCCGCGACGGCGAGCGCGTCGTCGCGCGGCCGATGAAGGGGACCGCGAGGCGCGGCCGCTGGCTCGAGGAGGATGCGGCCGCCGCGCGCGCCCTCGCGGCCTCGGAGAAGGACCGCGCCGAGAACCTCATGATCGTGGACCTGCTGCGCAACGACCTCGGCCGCGTCGCGCGGTTCGGGTCCGTCCGCGTGCCGCGCCTCTTCGACATCGAGCGCTACCCGACCGTCTTCCAGATGACGTCGACGGTCGAGGCCGACGTGTCACGCGACGTGCCGCTCGCGACGCTGCTCGGCGCGCTCTTTCCCTGCGGTTCCGTGACCGGCGCGCCGAAAGTCGCCACCATGCGGCTCATCGCCGCGCTCGAGGACGAGCCGCGCGGCGTGTACTGCGGCGCGATCGGCTGGGTCCGCCCCGGCGGCGACTGCGTGTTCAGCGTCGCGATCCGGACCGTCCACCTCGATGCGGCGACGGGCGTCGCCGAGTACGGCGTGGGCGGCGGCATCACCTGGGATTCGACGCCCGACGGCGAGTACGACGAAGCGCTCGCCAAGGCGGCCGTCCTCACGCGGGCGACGCCGGCGTTCGAACTGATCGAGACGCTGCGGCTGGAACGCGGCCGGTACGTTCGGCTCGACCGCCACCTCGACCGGCTCGCCGCCTCCGCGAAGTACTTCGGCTGGCCCGACCTCCGCGACGCCGTGCGAGCGGCGCTCGAGCGCCACGCGGAGGAGCGCGGCGGTCTCGCGGAGGGCGGTGGGCACGGAGGGAGCGCAGGCCCTGCGTACCGCGTCAGGGTCGTCGTGGACTCGACGGCCGGGGTCCGCATCGAGAGCGAGCCGTTCCCGGTGGCGCCGTCGGCCGCGAGGGAGGGGCCGGACGTCGTCGTGGGTGGTTCGGCGGACCCCCTGAGGCGGCCGGCGGTCGCAACGGCGCGGTGTGCGGGTGAAGCCGCGACGGCGCCGGTCGCGGGCGCTCCCTGGCCCGACCCCGCCCCCGTCACCGTGGCGTCCCGGCCGGTGTCGCGCCGCGACCCGTTCCGCTACCACAAGACGACGCACCGCGCGGCCATCGACGCGCTCCGGGCTGAGCGCACCGACGTGTTCGACGTGCTGCTGTACAACGAAGACGGGGAGCTGACCGAGTTCACCCGGGGCAACCTGGTGGTCGCGCTCGACGGGCGGCTCTGGACACCGCCCCGCGAATGCGGGCTGCTGGCCGGGGCGTTCCGCGCCGAGCTGCTGGAGCGGGGTCGCATCCAGGAGCGCGTGCTCCGGCCCGCCGACCTCGATCGCGCCGATGCCGTCTGGTTCATCAACAGTCTCAGGGAGTGGGTGGCGGTCCGGGTGGTGGACCGGGGACCCGCAGGTGTATAATCCCACGGACCCCAGTTCCGTGGATCATCCTCCCAGGACAGGAACCGCCATGCGAAATCACGGTACGTCGCGGGTCGCCTCCACGCTCCTGGCCGCCGCGCTCGCGGCGCCGGGCGCCGCGGCGGCGCAGGAGATTCGGTACCCGGAAACGAAGAAGGTGGATGTGGTGGACGATTACCACGGCACGAAGGTCGCCGACCCGTACCGCTGGCTCGAAGACACGAACGCGGCGGAGACCGCCGCGTGGGTCGAAGCGCAGAACGAAGTCACGTCCCGCTATCTCGAGCGGATCCCGGAGCGCGAGGCGATCCGCGCGCGGCTCACGGAGCTCTGGAACTATCCGAAGTACGGCACGCCGTTCCGTGACGGCGGCCGCATCTTCCACTTCAAGAACGACGGACTCCAGAACCAGGCGGTGCTCTACGTCCAGGAATCGCTCGATGCCGAGCCGCGCGTGCTCCTGGATCCCAACACGCTCTCCGCGGACGGAACCGTCGCGCTGACGACGCTCGACGTGAGCGATGACGGCCGCTGGCTCGGATACGGCACCGCCGCCGCCGGCTCCGACTGGCAGGAGTTCCATGTCCGGGACATCCGGACCGGACGCGACCTTCCGGATCGCATCCGCTGGGTCAAGTTCTCCGGCCTCGCCTGGACGAAGGACGGGAACGGATTCTTCTACTCGCGCTACGACGAGCCGAAGGAGGGCGAAGCGCTCCTGGCCGCCAATCGCAACCAGAAGCTGTACTACCACCGCGTCGGCACGCCGCAGTCCGAGGACCGGCTCGTGTACGCCCGCGCCGACCGGCCGGAGTGGGGCTTCTTCGCGGAGGTCACGGACGACGGCCGCTACGTCCTCATTTACGTGTCCCACGGGACGGACCCGCGCAATCGCCTGTATTACGTGGACCTGAAGGATCCAGCGGCGCCGGACCTCTCCGCGCCGGTCGTGCCGCTGCTCGACGACTTCGATGCGTCGTACGCGGTGATCGGCGTGGCCGAAGCGGGCGCCGTCGGCACCGATGGTGCCGACGCCGCGGACGGGGCCGCGCGCTCCCCCGTCTTCTACGTGATGACGAACAAGGACGCCCCGCGGCAGAGGATCGTGGCGATCGATCCGAGCGATCCGGCGCCCTCGCGCTGGCGCACGATCGTGCCGGAGGGCGAGAACGTGATCCAGGGCGCGCGGATCATCGGCGGCCGGCTCGTCGTCGAGTACCTGGAGGATGCGTCGAGCCGGGTCCGCTTCTTCTCGCTCGCCGGCGAGCCGCTGGGCGAGCTGCCGCTCCCTGGGATCGGCTCCGTCGGCTCGATCAGCGGCCGGCCCGAAGACACCGAGATGTTCTACTCGTTCACCTCGTTCCTCTACCCGACGACGATTTTCCGCTACGACCTGGATACCGGTGAGAACACGGTGTTCCGGGCACCCGAGATCGCCGGCTTCGACGCCGATCGCTACGAGACGAAGCAGGTCTTCTTTGCCTCGAAGGACGGCACCCGCGTGCCGATGTTCATCACGCACCGGAAGGACATCGCGCTCGACGGCTCGAACCCGGCGTACCTCTACGGCTACGGCGGATTCAACATCTCGATGACGCCGAGCTTCTCGGTGGCGAACCTGGTCTGGCTCGAGATGGGCGGCATCTACGCCATGCCGAACCTGCGCGGCGGCGGCGAGTACGGCGAGGAATGGCACCAGGCCGGGACGAAGGAGCGCAAGCAGAACGTATTCGACGACTTCATCGCCGCGGCCGAGTACCTGATCCGTGAAGGCTACACGAGCCCGTCGAAGTTGGCGATCGGCGGCGGTTCGAACGGCGGCCTGCTCGTCGGCGCGGCCATGACCCAGCGCCCCGACCTGTTCGCCGTCGCACATCCGGCGGTCGGCGTGATGGACATGCTGCGCTTCCACAAGTTCACGATCGGCTGGGCGTGGGTCTCCGACTACGGCTCCGCCGACGATCCGGAGATGTTCCCGTACCTCTACGCCTACTCGCCGTACCACAACCTGAAGCCGGGCACGTGCTATCCGGCGACGATGGTGACCACCGCGGACCACGACGACCGTGTCGTGCCCGGCCATTCGTTCAAATTCGCCGCCCGGCTCCAGGAGGTGCAGTCGTGTGACCGGCCAACGCTGATCCGGATCGAGACCCGGGCGGGGCACGGCGCCGGCAAGCCGACGAGCAAGCAGATCGAGGAGGCCGCGGACGTGCTGGCATTCCGGGTCCGCAACCTGGGCGTGGTTCTGCCCGATGGCTTCGGCGCCGTCAGCGCGGCCGCCATCCGATAAGGCCGACCAGCGAGCGCCCGCCCCGAGACGCCCGCCCCGCGGCACACGTTCCGCGGCACACGTTCCGCGGCACACGTTCCGCGGCGCACGCCCGGCGACGCACGTTCCGCGGCGCACGCCCGGCGACGCACGCTCCGCGACGCACGCTCCGCGACACACGCTCCGCGACGTGCTCGGCGACGCACGACCCGGGCGACATCGGGCGCACCGGCGCGGCTACGGGGTGCACCGGTGCGGCTACGGGGTGCGCCGGCTTCGAGGAACGGCCCGGACCGTACTCGGTCGCGCGCACCCGCCCGAGAGCGGGTGCGTCCGGGGAGCACGCGCGCCCCTGCGCGGGCACGGCCGTAGCCGTCGAAGAAGAGCGTGCCGCCGAGGTCCAGCACGCGCCCCTGCGCGCGCACGGCCTTAGCCGCGCGGCCGGGTGCCCATTCGGGGATCGTGGACCCGTTGCCGCACAGCTCGTCGATCCGTGATCTCGCAAGCATCGCGAGGGCGGATCAGCCGCGATCGAGCGTGTCGATGGCCTGAGACACGCGCAGGGCGGGTCGATCCCGGCGCCGCCGGGCGTGCCACGAACGGATCGAGTGTACGGATCGACGGCGATGTCGGGACCCGTGCGATGCGCGAACGGGGCCGTGCAGCGTACGGGCCCCGCGCCCGGTGTGCTGCCCAGTATCGCTTTCCGGACCGGGCAGCCGAGGACCCCGTTCGAACCGTGCGGCTGAGCAACTCCGTCCCGACCATGCGTCTGAGCAACGCCGTCCCGATCATGCGCCTGAGCATCGCCGTCCCGATCATGCGGCTGAGTATCGCCGTTCCGACCATTTGGCCGAGCATCGCCGTTCCGATCGTTCGGCCTAGTACGGCGTAGGCCTGGCACCGCTGTTCGGACAGTGTGGCCGAGTGAAAGCGATCGGGTCGTGCGGCGTGACACCTCCGTCCTGACGGCGTAGGGTTCTGTCTGCAGGAATTGTTGGTGCCCCCTCGTCCGGATCACACCGCCCCATCACCCGACGCGCGTTCCACGGCTCCCGCAACCGAGCTACCGCGTCGGCCGGGCGTCTACCTCGTCTCCGTCGACGCTCGACCAAGCCCCGCGCCCGTTGCATCATTCGCGCGATCGCCCACGGCAGCGCGCCCCGAGAACCCCCGTCGTTCGGATTCTCGCGATCCAACCTGACGCCGCGCGAGATTCGTCGGCCCACCCACGAGCGCTCGATACGCCGACCTGCCTACGGAAACACTCCGGCGGTCACGACGTCGCACGCGCGGCGCGGGTCGCGTGGAGCGTCGATCAGGCGAAACCACACCAGGTAATGTGCCAGATAGCGCGTTGCGACACCCCGGAAGCGGCCCAAGGTGCGCTTGAGCCGGCGGACGTAGAGCATGCCCGGGTCCCAGGTCGTCGCCCCGGGTCCGGGACCGCGGCCGTGCTCCGGCCCGGGTCCATCGTCGGCGCGGGTTGCGCGGCCGGGCGCAGGGAGCGTGACCCGGTCCCGGGCCGTCCGACGCCGCCAGCGTAGGCCGTGCTCGCGGGCGAAGCTGGCAACGGCGGTTCGAGGGTCTGCGCGAGTCGTGAGCACGGCGTCCGCCGCGAGGCGCCCCTCGAGCATCCGGGCGACGTCCGCCTTGCCGGGGCGCGACGGACCGACCGCGGCACCTGCGGCGGCGCCGTGCGGGTCGACCGCGAGGAGTACCCAGGCGAGGGCCGGCTGGCGGAAGGCGAGGCCGCGTACGGCGCGGCGGCGCGGTGCGCGGCCGAGACTCCGGCTCCCCTTGAGCGAATGGGTGAACCAGGTCTGCTCCGTCGTGACGGTACCCCGAAGCCATGCGTTCTCGGTCGCGAGGAGGGAAGCCAGAAGGCGGTGCCTCCATCGGAAGGCGGTGTCCTTGTGGAGGCCGATCCATGCGGCCGTGCGGCGGACACTCAATCCCAAGAGCAGGCAGGCGCAGAACGGCGCCCAACCGTCCAATCGCTTCAGGTACGCGAGTGGGGTTCCGGTCAGATCGCTGAACGTTCGGTCGCACGCGCGACAACGATAGCGCCGGCGACCCTTGAACTGGCCCCATCGCTGGATCTCCCCGGCGCCGCATCTCGGGCAGCGGCACCCACCGGTGGAGTGGATCTCTCGCACGCGGGCGAACGGAAATGGGGTATGGACCCGCTCCTCGCCCGGAGGATCGAGCGTGGCAGTGCGGTGCTCGCCCCTCGGTTCCGAGTAGCCATCCAGCGAATCGAGTTCCGAGGGCACGCCCAACTGCCGGGCGGCATGCAACACCCAGGGGAGGGGGTGCGTGGGCGCAGGACTCGGGGGAACGGCGTCGGTTTGCCAACGGCCGCGGGCAAGGGCCTCGGCCGACGCACATTTCGATGGTGTCGATCCGGATAGTGCAGCCCCGGATGGCGCGAGCTGCGACGGCATCAGCCGGGATCGCGCGGATGCAGGTGGCGCGGATGCAGGTGGCGCGGATCCGGAGGGGACGGATCCGGAGGGGACGGATCCGGAGGGGACGGATCCGGAGGGCGCGTGCCCGCGCGGGGCGCTTTCGCGAGTCGGGACCATGGGCGGAGGATGATTCGGCGCGCGGGGCAGGTCCATGGCGAAACGAGCCACAAGGGCACGGGGCAAAGGGTCGTGTGGGCGCGGCATGATGCGAGCCCAATGCCGGATGCGCCCACGAACGGGGGTGCACCCGATCGAGCATCGTGCCCTGTCCGTGTCGTACCGGTCGGGATTGAGCCTGTCGAAGTGTTGCCGGACCCGGGTCCCGCTCGGCCTGAGTCGTGCCCGGCTTGGACCGGGCCGTCGTGCTCGATGGGGCGTAACGCACCGTCCGGGTGCGAACGCAGTCGCAGCGCGCGTGTGCCGGCCGGCGGACGTGTGCATGTGGGCGGGCGGGTGCCTGCGGGCGGGCGTGCGCCTGCGGGCGGGCGTGCGCCTGCGGGAGGGCATGCGTGCGCGGCCGCGGGCGTACGCGGCCGCGGGTGGACGTGGCCGGCAGCCATACGGGCTCGGTAGGCGCTTTCGAGCCGGGGGTGATTCGGCGGAGGTCGGAGCGGATGTTGCACCATCGGCGCCAACAACTCCTGCAGACAGAACCCTACGCATCAGGTGGTGAGATGACGGAGGCGGATCGGGCCGGGTGGCGGCGATGGCGTTCGTCATGGCTCAGCGCAGGGCGTCCGACGGCGTACGTCGATCGGCCTGCGCTCGGCACCCTATCCGCCGGGTCGCCCGCCTGTCGGGCAGCCGCCGACCTGGAGCCACTCCCAGAAGGTCTCGCAGCTTCTTTCAATCCGGTACTCGATGGTCTGCACGGCCGGGAACTGGAACACGATCGCATTCAGCTCACCGAGTAGCAGGCGACTTCCGGCGCTCGAAGAAGCGTTCGGGATGACACGCCGGAGGTCACGAACGTCCACGATCGCGTGGCCCCGGTCGTCGAGTGTCGCGTCGTTCAGCATCCCGGCCGTGCGCGTTGAGAAGAAGGACGTCTAGCCGGATGCGCGTTTCTCGGGTGTGAGACCCGTCAAGAGCGCAAGACGGGTGGCCCGAAGGCGGTGTGGTGTACCGGGCACGCTGCGCTGGACGGGCGCCGGCCGTTCGTCGCGGGTGAAGTAGACGGTGACCGACGTCGGCTCGGCGGATCGTGGTGGGATGGGCCGCCCGGTGTCGGGATCGGCGCCGTTGCATGCGGAGAGCGCCAGGTGAACGCGAGCACACGGGCGGGTCCGAAGATGATTCGCGGCATCGTTCGCATGGTGCAAAGCCTTCCGCGCAGCCACGGTGCCATGCCGCGAAGCGGTGCACGCTGCGCGCCGAGCCGAGACGATCCGCCGTAAGGCGTAAGGGTGATCGTGCCGCGGGCTCGTGGGCCGCAAGGGGCGTGGATCCCGAGGCCTGTAGAGTCGGTGGGCGGCGAGTGGGGGCGGCGGGGGTGGGGGCGGTAATGTGCGATTGGAGGGCCGCGGTCACGGGGACGGCTGTGCCGCCGGTCGGAGATCGGCGGAGCGTGATCGGGTACCGCGGGCCCAGGTTGGGGATTTGGCTTGGGGATTGGGAGATTGGGCAATGGGCGATGGGGCGGTGGGCGAGGCGATAGCGATGGCGTGGCGATGGCGATGGCGATGGCGATGGGCGATGGCGATGGCGATGGCGATGGGTGGATTGGCGATTGGCGATTGGTGATTGGTGATTGGTGATTGATGTTTGATGACTGATGATTGATGATTAGCGATTGATGATTAGCGATTGATGATTAGCGATTGGTGGTTGGTGGTTGGTGGTTGGTGGTTGGTGGTTGGTGGTTGGTGATTCGGGCGGTTCGGGCGGTTCGGGCGGTTCGGGCGGTTCGGGCGGTTCGGGCGGTTCGGGCGGTTCGGGCGCGAGCGATTGCGGCGGGAGCGTCGGCTGAGTCGTGGCCTGACGCGGGTGGGGATCACCGATCGGCTGTGGGGGGGAGCAGTGTCGCGAGGAATCTCGCCGCTTCCTCTTCCGCCCAAAAGCGTGGCGCCCACGGCGTGCCATGGATGAAGCCGACGTGGCCGCCGCCCGGTGAGATGGCGGAGATCAGGTGCGGGTTGCGAGCGATCGCGTCGTGCGGAATCGAGGAAGGGGGGACGAACGGATCGTCCTCCGCCTGGATGAGCAGGGTCGGGGTGCGGATGCGTTCGAGAAACGGACCGCAGCTCGCGCGGCGGTAGTAATCCGCGGAGTCGGCGAAGCCGTGGAGCGGCGCCGTTGCCGCGTCATCGAATGCGCGGAGCGTGCGGGCGGCGAGGGTCGCCTCGACATCCAGGTGCGGGCGGAGCAGGCCGGTCTTGGCGCGGACCTTCTTCCGCAGGTTGCGCAGGAAGTATTCGGTGTAAATGCGCGCCATGAAGCCGCGTTCGAGGGCGTCGGCGCCGGCGGCGAGGTCGAACGGCACCGAGACGGCGACGGCCGCGCGTACGTGATCCGCGGCGGCGTCGCCTCGCTCGCCCAGGTACTTCAGCAGGACGTTGCCGCCGAGTGAGTAGCCGATCGCACCGATCGGGACGCCGGGGAAGCGTCCGGCGAGGTGCTCGAGGACGAAGCGCAGGTCGTCCGTCTCACCGGAGTGATAGAAGCGGGGCTTGCGGTTCGGCTCGCCCCCGCAGGAGCGGAAATTGAGGCCGACCGGGCGCAGTCCGCGGGCGAGCAGCTCGCGGTAGGTCACGAGCATGTAGCGTCGGCGCGCCGAACCCTCCAGGCCGTGCAGGACGAGGGCGACCGGCGCGTCGTCCGGCAGGTGCGCGTCGTCCGGCAGGTGCGCGTCGTCCGGCGTGTGCGTGTCGTCCCCGAGTCGCGCGGCGTCCGGCGGGTGCGCGTCGTTCCGGAGTCGCGCGGCGTCGCGCGGGTGCGTGGCGATGTCGAGGTCGAGGAAGTCGCCGTCGGGCGTTTCCAGCCGGTCGCGGCGCAGCGTGATCCCGGGGTCCGGGCGCAGGAATTTGCCGCCGACCGTCTGGGCGTGAGCCGAGCGGAGCCACCAGGCGGGCCGGAACGGTCGGACCCGGAACGAGCCGCCCATCTCCACCTGCGACGCCACGCGCGTCAGCGGACGATCTCCAGCTCGACGCCGGGCGCGGGGCTCGAGCCCTGGCGCAGCATCTCGCGCGAGGTCTTCGAGATCCAGAAGCGACTCGACTGCCCGGCGGCCTCGACGTCGACGACCCAGGCGTCCTCGGTCGCGCCGTCGCCCAGGTCGACGGCTTCGGACCCGGTGACACGCGCCACGACCTGGAACTTCCCGCCCGCCTCGTGCAGGTACAGCGGGATGCTCACCGCGTACCCCTCGGCCAGCGGCAGCGCCCGGACGACGAGGTCGAGCGGGTTCGAGTCGAAGACGGGCCCGTCCAGCTCCACGTCGATGGGCTGCACCGCGCCGCTCGCCGGCGTGATGGTTCCCGTGATCTTCGCGCCCGCGAAGTCGAGCGCCATCACGCGCTGCGGGTTGTGTGAGCGGTGGCGGACGGGCGCGAGCGTCTCCCGGAGCACGACGACGGTGTCCGTCGCGACGCCCATGGGCATCCTCACGATCTGCACGCGTTCGAGGGCGGCGCGGCCCTCGACCTCGACCTCTCGGATCTGCTCCGTGATCGTGGCGAGCTGCTGCACCTGACCGTTTTGCGACACGAGCAGGCGCAGCTCCGTGGTGCCTGGCGCGATCCGACGGCCGTCCACGGCCTCGTCGCCGGGGAGGAGCACGGGCGGCTCGGCGGCGGCATCCTGTGCGTGGGCGGCGGTGGGGACGAGGATCAGCAGCGCGGCGATCGCCGCGCGGATCGGCGAACGGACGGAATGCATTGCCATGGGGGCTCCATGCGGTGGGAAACTCGACCCGGTGCGGCGCGTCCACCCGGACCGTCTCGCCCGCGGCTTTCGCGGACGACCGCCGAAGTATAATCGAGCGGCGGGAAAGCATCAACGCCGAACGGCGTTCGCACGGAGTGCAATGCGGCCGCCCGCGCGGGCGGCCGCGCGAGTCGGCGTGCCTCCTCGGCGGGTGTCGTGCGGGTGCGCGGGTGCGCGGGTGCGCGGGCGGGTGTCGCGCGGGTGTGCGGGCGAGCCGGCGTCGTTCGTCATCCGGAGTGAGACCGCCGGCACGGGGGTCGGCGCGGCGGTCGCCACTCGAGCCAGGGAGGGACGCTTTGGACACCCACGATCGCGCGGGGCGGGGCGGGACTCGCGGTGCTCCTCGACGGACGGTGACAGTGGCGCCCGGGGCCGGAGGACCGGGGCGCGGCCGGAACCGGCGCGGGCCGGGCGCCGGGAGATGCTTCGTCGCCAGTGTATTCCTGGGCGCGGCTCCCGTTGCCGGGTGCGCGTCGGTCGGGCTGGTGCCGGCGACCACCGTGTACGCGCCGGTACGCGACGCGGTACGCGCGGGCGCGGCGGCGTTCCGGGATTTCGATGTGCCGGTCTTGTGGACGGACCCCGTCGACGGCAGGGTGGTGAGCGGCCGCTTCGAGGTGGAGGCGAGTTGGGGCGGCGAGCCGGTCACGGAGCGGGTCTACTGCGGCTCGGAGGATGGGCAGCCGCGGGCCGGGGAGGGCGTGATCGTGCTCGAGGTCGAGCTCAAGGCGAGGCCGAGCCGGGTCCGCGACGGCGCGGTACCCGTGTCCACCGTGCCGCACACGATCCCGACGTACGGCCGGACCGGCGTGGCCGGTGGGGCCGGCCACGTGGCCACGCGCGTGGCCATCGCCTCGCGCGGCACGCTCACCGACGCGGACGGCGACAAGCACGGGTGCCGACTGACGCCGGAGTTCGCCGAGCGGATCATGCAGGCGATCGTGCTGCGGACCGGCGGGGTGGCGTCGGGGCGGTAGGGGCTCGCGCGGAAGGCGACTTCGACCGATCTTTGGTTGCTGTTCGGGGTACCACCGCGACCAGACGGCGACCATCCGCGACGGTGCGAAGGCGCAGTGAAAGACCGCATCATCATCCGCAACGCACGACAGCACAACCTGAAAGGCGTCGACCTCGATCTGCCGCGGCGGTCGCTCGTGGTGCTCACGGGGCCGAGCGGGTCGGGGAAATCGTCGCTGGCGTTCGACACCCTTTATGCCGAGGGGCAGCGTCGCTACGTCGAATCGCTCTCGACGTACGCGAAGCAGTTCCTCGAGCGGATGGAGAAGCCGGCGGTCGATGGTGTCGACGGCATCAGCCCGGCGGTCGCGATCGAGCAGAAGAACCCGACGAAGACGAGCCGGTCGACGGTCGGCACGGCGACCGAGGTCTACGACTACCTGCGTCTGCTCTGGGCGCGGGTCGGACGGACGGTGTGCCCGGCGTGCGGCCGCGAGGTGCGGCCGGACACGGTGCAGTCCGCGACCGACGAGGTGCTGCGGCTGCCGGAGGGGACCCGGATCATGGTGGCCTTCCCGCTGCCGCGGAGCGCGCGCGCATCGCACGCGCGGGTCGTCGAGAACCTGCGGGCGCTCGGCTTCGTGCGGGTGCGGGTCGGCGACGAGGTCGTCGACCTGGACGGTCCGGAGGCCGGAACGCCCGCAGGGCTGGGCCACGACCTCACGGGCGTCGACGAGGTGCAGGTCGTGGTCGACCGACTGGTCGTGCGCGACGGCGTGGCCGAACGGCTCGCGGACTCGCTGGCCACCGCGTTCCACGAGGGCGAGGGCGAGGCGGTGGTCGTCTGCGCGGGGCCGAGCGCGGGCGCGGAGGGCGTCGGGACCGCAGGGGTCGAGGGCGCACGCTCCGTGTCGGCCCGGGTCCTGCGCTTCACGGAGCGGTTCCGCTGCCCGGAGCATCCGGAGCTGCGGTTCCTCGACCCGACGCCCCGGCTCTTCAGCTTCAACAATCCGTACGGCTCGTGCCCGACGTGCACGGGGTTCGGCGCGGTGCTGGAGTACGACCCGACGCTGATCGTGCCGAACCCGGCGCGGTCGCTGCGCGAGGGCGCGGTCGACCCGTGGGAGAAGCCGCGCTACCACCGGGAGCGGGCCAGGCTCCTCGCCTTCGCCCGGGAGCGTGGCGTGTCTCCGGACGCACCGTGGCGCGAGCTGCCCGAGGACTTCCGCCACGCGGTGCTCCACGGCACGCGCGGGTTCAAGGGGATGTTGCCGTTCCTGCGCTCGCGCGAGCGCAAGCGATACAAGCCGTACATTCGCGTGTTCCTGCGCCAGTACCAGAGCGCGCAGCCGTGCCGCGACTGCGGCGGCTCGCGGCTGCGGCCGGAGGCGCGGAACGTGAAGGTGCGCGGACGCGACATCGGGGAGGTGGCGGAGCTGCCGATCGCGGAGCTGCGGGATTGGGTCGCGGAGCTCTCGGGGGCGTCCGCGGGGGCGGCGGCGGCTGCGCCGCCGCCGGGAGCGTCGCCTGGGGTGCCGGGAGCGTCGCCTGACGGCGACGGGAGCGGCGCTTCGCGCCGGGGCGGCCGCGCTGCGGCCGGGGGCGGCGGCTTCGACGGCGGGGGCGGCGGGGGCGGCGGCCTTCGGCCGCCGGCGCGAGGGGATGGCGCGGGTCCGGCCCTCTCTCCCCAGGAGCGCGCGATCGCGGCGCCGATCCTGCGCGAGCTGGACGCGCGGCTCGGCTTCCTCTGCGACGTCGGGCTGGGATACCTGGCGCTGAGCCGGCAGATGCGGACGTTGTCCGGTGGGGAGGCGCAGCGGATCGCGCTGGCGAACTCGCTCGGCGCGAGCCTCGTCGATACGCTGTACGTGCTGGACGAGCCGACCGTGGGACTGCACCCGCGCGACACGGACCGCCTGCTCGGGCTTCTGCGCCGGCTGCGGGACCGCGGGAACTCGGTGCTCGTGGTCGAGCACGACGACGCGGCGATCGAGGCGGCGGACGTCGTCGTCGAGCTGGGGCCGGGGAGCGGGGAGCGGGGCGGCGAGATCGTGTTCCAGGGGACGCCGGCCGAGCTGAAGCACGGCGACACGGCGACCGGCCGCCACCTCTCCGGGCGGGACCGCCTGGATCTCCCGGAGAAGCGGCGGCCGGTCGACCGCGCGCGTCTCGAGCTGCGCGGCGCGCGACTGCACAACCTGCGCGGCGTGGACGTGGACATCCCGCTCGGCGCGCTCACCGTCGTGACCGGCGTGAGCGGGTCGGGGAAGAGCACGCTGGTGCACGACGTCCTCTACCGCGCCGTGGAGCGGGAACTGTCGGGCGGCGAGTCGAGCGCGAAGCAGCACCTGGGCGAAGAAGTCGGCGCGTACGACCGGCTCGACGGCGTGCACCACATCGACGCGGTGGTGCTCGTCGACCAGTCGCCGATCGGTCGAACCCCGCGCTCGAACCCGGTCACGTACATCAAGGCGTTCGACGCCATCCGCCAGATCTTCGCGCGCCAGCCGCTGGCGAAGCAGCGGAAGTACACGGCGGGGCACTTCAGCTTCAACGTGAAGGGCGGCCGCTGCGAGGCGTGCCAGGGCGATGGCGTGATCGAGGTCGAGATGGTGTTCATGGCCGACGTCTTCGTCCCCTGCGAGGTCTGCCGCGGCGCGCGCTACAAGCCCGAGACGCTCGAGGTCACGTACAAGGGGCACAACATCCGCCAGGTCCTCGACCTGACCGTGGACGAGGCGATCCGCCTCTTCATCAAGGAGGACCGCCTCGGGCAGGCGCTCTGGCACCTCCAGCAGGTCGGGCTCGGCTATCTGCGCCTCGGCCAGCCGGCGCCGACGCTGTCGGGCGGCGAGGCGCAGCGGCTCAAGATCGCGCGCGAGCTGGCCGGCGCGGGCCGCAAGGGCGAGCACCGGCTCTACATCCTCGACGAGCCGACGACCGGCCTCTCCGGCGCGGAGGTTCGTCAACTCATCCAGGTTCTGCGGAAGCTGCTTCAGCACGGGCACAGCGTGGTCGTGATCGAGCACAACCTCGAGGTCATGTGTCACGCCGACTGGATCATCGACCTCGGCCCCGAAGCCGGCGATGGCGGCGGTCGCGTCGTCGCGATGGGGCGGCCGGAGGAGGTGGCGGCGGGGCCCGGCCATACGGCGCGATACCTGAGGGCGGCGCTCGAAGCGCCGGTGGCGCTTCGAGCGCCGGGAGCGCGGCCGTAGGCCGCGGGGGCGCGCCCTGTCGGGCGCGGGAGCGCCGGCCTGGCGGCCGGCGGGAGCGGCCGGCTGCGCCGGCCGGGGCGGACCCTGGCGGGTCCGGGGGCGGGCGCTGCGCGCCCGGGGGGCGCGGCGCTTCGCGCCGCGGGGGCGGCGGCTGCACTGCGTGCAGCGCCGCGGTGGCAGTCCAAACGCCCAGATTTGTCCCAGCCGTCCCGGCGCGCCTGAAGCGCGCCGCCCCCCGGCCGGCGCCGCAGGCGCCGCCGCCCCCGGCCGCGCAGCGGCCGTCCCGGCGCGAAGCGCCGCTCCCCGCGCCGCAGGCGCGGCCCCCGGGCCGCAGGCCCGCTCCCGGCGGCCGCCAGGCCGCCGCTCCCGGCTCGCCCCGGCGAGCGCAGCGTACCGGCCCCGGCGGAGCCTCCGTTCAGCCGCCGAATCGCTGGGCGATCCCCGCGAGCCGCTCCTGGATCTCGCCCTCGGAGAGCCAGCGGCCGCGGACCATGACGCCGGCGCGGCGCCGGAGGTGGGCGACGTCGTCGAGGGGGTTGGCCTCGAGCAGGATCAGGTCGGCGCGGCGGCCGACGGCGATGGTGCCGAACTCGTCGAGCGCGTCGAAGTAGGCGGCGACGTTGCGGGTCCCGGAGCGCAGGATCTGGTACGGCGTGAGGCCCGCTTCGGCCATCACCTGCATCTCGCGGTGCAGCGAGAAGCCGGGGACGTTGAACATTTGCGGCGCGTCGGAGCCGAGCAGGATGCCGACCTCGGCGTCGGCGAGCGCCTTGAGCAGGCGGCGGCGGAGCTCCCGTCCGCGTGCGTAGGTGGCCGGGTCCTGGCCCTGGCGGAGGTTCCGGAGCTGTTCGGTCCAGTTCTCGACCCACGGGCGCGGCACGTACTTCAGTTCGGGGAAGGCGCGGAGCTCCTCGGCGGTGCGCACGCCGAGGAAGCCGTGGTCCCAGAGCGTCATGGTGGGCACGACCCAGGCGCCGGCCTCGCGGGTCGCGCGGGCGAGCGCCGGGATGCGCGTCGGGTCGTCGCCGAGGGCCTCGAGGTAGCCATCCAGGTGGTCGATCGTGGACTGGCCGGCGGCGAGGGCGTGTTCGAGGCCGACGTCGTCGGCGACGTGGCCGCCCCAGGCGAGGCCGAGCTCGCGGGCGGTGGCGGCGATGGCGTCGTAGGTCGCGGGGGAGAGGCCTTCATGGACCTTGAGCAGGTCGAAGCCGGCGGCGTGGTACTCGCGCACGAGGCGCGCGCCCTCCTCGGGGGTGCGGGCGCGGTTTCCGTGCAGCGCGGGCGAGCCGAGGTAGAGCGTGGGCCCGATCAGCTCGCCGCGTTCGATACGCGCCCGGAGCGTGAACTGGGCGGGGTTGCCCTGCATCCCGCGCACCGTGGTCACGCCGTTGGCCACGAAGAGGAAGAGGATCGCCTCGGCGACCTCGGGCGGCGTGTTGCCGCCCGGCAGGTGGCCGTGCATCTCGGCGATCCCGGGGACGAGGTACTTGCCGCGCGCGTCGATGCGGATGGCGTCGTCGGGGACGGCGACGTCGCCTGCGGGCCCGAGCGCTGCGATGCGGCCGTCCCGCACGACGACGGTCTGGTTCTCGAGGACGCGCTCGGCGTCCATGGGCACGACGTTGACGCCGATGAACGCGACGACATCGTCCCGGGCGTCGCGTGGCCGCCCGGGGTCCGCCGCCGTGGTGGGCGCGGGCGCGGCGAGGGCGGCGAACGCGGCCAGCAGGATGCCGCGGCGGGCGTAGTCCGTGATCCGGATCATGGTGAGCCTCTCGTTCTGGAGTGCGTGCACGGCCTCCAGTATGGAGACGCGACCCGTGGCGCGCGAGGGGGATGGGGCCGGTTGCAGCGGGACCTCAGCGCCCCGCGCCTCCGACGAGCCGTTCGAGCGGGTCTCCCGTGACGGGGATCGCCGCCGCGACCCATTTCCGCACGAGCGCCTCGCCCGCGGCGTGGAGTTCCCGGAAGCGGTCGAGCTGGAGCACTGTGGATTCGAGCCGCAGGCCGAATCGGTTCCGGATTCTCGGGGCCAGCGCCGCCGCCACCACCTCCGCATCCGGCACGGCGGCCTTCGTCGCGACGATGACCAACAGCGTGGCCGGATCGCGGGGCGTGGCCGCATCGAGCACCGCGACGGCGCGCGGCCGGGCGCCCAGCGCATCCGGTCCGCCGGTGAACGCCTCGCGGATCGTTTCGATCACCGCCCGCGACCGCTCGTCCTCGGCGGCGAACAGCGGCGGCAGCGCCTGGCGCACCAGCACGTTCTCCCGGTTCAGGACGTAGCGGTGCTCCCCGGTGCCGACCGCCCGCTCCAGGATCCCGAGCGCGACCAGGTCATCGAGCGCTCGTCGCGCCGCGGTCTGCGAGACGCCGGCCAGCCGCGCCGCCTCGCGGCCGGTCACCGCGTGCGTCAGCCGCAGCAGCGCACGCAGCAGCCGCACCTTGCTCGTCGTTCCGAGCGCGTCGTCCAGCGCTTCGAGTAGCAACCCCATGCAGCATCGTGGGTTGGAGGTCGAACTAAATTTGGTTCGTCGCGGTCGAAAGTAATGCGATCGGGGCGGGCCGCAAGTGGGTTCATGGGATACGTGGAGCTACGCTGTCATTCGGCGTTTTCGTTCGGCGACGGGGCGTGCACGCCGGAGGTGCTGGTCGCGCGTGCGGCGGAGCTGGGCTACCCGGCGCTGGGGCTGACGGATGGAGCGGATCTGGGCGGGATCATCCGGTTCGCGCTGGAAGCGGAGCGGCAGGGGGTGCGTCCGGTCGTCGGGGCGGAGCTGGTGGTGGACGGGCACCCGGCGGCGTTCCTGGCGATGAATGCGGCGGGGTACCGGAACCTGGCGGGGCTGGTGACGCGGGCGCGGGTGGGGGAGTTCGTGGGAGAGGCATCTGCGGCGCCCGGGCGGGCGCGAGGGGAGGTCGAAGGGGGCGGGAGCGGCGGTAACGACGGCGGGGGCGAGGATCGTATTTTCGCGTCCGCGCTTGCCGGGCGCGGGGTGGTGGGGTCGGGGCGGCGGGGGCGACCGTACCACGAGGTGGTGACGCGGGCGCGTGGGCGGCCGGAGGTGGGGTGGGCGGATGTGGTGGAGCGGAGCGAGGGGTTGTACGCGTTGACGGGGCCGGCCTCGGGGGAGCTCGCGAGGCTGGTGCGGTCGGGGCGTCCGGAGGAGGCGGCGTACCGGCTCGGTCGGTGGCGGGACGTGTTCGGCGAGCGGCTGGCGGTGGAGGTCCAGTTCCACCGGGTCTCGGGCGCGGAGTCGGGGCTGGCGGCGGCGCTGGTCGAGCTGGCGGAGCGGGTGCGGGTGCCGTGGGTCGTGACGAACGATCCGCGTTACGTCGACGGGCGATCGCGGCTGGTGCACGACCTGTTCACGGCGCTCAGGCACGGCGAGGACGTGGGCACGGCGGCGTCGTTGGGACACCTGCTGCCGAACGGCGAGTGGCGGTTGAAGTCGCCGGGGGAGATGGCGCGGCTGTGGAAGGGGCGGGAGGCGGGGCTGGAGGAGAGCGTGCGGATCGCGCTGGCGTGCGACTTCGACCTGCGGTGGCTGGCGCCGCCGCTGCCGCGGTTCGAGGTACCGGCGGGGCACGACGACGATTCGTACCTGCGGGAGCTGGCGTACGCGGGTGCGCGGGAGCGGTGGGGCGAGGTGGACGAGCGGCAGGCGGCGCAGCTGGAGCACGAGCTGGGCGTGATTCGTCGCCTGGGGTTCGCGGGGTTCTTCCTGGTCATGTGGGACGCGGTGCGGTTCGCGCGGGGGCGGGGGATCCTGTGCCAGGGGCGGGGGAGCGCGGCGAACTCGGTGGTGGCGTACGTGCTGGGGATCACGGCGGTGGACCCGGTGCGGCACGGGCTGCTGTTCGAGCGGTTCCTCTCGGAGGTGCGCACGGATGGGCGGAACGAGGCGCCGGACATCGACGTGGATTTCGAGATGCACCGCCGCGAGGAGGTGCTGGACTACGTGTACGCGAAGTACGGCCGGCGGCACGCGGCGATCGCGTGCGTGACGCAGGTCTACCATGCGCCGAGCGCGGTGCAGGACGCGATGCGTGCGCTGGGCTACCCGGCGGCGCTGGCGATGAAGCTATCGAAGCGGCTGCACCGCCGGCATCCGGCGGAGGGTGCGGAGCTGCTGGAGCGGGAGCTGGCGGCGCGGCACGGGCTGGATCTCGAGGAACCGCGGGGGCGGGCGCTCTTGGCGGCGCTGCGTGCGCTGGAGGACGTGCCGCGGCTGCGCTCGACGCACCCGGGCGGCTTCGTGCTGTCGAGCGAGGCGCTGGGCGAGACCCTCCCGATCGAGGGGACGGCGATGGGGCGCACCGTGCTCCAGTTCGACAAGGACGACCTGGACGCGGCGGGCGTGCCGAAGTTCGATTTCCTGGGACTGGGCGGGCTGAGCGTGATCCGGCTTGCGTTCGACGCGATCGAGGCGCGGACGGGCGAGCGGCTGGAGATGTACACGCTGCCGGTCGACGACCCGGAGACGTACGCCATGATCGCGCGGGGCGACACGGTCGGCACGTTCCAAATCGAGAGCCGGGCGCAGATCCAGTCGGTGCTGCACACGCGGCCGGAGCGGCTGTACGACCTGGTCGTGCAGGTCGCGCTGATCCGGCCGGGCCCGATCCAGGCGAAGTTCGTGGCGCCGTACACCCGACGGCGACGGGGGCTGGAGCCCGTCGAGTACCCGCACCCGGCGCTGGAGCCGATCCTGCGCCGCACGTTCGGGGTGCCGCTGTTCCAGGAGCAGGCGATGGCGATCTCCATGCGGCTGGGCGGCTTCACCGCCGCCGAGGCCGACGAACTGCGCCGCGCCATGGGGCATCAGAAGAAGCTGGCGAAGCTCCAGGCGGCGTTGAGGAAGCTGCGCGACCGGATGACGGCGCGCGGCGTCGCACCGGAGGTGGCGGACCGGATCGCCGAGGACCTCGTCTCCTTCTCGAACTACGGGTTCCCCGAGAGCCACGCGTGGAGCTTCGCGCTGATCGCGTACGCGACGGCGTACCTGAAGGCGCACTACCCGGCAGAGTTCTTCATGGCGCTGCTGAACGCGTGGCCGATGGGGTTCTACGCGCCGTCGACGCTGGTGCACCAGGCGATGCGGGACGGCGTCGAGGTGCGGCCGCCGTGTCTGAGGGATGGGGCTTGGGAATGCACGCTGGAGCCCCGCTCCTCCTCGCCCCTCCGGGAGAGCGCGGGTGCGGGGGAGGGCGGGGCGGCCATCGTGGGCGTGGGCGGCGGGTCGGAAGGTGGGGGCAGCCCTGGGGGCGGCGCCGGGTCGATGGGCGTCGGCCTCAAAAACCCACGCGCTCGCGCCCGCCCGGAGCGGAGGGAGGGAAAGGGGCCGGGGGGTGTTCCCGCGCTCCGGATCGGCTGGAAGCACATCCGCGGATTGGGCGAGCGCGCCCGCGAGGCGCTCCAGGCGGCCCGGGCGGAGGGGCCGTTCGTCTCGGTCGAAGACGTGGTGCGGCGTGCGGGGCTGACGCACGCCGAGGCGCTGCACCTCGCGCGGGCGGGCGCGTTCGAGGCGTTCGAGCCGGGGCGCTATCGCGCGGCGTGGGAGGCGCTGCGCGCCGCGGGCGACTTGCTGCCGCTGGCGCCGTCGCATCGGCAAGCGGAGCGGAGCGGAGCGGGCGCTCCGCTGCCGTTCGACCCGCGCGAACTCGAGGGCGACGAGCTGATCTTCCTGGACTACGTGGCGACCGGGGTCAGCACCCGTGGTCACCCGATGCGCCATCTGCGCGCGCGACTCGAGGCGGCGGGAGTCGTCGACAGTCGGGAGCTGGCCGCGCTGAAGGACGGCGAGCGCTGTACGGTGGCGGGGCTCGTCGTCGCCCGGCAGCACCCGGCGACGGCGAAGGGGACGGTCTTCGTGCTGCTGGAGGACGAGCACGGATTCATCAACGTGATCGTGCCCGCGCGGCTCTACGAGGCGAACCGGGAGACGGTGAACCACTCCCCGTTCCTGCTGGTGGAGGGCGCGTTCGATCGCGATGGCAGGGTGCTGAACATCGTGGGTCGGCGTTTCCGGCGGCTGGACGCGCGTCCGATCGCGCACCGGTCGCGGGATTTTCGGTAGGGGCGGCGCGCCTGCGGCGCGCCGGGAGCCGGCGGCCGGAGCGGCCGCCGGGGAGCGGGCTTCGCCCCGGGAGCGTCGGCTGCACCGGCGGGAGCGGCCGCTGCCCGGCCGGGGCGGGAGCGGCCCGGCGTGGCCAGGCGTGGTGGCGTCGCCGCCCGGCGTTGGACGGCTACACTGCGAACCCTGTCATCGGCAGCGCACGACCGGAGGGAGGAAATGGAAGGCCGGATCCGTGGGCGCGGCGCATCGCAGAACCCGCGCAACCGATTCGAGACGCTGGCGTACATCCCGGACCCGACGGCGCGCGATCCCGACGACCCGGGACCCCGAACGCAGCTGCTGCGCGATCCCTCGAGGCGCATCATCGCGCGCAACGACAGTCCCGATGTCGGCTTCGACGCGAGCATCAACCCGTACCGGGGGTGTGAGCACGGCTGACGTAGTACGCACAGGTTAGTGAACTGCTTGTGCGGCCCCAGTTGTATACTTCTACGGAGGCAGTGAGAGGACAAAGGTGCGATTACTGCTGTTGATGGAACTGGATGTCCTTCAAAAGAGCATCTCGTTCCTCAGTGCCTCGTTCCGGTTGCTGGAGTCGCTCGATCACCTCGATCCAGTCGTGTGGTGTGCGTTCTCTAAATTCTGTCGCGGTTTCTCTCTAAACTTTGTCGCCTCCGGGGCGGGGGAGTGGGGCTACGGGGCCCCGGCCGCTGGGTTGTTCACCTCCTCGTCCTTGTGGTGGCGGGTGCGATAGGAGCGGCCGCGGAGCACGAAGTGGGTGCCCCTCTCCAGGATCCGGTCCAGGATCGCCTCGGCCAGGTCCCCATCATGGAGCAGCTGCCCGAGGGCCGCCAGGGGTTTGTTGGTGGTGAAGATCATGGGCCGCTTCTTCAGGTAGCGCTCGCCCACCACGCGGTAGAGCACATTGGCCGCATCGGCGGCGTAGCTCTGGTAGCCGAGTTCGTCGATCACGAGCACGTGCGGATGCACGTAGGGCTCGAGGGCGGCCTCGAGCCGTCCCTGGGCGGCGGCCGCCGACAGCTCGCCGATCAGCTCGTCGGCCGTGGTGAAGCGCGCCTCGAAGCCGTTCTGGATCGCCCGGTAGGCCACGGCCACCGCCAAGTGGGTCTTTCCTCGGCCAGGCGGGCCACTGAAGATCGCACAGCGGCCCTCGCTGACCAGCTCGGGGCCGAGCAGGGTGCCGAGCATCTGCAGGCGCACGGAGGTCTGGAAGGTGAAGTCGAATTCTTCGACCGTGCGCAGAAAGGGAAAGCGCGCCTTTCGGACCGAGCGCGTGATGCGCGTCTGGGCCCGGTGGGCGATCTCCTCGGCGATGAGCGTGGCCAGGTAGTCGCGGTAGCTCATGCCCTCCTCCTCGGCCCGGGTGGCGAGCTCGGCGTAAAGCCGGCGCACGGTGGGCAAATGCAGGCGGCGCAGCATGCCCTCGAGGTCCAGCGTCGCGGCGACGCTCATGAGGCCACCTCCGCTCGGGCGGCGAGCTGGACGACGTACTCGGCACCGAAGAGCCGTGAGAAGAGGGCGCGCTGCAGCAGACGGGCAAAGCGCTCCGTGCCCACCTCCTCGAGCAGGGCGAAAAGCCGCTCGACGTCGCCCTTCCAGGTGTGGGGCCGGGCATGGATCAGCTCGGTCAGGTAGCTCTCGCCCACGGGGCCAAGCTCCAGGAGCCGCTCCCGCATGAAGTAGAGACGCTTTCTGGCGCCGGCGACCGCGGCCAGCTGCTCGGCGCGCTGGCCCGGCAGGTAGCTCGTCTTGCCATGGCGCGGAAAGCGCGGATGGGTCGCCTCGAAGCGCCCGCCCGCCGCCACGATCCGCACCCGGTCCGGATAGAGGTGGAGCGTGGCGGGCAGGCCACACGCCCCCGCGGGCATGGCGTAGCGGACGCCCTGGAAGTCGACCAGCGCCGTCGGACCCACGTGCACGGCAAAGCGCAGCCCGTAGTCGGCCGGCGGCGTGGCGAGCGGTCGCATGCGCTCCTGCTCGGCCCGAAGCCGCACGCCGGGGATCTCCTTCGTGGCCCGGCTCGGCCGCTCCTCGTTCACATGGACCAGCCACTCCAGGAGCTGACGGGGGAGGTCCTGCTCCAGATCCGCGAAGCGGCGCGCCCGAAAGAAGCTGCGTTTCACGTAACCGACCAGATTCTCCACCGAGCCCTTCTGCTCGGGGCTTCGGGCCGCGCACAGCTCGATCGCAAAGCCGTAATCGATCGCCACCTGCGCGAGCGTCGGATTCCAGATCGGCCGATCTCCGTCCGTACCGACCACCACCGTCTTCGGCCGGTCGAAGACCACCGAGAGCGGCACGCCGCCGCTCGCCTCGAAGGCCAGCAGCAGCGAGCGAACCAGCGACTCGATTCGCTCGTCCGGCACGATCACGACATGGATCCAGCGCGAGTACTTGAGCCGGTAGGCGGCGAAGTGGATGCGCTTCTTGCTGCCGTCCAGCAGCCGCACGTCCACCTCGCCGAAGTCGAACTGCGCAAACTCACCGGCCACACCCTCAAAGCGCACCATGAGCGAGGCCGGCAGCGCCGAGACCGCACTGCGGTAGAGCCGGTAGAACGTACTCTCGCCGAGCCCCACCCCTTCTTCACGCAGCCGACGCAGGATCTCGAGCGGCGGCGCCTCGGGGTCTTCCGTCACAAGCGCGGCAAGCCGGAGCCGCACCCGCTCCGGCACGCCCGGCCGGCCCACGCCGCGCCGGCGCCGCTCCTCCGCGTCGCTCGCACTCGCAACCGGCGGCTCCTTCAAGATCCGCTGGACGGTGCGCTGCGAGACCCGAAACTGCGCCGCGATCTCCTTGGTCGAATGCCCCGCCTCGCGCAGGGCCCGTACGGCATGTCGATCCAGCATCCTGAGCATCCTCCTCTGGCCTCCTGCACGAGAACGTGGGCGGAAGGCCAAAACGTAGATTCCAGATGCCCCAGGACGCGACAGAATTTAGAGAGAATCAGCGACAAAGTTTAGAGAACCCACA
>DASVDG010000066.1:0-38664 GCA_036381255.1 Longimicrobiales bacterium | reverse complement strand
GATATCTTGGATGTGCGTTCCCTGGGCGTTCGCGTAGTTGAAGGAGGTAGTTCGGCTGCGTCACCGCACGCAACGAGCGCGAATATCCCGACACGAACAGCCCATCGACTCCCTCGGATCCAGTTGTTAGGAATGTCGATGTAGTGAGCGGCATTGCGTATACCTGTGGGACTGCAGGCCATCATCATATCTCCGCTACGAATGACAATTGCCGGGAAGGGGCCTGATGTGGGGATCGGCGGGTTTGATGGATCCCGCTGAATCGTGCACCAATTTGGCCGGTCGACCCCGAGTCGCGCAATTTTCTTGTTGTAAGTGGCGTGCTGAGATGGCGCAGTGATTTCTGTGTAAACGCGTGCCGGTATTGGGGTTGGGCTCTTCTCAGGAGATGGCGTTCGCCTGAGCCTCTTGGGTGCGTTCCATCTCGTAGAGCGGCCGCATGTCGAGGTAGCACCGCTTGTACAAGGATGGTAATCACCTGACACTTGCCCCTGCCGGGGGTGCGGCTTACGCGGCGGGCTGAACCTCCCTTCTGGGCTTCGGCTTCCTGTGCAGACCGGCCTTGAAGACCGCATACGGCGTTCTGCCCTTCATGCCGCGGCCCTGGTGCGGTCGCTCGGTGTTGTAGTGCACGTGGTAAGCGTCGAGATCGATCTGCATCTCCTCGAGACCCTCGTACCACTTAGTGCGGCCCGCCACGCGCAGGTGCTCGTCGAGGAGCGTGCGGTGGAAACGCTCGATGAAGCCATTTGTCTGGGGCCGGCGCACCGCCGTCGTGCGGTGCGCCGGTCTCGTACGTGTGGCGGCTGCTGCACCGACGCAGCCACGGCCCTGCGCGCCCACCAGCCCCGCGCACCCGAGCGCGCCCATGGGTCCCGCGGCTCCGCCGCGCAACCAAGAACGCCTCCTTCGCGGAGGGTTCCGCGAAGGAGGCGTGGCGTCAGCGGCCGAGCCGCGCCGCCGGCCCTACTGCCCAGTCAGCATCGCGTCCCGCTTCGCCTTGAACTCGGTCCCGTCCTTCCACTCGGGCCACGCATCGTCCGTGGCCACGCGGTAGCCGACGGCGAAGAGGAGCCGCAGGTCGTCGACGGCGCCGGCGAGATCCCAGTCGGGCTTCACCTCGTCGCTGGGCGCGTGGTAGTCGTTCTCCGTGTACTCCGCGCGCTTCTGTTCGCCGTAGCCCTCGGGCTTGCCGATGTATCGGGTGCCGGCATCCGTGTAGAGCGCGGGCACGCCCTCCTTCGCGAATTCGAAGTGGTCGGACCGGTAGAAGAAGCCCTTCTCCGGCTCCGGGTCGGGGACGACGACGCGGCCTCGGCGCTCCGCCTCGGCGGCGAGGAGGTCGTCGAGCGTCGAATTGCCGTAGCCGACGACGACGATGTCTTCGGTCCGGCCCCACTGGTTCAGCCCGTCGATGTTGATGTTCGCGAGCGTCCTGTCGAGCGGGTACAGCGGGTTCTGCGCGTAGTGCTTGGCGCCGAGCAGCCCCTGCTCCTCGGCGGTCACGGCCAGGAACAGGATCGAGCGCGCCGGCGGCTCCGGGAGCTGCGTAAACGCGCGGGCCAGCTCGATCAGCCCGGCGGTGCCGGTCGCGTTGTCGAGCGCGCCGTTGTAGATCTGGTCTCCCTCGAGCGACGGGTCCTTGCCGAGGTGGTCCCAGTGCGCCGTGTAGACGACGAATTCGTCGCGCCGCTCCGGGTCGCTCCCCTCGAGCTTCGCGACGACGTTGCGCGACTGGACCTCGCGGAACGTGTTCGCGGCGTGGAACGTCGCCCGCGCGTCGAGCGCGACCGGCCGGAAGTCGGGCCGGCGCGCCGCCTCCTTCAGCGCGTCGAAATCCTGGCCGGCGGCGGCGAACAGCTCGCGCGCCTTGTCGACGGTGATCCAGCCCTCGACGGCGACGCGGCCCATGTTGCCGTCGTCGCTGGCGATGTCGAAGTTCTCGCGCCCCCAGCTCCCGGTCACGACCTCCCACGGATAGCCGGCCGGGCCGGTCTCGTGCACGATGATCGCCGCCGCCGCGCCCTTCGCCGTCGCGATCTCGTACTTGTACGTCCAGCGGCCGTAGTACGTCATCGCCTCGCCCCTGAACATCGACGGGTCGAGGCGCGACGGGTCGTTCGGGTCGGGGACCGGCGGGTCGTTGACCAGCATGATGATCGTCTTGCCGGCCACGTCCACGCCCTTGTAGTCGTCCCAGCCGTACTCCGGCGCGTCGACGCCGTAGCCGACGAACACGACCTCGGAATCCTCGATCGAGATCTCGGGGACGAGCCGCTTCGAGACGCCGACGTAGTTCTCCGGGAACGAGAGCGACACCGTCCGACCGCCGACCCGCATCGACGCCGTGGATCGCGTCGTGATCCCGACCAGCGGCACAGCCTGCGTCCAGCTCCCGTCCGGATTGCCCGGCTCGAGGCCGAGCGCCCGGAACTGCTCCGTCAGGAACTCGACCGTACGGTCCTCGCCCGGCGTCCCGGGCGCGCGCCCCTCGAACTCGTCCGACGACAGCGTGCGGACGTTGGCGAGCAGCGTCTCGGCGGTGATCGCCTCGGCCGCGGCGTCGGCGGCCGCGCCGCCCGCCCCCGCGCCGCACCCCGCGGCGACGACCGCCAGCAGGGGGGCGCCCGCGAGCAGCGCGCGCGTGTGGTTCGACTTGCGTAGCGACATCTCAGACCTCCTGGAGCAGGGCGCCGGCCGCGGCGGCCGGCGGGAACGGGAATGCTTCGCGATCGGCCGCGCGACGCACGCGACCGTACGGACGACGCCCGGGGCGCGCGCCCGCGCCGGTCCGGGCCGGAGCCACGCGCCCCGCGGCGCGCAGCGCCTCACGCCCCGTCGCCGCCGCTCCGACCACGCAGCTCGGCCAGCCACGGCGGCGGCTCGCGGCCCGACTCGCGGTACGCCGCCTCGAGCCGATCCACTATATCCGAAAGCGCCTTCTCGCGTTCCCCTCGCGGCAGGTCGCGGCCGAGCACGTGCAGCGCCGCGCGCACCGACTCCGCGTCCGCCACGCCGCCATAGCTCGCCGCCTCCCGCACGTACCAGCGCTCCAGCTTGCGCCGCGTCGCCGAGTACGGCGTCGCTCCGTCGAGGAACTTCTGCAGCCCCGTCGGGCTCATCCCCACAGCGCGCGCGACACTGCGCAGCGAATGCGCGTCGACTCGCTCGGCGACGGCCTCGCGCAGCCGATCGAGGCGCAGCCCCCCCTCATACGCGGGCATTGACTCGCCCGCGGCTGTGGCCTATCTTGACCCGTCCACTCCGTCTACTTTCAGTGCGGTTACACGCAAAAGTTTAGGGGTCCGCGGGTTCGCGGGCAAGCGGACGCGATGCGCGGCCCGATCCGGGCAGGAGGACGGCTGTGACCTGGCGCGTCCTGGTCGTCGACGCTGATTCGAAGCTGCGCGACGCGATCTGCGCACAACTCCGCCGGCGCGGGGTGCGTGCGGCCGCCGTCGGCGATGCCGATGCCGCGCTGCGGGTGCTGGCGGCGGAGCCGGTCGACATCCTCATCACGGAAGCGTGCCTCCCGCGCCGCTCCGGCCTGTGGCTGCTCGAAGAGGTCCATCGACGGTGGGCCGGCCGGATCCCGGTCGTGCTGCTGACCGGGTGGTACCCCGCGAGCGACCAGCTCGACGCCTATCGCGCGGCGGATGCGGTGCTGATCAAGCCGGTCCGCACGGATGTGCTGCTGACCCGGATCGCGTGGCTCCTGCTCGAGCGGCGGCATCCGGCGCCGGCGCCCGGGGCGCCGCGCGGGCGCCACGCCGCCGGCGACTGAGGGGCGGCCGGCCGGGCCGGCGCCGCAGCGGCGTGGCCGGTCCGCGCGCGTGCCGCTCGTGGATGGGGGACGGCCGGATTCGATGGGACGGCGCCGGCGCGCGAAACGAAACGGCCCCGACCGGAGTCGGGGCCGTTGCAGCAGGTCGCGTGGCGGAGCGCTCAGGGCACGAGCGCGAACACGCGGACCGGGCTGCCCGTGCCGTCGCGCAGCTTCATCGGCGCGGCGATGAGGATCGCGCCGCGCGGCGGGAGCCGGTCGACGTTGGTCAGGCTGGTCAGGCCGTACTTGCCGGCGCCCAGCATGATGTTGTGGTTGGGGAACGGGGGATCGAACGTCCCGGCCATGCCGGCGTCGGTGCCGACGGTCTCGACGCCGAGGCCGCGGATGTCGCGCTCGAAGGCGAGGAACTCGCTGAGCTCCTTGCTCGGCCCGGGCGTGTGCCCGCCGTTGAGGTAGAGCGCGGCGTCGTGGTAGCGCGAGGACCAGCCGGTCTGGAGGATGACCCAGGCGCCCTGCGGGATGCGGCCGTAGCGGCGCTCCCATTCGAGCGCGTCCTCGACCGTGACGAGGTAGTCGGGGTTCTCGGCGACCTTGTCGCGGACGTCGATGACGACGGCCGGGCCGATGTGGTGCTCGGCCGGGATGTCATCGAGGCAGTCGCCGTCACGCCCGGTGATCCAGTGGCACGGCGCGTCGAAGTGCGTGCCGGTGTGCTCGCCGAGGTGGAGCGTGTACCACGCCCAGAACGGGCCGGGCGCGTTGAAGAACGAGATCTCGTCGCGGGTCAGGCCGGGCGAGTTGGCGAACGGCGCCGGGAGCTGGATGATCGGCGTGTTCTCATCGAGCGTCTGCGTGAGGTCGACGACGTGCTTGTAGCCGCGGAACATTCCGGCGATGGAGGCCGGGCCGCGCGCGGCGACGGCGGACATCGAGGGCGCCGGGACGGGCCCGGCGATGCTCTCGCTCGGCGTGGCGCCGTTGCCATCCGAGCAGGCCGCGGCCGCGACGCTGATCGCGACGATCGCGCCGAGGGCGGTCAGCTGTCTCGCTGCACGCATGGTGTCTCCTTGTTGGAGTGGGACCGGAGCGCCGCGCTTCGGCGCGCGGCGCGAGGGCGGCGGCGTGAGCCGCCGCCGGGATCAGATCCGTGCCCGTGCTTCGGCGAGCACGAGTTCGGCCTCGTCGATGGAGACGACGTCGGTCGTGACGTCGTCGTTGGGCGAGGCTTCGCGGGCAATGCGAGCGGCCTGGAGCCGCGCGATGGTCGAATCGGAGATGTGCGCGCAGCAGACGACGCCGCGGGAGCGCGCGTAGCCGATCGCCTTGCCCATGATCTCGGCGGCCTCGGCGCCGGCGGGCTTGAGCCCGCGCATGTCGGCGAGGACGACGTGGCTGCCGCCGCCGTAGCTGTCGGTCGCGGCGATGTAGGCGTCGGCCCACTCCTGCATCTCGTCCTCACGCATGAACCCACTCATGCGGACGTAGATCGTCCGCGTTTCCGGATCGTTTTTCACGTCCCACATCGGATCGCCTCCAGGAAGAGTAAATCGCGGGGTCGTCGGCCGGTGCGGCCGATCCGAGCAGGCCGCCGAGCTGCTGGGTGGCCTCGGCGAGCTCGCCGAGCCCGGCGGCCATTTCCTCGGCGGTGGCGCTCATCTCCTGGGTCGCCGCCGCGAGCTGGGTGACCTCGGCGCTCACGACCTCGAGCGCCGCGGTGTTGATGTCGATCTGCCGTTCGATCTCCTCCATCCCGGCCTCGACGACGACCATGTGCTCTGCGGCGGAGCGCGACTGCTCGACGACGGCGCCGAAGCCCTGCGCGGCTTCGCCGACGCCGCGCGCGACGAACTCGCCGGAGCGGATGCAGTCGTCGAGCGTGCGGCGGAGCTGGATCGCCGCGCGGTTGGAGTCCCGGACGATGAGCTGGATCTCGGTCGCGGCGCCGGCCGCCTTGTCCGCGAGCTGGCGGACCTCCTCGGCGACGACGCCGAAGCCGTGGCCGGTCTCGCCGAAGCGCGCGGCCTCGATCGAGGCGTTCAGCGCGAGGATGTTCGTCTGCTTGGTGATCGAGCGGATCGTGTCGACGAAGTCGGCGGTGCGCGCGGCCGCGGCCGCGAGGTCGCGCATCCCTTCCATGGCGGCGCGGACATCGCGGATGAACGCGTCGACGCTGCGCGCGTTCTCCTCCATGGCCGCGTGCTGCGCCTCGGCGAGCTCGCGCATCGACGTGTTCAGCCGGACCGCCTCCTCGAGGCCGACCGAGACCTCGCGGGCGGCGGCGGCGACCAGTTCGGCGGCTTCGGCGGCGCGCTGGACGGCGGCCGCCTTGGTCCCGGCGTCGTCGGACAGCTCCTGCACGGTCGCCGCGAGCTCCTCGCCGGCGGCCGAGAGTTCCTGGGAGGTCGCGGCCAGGCGGTCGAGCTCGCGGCCGCCTTCGCGGGCGAGGCGGGTGTGGTGCTCGAACAGCCGATCGGCCCGTGCGCGTACGGTGGCGAGCGAATCGGCCAGCGGCGCGATGCCGGGGAGCGCCGAGCGGCGGAGCGACGGCGGCGCGTCGGCACGCGTCGCGCCGTCCCGCACCGCGCTCGCCCACTCGCCGAGCCGGCCGAAGGCGGCGGTCGAGATACGGAGCGACCAGGCCGCGCCGAGGTTGACCACGGCGAGGAGGACGAGGAGCACCCGGGCCGGCGTGCCGTCGCCGCCCATGTACCCGGTGACGAGGGCGGCGACGGCCGAAGCGGCCAGGATCCGGTCGATTCGCGCGGCGGCGATGACCCAGGCGGCGGCGTCTTCGAGCGCGTCGCGGAGAGCGCGAAGCAGGGCGGCCGGATCGAGGGCGCGGCGCAAGGCCCGCAGCCGCGAGCGGCGGCGCAGCGCGTGGAGCGTCGGACGGCGTGCGTGCCCGATGGCGTCGATGCGCCGGCGCAGCGCGGATGACGCCGCACGCCCGGCCCGCGCCGCATCGGCGCGAAGCCGGCGGAGCACGCCGCCGTCCACCCGGCGGAGCCACCCGGCCGACAGCACACGTCGGCGGAGCGCGGCCACGGCGGGAGCCACCCGTAACCGGTAGAATCGCTGGATCGCTGCGTACATTCCGAAACGAGCGATGGAGACGGCGGCCGCGGAGATCGCACGCGGCCGCGGCGTCGAGCGCGCCCGGGGTGGTGCACGGGCCGTACCACATCCGGCCGCGGCCGGGCCACGTCGCGGACGGGCGCGGCGGATACGCGTCACGAAAATCGAACGACCGCTCCAGCGGCGGGCGGGTTAGAAGGAGATTGATGCGGAATCGGCGAAAAATGTTCGCACCCCGGTCGCCGGAGCGGCCGCCGTCAAGGGGGGAGGGCGATGCGGGGTCGGGCCGCCCGGAACGGCGGCGGCCGTCAGTGCGGGCCGGGCGCGGGACCGACGTCGTGCGCGCGGAGCAGGAACCGGGGGATGCGCGCGTCGAAGCGGATGCCGTCGGTCCGCCGGAAGGTGTAGTGCCCCTCCATGTACCCTTCGGGTCCCTCGAGCACGCAGTAGCTCTCGTATTCGTAGTCGTCGCCGGGCGCGAGGACGGGCTGGTCGCCGACCACGCCGTCGCCCTGCACCTCGCCGTCGCCGCCGACGGGGTCGTGGATGTGCCAGTGGCGGCGGAGCAGCGTGACCGTGGCATCGCCGAGGTTCTCGATCGCGATGCGGTAGATGAAGACGTACTGCCGGCGGTGGGGGATGGAGTGGTCCGGCGCGTAGAACGGGCGCACGGTGATGCGGATCGCGTTGCTCTCCGCCTGGAAGACGGCGTCGTCCACTCGGCTCCTCCGGTCTCGATGGTGCGGGGCTCGGCTCGATCGGAATGGAGGCCTTGCGCGGTGGAAGCGCAAGGGTCCGGGCCGCGGACCGTGCAACTTTCGGGCGCGCGCGCCGGGAACCCCGGCGATCCCGCGGTGGTTCCACGGACGGGCGCGGCACCGTAGCTTTCGCCGGGTCGCGGACGCCGGCGGTGCTCGAGCAACGGAGTGACGATGGATCGCGAAGAATTTGCGGGGCCCGAGCTGACGCCCCGGGAGATGCTGCGTTACGCGCGGCACCTGATCCTCCCCGAGGTGGGGGTGGACGGACAGCGGCGGCTGAAGGCGGCGCGGGTGCTGATGATCGGCGCGGGCGGGCTGGGCTCGCCGGTGGGGATGTACCTGGCGGCGGCGGGCGTCGGCACGCTGGGGCTGGTCGATTTCGACGTCGTCGACGAGACGAACCTGCACCGGCAGGTGCTGTTCGGCGAGCGCGATGTGGGGCGGTCGAAGCTCGAGGCGGCGGCCGCCCGGCTGAGGGATGCGAACCCGCACATCGACATCGTGCCGCACGCGGTCCGGCTGACGAGCGAGAACGCGCTCGACGTGCTGGACGGCTACGACCTCGTGGTCGACGGCTCGGACAACTTCCCGACGCGGTACCTGGTGAACGACGCGTGCGTGCTGGCGGGCAAGCCGTACGTCTACGGCTCGATCTTCCGATTCGAGGGGCAGGTCTCGGTGTTCGGCGCGAAGGACGGGCCGTGCTACCGCTGCCTGTTCCGCGAGCCGCCGCCGCCGGGGCTCGTCCCGAGCTGCGGCGAGGCCGGGGTGCTGGGCGTGCTGCCGGGGATCATCGGCACGCTGCAGGCGCTGGAGGCGATCAAGCTGATCCTCGGCGCCGGCGACCCGCTGGTCGGCCGGCTGGTGCTCTTCGATGCGCTGGCGCTGCGCTGGCGGGAGCTGCGCATCCGGAAGAACCCGGAGTGTCCGGCGTGCGGTGAGCGGCCGACGCTGACCGGGCTGATCGACTACGAGGCGTTCTGCGGCGTCGCGCCCGGCGGGGCGGCAGCGATGGACGACGGCATCCCCGAGCTCGCGCCGGCGGCGCTGAAGGCGCGGCTCGACCGCGGCGACGCGCTCACGATCATCGACGTGCGCGAGCCACACGAATGGGACATCGCGAACCTGGGGCGGTACGGCGCGCGACTGATCCCGATGCGCGAGATCGCCGGCCGGCTCGGGGAGCTGGACCGCGACGCCGAGATCGTGCTCCAGTGCCGAACGGGCGGGAGGAGCGCGGCCGTGCTCCGGCAGCTGCGGAGCGCTGGATTCACGCGTCTCTGGAACCTGAAGGGCGGCATCCTGGCGTGGGCGGACGAGGTCGATCCGACGCTGCCGAAATACTGAGCGCGGCCGGCGGACCCGGCGCAGCCGGCGCGGCCCGCTGGCACGCCGAGTGCGCGGTCGACCTCCGTCGCGGGACCATCGGCAGAACGTGAACGCCGGGATCCGAGGAGGTCGATGCCACGCCGGAGCACGCCGGCGGGACGCCCGAAGGCGCACACCGTCGTGTACCGGCGGGCGCGACGGGTCGTCGCCGCATGCAGTGCGGTGGTGGCGCTGCTCGCCGTGGCCGTGTTCGTCGGCTGGGCGGTCGGGCCGGAATCGCTCCGGAGCATCGTCCCCGGGCTGGCGCCGATCGTCCCGTTCACGGCGCTCGTCCTCCTCTTGTGCGCATTCGCGCTGGCCGTCCTCGGGCCGGGACCGCGAACGCCGAGGATGCGCCGGGCGGCCCGGCTGGCGGCCGCCGCCGCGGTCGTGATCGGCCTGGTCTTCATGGCCGAATCCACGTTCGACGTCGACCTCGGCGTGGACGCGGTCCTCTTTCCGAGCGGCGCGCAGTGGCTCGCGGTGCGCGGCGCGCCGCACCCCGGGCGCCCCGCGCCGCTGACGACGGTCGTCCTGATGCTCACCGGCCTCGCGCTGCTGCCGCTCCGCCCCGCGCGCCGCACACGGGTCTGGACGGCGCAGCTCCTCGCGGGCGCGGTCGGGTTCCTGTCGCTGCTCGTCGTCGTCGAGTACCTGTACGGCACCGGCGAGATCTACGAGCTCCGAACGGAAGAGCCGATGACGCTCGCGGCGGCGCTCGGCTTCCTCCTCCTCGCGATCGGGATCCTCGCGGTCCACCCGCATCGCGGCCCCGTGGCGGTCGTCACCGCGCCGGATCTCGGCGGCCACATCGCGCGGCGGCTCATCCCGGTCGCGATCCTCGCGCCGATCCTGATCGGCCTGCTGCGGTTGCTCGGGCAGGTGGCCGGGTGGTACGCGGCGCTCTTCGGCGTGTCGCTCTTCGTCGTCGCGGTGATCGCGGTCCAGACCGCGCTGGTCTGGTGGACCGCGAGGGCGCTCTCGCGCGTCGACGCGCGGCGACGGGCGGCGGAGCGCGGACAGCGGCGGCTGCTCGAGCGGGAGCGCCGGACGCGCCGGGCGGCCGTGAGCCGCGCGAGGGAGGAGGAAGCACTGCGCCGCGCCGCGGAGCGGATCGGCGAAGCGTTCACGGAGGAGGAGGTGCTCCGCGGGATCGCGTCCAGCGCGCTGGACGCGACGGGCGCGGACATCGCGTTCGTCCAGCGGCTGCTCCCCGACTCCGACGAGCTGGAGGTGCAGGCGTCGGCCGGCGCGGGCGCACCGGCGCCGGGGGAGCGGGTGCGCTACGCCGGCTCGATCGCGGAGCGCATCATCGACGAGCGGCGCGCCGTGCTGCTCCGTCGCCTCGAGCCCGATGGCGCGGCGCTCGCCGGCGATCTCGCGCGACGGTGCCCGGACTGCTCCGCGGTCGTCGTGCCGCTGATCGATGCCGGCGATGCCGTCGGGCTGCTCGTGCTCGTTCGCCGCGCCCGGCATCGTGCGTTCCGCACGGACGAGCTGGCCCGCGCCTACGTCTTCGTCAACCTCGCGTCGCTGGCGTTCAGCAAGGTCCACCTGCTGGAGGACTCGGAGCGGCGGCGCGAGGAGCTGGAGCGCGTCATGGAGAGCCGCTCCCGGCTGGTCCGCGGCTTCAGCCACGATCTCAAGAACCCGCTCGGCGCGGCGAACGGCTACGCGGAGCTCCTCGAATCCGGCGTGCTGGGCGATCTCACGCCCCGGCAGCGCGAGGGCGTGGAGCGGATCCGGCGTTCGCTCCACTCGGCGCTCAAACTGATCGACGACCTCGTCGAGCTGGCGCGGGCCGAGTCCGGGCGCCTCGAGATCGAGCGGATGCCCACGGACGTCCGTTCGGTCGTGACCGAGCTGTCCGAGGAGTACCGCGCACAGGCCGAGGCGAAGGGGGTCGAATTCGGCATGGAGCTCGCCGAGGAGCTGCCGGTCGGCGACACGGACGCGGACCGCATGCGGCAGATCCTCGGCAACCTGCTCTCGAACGCGGTGAAGTACACGCCCGCGGGCGGCCGCATCGAGGTCCGTGCGCGGCCGTGTCGCGACCGCCTGCCCGGCGGCGCCGCCGCGAACGACCGGGGCCGCCGGGACGAGGCGACGGCCGCGGGCGCCGCGGTCGACTGGCTCTGCATCGACGTCGCCGACACGGGACCCGGCATCCCGCGCGACCAGCAGGAGGAGATCTTCCGGGAGTTCACCCGCCTGGCCGAGGGCGCGGAGGGCGGCGTCGGGCTCGGCCTGGCGATCAGCCGTCGCATCGCCCGCGCGCTGGGCGGCGAGATCACGCTCGAAAGCGAGCCCGGCCGCGGGAGCACGTTCACGTTCTGGGTGCCGGTCGCCGAAGGCGCGGCCGCAGCGCCGGCGCCCGGGCACGACATCGACGCCGACGCCCGCCCCGGCGAAGCCGCCGGCCGGGACGCGATGGCCGCCGGCACGGCCCCGACGCGCGAGCGTCGGCCGGACCCGGAGGGATCGGTCGCCGAACGGGTCGCGGAGGAGCGCCGCCGGCTCGAGTCCGTGATCCGGAGCATCCCGGCGGGCGTGATCCTGGCCGACGCACCGTCGGGCGCGATCACGCAGGCGAGCCCGGAAGCGGAGCGGATCATCGGCCAGCCGATCGCGAGGGCGTCGGTGACCGCGTCGTGGGGCGCCGACCAGCTCCTCGACCGGGACGGCCGCGTGCTCGACCCGCGCGACTGGCCGGTGCCCCGCGCGCTCCGCGGCGAGGAGATCCGGGACGAGGAGCTGGTCTTCCGGCGCAGCGACGGGTCGCACGTCCAGGTGCGACTGAGCGCCGCGCCGATCCCGGGCCGCGATGGCGCGATCGCCGGCGCCGTTGCGGCGTTCTTCGACGTCACGGAGGAGAAGCGCGCCGAGCGCGCCGAGCGCCTGCTCGCGGATGCCGGCGAGATCCTCGCGCAGTCGCTCGACGTCCACGCCACGCTGCGGCGCCTCGTTCAGCTCATCGTCGCCCGCATGGCCGACGACTGCGTGATCGACGTGCTGGGCCCCGGAGGCCGGGAGGAGGCGCGGCACATCGCCGCCGCGACCCGGCGGCCGGAGCGGGAGCCGCTGGTGAGCCGGCTCCTGCGGTTCCCGCCGTCCCGCGAGCGGAACCTGCTGATCCGGCGTCTGGCCGAAGGCCGATCCATCCTCCAGTCCGAGGTGACCGACGACTGGCTCCGGATGCTGGCCGCGGATGACGAACACTACACGGCGCTGAAACGGTTGCGGCCCGGCTCCATCATGCTCGTCCCGCTGGTCTCGCGAGGGCAGGCGTTCGGCGTCCTCTCCATGGTGCTCGAGGCGAACGACGCCCGCTTCCGCGCCGACGACCTCGCGCTGGCCGAAGAGCTGGCCCGTCGCGTCGGGCTGGCCGTCGACAACGCCCGACTCTACGAGACCGCGCTCGTCGCGAGCCAGGCCAAGAGCGACTTCCTCGCCGTCATGAGCCACGAGCTGAGGACGCCGCTCAACGCGATCATCGGCTTCGCCGACCTGCTGCTGCTGGGCGTGCCCGAGCCGCTCCCGGAGCAGGACCGCCGCCCCGTCCATCGCATCATCGCGAGCGCCCGCCACCTGCGCGAGCTGATCGACGAGATCCTCACGTTCTCGCGTACGGAGGCCGGCACCGAGGAGACGGTTGTCGAGCCGGCGGATCTTCGCGACGTCGTGACCGACGTCGTCGGATCGGCCGCGTCCCAGGCACGCGAGAAGGGTCTCGCCTTCGAGGTGCGGCCGCCGGAGGGCCCGGCGCCGATCGAAACCGATCCGGACAAGCTGCGCCAGATCCTGCGCAACCTGCTCTCAAACGCGGTGAAGTTCACGGATCGCGGGTGGATCGAGACCTCCGCCCGCCTCGCCGACGGACAGATCGTCATCGAGGTCGTCGACACCGGCATCGGCATCCCGCCCGAGTATCAGGACCGCATCTTCGATCCGTTCTGGCAGGTCGAGCGGGGCGTGACGCGGGGCGTCGGCGGCACCGGGCTGGGGCTCAGCGTCAGCCGCAGGCTGGCGCGCCTCCTCGGCGGCGACATCTCGGTGCGCAGCGAGCCGGGCGCGGGCAGCACCTTCACGGTGCGCGTTCCCGCACGGCTGGAGCGGCGTGCCGCCGCGTAGTGCCGGGATCGCGCCGACCGACCGGCGCCGGCGCGTCGGCCGCCGCACCGGCGGCGATGTCCTCCGCCGCGAGTGGGGCGCGGCCCACCCGCCCCGGCGCGGGCGCGCCGCGGCGGCGGTCAACCGATGCGGCGGCCGGCGCGCAGGATCTCCGCGCTCCCGGGACCGCAATTGAAGAGCAGGTCGACCGCCGAGAGGTGGGAGACGAAGCCGTCGCAGCCCCGCTGCCGGTAGACGGGGTGGTCGTAGTCGTGGAACGCGATGCGGATCCCCGCCGCCTCGAACGGCGTGGGATCGAGGTATTCGCGACCCGACGGACCGGAGAGGTAGACGGCGGCGCCGAGCCGCCGGCAGATCGCCGCGAGCAGCTCGCTGCGCGTGCCCGTCACGCCGAGGTCCGACGCCCGCACGATCGGCGTGTGGATGCCGAGTGGCCGGCGCAGCGCATCGATGAGCGCGAGGTTCAGCGCCGCAATGCCGGACCACTCCGCCTCGAGCACGCGTGCCAGCGGCTCGAAGTGTTCCCGGAAGTGCGGGTGTCTGCCGTACCGCTGCTCGACGGTGCGCAGGTATTTGCGGCGCCAGCGGCCGTCCTCCGCGATGCGCACCGTCCGGATCTCGCCCGCCAGGTGGCCGTCCAGCCGGACCGGCACGGTCAACCAGAGCGGCCCGCCATCGGGGCCGAGGATGCGGTTCCGGTTCTGGAAGTAGTTCTTGCGGAACGGCACGATGTCCAGCGAGACCAGCAGGTCGGCGGCGTCCATCTTGGCGAAGAACCCGAGCCAGGGGAGGTGCTCGGGCTGGTGCACGGCGACGACGGCGGCGCGCGCATCACCGTTCACAGCTCCAGCTCCATGCGGACGACCTCGAACGCCTCCGCGAACTCGGTCCCCATCTCGTAACCGCGGAAGCGGGCACGCGCCTGCACGGCGTGGATCCACTCGTCGCCGTACTTGCGGTACTGCGACTCGTGCCGGCGCAGCGCCTCCAGCTTGCCGTCGATCGCATCCGTGATGTCGACGTAGACCTGCGGCCGGAAGCCGACGAAGGAACGCCCCGCGGGGAAGACGGGGTCGTACATCAGGATCGTGTTGTGCCTGCGTGCCGCCGCGATCGTCGCGAGCGCCGCGCCCCGGTGGGCCTGGTGCGTGTCGAACGGCCAGTGCGTGAAGATCAGGTCCGGCCGGAACTCCGTGATGCGGGCGTCGAGCGCCTCGACCACCCGCGAGTCGTCCGGGATGTCCTTCGTCGGGAAGTCCAGGATCTCCAGCTCGCCGCAGCCCAGCGTTTCGGCGGCGGCGCGCCCCTCGCGCAGCGCCTCCTCCCGCGTGCGCAGCACGTTGCCGTCGAAATCCGTGTACGCCGAATGCGACAGGCAGATCATGCGGATGCAGTGTCCGGCGCGCGCCGCGCGTGCGAGCGCGCCGCCGCAGCCGAGCTCGATGTCGTCCAGGTGCGCGCCGATGGCCAGGACCTTCAGTTCGCTCGCCCGAAACATTCCACCTCCAATCGCTTCTCCAGGATGCGATACGGCCGCCCGCCGGCCCGGACGGCATCGCCGACGGAGTCGAGGCCGCGAGCGGCCGCATAGGCCCGGTGCCCCGCCGCGTCGAGCGCGCGGTAGCCCAGGTCCATCCAGAAGGCGAGCGCCGCGGCGTTGTCCGCGCCGACGCTCAGCCGCAACGTGCACAGCCCGCCCGCCCGGACCGCCGACTCCGCCGCCCCGACCAGCAGGTGCGCGATGCCGCGGTGCCGCCGCGCGGGCGTCACCGCCAGCCGGTGCATGTGTCCGGTCTCCCCGTCGCGCGACGCGATCAGGAAGCCGACGAGCCGGTCGCCGCCGAGGGCCGCGATGCTGAAGCGCCACTTCGACGGGCGTTCGGCCAGGAACTCGTCGCGCCCCCACGCCTCGTGGGAGTAAGCGTCGCCGAGCTCGGCGCGGACGGCCGCATCGAGTGCGACCAGGTCGTCGATGCAGCGGGCGAGGAACGCGCGGTCGAGCGGCCGCAGCACGACGGCGTCGGCCCCGGCGGGGTCCCTCATACGGCCCGGTGCGCCTGCATCGACATTGCGTGCCCTCCGTGCCGGTCGATCGCGTCGCGCCACGGCGTGGCCGGCCGGGCACCGGTCCGCACGATGCGCACCGGTCCGGCACGCCCCCGCATCGGATCGCGCCGGCCCGGGCGCGGCGCCGACGCGTACCGTTCGCGCGCCCCCGTCGCCCCGCCCGAACGACCGTCCTCGGCACCCAGCGCCGCACCGGGCACGCCGCTCTGGCCCGGCGCGCCCGACCGCGCCGACGTCGACGCGCCGCGCCGGTCACCCTGGGCATCGCGCGGACCGACGGATGCTCCGCGCACCGCCGCACCCGGATCGCACGCCCCTTGCGACGCTCGCCGCGCCGGGGGTCCGAAGCCACGCGCGCGTCCGGGCCTTGCGTTCCTGGCAGGGGGAGACGACATGGCGCTGACGTGCCGCTTCTGCCGCCGGGGCGGCGTGCGGCCGGCGGGGACCGTCAAGGGATTCGACTTCGTGGAGTGCACGACGTGCGGGTTCGTCTTCGCGCCCGTGCTCGACCGGGCGTACGTCCAGGCGCTGTACCGCAGCGGCTACCACGGGCCGGCGAACGGCGCGCCGCTCACCGGCTGGGCGAACACCGCGTTCCTGGCCCCGGCACTGGCGCGCTTCGAGCCCGGCCGTCGGCTCCGGATCCTCGACTTCGGCACCGGCCAGAGCCGCGTGCCCGCCGCGCTACGCGCGGAGGGGCACCGGGTCGTGGCCGTGGACGTGGCGCCGCCGCTCGTGCCGCACCCCGACCGGCTGACCGGGGACCTCCTCGAGCTCGACCTCGAGACCGCGTCGTTCGACCTCGCCTATTCGTTCCAGGTCTTCGAGCACCTGCCGGAGCCGAGGCCGTACCTCGACACGCTGCTCCGCGTCACACGGCCGGGTGGGCTGGTCCTCATCCACACGGACATGGAGACGCCCGAACGCGCCCGCGGGCTCGAGCACTGGTGGTACGTGGATCCGCCGGACCACTGCGCGTTCTACCGGCACCGCAGCTTCGAGGTCGTGCTCGAAGGCACGCCCCACCGGCTCATCGACCGCGAGCCGAAGTCGGTGCTGATCCGGGTCGGCCGGTCCGCGAATTCGACCTCGAATCTGCGGTGGGGCGCGTCAGCACTCCACGAACAGCGCCGAGATCCAGCGTCGCGTCGGCGGGAACCGGCAGATCGCGGGCAGCGCCGCGAAGCTGAGCTCGCGCACCCGGCGCCGGGTCCACGCCCGTCCGATCGCGTCGTGGATCCGCTTCAGACGCAGCCACGCCCGCGTCTTCGGGCTGGGGTAGCCCGGCTCGAGGATGCGGCGCGCGGTCTCCTCGCCCGTGACGAGCGCGGCGTAGATCCCCTCCGCGGTCAGGCCGGATGCCGTGCCGGCCGCGTCGCCGACCAGGTGCACGCCGCCGGGGAAGTCGAATCCGGGGTGCTCGAGCTCGACGGTCGCGCCCTCGTACGGCGTCGCGCCCGGGTCTATGCCGAGATCGCGCAAGCGCCGGTCGATGTAGGGGCGGACGGACGCGGGCGGAACGAGCGCCTTGTGCACGCCCGCGCCGATCGACGTGTAGTCCTCGTGCGGGAAGATCCAGAAGTAGCCGTTGGCCAGAGCGGGCGAGTCGTTCGCGATGACGAGGTCGTCGAGGCGCAGCCCCGGGATGTTGTACTCGGCGGCGAAGAACACGCGGGGCGCGGGGATCCCGAGCGCGCGCCGGACCGTCGACCGCGAGCCGTCGGCGCCGATCAGGCGGCGCCAGCCCAGGCGGACGCCGCCGGCCTCGAGCGTGCGCGCGCCGAGGTCGATGCGCGACACCGGCGCGCCGGTCCGGATCTCGGCGCCGGCCGCGCGCGCCCACGCGGCCTGGAACGCGCCGAGCCGCCGACGCGAGAGCGTGCGGACGACGGCGTGCTCGGCGTCGAGCGGGACGAGCCGATCGGCGCCGGGGAACTGCGCCTGTACCCGCAGCACGACGCCGACGTCGTGCGGCAGGCCGAGCGCGGCCAGCTCCGCGACCGCCTTGCGCGTGAGCCCGCCGGCACACGTCTTCGGGCCGACCTCGTCGTTCTTCTCGAGGACCAGCACTTCGCGGCCCGCCTCCGCCAGCACCTGCGCGGCGCGCAGACCGGCCGGACCGGCGCCCACGACGATGTGCTCGACCGTCTCCATGAGCCCCCACGGTAACACGTCCGGGGCCCGGCCGCCACGACTCAGGCGGCGCGATCCCCTCCCAGCAGGCGGAGCAGCGCGTCGCGCTCCATGACCTCGTGCTCGAGGAGGTGGGCGGCAACGGCCTCGAGCCCCGGCCGGCGCCGCTCGATGATCCGCCGCGCGCGCTCGAACGCCGACGAGACCAGCGCCTGCACCTCCTTCTCGATCTCGCGCGCCGTCGCCTCGCTGGTCGAGCGCGCGTCACCGCCGGGCCGGGCATGCAAGAAGCGGGACTCCCGCCGCGCGTACGCGACGGGCCCGAGCGCCTCGGACATCCCGAACTCGCAGACCATGCGCCGCGCCAGCTCCGTCGCCCGCTCCAGGTCGTTGCTCGCGCCGGTCGAGACCTTGCCGAACGTGACCTGCTCGGCCGCGCGCCCGCCGAGCAGCACGGCCAGCCGGTCGAGCAGCTCGTCCTGCTGGAAGAGCATGCGCTCCTCCGGGAGCTGCTGCATATAACCCAGCGCGCCCATCCCCCGCGGGATGATCGAGACCTTCTTCACCGGCTCCGCGGCGGGCACGCTCTCCGCGACCACGGCGTGGCCCGCCTCGTGGTAGGCGACGATGCGCCGCTCCCGCTCGTCGATCAGCCGCCCCTTCTTCTCGAGCCCCGCGACGACCCGGTCGATCGCCGCGTCGATGTCCTCCATCGTCACGGCCGCGCGGTGCCGCCGCGCCGCGAGCAGCGCCGCCTCGTTCAGCAGGTTCGCCAGGTCCGCGCCCACGAAGCCCGGCGTCCGCTGCGCGACGACGCCGAGGTCGACCGCCGGATCGAGCCGCACCCGCCGCGCGTGCACCCGCAGGATCGCCTCGCGGCCCTGCCGGTCCGGCCGATCGACCAGGACCTGCCGGTCGAAGCGGCCCGGCCTGAGCAGCGCCGGGTCCAGGATCTCCGGCCGGTTCGTCGCCGCCATCACCACGACGCCGCTGTTCGGGTCGAAGCCGTCCATCTCCACCAACAGCTGGTTCAGCGTCTGCTCCCGCTCGTCGTTCCCCGCCACGCCGCCGTGACCCCGGCTCTTCCCCGCCGCGTCCAGTTCGTCGATGAAGACGATGCACGGCGCCTTCGACTTCGCCCGCTCGAACAGCTTCCGCACCCGCGACGCGCCCACGCCGACGTAAACCTCGACGAACTCCGAGCCGCTGATCGAGAAGAACGGCACGCCCGCCTCGCCCGCGACCGCCCGCGCCAGCAGCGTCTTCCCCGTCCCCGGCGGGCCCACGAGCAGCACACCCTTCGGGATACGCGCGCCGAGCCGCGCGAACCGCTCCGGCTGACGCAGGAACTCGACGATCTCGACCAGCTCCTCCTTCGCCTCATCCGCGCCCGCGACATCCGCGAAGTCCACGCCGAGCCGCCGCTTCGCCGCGTCCCGCACCCGCATGTCGTCCACGCCCGACGCCTTCCGCGCCATCCGCTTCTGCATGTACAGGATGCCGAAGATCAGCAGGATGCCGCCCGCGAGGACCGGCAGCGCGACCCACGGACTCGCGCCCTGCCCGCCGCCGATCCCCGTGTACGTCACACCGTGGCGGTCGAGCAGCGGCACCAGGCCGTCGTCACCCGGGACCGGCGTCGCCGTCCAGCGCTCCGGCGCGCCGGCGACGCGCGCCGCCTCCGTCGCGCGCGCCTCGATCGTGTGCGTCGAGACGCGGACCTCCGCGACCTGCCCCGCCGCGATCCGCTCCTTCAACGCGCTGTAGGCGATCTCCTCCGCGCCCGACCGCCCGCACGCCGCCGCCCCGGCCAGCGCCGCCGCCAACGAGAGCGCGTGGGCGGCGCAGCGAATACAACCGATGCGCCCGTCACGCGCCGCCCGCCCCGAGCGCCGCACCCGCGGTACCCACCGCGCCCGCCTCCGCGCGTACGCCGTCCGCACCCACCGCGCTCGCCGCACGCGACGCGCCCGCCTCCTCGCGCGCGCCGCCCACACCGACCGCACTCGCCGCGTCTGCCACCGCGCGCGCGCCGTCCGCACCGACCGCCGCACCCGCTTCGCCATGCGACTCCCTCGCGACCGCCGCGGCGCCCGTGCGCCGGACCTCTTCATCCGTGCCATTCGGCCTTCACTCCCGACGATCCCGTGCGGCCGCGCCGGACGCGCGCGACCCGCCGCGCGCCGCCCGCCGCCTTCCGGCGGTCTGGACCGTAAACAATGAGATTGCATAATTTTACAAGACAATCGACCGTACACCGGCGCTGCGGGGGAAGTGCCGGGGCGGGGGTCGCGGCGCCGGCGCTGTGGGCGCCGGCCGGAGTGGCAGTTGCCGGCCGGAGTGGCAGTCGCCGGCCGGGGCGGCGCGCCTGAGCCTGCCCGCGGGGGAGGTCTGGTCCGCACCGTCCGGCGACGCCCGCGCCCCTTGATTCCGGCCAATACCTGCGTCGAACCGCCGCGGGCGACGGCCGTGCCCGTCGCCCGCCGGCGGTGTGCGACGGGCACGGCGATTGCACGCACGGCGCGGTCTTCCGACGAGGGATCGAATGCGCTGCGCCGGCGAAGGTGGGAGATCTCCCTCGCGCACGGCGCGGGGGCGAGCGGAACGTGCCGCCGCCGGTGCGCGGCGGCCTTGGCCCGAGGAGGAGACGGATGCGGATTGCGCTGGTATCGACACCCTTCCTTTCCGTCCCGCCGCGGGATTACGGCGGGACGGAGCTGGTGGTCTACGAGCTGGCCGAGGGGTTGTTAGACCGCGGTCACGAGGTCACGTTGTTCGCGACGGGCGATTCGCGCACGCGCGCGAACCTGAACTGGCTCTACGACCGGGCACAGTGGCCGCCCGATGCGTATACGGACCTGAACCACGTGGCGTGGGCGTTGGAGATCGCGGCGCGGGGCGAGTTCGACGTCGTCCACGCGCACTCCGCCACCGCGCTCGCACTCGGCCGCCTGGCGCCGGAGCTCCCGCTCGTGTACACGCTGCACCACGAGCGGGTCGAGGGTCTGTCCGCGTACTACCGGAACTTCCCGGACACGTGGTACGTCGCCATCTCGGCGGACCAGGCGAGCCGGGAGACGCCGCTGCCGAACGTCGAGGTGATCCACCACGGGCTCGACCCGTCGCGCTTCGAATGGCGGCCGGTGCCGCGCAATTACGTGTGCTTCGTGGGCCGGTTCGCCCGGGTCAAGGGACCGCACACCGCGATCGACGCCGCGGAGCGTGCGGGTGTGCCGATCCGCGTGGCGGGCGAGGTGCACGAGGTGGACCGCGCGTTCGCGCAGGAGGAGCTGGTGCCGCGGCTGGGCCGCCGACACGTCACGTACCTGGGGTGCATCGGCACGGACGTGAAGGTGCCGCTGCTCCGCGACGCGCGGGCGCTGCTCGCGCCGATCGAGTGGAACGAGCCGTTCGGCCTCGTCCTGATCGAGGCGATGCTCTGCGGCTGCCCGGTCGTGGCGTTCCCGCGCGGCAGCGTCCGCGAGCTGGTCGAGCCGGGCGTGACGGGCTTCATCGTCGAGAGCGCGGAGGAGATGGCCGACGTGATCCGGCCGGGCGGCGCGGTCGACCGCTTCGACCGGCGGCGCTGCCGCGAGCGCGCGGTCGAGCGGTTCAGTCGGGATCGGATGGTGCGCGACCACGAGAAGCTCTACGAGCGCGTGGCGCGCGAGCGCCGGAGTCGGGTGGACGCGCCCGGCGCGGCGCCCGGCGACCGACCGCTGGACCCGGCGCCGGCGTCGTTCAGCCTGACGGCGTGAGCCGGCGCAGCCTGCCCCGGTCCACCTTGCCGAGGTGCGTCCGGGGCAGGTCGTCGAGGAACACGATCTCGCGCGGCACCTTGTAGGACTCGAGCCGCTCGCGCAGGAACGCCGCGAGCGTACCCGCCAGGTCGGGGCCGCGCCCCGGCGCCACGACGTAGGCGTGGGGCAGCATCAGCCCGTCCGCGCCGACGACGCCGACGACGGCGCACGCCTCGACCGCCGGGTGCTGGAGCAGACAGTTCTCGACCTCCTGCGGCGAGAGCCACTTGCCGCTGATCTTCAGCATGTCGTCCGCGCGGCCGCGGTAGGTGAAGTACCCGTCCGCGTCCCGCGAGAGCATGTCCTCCGAGACGTACCACTCGCCGCGGAACGCCCGCTTCGTCCGCTCCATCCGCTGCCAGTAGCCGAGCGCGCGCGCGCCGCCGCGCACCCACAGGTAGCCGACCTCGCCGGGCGGCAGGTCGCGGCCGTCGTCGTCGCGGACGCGGACGTCGTAGCCGGGCACTGCGGTGCCGAGCGTGCCCGGCCGGACCGCGCCCGGCCGGTTGGAGATGAAGATGTGCCACATCTCCGCGGTGCCGAGCCCGTCGAGCAGCTCGACGCCGAACGTCTCCGTCCACCGCCGGTGCAGCTCGACCGGCAGCGCCTCGCCCGCCGACGTCGCCAGGCGCAGGCACGACAAGTCCTGCGCCGCCGCCGCGGGGTGCGCGACCATCTGCTGCACCAGCGTCGGCACGTTGACCAGGATCGTCGGCCGGTGCGTCGCGATCTTCTCGAACACCGCCTCCGGCGTCGAGCGCTCCCGGAACAGCACGGTGGATGCGCCGACGGCGAACGGGAAGAACAGGTTCGCGCCCATCGCGTAGCCGAAGAAGAGCTTCGGCACCGACATCGCGATGTCGTCCTCCGTGTAGCCCACCACCTGCTTGCCGTAGCACTCGGCGGCGTAGGCGTACGATGCGTGGGGCTGGACCGCCGCCTTCGGCCGCCCGCTGGTGCCGCCGGAGAAAAGCCAGATCGCGGCGTCGTCGCGGTGGGTCGGGAAGTTGTCGAGCGTGGCCGCGGCCGCGGCGAGTCGGGCGTCGAACGCGTCATCGCCGACGACGAGGAGGTGCCGCAGGTGGCGCGCGCCGGCGGCCGCCTCCTCGAACGCACCCCGCGTGTCCCGGTGCACCAGCGCGACCTTCGCGCGGGTGTAGTCGTAGAAGTACGCGATCGCGTCCGCGCGCAGGAACGGGTTGACCATCACGACGACCGCGCCGATCTTCAGCGTCCCGAACAGCGCGCCGACGAACTCCGGCCCGTCGGGGAGCGCGACGATGACCCGCTGTTCCGGCTCGACGCCGGCATCGCGCAGCACGTTGCCGAACCGGTTCGCGAGCGCCTGGACCTCGGCGTAGGTCATCGTGCCGCGGTCGGTGCGCAGCGCGACGTTCCCACCCCTGCCCTCCCGGATCCTGGCGTCGAGGAAGTAGTCGGCGATATTGAAGCTTTCCGGCGGCTGGAAGGCGGGGCGGTCGTTCATGGCGGAGTCGGCCGTTCGGGTGAGGGGGTCGGGCACGGCGTCACTCGCATCCGGAGTATACAACATACCATGGCCGTCAGGGAACTCTCGGAGATGACGTGGGAGGACGCGCGCGGCCTCGCGGGCGGCCGGACGCTCGCCGTGCTGCCGGTCGGCGCCATCGAGGCGCACGGGCCGCACCTCCCGCTCGCGACCGACGTGATCATCGCCGAGGCGATGGCCCGCGCCGGCGCCGACCGGCTCGCCGCGCGGGCGTACGATGTGGTGCTGCTGCCGCCGCTCGCGTATTCCGCCGCGCCGTTCGCCGCGGCGTTCCCGGGCACGCTCTCGCTGCGCCCGGAGACGGCGACGGCGCTCGTCGTCGACATCGCGCGCTCCCTGGCCTCGCACGGCGTGGCCGCGCTCGCGATCGCGAACGCGCACCTGGACCCGGCTCACCTGGCGTCGCTGCACGCGGCGGTGGCGGCGTGCAGCGACGCCAGGGCGAGCACGGACGCGGGGGTGCGGGGTCGCGGTGGGGCGGCTGCGCGGCGCGGCGGCGGGATCGCCGTGGTCTTCCCGGACCTCACACGCAAGCCGTGGGCGCTTCGACTGACGGAGGAGTTCCGCAGCGGCGCGTGCCACGCGGGGCGGTTCGAGAGCAGCATCGTCATGGCGGCGCGGCCGTCGCTCGTGCGCGACGCGCTCCGCGCGTCGCTGCCGGCGGTGCCGCACTCGCTCTCGGTCGCGATCCGCGAGGGGAAGCGCACGTTCGAGGATGCGGGCGGTCCGCGCGCCTACTTCGGCGACCCGGCCGCGGCGAGCGCCGCCGAGGGGCGCGCGACGATCGCGGCGCTCGGCCGGATCCTCGAGGACGCGGTGGTGGAAGCGCTCGCCACAACGGCGGGCGCGGTCGCGGACGAGCGGGCCGCCCGACGCCCCTGACAACGGCGAAATCGTTGCGGCGCGGGCGGCGCCGTTCCTATCTTGGAGCCTCTCCCGCCGTCCGGCACGGCGTTCCGCAGTGCTTCGCATCCACATCCAGACAGGAGATCGCGATGTCGGCAGCCCAGCTCCGCCCCATGGGCATCGGGGAGATCCTCGATGGCACGTTCTCGCTGTACCGGAAGCACTTCGTCCTCTTCTTCGTGACCGCGCTGATCCCGTTCGCGCCGCTGGTCCCGCTGTACGCGACGATGCTGGACCCCGCGGTGCTCGCGGACCCCGTCGCGGCGCAGGCGGCGGGCGGGACGATCGTGCTGCTGGGGCTCGCCTCCGGGATCGGCATGATGGTGGCGATGGGCGCGCTGGCCCACAACGTGTCGCAGGCGTTCACCGGCGGGACGGTCTCCTTCGCCACCGGCATGGGGCGCGGACTGCGCGCGCTGTTCCCGCTGTTCCTCACGGGGATCCTCGCGTACATCGCGATCTTCGCCGTCACCATGATCGTGGGCTTCGCCTTCGGCGCGATCAGCGCTGTGCTGACCGCGGTCTCGGGGGTCGTCGGCGCCCTGTTCGTGATCGTCGCCGCGGTGCTGGCCGCCATCGCGATGTTCGGCCTGCTGGCCTCGCTCTTCGCGGTGGTGCCGGCCGTCGTGGTCGAGCGGAAGGGGCCGATCAGCGCGCTCGCCCGGTCCTGGCGCCTCGCGAGCGGCGCGCGGCTCCGCATCGTGGGCGTGTTCATCATCTGCTGGCTCATCACCTCGCTGCCGCTGTTCGGCGTGATGGTCGCGCTCGGCCTCGGCACGGCGCTGTTCGATCCGAACGCCGCGGCCACGCTGACGACCGGCCAGGTCTACCTGCAGCAGGGCGCGACGATGCTGACCGGCGCGCTCACGTTCCCGTTCTTCGTCGGGTGCCTGATGCTGGTGTACTACGACCGCCGCATCCGGACGGAGGGGTACGACGTGCAGCTCGCCGCCGAGGCGATCGGCGCCGCGCGATAGATGGACGAGGCGCAGCTCCCGTCGGCCGGAGCGGTCGAGCGCGCACTGGAGGCGGTGTACGCGCGGCCGGAGTTCACACCGGTCGCGCCCTCGCCGATCGCACGATGGATCGGCGGCCTCTGGGACCGGGTCCGCGAGTTCCTGGGCGAGCTGTTCCGCCTGACCGGCGCGGACGAGAGGACCGCATGGTCCATCGTCGTCGCGTTGATCGCGGTCGCCGGCGTCCTCCTCCTGGCGTACCTGGCCGTGGTCGTACGCGACGTGCTGCGCGGGCGCGAGCGCCGGCACGGGACGCCGCGAGCGCCCGAGGCCGACGCCGCCGGGCCGCGCGCGGACGACTGGGACGCCCGGGCGCACGCCGCCGCCGAGGCCGGCCGGTGGCGCGACGCGGTGCTCGCGCTCTACCAGGCGCTCCTGCTGCGCCTCGACGCCGCCGGCGCCGTGCGTTACGATCCATCCAAGACGCCGGGCGACTACCGTCGCGAGGCGCGGCGCGTGCCGGCCGCCCGCCGCGCGCTCGACACGTTCCTCCCGCCGTTCGAGTCGGTCGCGTTCGGCGGCCGGGCGGCGGACGCGGCCGTGTACGACGCGCTCCGGCGCGCCGCGAGCGCGGCGGGTGCCCGTGGGTAGTCGGCGCGACCGCCTCCTCGCCGCGGTGCTGGTGCTGGCGGTCCTCGCGGCCGCCACGCTCGCCGCGCCGGACGACCGACAGATCGCGGACCCACGCGCGTCGTCGTTCCTCTCCACCGACGGCGGCGTCAAGGCGCTGTACCTCACGCTCCAGGAGCTCGGCATCCCCGTGGCGCGAGGCGTGTCGCCGTGGACCGGCGATGGGCCCGACTCAGGCGCCCTCGCGCTGATCGCGCCCAGCCTGCCGCCGGGCGACGCCGAGCTGGATGCGCTGCTCCGCTGGATCGAGGCGGGCGGCACGCTGCTGTACGTCGCCCGCCGTGGCGACCCGACGCTCCGCGCGCTCGGCCTGGGCGGGTTGACGCCCGTGCGCGGAAGCGGCGGCGCGAGCGGCGCGGCGGCCGCGGATTCGACAGACGCCGCCCCCACCGCGACGGTCGCCGCCGGACCGGGCGCCGCGGCCGACTCCGCGATCGCCGTGGCCGCGACCGCCGTGGCGGACCCCGGGTCGGGTGCGACCGGGCACCCGGCCTTCCCCGTGCCGCACCGGTGGACCGAGGGCGTGCACGCGGTGGGCGGGTTCCTGCTGGCGCTGCGCGACACCGCCGGGATCCTGGCCGGGGACGGCGCCGCCCCGCTGCTCCGGACCGCCCGCGGCGAGGTGGTGGCCGCGACGTGGCGTCGGGGCCGTGGGCGGGTCGTCGTGTGGAGCGAGGCGACGCCGCTGCGCAACCTCTCGCTGCGCCGCAGCGGCGCGGCCGTCGTCTTCGCGCGCATCGCGGCGGACGTGGCGACAAAGGACCGGCCGCTGGTCTTCGACGAGTTCCACCACGGGTTCCGCGGGGACGGCAACGTGCTGCGCGGGACGCTGGGCTTCCTGCGCGGCACGCGGCCCGGCCATGCGACGCTCCAGCTGCTGGCCGTCGTGCTCGCGCTGCTCGCGGCCGCGGCGGTGCGCTTCGGCGCGCCGCTGCCGCCGACGCCGGCGCGCCGCCGCTCGCCGCTCGAGCACGTCGACGCGCTGGCCGAGCTGTACCGTCAGGCGAACGCGCGCGCGACGGCGCGACGACTTCTCGCCGCGCAGCTCGCGCGGCGGCTCGGCCGCCGCCCGCCCGCACCCGATGCGGCCGACCCCGATGGGGCGCTGGACGCGCTCCTCGCCGGGTTGCGCGCCGACCGCGAGCACATCGACGCGCTGCGCCGGGAATGGCGGCGCGGCACGCGCGCCGACCTGGTCGCACTGGCCGGCGCCATGGATCGACTGGTGAGCGAGGTGAAACGGACGTGACGATGCACGTGTTGACGGAAGAGACCGGCCGCCGGGTCGGGGAGGTGCTGGACCGGCTCGGCACCGTCGTGATCGGGCAGGACGAGGCGCTGCGCCAGATGATGGTCGCGCTGCTCGCCGGCGGGCACGCGCTGCTCGAGGGTGTGCCCGGAACCGCGAAGACGCTGGCGATCCGCGCGCTCGCCGCCGCGCTCGACCTGCGCTTCGGCCGCGTCCAGTTCACGCCGGACCTGATGCCGACGGACCTGACCGGCGTGAACGTGCTCGACGAGCTGCGCCGCGAGTTCGTCTTCCACAACGGCCCGGTCTTCACCGACCTGCTGCTGGCGGACGAGATCAACCGCGCGCCGGCCAAGACCCAGGCCGCGCTGCTCGAGGCGATGCAGGAGCGGCAGGTCACGGTCGACGGCGAGTCGCGCCCGCTGCCGCCGGCGTTCACGGTGTTCGCGTCGCAGAACCCCGTCGAGCACGAGGGCACGTACCCGCTCCCCGAGGCGCAGCTCGACCGGTTCCTCCTCAAGATCCGCGTCGGCTACCCGGACGCCGCCGCGGAGCGCGCGATCCTCGACCGCTACGCCGAGGGCTTCAGCGCCGACCGCCCCGAGAGCTACGGCATCGAGCCGCTGCTCCGCGCCGACGAGCTGCTCGCGCTGCGCGCCGCCGTCGCGACGGTCCACGTCGAGCCGAGCGTGCGCGACTACATCGTCCGCATCGTCCGGGCGACGCGCGAGGACCCGACGATCGCGCTGGGCGCGAGCCCGCGCGCCGGCGTGGCGCTCTTCCTCGCCGCCCGCGCCGAGGCGGTCCTCGCCGGCCGCGACTTCGTCACGCCCGACGACGTGAAGTCGCTCGCGCCGCCCGTGCTGCGCCACCGCATCGTGCTCACGCCGGAGACCGAGGTCGAGGGACAGTCGGTCGACGAACGGCTCGACGCCGTGCTCGAGGCCGTCGAAGCGCCGCACTGAGCCCGACGTGCCGCCGATCGTGCTCCCGTCCGGCCGCCTGCTGGCGCTGCTCGCGCTCGCCGCGCCGCTCTTCCTCCTCGGCGACGGCATCGCACTCGCGGCCGACGCGCTGATCCTGGCCGCCGCGGCCGCCGATGCGGCGCTCGCGCCCGGCCGCCGCCGGCTCCGCATCACGCGCCGCACGCCGCGACGGCTCCCGCTCGGCGGCGTCGCCGAGATCGAGATCGAGGCGACGAACCTGGCACGTCGCGCGGCCCGGCTCCGCGCGACCGACGACCTGCCGGCGGGGCTCGCGCGCGAGGGGCCCGACATCCTCGCCTGGCAGGTGCCGCCGGGCGGGCGGGCCGCGGTCACGTACCGCGTCCGCGCCGACGCGCGCGGCGACATGACCCTCGGCGACGTCCACGTCCGCGCCGCCGGTCCGCTCGGCCTGGCCTGGCGTTCGTTCCGCGCCCCGCTCGCCGACACGCTCCACGTGCTGCCGGGAGTCCTCGAGGTGCGCCGCAACCGGCTGCTCGGGCTCCGGCGCCAGCTCGCGCTGGCCGGCGTGCGCGTCGTGCGGCGCCGCAGCGAACGGGGCGAGTTCGAAAGCCTGCGCGAGTACGCCCGCGGTGACGACCCGCGCACCATCGACTGGAAGGCGACGGCGCGCCGCGGCGCGCCGATGGTCCGCCGCTACCAGGCGGAGCGCAGCCAGAACGTGCTCCTCGCGATCGACGCCGGCCGGCTGATGACCGAGCGCATCGCCGGGCGCGAGCGCATCGACCACGCGCTCTCCGCCGCGCTGCTCCTCGCCGACGTCGCCGCCGCCCACGGCGACCGCGTCGGCTTCCTCGCCTTCGCCGACCGCGTCGAGCAGTACCGCGCGCCGGCACGCACGCCGATCGCGCAGCTCGCGGAGGCGTTCGGCAGGATCCGCGCGCGGCTCGTCGAGTCGAACTATCCCGCGGCGTTCGCCACCCTCGCCCAGCGGCTGCGACGCCGCTCGCTCGTCGTGCTCTTCTCCGATGTGATCGATGCGCGCGCCTCCGCCGCGCTGATCGCGCACCTGAGCCGCGCGGCCGGGCGGCACCTCCCGCTCGCCGTCGCGCTGCGCAACCCCGAGCTGGACGCGGCGGCCGCGGCCGGCGCGGACGCCGAGCCGGGCGTGTTCCGCCGCATCGCGGCCGAAGAGCTGCTCCAGGCCCGCGCCGCCGCGCTCGCCGGGATGCGGCGCGCCGGCGTGCTCATCGCCGACGTGCGCCCCGACGAGGCGATCCATCAGGTCGTGAACCGGTACCTGGAAGTCAAACGCGAAGGGCTGCTGTGAGGTCGGCGCCGTCGCGCTCACCGGCGGCGCGGGCCCGACGCCGGGCCGCCTCGTCGCGGCCGGCGGCGAGCAGGTAGACGGTCAGCAGCAGCGCGAAGACGGCGGCGAACGCCAGCTTCAGCGCGCGCGGGATCGGCGCGGGCGAGATGAACCCCTCGATCATCCCCGCGACCCCCAGCAGCATCGCGGTGCCGCCGAGGAGCGAAACCGCCTCGCGGCCGCGCAGTGCCAGCATCTCCCGCCGCGTGCGCCGGCCCGGGAGGACGAGTGCGGAGCCGAGCCACAGCCCCGCGCCGCCGGCGATGCAGATCGCCGTCAGCTCGATGATCCCGTGCGGCAGCACGAACGTCCAGAGGTGCAGCGACGCGCCCTCGTTCGCGAACGCCGCGGCCACCGCGCCGAGGAAGACGCCGTTGAAGACCAGGACCGCGAGCGTGCCGATCCCCGCGAGCACGCCGCCCGCGAACGCGACGAACGTGACCTGCACGTTGTTCGCGATGATGCCGGACGCCATCATCGGCATGAACACGTCGGGCACTTCGACGTACCCCTCCCCCCGGGCCTCCCGCTCCGGCGCTTCCTCCGCCCGGGCGATCATCCCGGCGGGGAGCAGGCTCCACACCCGGGCCGGGTCCTCGCGCACGGCGGCGAACGTCACCAGCGCCGGCAGGTAGAAGACCGCGGCCGCCACCGCGATCGGGCGGATCCGCGCGCGGACCAGCGCCGGGAAGCCGCCGGCCAGCCAGGCGCGCAGCGCGCGCAACGAGCGCCGCGCCGGACGGTACAGCAGGTTGTGCCCCGCGCCGACCCAGCGCTCGAGCGAGTAGACGAGCGCCTCCGACGCGCCGTAGCTGCGCGCTCGCGCCAGGTCCGCGGCGGTCTCGCGGTACAGCGCGGCGAAGCGCGACACCTCGTGCTCCGGTAAGCGCGCGAGGCCGCGCCGCCGCGCTCGCTCGAGCAGCACGCGGTACGCGTCCCACACACGCCGCTGCCGCCGCGCGAGCGCGGCCGCCTGCGCGCCGCCGGCCGCGCCGCCCACGGCCGACCGGCGCGCCACCTCCTCGGCGTGGAACACCGCCAGGTACGCGTCCGCGCCCAGCTCGGCCAGACGCGCATCGCCTTCGAACCGCGCCGCCAGCAGCCGGACGAGCTGCGCCGCCACCCGGCGCCGCGCCTCCGGGCGCAGCTCGCCACGCCGCGCGACGTACTGCGCCAGCGCCGCCAGCTCCGCGTCATCGAGGCGCGGCGCGCCCCGCACCACGGCCGGCGCCGCATCCTCCGGCGGCAGCGCGACCGTGCGCTCCCGCACGACCACCGTCTCCGCCGCGATGTCGCCGATCCGCTTCGTCCGCGGGTGCAGCATCATCGCGACGCCGCCGACCAGCCAGGACGGAAACGGCTGGATGTCGATCAGCCGCAACAGGTTGCGCACCGCCGCGCCACGCACCGTCAGCGGGTAGCCGCCGTCGTGCACAACGCGGATCCGGAGCCACCGCTTCCCCGGCGTCTGCCCGTCGCGCAGCCCCTCGAAGTATACGAAGTACCCCCACACCAGCGCGAATGCCACGAGCATCGCGACGCCGAACGTCAGGCCGCCGAACATCCCTTCGCCGACGCCGAGCCGCGCGACGAGCAGCGGCACGCCGACCATGACCACGAGCAGCCCGACGAACACCAGGATCGCATCGACCACGAGCGCGGTGAAACGCGAGCCGAGGTCCGCGAGGTCGTAACGGATCTCCACGTGCTCCGGCGTCTCGACATCTGCACGGCGCGGGGCCAGCACGGAGGGCGGCGCGTCCTGGGTCATGGCGTTCCACGGTCCGGGTCGGCGGCGGGCCCGGCGGCGGCCGGGCCGACCCCTCCATTCTGGCCGACGCCGCGCCGGAATTCAACGGCGATGTCCGCCACGATTGACGGCGCGCGCCGCGGCGGCCATGATTCGATACGCGCGCCCGTCCACAGGCCGCGCCGGTGGATGCGGCGCCCGCGCGGTGTGCGCCGGCCTCGCGACGGACGCCGCGACCTCCGCGCCCGCGCCGCGCCCCGCGCCGATCCCGAACCGAACCCCATGGCCGCACGCACTCCGATGCCGTCTCACGAGCCCGCGCCCGGCGACGCGCGCCCCCGCGGCGACGCGCACGCCGACGCTCCGACCACCGCGCCCGCCACGCCCACCGCCACCGCGCTCCACGGCCGCACCGCCGTCGTCACCGGCGGCGGGAGCGGGATCGGCGAGGCGATCGCGGCCGCGCTCGCGGCGGCGGGCGCCGCCGTCGTCGTCGCCGCGCGCTCCGCGGACCGCATCGAGGGCGTGGCGCGGCGGCTGCGCGATGCCGGCGCCCGCGCCTGGGCCGTGCGCTGCGACGTCTCCGACCCCGAGAGCGTCGCCGCGCTCGCACGCGCCGCCGCCGAGCACGCGGGCGCCATCGACATCCTCGTCAACAACGCCGGGATCGCCGCCGGCGCGCCGCTCCACCGCCTCGAGCTCGACGAGTGGAACCGCATCCTCGCCGTCAACGCGACCGGCACGTTCCTGTGCACCAGGGCGTTCGCGCCGGCGATGGTCGAGCGCGGCTGGGGCCGGATCGTCAACATCGCCTCCGTGGCGGGGCTCGCGGGCGCCCGGTATATTGCCGCGTACGCCGCGTCCAAGCACGCCGTCATCGGCTTCACCCGCTCCGTCGCCGCGGAGCTGGCCGGGACCGGCGCCACGATCAACGCGGTCTGCCCCGGCTACGTCGACACGCCGATGACCGACCGCACCGTCGAGGCCGTCGGCGCGAGGACCGGGCTCCACGGCGCGGACGCGCTGCGCGCCGTGCTCGCCACGACCGGGCAGAAACGCCTGATCTCGCCCGACGAGGTCGCCCACGCCGCCCTCGCCCTCTGCGCCGATGCCGCGGGCGGGATCAACGGGCAGGCCATCGTCGTCGATGGCGGCGCGCTGCTGGCATAGGCCGCCATCCGACCGCCCGGCGACCGGCGGCGCCGCCGACGCGCGAGACGGCCCCACGATCCCGAACCCGTCGAGGTCACGCGCGTGCCGTTCGAGATCATCAACCCCGCGTCGCTGGGCGCGCCCAGCGGCTGGAACAACGGCCTGCTCGCGCCCGCCGGCGGCCGGCTCCTCTTCGTCGCCGGCCAGACCGCGCGCGGCGCCGACGGCCGCATCGTCGGCGGCGGCTTCGTCGCCCAGTTCGAGCGCGCGCTCGAGAACGTGCTCGCGGTCGTGCGCGCCGCCGGCGGCGGCCCGGAACACGTCGGGCGCATGACCGTCTACGTCACCGACCGCGCCGCCTACCTCGATGCGCTGAAGCCACTCGGCGACGTCTGGCGGCGGCACATGGGCCGGCACTACCCGGCCATGGCGCTGGTCGAGGTCGCGGCGCTCGTCGACGACGGCGCGATGGTCGAGATCGAGGCGACGGCGGTGGTGTAGGCGGCGCGCGCGGGGCGCGCGCCGGGGTGGTGTGAACATCCATCGACCGGGAGTCCACGATGCCGCTTTCCCCAGCATCCTTCCGCTACGAGCACGACGCCGACGCCGGCATCGCGACGATCACGCTGGACCGGCCCGAACGGCTGAACGCGTTGACGTTCGAGGTCTACGACGAGCTGCGCGAAGCGTTCGTCGCGCTCGACACCGAGCCGCGCGTGCGCGCGGTCGTGCTGACCGGCGCGGGGCGCGCCTTCTGCTCCGGCGGCGACGTCGAGGACATCATCGGCGCGCTCTTCGCGCGCGACTTCCAGGGGCTGCTCGAGTTCACGCGCGTGACGGGCGCGCTGGTGCACGCGATCCGGAAGTGCCGGCGGCCGGTCGTGGCGGCGCTGAACGGGACCGTCGCCGGCGCGGGCGCGGTCATCGCCGCCGCATGCGACATCCGCATTGCCGCGGAATCCGCGAAGATCGCGTTCCTCTTCACCCGCGTCGGGCTGTCCGGCGCGGACATGGGCGCGTCCTGGCTGCTGCCGCGCATCGTCGGGCACGGCCGGGCGAGCGAGCTGCTCATGACCGGCGACTTCATCGACGCCCGCGAGGCGCACCGGATCGGGCTCTACAACCGCGTGGTCCCGGACGGCGACGTCGTCGCCGAGGCGCGGACGCTCGCACGGAAGCTCGCCCGCGGGCCGTCGTTCGGGCTCGAGATCACGAAGGAGTCGCTCGACCGCGAATGGGCGATGGACCTCGACACCGCGCTCGCGTGGGAGACGCAGGTCCAGGCGGCGTGCATGCTCGACCCGAATTTTCGCGAGTCGTACGAGGCATTCAAGGCGAAGCGCGAGCCGCAGTTCGCGTGACGGACCGTACGCCCGTGCCCGATCCCCGCCCGATCCGCGCGTTCCTCGACGACGCGCGCCTCGACCTCGCCGACCGGCTCGACGCCGTCGGCGCCCGCGAGTTCGCGCCGCTCGCGCCGCCGGAAGACGACGCCGCGGCGCGCGCCCGCGCCCGCGAGCTGCTCGCGCGCATGGGCGACGCCGGGCTCTACGCGCCGATCGAGACGCAGGACCTCCGCGCCTGCTGCCTGACCCGCGAAGCGCTCGCCGCCGCTTCGCCACTCGCCGACGCGGTCTGGGCGCTACAGGCGCTCGGCGCGACGCCGATCCTCCTCGCCGGGGACGCAGAGGCCCGCGAGCGCTGGGCCGCCGCCGCGCTGCGCGGCTCGGCGATGGGCGCGTTCGCGATGACCGAGCCCGACGCCGGCTCCGACGTCGCCGCGATCGCGACCACCGCCCGCCGCGACGGCGGCGACTACGTGCTCGACGGGACGAAAACCTTCATCTCGAACGCCGGGATCGCGGACTTCTACGTCGTCTTCGCCTCGACCGACCCGGCCGCCGGGCACCGCGGGCTCTCGTGCTTCGTCGTCCCCGCCGACGCGCCGGGCCTCCGCTTCGTGCGCCCGCTCGTCCTCTCCGAGCCGCACCCGCTCGGCGAGATCGCGTTCGAAGCGTGCCGCGTGCCCGCGTCGTCCCGCCTCGGTGCAGAAGGCGACGGCTTCAGGATCGGGCTCGCGACGCTCGACCGGCTGCGGCCGACCGTCGGCGCCGCGGCGTGCGGGATGGCCGCCCGCGCCCTCGCCGAGGCGCTCGCCCACGCCACGACCCGCCGCCAGTTCGGCCGGCCGCTCGCCGAGCTCCAGCTCGTGCAGGAGAAGCTCGCGAAGATGGCGACGCGGCTCGACGCCGCGCGGCTCCTCGTCTACCGCGCCGCGTGGGAGAAGGACCGCGGCGCCGAACGGATCACCGTCGAGGCGGCGATGGCCAAGGCGTTCGCGACCGAGGCGGCCCAGTCCATCGTCGACGACGCCGTCCAGATCCTCGGCGGCCGCGGCGTCCTGGCCGACGGCCCGGTCGACCGGCTGTACCGCGCGGTGCGGGCGCTCCGGATCTACGAGGGCGCGACGGAGGTGCAGTGGCTCATCATCGCCCGGAACCTCCCCGGCGCGACGCGGGAGGGCGTGCGGGTATGAGGGTAAACGTCATCGGCGGCGGACCCGGCGGGCTGTACGCCGCGATCCTGCTCAAGCGCGCGGACCCCGGGCACGAGGTCGTCGTGCTCGAACGGAACCGGGCGAACGATCCGTTCGGCTTCGGCGTCGTCTTCTCCGATGCGACGGGGCACACCCTCGCCGAGGCGGATCCGGCGACGTTCGCGGCGATGGAGCGTCGCTTCGCGCGCTGGGACGACATCGACATCCACTACGGCGAGACCGTCGTCTCGTCGACGGGACACGGCTTCAGCGGGCTGTCCCGCCGGGCGCTGCTCGAGATCCTGACCGACCGCGCGCGGGAGCTGGGCGTCGACGTCCGGTTCGGCTGCGACGTCGCCGATCCCGCGACGCTCGCCGAGGCCGACCTCATCATCGCGGCCGATGGCGCCAACAGCGCGGCGCGCGACCGGTTCCGCGACCGATTCCTGCCGACCGTCGACGTGCGGCCGAACCGCTTCGTCTGGCTCGGCACGACCCGGCCGTTCCCGGCGTTCACGTTCTTCTTCAAATGGGACGCGCACGGGCTCTGGCGCGTCCACGCGTACCAGTACGAGGACGGCCACTCCACGTTCATCGTCGAGACGACGGAGGCGACGTGGCGCACGGCGGGGCTCGAACGAGCCGATGAGGCCGCGACGCTCGCCTTCTGCGAAGCGCTGTTCGCCGACGAGCTGGACGGGCACCGGCTGCTCGGAAACCGCTCGATCTGGCGCCGCTTCGCGACCGTGCGGAACGAGCGCTGGAGCCACGCCGTCGAGACGACGGCCGGCCGCCGCACCCCCCTCGTCCTCCTCGGCGACGCCGCGCACACCGCGCACTTCTCCATCGGCTCCGGGACGAAGCTCGCGATGGAAGACGCGATCGCGCTCGTCGCCGCGCTGCGCGCCGAGCCGGACGTGCCGCGCGCGCTCGAGGCCTACGAAGCCGAACGCCGGCCCGCCGTCGAAAGCCTCCAGCGCGCCGCGCAGGTCAGCCTCGAATGGTTCGAAGGCACCGAACGGTTCTGGGGCACCGAGCCGATCCAGTTCGCCTTCAACCTCCTCACCCGCTCGCTCCGCGTCACGCACGACAACCTGAAGGTGCGCGACCCCGCATTCGTGGCCGCCGTGGACGCGTGGTTCGCGGAGCAGGCGGAGCGGCAGCTCCGAATCGCAGCCGCCACCGACGCCCCCGCGGATGCGCCCGCGCCCGCCGGTCCCGCACCCGTCGCCGTCCCGGCCGGCACCAGAGGTGCCGCCGCCCCCACCATCGCCGTCCCGGCCGGCGGCGAGGCCGCCGCCGCCCCCGGCGCCGCAGGCGCCGCCCCCGCGCCCGCAGGGCGCGCCCCCGGCCGCGCAGCGGCCGCCCCGGCGCAACGCGCCGCTCCCGCCGGCGCAGCCGGCGCTCCCGCCCCACAGGGGCGCCCCCGGCCCGAAGGGCCGCTCCCGGCGGCGGCTCCGCCGCCGCTGTTCACACCGTATCGCGCCCGCGACCTGATCCTGCGCAACCGCGTCGTCGTCTCCCCCATGTGCCAGTACAGCGCGACGGACGGCACCGTCGACGACTGGCACCTGGTCCACCTCGGCAGCCGCGCGATCGGCGGCGCGGGGCTGGTCATGGCCGAGATGACCGACGTCAGCCCCGACGGCCGCATCACCCACGGCTGCGCCGGGCTCTACAGGCCCGAGCACGTCCCGGCGTGGAAGCGCATCGTCGATTTCGTGCACGCGCACACGGACGCGAAGATCGGGATCCAGCTCGGGCACGCCGGCCGCAAGGCCGCGACGGCGCGCCCCTGGGAACGCGGCGACAACGAGCCGCTCCGCCCCGACGAGGGCGCGTGGCCGATCCTCGCGCCGTCGCCGATCCCGTACCTCCCGCACGGCCAGGTCCCGCGCGAGATGGAGCGGAGCGACATGGACCGCGTCCTCCAGGACTTCGTCCGCGCCGCGCACATGGCCGAGGAGGCCGGCTTCGACTGGCTCGAGCTGCACTGCGCGCACGGCTACCTGCTCGGCACCTTCATCTCGCCGCTGACCAACGTCCGCACCGACGAATACGGCGGCCCGCTCGAGAACCGGATGCGCTTCCCGCTCGAGGTCTTCGACGCCGTCCGCGCCGTCTGGCCCGCGCACAAGCCGATGTCGGTGCGCATCTCCGCCATGGACTGGGCGCCCGGCGGGATGGACTCCGACGAGGCCGTCCACGTCGCGCGCCTGCTCAAGGCCCACGGCTGCGACATCGTCGATGTCTCCGCCGGCCAGACCGTCGCGCACCAGCGTCCGCGCTACGGCCGCCAGTTCCAGACGCCGTTCGCCGACCGCATCCGTCACGAGGCCGGCATCCCGACCATGGCCGTCGGCAACATCTCGTCGTACACCGACGTCAACACGATCCTCGCCGCCGGCCGCGCCGACCTCTGCCTCATGGCCCGCGCCCACCTCTGGGACCCCTACTGGACCCGGCACGCCGCCCACGCGCTCGGGTACGAGATGCCGTGGCCGCCGCAGTATGCGACGTTGGCGCGGTACAATCCAAGGTTCGAATGATGCCACTGACCTACGGAAGTTATCTCCGCCTCGACGAGCTGCTCGAGCTCCAGACGCCCGCCTCCGAAGGGCCGGAGCACGACGAGATGCTCTTCATCGTGATCCACCAGGTCTACGAGCTCTGGTTCAAGCAGATCCTCCACGAGATGGCGCACCTCCAGGCGCTGCTCGATGCCAGCGACACGCCGCGGGCGCAACACACGTTCAAGCGCATCCTCACGATCCTGAAGGTGCTCGTCGCGCAGATCGACGTGCTCGAGACGATGACGCCGCTCGAGTTCCTCTCGTTCCGCGACCGGCTCGAATCCGGCAGCGGGTTCCAGTCGTTCCAGTTCCGGGCGCTCGAGTTCATGCTCGGACTGAAACGCCGCGGCGCCGTCGACCACTACCCCGAGGGCGGACGCGGCCGCGACGTCCTCGAGGACTACTGGCGCCGCCCCACCCTCTGGGATTCCTTCCTCCACTACCTCGCCGGCCACGGCTACGCCGTGCCGGAGTCGCTCCTCGAACGCGACGTCACGCAGCCCGTCGAGCCGTCGCCGGAGCTCCAGCGGATCCTGATCGACGTCTATCGCAACGACCCGACCGTGGGCGAGGTCTGTGAGCGGCTGGTCGACCTCGACGAGGGTGTGCAGGAGTGGCGCTACCGGCACGTGAAAATGGTCGAGCGCACGATCGGCACGAAGCGCGGGACCGGCGGGTCGTCCGGCGCGGAGTACCTGAAGAAGACGCTGTTCCGACCCGCGTTCCCGGACCTGTGGGCGATCCGGACGGAGCTGTGACGCGATGCCGGGCCTCACCGTCGACGACATCGCCGCGTCCCCCAACGCGCTCGCGCCGCACTACGCCCGCTTCCGCGTCGCCGAGCGGCTGCTGCTCACCGGGCACTCGCACCAGGCGTGGCCGGACCGCGGGTTCGAGGGGCAGCAGCGCGCGTGGCTCGACGCCGCCGAGCTCGTCGACGAGAAGTGGGAGCGCGCGTTCGAGACGGCCGACCGCGTGCGCCGCGGCTTCGCCCGCCTCCTCGACGGCGACGCCGACGACGCCGCCCTCGCGCGCCGCGCCGGCTCCATCGCCCTCGCGTCGAACACCCACGAGCTCGTCGTCCGCTTCCTCTCCGCGCTCCCGCTCCGCGACCGGCCGCGCCTCGTCACCACCGACGGCGAGTTCCATTCGATCCGCCGCCAGCTCGACCGCCTCGCGGAGGAGCGGATCGAGGTCGTGAAGGTGCCGAGCGCCCCCGCAGACGACGTCGCCGAGCGGCTCGCGGCGGCGACGGACGACCGCACCGCCGCGGTCCTCGTCTCGTCCGTCTTCTTCCGCGACGCGCGCATCGTTCGCGGCCTCGGCGACGTCATGACCGCCTGCCGCCGCGTCGGCGCGCAGCTCCTCGTCGACGCCTACCACCACCTCAACGTCGTCCCGTTCTCGATCCGCGCGATGGGCCTCGAGGACGCGTTCATCGTCGGCGGCGGCTACAAGTACTGCCAACTGGGCGAGGGGAACGCGTTCCTGCGCGCGCCGCCGGGGTGCGCGCTGCGGCCGGCGGTCACGGGGTGGTACGCCGAGTTCGGCGCGCTGGCGGAGGGCGCGGACACGAGCGGGCCCGAGTGCACAGGCGACGGCGGACACGGGCGCGCGGAAGGGCACACGGGCGCGGGCGGGCGCGCGCACGGGGGCGGCGGCGGCGTCGCCTACGCGTCCGGCGCCGCCCGCTTCGCCGGCGCCACATACGACCCGACATCGCACTACCGCGCCGCCGAGGTCTTCGACTTCTTCGAGGAGCAGCGCCTCACGCCCGCGTTCCTGCGCGAGGTCAGCCAGCACCAGCTCCGCGTCCTCGTCCGCGCGTTCGACGCGCTCGACCTCGACCCCGCCGTGATCGACCGCGACCGCACCGTCGACCTCGACGA
>DASVDG010000065.1:0-20235 GCA_036381255.1 Longimicrobiales bacterium | reverse complement strand
TTCGTCGCCGCGGTCGCTCCCCTCGTCGATGTACTGGAGGAAGATGTTGCCGTGGAGCATGAGCTCCCAGCGCCCGGCCGTGGCGTGGACGGCGTACATCGGCGAGAAGTCGGGGAGCCACGCAGTGCCCGAGCCCTCCCGCGTCCGCGGGATGCCGAGCGGGCCCGGGCGCATCGGGGCGTGCATGCCCGGGGCGCCGGCCGTGTCTCCCGCCGCGCGGTGCACCGAGTCCGGCGCCGCGGGGCGCGGAGGCGCGTGGCGGGTCGTGTCCGCTGCGGCCGGCGGGTGGGGCGGGTGCTCCTGGCCGCGCAGCACCCGGGCGGACGAGACGAGCAGGAGCGCCGCCAGGACGACGCGGACCGTGCGAGCCGCGACATGTCGAACGCCGACCCGGGTGCGAACGGCGTATTCCCCGACGCGAAGCGCGCCCGCCCCGCCAGTCGCCGCGCGTGCCGTGAGGCGCGGAGCGCCGGCCCCGGTCCCGACGGCGGCCGCCCCTACGGCGCCCGCCGGTATGACGCCCACCTGCACAGCGTCCCCCCGGGCGCGCCACGCGACGGCCGCTGCACCGGGTCCGCTCGGACGGCGGGGTCGGTCCCGTGGAGGCACGCGGTCCCTTCCACCGGTGATTCTCATGTCGGCGGGCGGTGCAACTCCCGCTCCATGCGATCCTCCGGTGGGCACGATCCATGGATGCCTCGGCACGATCGGCGGGAGCGAACGGGGCGCGTGCAGGGTATCAGTGGATCCGCCCGGCGGTGAAGGCCGGGGAACGGCGGTGGCGGAGTGCGCGGCGCGTGGCATCGACGCATGGCATCGACGCCGGCTCGCGCGGCGGGTTCGTCTCGCATGGCGGGGTCGCTCGCCGGAAGACCGCGCACCGGGGCGGACCAGGCGATGAAGGCTGGAGAATGCACGGACGATACGACGTCGTCATCATCGGCGGAGGCCAGGCGGGGCTGGCGATGGGGTACCACCTCGCGCGGCGGGGACGGAGCTTCGTGATCCTCGATGCCGCGCCGCGGATCGGCCACGCGTGGCGCTCCCGCTGGGACTCCCTGCGGCTGTTCACGCCCGCGCGCTACAGCGCGTTGCCCGGGCTGCCGTTTCCCGGCGACCCGGAGCGTTTTCCGACCAAGGACGAGGTCGCGGACTACTTGGAGCGATACGCCGAGGCGTTCGACCTGCCGGTCCGGCTCGGAGCGCGGGTGCACGCGCTGCGCTGCCTTCCGGGGGCGGGGTTCGAGATCGCCACCGAGACGACGCGTTACCGCGCCGACCGTGTGGTGGTCGCGACGGGCGCGTTCCAGCGGCCGTTCGTGCCGCCGGCCGCGCGGGGGCTCGCTCCGCACGTGGCCGCCGTCCACAGCAGCGAGTATCGCGGCCCGGACCGGCTGCCGCCCGGCGACGCGCTCGTCGTGGGCGCTGGCAATTCGGGCGTCCAGATCGCCGCCGAGCTTGCCGCGACCCGGCGCACCATCCTCTCGGTCGGCGCGCGACTGCCGTGCCTCCCCGAGCGCATCCTCGGCCGGAGCCTCTTCTGGTGGGCCGAGACGACCGGCTTCATGCGGATCACCGCGCACTCGCCGCTCGGACGGCTGGCGAGGCGCCGTGACCTTCTGATCGGCAGGAGCCCGCGGATGCTGGCGCGGGAGCTCGGCGTTCGGCTAGTGGGTCGCGTGGAGCGCGCCGAAGGTGATCGCGTCCAGACGAAGGACGGCGAGGAGGTTCGCGTCGCCGCCGTCGTCTGGGCGACGGGGTATCGCGCCGACTATCGCTGGATCGACGCGCCGGTGCTCGACGCGCGGGGCCGGCCGGTCCACTCCCGGGGCGTCACGCCGTGCCCCGGACTGTATTTCCTCGGGCTGCCGTGGCTGCACACCCGCGGCTCGGAGACGATCGGCTGGGTCGGCGAGGACGCGGCGTACCTGGCCGACCACATGGCGCGGGACACGGCGGGAGCGGTACCGACGACCGGCGCCCCCGCCGCCGCGGAGCGCACGCGAGCTCACCCCTTCAGTACCACACCCGCACCCCGGCGACGAACGCGCCGTCGCTGACCGGCTCGCCTTCGGCGCGCGCGAGATCGGCACCGCCGCCGAAGCGCCGGGTCCACGCGAAGCCGATGTACGGCGCGAGCTCGCGCGCGATCTCGTAGCGCAGGCGCACGCCGAGCCCGACGTCGTCGACGCCCCGAGCGACGCCGAATGCCGGGACTTCCTGGAGCGCGGCGTTCAGCTCCAGCTCCGGTTCGGCGATCAGCCGCTGCGTGAGGAGCAATTCGTACGACGCCTCCAGGCGGGCGGAGACGTCGCCGTCCTGGCTGATGAAGAGCGTGGGCGCGAGCTCGAACCAGTACGGCGCGAGCCCCTCGAGCCCGAGGGCGAGGTGGGCGCGGGTCGCGCCGTCGCCGCCCCAGCGCCGGTCGATGCGGACGCCGACCTGCGCGTCCCAGAACGACGAGACGAGCCGGCCATAGAGGAGCTGCACCTCCGCGGCGCCCGCGCCGTCGCGCGTGAGCTGCTCCGCGTCGGCGCGGAACCAGAATCGGTCGAACGCGCCGCCGATCCAGCCGGTCGCCTCCAGGCGCACCGGCCCGCGTTCTGCGCCCGGCGCGGCCTCCAGCTCGTCGAGCAGCAGGAACGACTCCGTGCCCCACCGCATCATCCCCTTCGGGTCCGGCATCTCCTGCGCCCGCGCCCGTCCCGGGACGGCGAGGAGGAGTGCGCCGAGGGCGACGGCGGCGCGGGCGGCGGCGCGGGCGCGGCGGCCACGCGTTTCGATCCGGCCGCCGCCCGGGCGCGTGGCGGGTCGGCCGATGCGGTTGCGCGGCGCGGCCGGCGCGATGGCGACACGGGGCGTAGCCGTGGCCCGGCCGTGAATCGCATCAGCGCTCATGGCGTCGCTCCTCCGTCGACCCCCTCTGCGCGGCCCCGTCGTCGTGGTGCCGTTCCGCGGACTCGTGGTGCTGGTGCTCCGGCGGCGTGTGGCCGGCGCCATCATGGCCGGCGCCATCGTGGCCCGTGCCCCGATCGGCGTCGCGCGGGGCCGACACCTCGACCACGCGAAACATCCCGACCTCCATGTGATACAGCACGTGGCAGTGGAAGGCCCAGCGCCCGGGCGCGTCCGCCGTCAGCAGCAGCGAAACGCGCTCGGCGGGCTTGACGTTGATCGTGTGCACGCGCGGGATCCGCTCGCCGTGCCCGTTCTCCAGCTCCATCCACATCCCGTGCAGGTGCATGGGGTGGTTCATCATGGTGTCGTTGATCATCGTCAGCCGGATCCGCTCGCCGTAGGCGAGGCGGATCGGCTCGGCGTCGGCGAACGGCACGCCGTCGATCGACCAGGTGAAGCGCTCCATGTTGGCGGTGAGGTGCAGCTCGATCTCCCGGTCCGGCGCGCGGCGCGGCTCGGGGTAGGGCGCGCGCAGGTCGGCGTACGTCAGCACGCGCCAGCCGTCGCCGCCGAGACCGGTGCCCGGCTCGTGAAGGCGGCTCCGCACGACCGCCGGCACGGCCGCGTTGCCGGGGCCGTGCGTGTCCGGCCCGTGCCGGATCGGGCCGGGCACGGCGCCCGGCGGGCGCGGGCCGGCGGCGTGGGTCGCCGTCGCGGCGGCGTCCGGCACCGGTGCGCCGTGCCCGGCGTGCGCGCCGGCGGCGATTGCGCCGGAAGCGGCGCCCGTGCCCGCGGCGGAGTGCTCCGCATGCGCGCCCGCAGGCGTCGTGGAGGCGCCGGCGGCCGCGCCGTGGCCGGCGCGGGCGCTCATCGCGGTGTCCGCGGGTGCCATCGACGGCGCGTGCGCGCCGGCCGCGCGGCCCGCGTCCCGCGCGCCGGATGCGCCGCCGTGGCCGGCACCCGGCGACGCCCCGTGCCCGGTACTCTGCGACGCCCCGTGCCCGGACCCGTGCGCCTGCCCGTGATCCATCCCCATGTCCGCCATGGAGAGGACCGGCCGCTCGCGCCGTTCGGGGACCGGCGCCTCCATCCCCTCGCGGGGCGCCAGGGTGCCGCGCGCGTAGCCGCTGCGGTCCATCGCCTCCGCGAAGACGGTGTAGGCGCGGTCCTCGCCGGGCTCGACGATGACGTCGTACGTCTCGGCGATGGCGATGCGGAGCTCGTCGGTCTCGACCGGCTCGACGGCCTGGCCGCTGACCTGGACGACGGTCATCGGCAGGCCGGGGACGCGCACGTCGAAGTAGGTGGCGGCGCTCGCGTTGATGAATCGCAGCAGCACGCGCTCGCCCGGGCGGAAGAGCCCGGTCCAGTTGTCCTCCGGCGCGAGTCCGTTCATCAGGTACGTGTACGCGGCGCCGGTGACGTCGGAGAGGTCCGTGGGGTTCATCCGCATCTCCGCCCATATCAGGCGGTCGCCGAGCGCGGCGGCGAGCCCGTCGCGGGCGACGTCGCGGAAGAAATCGAAGACCGTGCGCTTGCGGAAGTTGTAGTAGTCCGGCTGCTTCTTCAGCCGCGCCAGGATCCGGTACGGGTTCTCGAACGTCCAGTCGGAGAGGACAACGGTGTACTCGCGGTCGAACGCGTACGGATCGCCGTCCGCCGGCCGGATGATCAGCGGGCCGTAATGCCCCACCTGCTCCTGGAGCCCCGAATGGCTGTGGTACCAGTAGGTGCCGTGCTGGCGCACGGGGAAGCGGTACTCGAACGTCTCGCCCGGCCGGATCCCCGGGAAGCTGATGCCCGGCACGCCGTCCATCTCGGGTGGCAGGACCAGCCCGTGCCAGTGGATCGAGGTGTCCTCGCCCAGGCGGTTCGTTACGCGGATGACCGCGTCCTGCCCCTCGTAGAGGTGGAGCTGCGGCCCGGGCACGGTGCCGTTGGTCGTCGTCGCGGTGGCGCGGCGGCCCGCGACGACGATCGGCGACTCGGCGATCTCCAGCTCGTAGACCGCGGCGCCGCCTTCCATGCGCGGCTCGAGCGCCCGCGGCGCGGTGTGCGCCGGCCGTGGCCAGGCGTAGCCCGGCAGCAGCGCTTCCAACCCCGCGGCCGCGCCGAGCGCTCCCGCGGTACGAAGGAACGTGCGTCGCGGCAGCGGGGCGTGCCCGATCCTCACCCGGCGGTCCGGCGTCATTCGCATCCACTCCCTTCCAGCCATCCCGTTCGCGGCCCGGTGCGAAGCACCGGCCGGTCGCATTCGATGCTAACCCGGCGCGTCCGCGGAAAGAACCGGCGGAGCGTGAAGGATGACTGAAGGGAGCGTGAAGATTTCTTTAGGCGCGCGTCGCCGGGGCGCCGGACCGGACCCCCGCCCCCGCCCGCTCTGCGCCGCTGCCGGAAAGCGAATCCCGCGAAGCTTCGTTCAGACGCGTGCGGCCCGCGCCGCGCGGGGCAGGTCGAGCGTGAAGATGCTGCCGCCGGACGGCGACGGCCGGTACGCGACGTCGCCGTGGTGCGCGCGGGCGATGCTGCGGGTGATGGCGAGGCCGAGGCCGGCGCCGCCGTCGCGGCGACGCGGGGCGTCGCCGCGGTTGAAACGTTCGAAGAGGCGGGGCCGCACGTCGGGCGGCACGCCGGGCCCGGAGTCTTCCACCTCGATCCTCGCCGCGTCCGCGTCCGGCGCCGCGACGATGCGGACCTCCACGCGGCCGCCGGTGGGCGCGAGCTTGACGGCGTTGTGGACGAGGTTGGACAGCGCGCGTTCGAGGAGGAGCGGGTCGGCGTCGAGCTCGAGCGCCGGCCCGTCGGCGAGGGCGAGGGCGACGCCGCGCTCGGCCGCGAGCGCGGCGTGGCGGTCGACGACGCGGGCGGCGAGCTCGCGGGCGTCGACTCCGCGGAGGTTCGGCTCGAGCACGCCGGCGTCGGCGCGGGCGAGGGTGAGCAGCCCCTCCGCCAGGGCGCCGATCCGGTCGACCTCTTCGAGCCCGTCGCGGATCACCTCGCGGTAGTCCGGCGCCGAGCGTTCGCGGCGGAGCGCGATCTCGAGCCGGGCCCGGAGCGCGGCGAGGGGGTGGCGGATCTCGTGGCTCGCATCGGCGACGAAGCGGCGTTCCGCTTCGAACGCGGCGGCGAGCCGTTCGAGCATCCGGTTGAGCACGTTGACGAGGCTGCGGAACTCTTCCTCGTCGGCGTGGGCGGTGATGCGCTCGCCGGGCGAGCCGGCCTCGATGCGGGCCGCCTGGGCGGCGATCTCGCGGGCCGGCCGGATCGCGTGGCCGGCCAGGACCCAGGCGCCGGCGGATGCGAGTGCGGCGACGGCGAGCCCCGTCGCGAGCAGGAGCGCGAGGAAGCGCCCGAGCACGCGCTCGTTCGGCAGGAGCGACGCGCTGACCTGGAGCACGTGGTGGCGGTGCGCCGGGCCGATCCTGCCGAGCGGGTAGACGACGCTGCGGACCGGCTCGCCCGCCCAGTCGTCGGTCCGGACGAGCGTCGCGCCGCCGAGCGCGGCGTCGAGCACGCCCGGCGCGAGCGGGAGGTCGCGCCCTTCGAGGTTCGCGCTGCGGATGACGGGGTGGCCTTCGTCGTCCCACACCTCGGCGAAGCGGCTCACGTCCGGCAGCGCCTCGCCCTCCTCGGCGAGGAAGATCCCTTCGTGGAAGTGGACGTCGGAGCCGGCGGCGTCGGCCGTCGCCGCGGCCTCGATCTGGGCGAGCCGGACGAGCGTCGCGTCGAGCTGGGCGAGGAGGATGCGCTGGAGCGAGACGTAAAGGAGCGCGCCGACGGCGGCCGCCGCGACGAGCGTGATCGCGGCGATGCGGAGCGCGAGCTTCGCGCGGAACGAGGACGTCATGTCGACCCCCGCCCGGCCGGCCGGCGACCGCGTCGGGCGCGGGACTCCGCCCGCTCGCCGCGCGCGGCTCCGGTCGCGGGCCGCGTCACCCGTCCTCCTCCGGCGACACGCGGAGCGTGAACCCCACGCCGCGCACGGTGTGGATGACCTGCGGCTCCCCGCCCGCGACGAGCTTGCGCCGGAGATTGCCGACGTGCACGTCGATCAGGTTCGTGCCCGGATCGAAGCGCATCCCCCACACCTGCTCGAGCAGCTCGGTGCGCCGCACGACCGCGCCGGCCCGGAGCAGCAGGTGCTCCAGCAGCAGGAACTCCTTGGGCGTCAGATCGAGCGTCCTCGCGCCACGCCGCGCGGTGTGGGCGAGCCGGTCGAGCTCGAGATCGGCGTAGCGGAGCACGTCCTGGCGGCCGGTCGCGCCGCGGCGCCCGAGCGCGCGGAGCCGTGCGAGCAGCTCCTCGAAGCGGAACGGCTTCGTCACGTAGTCGTCCGCGCCGAGGTCGAGGCCGTTCACGATGTCGCGGCTGTCGTCGCGGGCGGTCAGGAACAGGACCGGCGCGTCCACGCCGCCGCGGCGCAGCTCGCTCAGGAGCTGGAACCCGTTGCGGCCCGGGAGCATGACGTCGAGCACGATCACATCGTAGCCGCCGGCCGCGGCGAGCGCCGCGCCGGCGACGCCGTCGTGGGCGAGGTCCACGGCGTACCCCTCTTCCTCGAGACCCTGCGCGAGGAAGCGGGCGAGTTTGACGTCGTCTTCGACAACGAGAACGCGCATGTCGACCGGGTTCCGGGTGGCGTCGGCGGTACGTACCCCCGGCGCCCTCGCGCGGTTCGCCCGGCCGACCGCGACCGGACGACTCCATTGCGCTCGCGGCGGCGGCCGCCTATGATGGCGCCGCACGGCACGTCCGTGTGGTGCGGGACCGACCCCTCGGCGGCACACTCCCTCTCACGAGGTGACCGGCAGCACTCCGGCGATGGCCTGAAGCCGACCCACATCGATGGAGCCGCGGCGCACGCCGCCGTACCGGCGAATTCTCTCCGGGATCCAACCTATCGGGAGGCGGTAACGCGATGCTGCATTCCCCCACTGCCGTCCCGCCGCTGCGTCTGCTCGCGGTGGCGGCGCTGGCCGCAGTCGCCTTCGTGGCGGCGTGCGGGGATGGCGTCGGTCCTGAAAAGACCACCGAGATCGTCATCACGCCCTCCACGCCCATCGTGCTGGTCAGCATCGGCGAGACGAAGCAGCTTTCCGCCGAAACCCGCAATGCTTCGGGCTCGGAGACGGACGGACCGGTGACGTGGGAATCGATGGACGCCGCCGTCGCCACGGTGGACGATGCCGGCCTGGTCACGGCGGTGGGCAACGGCACGGCCGAGATCCGGGCGTCCAGCGACGGGGTCTCCGCCTCGGTCCAGGTGACGGTGGCTCAGGCGCCCGCCACCATCGCGATCACCCCCGCGCAGCCGGACACGCTGCGCGCGATCGGCGACACGCTTCGTTTCAGCGCAGAAGTCAGGGACGCGAACGACCACGCGATCGCCGACGCGGCGGTGACCTGGAGCAGCTCCGATTCGGCCGTGGTGCGCGTGGATGCATCCGGTCTCGCAACGGCGGTCGCAAGCGGCGCCGCGGAGGTCGAAGCCGCCGTGGACACGGTGAGCACGCGCGTCACCGTCGTCGTCGAGAGCGGCTACCGCGTGGCCAAGGTCGGCGGCGATGCGCAGACCGATACCGTCCGGGCCACGCTGGCCGCGCCGCTCGTGGTGCGGGTCCGGCGCATCGGGGCCGATGCGGGGGTCGCGGGCGTCGCGGTCGCCTTCCGGGCCAGCCACGGCGGCAGCGCCGGCGTGGACACCACGGACGCCGACGGCCTGGCCCGCACGCTCTGGACGCTGGGCGACACCGCGGGCGTGCAGACCGTCGAGGTCACCGTCGACGGCGGCGCCACGGCGCTGGCCACGTTCACCGCCACCGCGCAGGCCGGACGGGTGGCCGGGCTGGCGCTGGAGAGCGGCGACGGCCAGGTGGCCATGGCCGGGCAGACGCTCCCTGCCGAGATCGTCGTCCGGGCCACGGACGCCTACGGCAACGCGAGCGCCGGCGCAGAGGTCGACTTCGCCGTGACCCGCGGCGGCGGCTCGCTGACGTCGGCCGACACCGCTGCCGACACGCTGGGCCTGGCCCGGGCCACGTGGCAGCTCGGCAGCGGCTCCATGGACCAGGCGATCCGGGTCACGGCCGACGGCGCGGCCGACACGGTCGTCGTCAACGCCGGCGTGGACCCGACCCGCGTCGTCACCGTCGAGCTGCCGGACTCCGCCGCGGTCGGCGACACGATCTCGCTCTACATTGCGCTCGACGTTTCCGCCCTGGGCGGCGAGCGGCGGGGCGTCGTCGCCGGGACGGTGCGCTGGCCCGACGCGGTGCTGGCGCCCATTGCTGCGTGGGTCAAGGACAATCTGGAGCTGGGCGACGTCGTCGTACCCGACGCGAACAGCGTCGCCTTCGTGGTCAGCCGCTCCCGGAACAACGCGGTCGACGAGGTCGCGCTCATCATCGACTGCGTCGTCCAGTCCGGCGCGGGCACGGAGGTGCCGGTCACGCTCGAGCTCGCGGCAATGGTCGGCGCCGGAACGTTCACCGAGCTGGACGACGCAGTGAGCGTCGTCGGCGGCACGCTGCGGATCCGGTAAAGGCAGGAGCGTGACCGTGATCAGACAGACGCTGACGGCGGCCGCCCTCCTCGCCGCCTTCACGGCGCCCGCGGCGGCGCAGGATGTGATCGAGATCGGGCGCCGCAACGGCGTCGAGGCGCCGGCGTGGATCCGGCGCGAGCTGGCCCGGAATCCGAGCGCCTTCGAGTTCCGCCACGCCTGGAAGCCGGATCTCCGGCGGGTGCAGGAAGCGCGGGCGCGCCTCGCGGCCCGGGGCATTGATGCCCGCGCGGTCCCGACGCGCACGGCCGCGCGCTACGAGGCGGCCGTGAGCGGGGTCTACCGTGTGCCGACCCTGACGGTGCTGTTCGCGAACACCCCGGCCGAGCCGTATCCGTACACGGATCTCCAGGCGCGGCTGTACGACGGCCCCTCGGCGACGCTCACGCTGAGTGGGTTCTACGACGAGATGTCCCGCGGCGTCTTCGACCTGCGGGGCACCGTCTTCCCGTGGGTCCGGCTCAGCCAGCCGGACACCTACTACGAAGGGACGGAGAACGGCTCCGTGCCGGAGCTCGGCGAGCTGATCGCCGAGGCGGTCGACTCGCTCGACGCCACGGTGGACTTCTCGATCTACGACCGCAACGCCGACGGCAAGGTGGATTTCATCGCCATCATCCACCCCGAGCCCGGGGGCGAATGCCGCACCGAGAACATCTGGTCGCACCGCTGGACCTACTCCAGCGCGAGCGGGACCGGTGCGCCGCTACCGACGGACGACGGCGTCGTGATCGAGGACTACGTGATCCAGCCGGCGTTCGACTGCGACGGCGCGACGCCCGTCCCGATCGGCGTGTTCGCCCACGAGTTCGGTCACGCGCTCGGTCTGCCCGACCTCTACGCCACCGACTACTCCAACGGCGGGATCGACCTCTGGGGGCTCATGGGGGCCGGCAACTACAACCGTCCCGAATCGCCCGCCCATCTGAGCGCCTACTCGAAGTCCGTCCTCGGCTGGATCCCGGTCGTGACCGTCGACGCGGACACCACGGGCGTCGCGCTGGAGGACGCGGCGACGACCGGCGTCGCCATCCGCATCGACATCCCGGCTGCGGCCACCTCCAACGTCGAGTACTTCCTGCTCGAGAACCGGCAGGGCGGCGGCTCGGACCGGTACGTCAGGGGCACCGGGCTTCTCATCTGGCACGTGGACAGCACGGTGATCGCGAACCGGTCGCCGACGAACACGGTGCAGAACGACGCGAACCACAAGGGTCTCGACCTCGAGGAGGCCGACGGGCTGGCGGAGATCGACATGGCCGACGCCGGCATCGTCGTCGCCGACGCCGGCGACCCGTTCCCCGGCACCCGCGGGAACACCGTGTTCGACGACGCCACGAACCCGGCGGCCAGCGCCTACGGCGGGCTCACGTCGGGGATCCGCATCGCCAACATCGTCGAATCGGGCGGCACCGTGAGCTTCGACGTGACGTTCGGCACCGCCGGGGAGCGTATCGCCTACTGGGGCGACGTGGATGGCGACGGCGCCGTCACCCGGGACGATGCGCAGGCGGTCTTCGAGGCGCTCCTCCGCGCGACGGGCGGCGACCTGACCCTCGGCGACGTCGATGCCGACGGCGACACCGACGCCCGTGACGGGCTCATCATCCAGAGCTACGCGGAAGGCGTGGACGTCTCGGGCTTCCGCGTCGGCCAGCCGGCGGAGGGCATGGCGGTGCGGCGGCCGGCGCCCGCGCGGATCCGTGCGGATGGCGCATCGCGCCGCATCCCCGTCGCAAACCGACGGACCGGAGGCCTCTGATGGACGCGCGCATTCTTTCCGCCCTCTCCGCCCTGCTATTGGCCGGCCTCGTGGCCTGCCATGGCGGCGCCCGGCAGGGCCCCATCGTCGCCGCGCCCGCCGACTCGGCAAGCGTCTCGCGCCCGCAGGGCGCGGTCGGGCAGCGTCAGCTCGCCTTCATCCAGTTCGCCGACAGCGTCACCACGGAGGATCGCGCCTGGCTCGCCGCCGAGGGCTTCGAGATCGTGCGGGAGTTTCCTGACGCCCACGCCTTCACCGTGCGTGTTCCGAACGACTACGCGAAGGACCCGAGGAAGGCGAATCCCCGGGTGATTCGCTTCGAGGTGCGGATGCGGCGCCGGTAGGGCGGTGCTGATCGACCTGACTGTGGGGGACGTGAGAGGCGCGGGGCTGGCGGCCGGAGCCGCCAGCCCCGTCGTTGTGCCTGCGCGGATGGCGTTCGCCATCGTCGCGGAGATCGACCGGACCTCCGCCGCCGCGGCGCACTCAGGACCGCGCGTACCCCGCGATGCGCCACTCGCCGTCGCCGGCCCGGACGACGGCGAGCGCGACCCGCTCGCGCCGCGCCGCACCGCCGCCGGCCGCCTCGACGCTCGTCACGTAGACGACGTCGCCGGTGACCTCGTACTCGCCGGGCCCGACGCGGCGGACCGCCCGTACCTCGATACGGTCCGGCCACGGGCTCGAGACCTCGCGCCCCGGCGCGGTCGACGGGTCCCGCAGCCACGCCTCCAGGAGAGGCGCGGTGACGAAGGGGCCGTAAGCATCGCGGATGCTGCGGCGGAGCTCGGCCGGCGGGGCGAGGAGCGAGACGCGCGAGAGACGCCCGCCGAACCTCCGGACGAGGTCGGCGGCCGCACGCGCTGCCGGATCCGAGACGCCGGGACCGCCGCCGGCCCCGGGTGGCGCGACGTCGGCGGCCGGCGGCGCTCCGACGGCGGCGCCCGCGTCACCCGATCCCGCGCCGCAGCGCGCGATGTCCGCCGAATGGATGTGCCAGCGTCGCAGCTCCGCGCTCGCCCCGGGGACGACGGCGCGGCGCAGCGTGTAGCTCCCGCGGAAACACTGCGCGGCGCCGTCCGTCGTCGTGGCACGGATCTCGACGGGGACCGTGATGTAGCGCGAGCCGGCGGCGCCCTCGATCCGGCCGGGCCGCCCCACCTCCGCGCGGACCGTCGCGGTCCGTGCGAAGCCGCGCCGGAACGCGTCGAAGCTCTGCCCGCTCGCGGCGCCCTGATCCGCCCAGTAGCCGTACGCTCGCGCGAAGTCCCGTGCCGCGATCGCGGCGTAGTAGTCGCGGATCACCGCGGCGGCGGCTTCGGGCGAGCCGGGGTCCTGCGGGGCGCCGGCCGAAGGCGCTGCGCCCGGCCCGCCCGGCCCGCCCGGCGCGGGCGCCGCACCGTGCGCGCCGTCCGCACCGCGCGCGCTGTCCACGCCGGCCGCCGTCCCGGCGGCGCCGAGGTTCCCGTCGCCGCCGGCGTTCCCGCCGCCGCCCCCGCCGTCCCCACCGCCCCCGCCGCACCCGCCGGCGACCAGCGCGGCACCGACCAGGATCAAGCTCGCCAGCGTTCGCATCACCTCTCGCACGTTCTGCACCTCTCCGGGGTTCGGGTCCGGTCCGGCGCGGGGCGACCGTCGCCCTCGACGCGCCATTGGAAAGGATGATACCACGCAAGACCGTGCCCGAGGTCCGTGTCCACGGACGGGCGCGGGGCAAGGCGCAGCGGCGCCCCGGATCTCCGCGCGGGCCGGAAGGATTCCACGAATCGCGTCCGGAACCGCCGCGCACCGCCGGCCGCGGCTGGGTGACGGGCGCCGCACCGGCCGGCGCCGGGCCCGACGACGGCCTCCGGCCGTCGCATTGACCGGACGCACCGTCGAGCCTATCCTGCGGAAAGGACCGGCGCGTGGCGCGATCGCCCCATCCTCGCCGCGCCGCGGCCACGGCCGGGACCATCGGGCACCCCGCGCCACCTTCTCCCCAGCGCTTCAGGCGGAACGCTTTGACGTCTCCAGAGCAACTGCGGCGGCTTCGCCGGCTCCTCGAGGTCCTGAACGCCCCGCTCGACTTCGAGGGATCCGTCGAGTGGCGCCGCGAGGTGGCCGATGCGGCCCGCGCCCTGACCGGCGCCGACTCCGCCGCCTTCGCGCTGCCCTGGGACGAAGCACAGCCGATCGCGACGTTCGACATCGATCCACAGTCGATCCAGGACTTCGTCGAGCGGTTCGCGGCGCTGGACACCGGCCACCTGCGACGGATGGAGCTCGGCCTCGAAGTGTTCGGCCAGTCCCAGGTCTACCCGGCCGACTTCGAGGAAACCGAGCTGTACCGCGACTTCGTGTTGAAGTACCGGATCCACCACGGCGTCGGGGTGGCCGTGGACGACGCCGAAGGGTCGGTGTGGTTCGCCGTCTACCGCGACCGGCCGGATCCGCGGTTCGAAGCGCGCACGCTCCCCCTGCTGGAGCTCGCGCTGCCGGCGTTCAAGGCGGGCCTCGCAACCATCCGGGCCATGCACCGGCGGCAAGCCGGGCTCGCCGCGATGCTGGACCAGCTCCGCGAGCCGCTCCTCCTCTGCGACGCCGCGGGCAGACCGCTGCACGCCAACACCGCGCTCGTCCGCGCCCTCGAGGCCGACCCCGAACGCGACGTCCTGCGCCGGGCGCTGCAAACCGCGGCCGACGTGCTCGCATCGCTCATCCGCGCGCCGGGGAAGACGCGTTCACCCATCGCGATCCCGGGGGAGCGCACCGTACGGACCCGCAGCGACGAGTACCGCGTGCGCGCCAGCCTCGTCGGCGAGGACGTCGTCGCACGCGAGCGCGGGATCCTCGTCGCGCTCGAGCCGACCTCGGTCGCTTTCCCCCGGGCCGCCCGGCTGCGCGAACGCTTCGGCCTCACGCGCCGCGAAGCGGAGATCGCGCTCCTGCTGGCACAAGGTCGGAAGACCGCCGACATCGCCCGGGACCTCGTCATCAGCCGCCACACCGTGCGCAGGCACACCGAGAACGTGCTGCGGAAACTCGGCGTCCCGTCCCGCGCGGCCGTCGCGGCGAGGATCCTGCACCCGTGACCGACGCCGGCGCGACCGCCACGCCTCAGATCGTCGGCTTGAACACCATCGCCCACACCGTCGACAGCAGCAGCGCGATGTTCAGCGCGTTCAGCAGCGCCATATGCCGCCGCGCCCGACGCAGCCCCGCGGGATCCGGATCCGACGCCGCCGAAAGCGCCGCGAGCCGCATCCCCGCCCGGCGCTGGAAGACCGCGCCGAGCGTCATCGAGCCGAACACCCCGACCAGCCCCCACGCCAGCCACAACTGCATCCGCCACCCCATCGCCGCCACCATCGCGATCCCGGCGACCAGCGTGAGGAACGCCGACGGACCCAGGACTTTCGGGCCTATCAACGCCGCGTGGCGCGACAACGCCCCCGCCACCGCGCCGTCCCGGTCCCGCGCGAGCCGGCCGGTCAGCACCACCAGCATGATCGTGCCACCGACCCAGACGATCGCCGCGACGACGTGCAGGAACTTGAATAGATTGTACCAGTCGGACATGATCGATCCCTCTTGTTTGTTCGTGTCATTGCCGGCACGCTGTCGTACGGGCGCGTGTCCGCGGTAGATTCGTGCGACGGCGCGCGACACCCGATGGCCCGCGATGCCTCCGGCGGACCGGGCCCGACCCGCCGCGCCGCCGCGGACCCATCGCGCCGCACGCGGGTGTTATACAGTATGTTTAAACAGTCTGTTTAAGTCAAGGATGGGGACACCGCAGCGACGGCCGATGAAACGGACGACGGCGAGCGACGAAACGCGCACACGGATCCTCGAGGCGACGCGGGACCTGGCGGTGGAGGAGGGGTTCAGCGGGTTCACGGTCGAGAAGGTGGCGGCGCGTGCGGGCGTGTCTCGCATGACGGTCTACTACCAGTTCGGCTCGAAGGCGGAGCTGCTGGAGGCGTTGTTCGACTTCCTGGCAGCGCGGGGTCGGATCGAGCGGCTGGGCGAAGCGTTCCGGGATCCGGACCCGCTGTCGGCGCTGGCGCGGTTCATCGAGGTGTTCTGCGGCTTCTGGGCGTCGGATCCGGTGGGGATCCGGCGGTTGCGGAGCTGGGCGACGCTGGAGCCGGGGTACGAGGCGACGGGCCACGGGCGGGACCGGTGGCAGCGGGAGGGGCTGGAGGTGCTGGTCGGCCGGATCCGGGAGGCGTACGGCGTGCCGGCGGAGGAGTCGGTCGCGGACGTGGTGGACGTGCTGCACGCGCTGCTGAGCCCGGAGAGCTACGAGAAGCTGACGCGTGGCGGCCGGAGCCCGGAGGAGGTTTCGGCGCTCCTGTATCGGACGGCGCGTGCGGTGCTCGGGGTGGGGGACCGCCGCCCGTCCGACTGAACGGGCGGCGGCGGGCTCAGCGCCCGCGGTTTTCGTGGTAGGAGATCCCGCCGTGCAGCGTCCCCGCGATGACGTCGTGGTCGCCGTCGCCATCGAGGTCGGCGAGGCGGGGCGCGGCGAGGGGGAGCAGCCGCGGCAGCGGGCACGCGGTCGGCTCGAACGCGCCGCCGGTGTTACGGAAGCATTCGGGCCCGCCGTCCTCGTGCCCGACGACGAGGTCGGGCCGGCCGTCGCCGTCGAGGTCGGCGAACGTGGGCGAGCTGCGGCGCCCGACGTCGAAGCCGCCGTACTCGTCGCTGACGAGCTCGAAGCGCGGATCCGTGGGCGTGCCGACGTTGCGGTACAGGTTCAGCGCGCCGACCGATTCGCCGATGACGAGGTCCAGGTCGCCGTCGCCGTCGATGTCGGCGGCGGCGGGGACGGTGTGGCTGCCGCGGGTCAGCGTGACGAGCGGCGCGTCGGCGCGCGCCCAGCGCGGCGCGCGGGCGTCGCCGTGGTTCCAGGCGATGAGGACGCCGTCGTTCCAGGTGCCGAGCAGCAGGTCGAGGTCGCCGTCGCCGTCGAGGTCGGCCAGCTCGGGTGCGAAGTGGTACGACGCGCCGAGGTCGAGCGTGTCGGCGATCCGGAACGCGGGGCGCGTGGCGGAGCCGGTGTTCTCGAAGACGACGATGCGCGAGGTGTTCAGCGCCGCGGGGTCGAGCTTCGCGGCGGCGAGGAGGTCGAGGTCGCCGTCGCCATCGATGTCGCCCGGCTCGACGACGGACTCCGCGCCGAGATCGATCCCATCGAGGAAGCGGCGGGTCCGCACCGTGTAGCCGGCCGCGCGCGCGCCCGGCGACCCGCGCGCGCCGCCCGGGACCGCTTCGCCCGCGCCCGCGCTCGCCGCCAGATTTTCCAGCAGATAGAGGTTGTCCGCCGCCGTCCGGTTCGGGTTGTACGCCCCGCCGAGCACGCCGAGGAGCATGTCGAAGTCGCCGTCGCGGTCGAGGTCGGCGACGGCGGGGACGTTGAAGCCGCTGGTCAGGACCGGGTCGCCGGGCGGGAAGGGGACCGGCTCGCCGCGCATCGACGGCGCGGCGCAGGAGCCGTTGTTCTCGATCAGCAGGATGCCGGGCTCGAAGAAGTCGCCCCAGAACAGGTCCTGGTCGCCGTCGCCCTCGACGTCGGTGAAGACCAGGGTGTTCGCGCCGTGGAGCGACGCGCCGAGCGTGTTGACGATCTCGATGTTCTCGAAGCGCTCGGTGACGAGCTCGAACGGCGGCGGCGCGTCGCCGACGGGCGCGGTCGCCTCGTAGCGCGTGACCGTGCCGGTCAGCCGTCCGACGAAGAGGTCGGGCAGGCCGTCGCAGTCGATGTCCGTCGCGTTCGGGATGTTCTGCCGGTCGGAGAAGATCGGCTCGCCCGTCGTGTCGAAGAGCGTGTCCGCCGCGGCGACGAAGCGGCCGCCATCGTTGCGGAAGTAGCGGATCATGCTGAACGGCCGCTCGGCCAGCAGGTCGGCATCGCCGTCGGCATCGAGGTCGACGAAGCGGTACCACTCGCCGATGTCGAGCTCCTGGAACCGGTCGGTGCGCCAGACGAACGCGCCCGCCGATGCACGTTCGCCCGCGCCTCCCTCCCGCCCGCGCTCGCCCCGATTCTCGAAGAACATCAGCTCGTTCGAGCGCTCCTGGACGAAGAGGTCGAGGTCGCCGTCCGCGTCGATGTCCACGAGCTGTGGCCGCGGGATGTTCAGCCCGCCGAGGAACGGGAACGTGTACGGCCGGCCGTCGGGCCCGATCACGGGGAACGGGTCGATGCGGCGGACGAAGCCGTGGGCGGCGGCGCCGGCGGGCGCGGGACCGGTGGCATGCGGCGTCGTGCCGGCGGGCGCGGGTCCGCGGGCGCACGCCGGGGCGAGCGCGAGGACGAAGGCGAGAGGAACCGCCGAACCGATGCGCGCGCCCGCCCGGACCACACGGGCGGTGGCGCGGCGCACGCGCGCGCGGCCCGGCGTCGGGCTGCCGGCGGCGCGCCGTTCCCGTGCTCCGCGCGGCGTCCGCCGGCCGGCGATGCGGCCCCGCTCCGCGAGCCGCATCGCCGATGGGACGTCGTGCCGCATTACGACCCGCTCCGCACCCCGATCCCGGTGGCGTTGGCGCCGACGGGGATCACTTTCACGATCCGCTGCTCGGCGGCGTCGATCACGACGAGCGTGCCGGCCCGGTCGGCGGCCGCACGGCTCGCGCCGCCGTGCGCGCCGTGGGCGCTGTGCGGCTGGTCGGTGTTGTTGTTCGAGATGAAGACCCACCGGCCGTCGGGCGAGATGGCGGCGCCGTGCGGCTGCGCCAGCCCCGCGCCGCGGATGACGGCGGCGATGGTCCACGTCTCCGCATCGACCGCGGTGACCTCGTTCGCGCCCTTGTTGCCGAACCAGACGGTGCGGCCGTCGGGCGAGAAGACGGGGTGCCACGGCTGCGCGCCGACGTCGATCATGCGAACCGGCTTCGGCCGGCGCGGATCGGTCAGGTCGAAGACGAGCAGCTTCGCGGTGAGCTCGGCCGTCGCGACCATCGTGCGGCCGTCGGGCGAGATCGCGAACTGGACGAGCGTGTGCGTCGGCCCCTCGAGGTCGGTCAGCTCGACCGCGCCGTCCTCGTGGCCGACGGCGGCGAGCTGGTTGACCGCCAGGCTCGCCGAATAGGCGACGTCGCCCTGCGGCCGGATGGCGAGCGCGTGTGGCCGGGGATAGAGCACCTCGATCTCTTCCTCGAGCTCCATGGTCGAGCGGCGCACGACGCCGATGCTGCGCGGCGGGTTGACCGCGCTCATCGAGCGGCCGACGTAGAGCACGTCGTCGGTCGGGTGCAGCGCGAGCAGCCCCGGCACCTCGAACTCCACCTGGTCGACGAGCTCGCCCGCGCGGTCGAACTTCAGCACCCGGTTCTCGCCGATCAGCGAGACGTACCAGTACGAGCCGTCCGGCTCGACGACGACGTGGTGCGGCTTCGCGTTCGACGAGAAGCCGAGCGCGCGCAGATCGATGCGCCGGACCTCGACGTGCGTCGCCGCGTCCACGACGGAGATGCTTGCCTCGCCCTGGTTGGCGACGTAGACGAAGTCGTTGCGCGAGGGCGAGGGCGCGACGTCGGCCGCCTTCGCGGCGTCACGCGGTGCGGGCGTCGGTTCCGGTCCGGCGCCCGGCGCGGCGCACGCGGCGTGGACCAGCGCGCCGGCGAGGGCGAGGGCGAGGGCGAGGTTCGTCTCGGTCTTGCGGTTCATGGTGCTTCCTGCTTCCGTGTGTCGCGTTTCCTGCCGGAGGCAGGGACGGGGGGCGGCCCAGGCCGCGCCGCCCCCCGTCCCCGTGCGTCGATGATGTCCGTCCGGCGTCAGGCCGACGGCTTCCGCTTCTTCACGAGGAAGACGCCTTCGCGGCCGCTCGTGACGACGATCACGCCGCTCTGGAAGAACGGGTAGTTGCTCCACGAGCCGCCGAAGCCGGCCGTGTTCGTGCCGTAGGGCACGGTGTCGAAGTAGCCGACCTCGCGGGGCGCGCGGCGCTCGCCGATGTCGATGACGCGCAGGCCGCTCAGGTAGTTCGACTGGTACATCGTGTCGCCCACGACGTACAGGTTGTGGTCGGACGCCTGCGTCGTGCCCGGGAACTCGCCCACGAGCTGCGGGTCGTCCAGGTCCTGGACGTCCCAGATCAGCGTCCGGGTCTGCGTGACCAGCCCCTGGAGCTCGTCCAGCTCGTCGTTCATGTAGAAGTACTTGTGGTCCTCCGTCAGCCACCCCTGGTGCGTGTAGCCGACGTTCGGGTACGACGCGCGCGCGACCGCGATCGGGTTGTCCTTCTCCGTCACGTCCGCGATGCTGAGCGCCGTCTCGTTCGCCCCGAGGCAGATCTCACGGCCGGCGTAGTCCGCGTCCGGGCCGTGGTAGACCACGCACTGCGCGTCGTGCGAGTAGCCCGTGCTCGCGCGCCCGGTCTGCGGGTCGGCGAAGCAGCCGGCGAACTTCGGGTTCTTCGGGTCGCGAACGTCGACCATGTGCAGCCCGCCGCCGCACGTCTCGCCGCCGGCGCTCGCGCCGACCGGGTACGCGAACCCGGTCTCCGTGTTGATCACGATGTTGTGCGCGCTGTTGATGCGGTCGTAGAGCGCGTCGGGCTCGAAGGTCACGGGCGCGTCCTCGACGTCGCGCAGCCGCGTCAGGTCGAAGACCTGCATCCCGTGCTCGCCGGCGCCGTCGGCCACGATGAATGCGTGGTTCGCGTAGACCTTGATGTCGCGCCACGTGCTGACCCGCGCCTTCTCCGTCTTCGGCAGGTTGCCGAGGTAGACGGGGTTCTCCGGGTCCGTGATGTCGATGAACGAGGTGCCGTCCGTGCGGCCGACCAGCGCGTACTCGCGCCCGGTCTCCGGGTCGGTCCAGCCCCAGACGTCGTTGAGCCGGATCCCGCGCTCGCCGCCGATGTCCTTGACCGGCAGGAATGCGACGAGGTCGACGTTGCTGCACGCGAAGCCCGCGGCCTCGCCCTCGCGGCAGTCGACCTGCCCGCCCGTCACCGCCGGGAACGACTCCGGCTCGCTCCAGACCTTGTTGCGGAACGTCCAGGCGCCGGACTCGTCCATC
>DASVDG010000064.1:0-7132 GCA_036381255.1 Longimicrobiales bacterium | reverse complement strand
GGCGCTTCGGCGCTCGACCACCCCCACTCTCAAACAACTCGTCCCACACGCTCCAGAACCGACCCCCACCCACCACCCCCCAGCACACCAATACCTCACCCCGACCGGGTGGGTCAGGATGTGCCCGGGTCAGTGCGCCCGCCCGCATGCGCCGCGGCGCCGCTGCCGCCGCGCACGACCCGGCGCCCGCGCGGGCACATGCCGGCACCGCTTGTGCGACGGTGGATCCGCGGCGCGTGATCCGGAGGTGGCCGCATGATCCGTTCGATCCTCGTCCCGCTCGACGGTTCGGCGTTCGGCGCGCAGGCGCTGCCGACGGCGGCGGCGATCGCGCGTCGCGAGCACGCGGCGCTGCGGCTCGTGTGCGTGCACGTGCCGACGGCGATCCTCCCCTTCGCCGGCGCGACGCCGGTCGAGGCCGACGCGGAGCGGCACTTGCGCGCGGACGCGGACGTCCGGCTCGAGCGGATCGCGCGAAGCGTCGCCCACGATTACGGCGTGCCGGTCACCCACGCGCTCCTCGACGGGCCGGTCGTCGAGACGATCGATCGCTACGCGCGCGACATGGGCACCGACCTCATCGCCATGACGACGCACGGCCGGAGCGGGCTGCGCCGGGCGTGGCTCGGCAGCGTCGCGGACGGGGTGGTGCGGCGTACGCGGCTGCCGGTCCTGCTGATCCGCCCGCGCCGCCGCCCCTCCCGCCGCCTCCGCCTCGCCGCGTTCCGCCGGGTGCTGCTCCCGCTGGACGGCTCCGCGCTCTCCGAACGGGCCATCCCGGCGGCCGTCGCCATCGCCGGGCCGGTCGATGCGGAGTTCCTGCTGCTCCGCGTCGTCCCGCCGCTGAGCGTGCCGAAGCCGTGGGTCGCGGAATACGCCGTCTACCTCGAGCCCTCCGACGTCGCGCAGCGGCTGGAGGCGGCCGAGGCGTACCTGGACCGCATCGCCGGGCGGCTGCGCGACGACGGCATCTCGACGGCGACCCGGGCGATCGCACACGGGCAGCCGGCGCTCGCGATCCTCGACGAGGCGGAACGGGCGGGCGTCGATCTGGTCGCCATGGCCACCCACGGCCGGGGCGGCGTGGCGCGCATGGTGCTCGGGAGCGTGGCCGACACCGTGCGGCGGCGCGCGCCCGCGCCGCTGCTCCTGGTCCGGCCGGAATCCTGAGTCCGGCGTCGGCGGAGCCCGCCGCACCGCGCCGCCGCCGAGCTGCGCCGGAGCCGAGACCGCGCCCGGCCGGCCGCGCTACGCCGGGACCGGCGCGCCGGCGCCCGCGCCCGTCGGCACGCGCGTGGGCGGCGGCGCACCGCGGCGGCGGCGACGCAGCACCGCGCGGGTGCACGCGCGCGGCTCGCAGCCGACCCGCCGTGCGATCCGCTTCCACGGCGCGCCGTGGCCCGGGTGCCCGTGCTCGAGCCACGCCTCGACGTGCGCCATCTCGTGCAGCAGCGTATCCCGAAGCTGCGCCTCGTTGCCATCGAGCATGAGGTCGGGGTTCAGCGCCAGCTCGACGACGACGCGCGTACCATCCTCCCGCCGATGCCAGCGGACGTGACCGAGCCGGCGCGTCATCCGGCGGCTCAGCCGGAGCGGAAGGTCGGAGGGGAGGCGGCCGCCGAAGCGGTCCGCGTTCAGGCGAGCGTACTGCTCCGCGAGGAACCGCCGCTGCGCGGGCGTGGCGCAACACGGTCCCGGCCGCGGCTCGGCGCGCGGGCGGCCCGGCTCCGCGCCGACGGCCGCGGGTACGCGCCCGCGCGCCCAATCTCGGATCCGGGCGACCGCCTCCGCGGACCGCCGCGTCCCGCGCCGCGCCGAGAGGAACGCGGCGACGGCGCCCAGCACCTCCGCCGGCGCGTCGCGGAACGCCACGTGGATGTGCAGGGTCCGGCCATCCCTGGACACGGCGAGCAGGCGGGTGCGGTTTTCCTTGAAGCGGATGCGGCCGATCCCGCTCACGCCGTGGGACCGGAGCGCGGCGACGATCGCGGCGGCGGGATCGGTCGGGGGCGTGCGTGCCGCGCCGGCGCCGGACTCCGGTGCAGCGGACGGGCCGGCCCCAAGGGTGCCGCCACCTGCGCTCACCGCCCGCCCCGCCGTTCGCGGTACGCACTCAATGCCGCCTGCTCCTCGGCCGTCAGGGGCGCCCGCGGTGGAATGTAGAAGACCTGGCCCGGAAGGATCCGGTCCGGATCCGGCGCCTCGGCGCGGTTCGCCACCCAGATCTTCACCCACAACGACGCATCCCCGTACACGGTCCGCGCGATCTGCATCAGGCTGGGCTCGCCCTCGCGCACCACGTAGACGTCGCGCGCGAATCCGCCCTCCCGGTAGTAGGCGTCCCGGGCGCGCCGCTCCTCCGCCGTGAGCGGCCCGGGCGGCGGGATCACGAGCGCCTGCCCCGCGCGGATCCGGTCCGGGTCCGGGAGGACGCCCCGGTTCGCGAGCCAGATCTTCGGCCAGAGCGACGCGTCGCCGTAGACCGCCCGCGCGACGTCCATCAGCCCGGCGTCGTCGTCCTCGACCGTGTGGCGCCGCCCCGGCATCGGGCGCACCGGCGCCCGCCCACCCGGCTCGCCGGGCTTCACGGCCGGCGCCGCGACCACCTCCGCCCGCTCGACGATGCGGACCGGGCGACGCCGGGGGACCACGCGGACCGTGACCTCCCGTCCTTCGCCGGCCGTCAACTCGATCTGCCGCCGCGCCTCGAACTCGTGGTTCGGCGGCAGGTCCGACGCGTGGACCTCCAGCGTCCAGCGGCCGGGGCGGAGCAGCCCGAAATCGAAGCCGCCACGCGCATCCGTGACGCGCCGGTGCACCTCGCCGTCGCGCGACAGCTCCACCATCACGTTGGCGATGCCGCCCACCTCGACGAGCTCGGGCTCGGCGTCCTGGCGGAGAACCGGCTCGAAGGCGAACCGCCGCACCGCGCCGGTCAGTCGCGCACCGCGCACGACGCCGATTTCGACGTTCGACGCGGAACCCGCGCTCACGTCGAGGATCATCGGCAGGTCGACGAGCGGGACGCGATCGATCCCGGCGCCGGACCGGTCCAGCGACAGGACATGCCTTCCGGGCGCCAGGCCGGCGAATTCGAAGCGACCGTGCGCGTCCGTGAGCACCGCACGGGTGCCCACGCGGACGAGCACGCCGGCGAGCCCGGCGCCGGTCTCCGCGTCGTACACCCGGCCGTTCGCGCGGCCGCCGCGTCCGTTCGGCAGCGGGACGCGGAACGGCACGAAATACTCGACCAGCGCGTCGGTCCGGCGCTCGATCGCCGTGCCCCCCCAATCGATGGTGCGGGCGCGGGAGACGATGCGGTGGCCGAACGGCAGCGCCTGCTCGATGCCGACGTCGAGCACGGTCGGCCCCCACCGACCGGATGCGTCTTCGCGCCGGGACCGGAACGCGAGGCGCAGCCGCGACGACTCCCCGACCCGCACCGTCGCCTGGGCGCCGACCGACCACCACGAGCGGTCCGACGCCAGGTACGCACTCTGGCCGTCGAAACGGTCGACCCATGCGGCGACCGATCCGCCTCCGACGCGCCGCGTCGCCCAGAGCGCGTACCGCAGCAGCCCCGACTCGGTGCCGGCGATCAGGTCCTCCGTCACGCCCACCTGCAGCTCCGGCCGCAACTGGACCCCCCACAGCTCCGAGGCAAGATGGAGCCGCGCCGAGCGCTCCCGCCGGTCGTACGGCCGCGACGAACTCGAGCCGAACCGGTGGATCGAGCGGAGCATCAGCGTGGCGTACCGGCCCCAACCCAGGTCCACGGCGTCCGTGTGCGTCCGGTGCTCCGTCCCCGGGCGGTACACCCGGTCGATCCGACTCATCCACGCGCCGAGCCGCAGCTCTCTCCACGGCCGTACGCTCGCGCTCGCGAAATCCTCGGCGATCCCCCGGAGCTGGCCGGGATAGCCGCCGTCGACCCGCATGTGCCGCGCGCCGAGCGTGAACCACGGCCTCGCGGCGCTCAGCTCCACCGCACGCGCGTCCGGCCGCGCCGCGCCCGCGGCCGCATCGGCGATGCCGTACTCCGCCGCGAGCGAGACGCCCCGCAGCGGCGCGAGCACGCCCTGCGCGGCCCACGCCCGGCCGCGGCCCGGCCCCGCCGTCTCCTCCCCGTACTGGAGCCGCAGGCCGGATGCGCCCCGACGGTAGCCGATGTACGCGGCCTGCTGGCCGGGGCCGGCGTCGTAGCGGCGGTCACGGACCACGAAGCCGCCCAGCTCCAGCCCGCGCAGCGACACGTCGCCGCCCGCGCCGAAGCCGTAGCGGCCCGGCAGCGTACGGAGCCCCGCATCGTAGCGGTGGTCGCCGAGCGACAGCGCGAAGTTGCGGCCGGTGAGCGCCACGCGGTACTCGTCACGCTCGCCGAACGGCGACGCGCGGTCGGCCCCGGGGCCGCGGAGCAGCACGTCGAGGCGCAGGTCGCCGTCGTGGTCGAGCGGGCCGCTCCCCGACAGCACGATCGGCGGCACGCTCCCCCGGGGCAGACCGCCGCGGATCCCCAGCCGCAACGGGAAGTGTAACGGCTCGGGGCCGGACCGGCCGTCCGCCGGCAGGACCTCGACCACGCTCGTCGCTGCGGTCCGCAACGCCGCGACGGCGCGGCCCGGCCCGCCGCCCGCCTTCTTCGCCAACGTCGCGGCACCCGACGGCGCATCGGCCATCCGCGCGCGCAGCGTCACGGCGCTGCGCGCGGACGACCGCGCGTCCGCGGTCGCCTGGACACGCACCGGGACGACCCGGCTCTCGCCGGGGTCGAGGGTGATCGACGCCGAGTCCAGGCGCGCCGCGTGACGCCGGCTCGCCGTCGCCTCGAGGGCGACCCGCGTGCGCACGTTGCCGTGGTTCTCGACCCGGTAGCGCACATCGTACGTCGCGCCGGCGCGGACGAACCGGGGCGCGTCCAGCAGCGACACGGCCACCGCCCGCACCGCCGCGACCTCGACCACGACCGTGTCCCGTGACTGCGGCCCCGTCGGCCACCCGGCCACGACATCGTACGGGATCGTGTAGCGGCCGGCCGGCGCGTCATCCGGGACCCGCATCGCCACCAGGTGGACCTCGCCGCCGTCCGCCGCGAGAATTCTGCTTAAGCGCCCGTTCAGCCGATCCCAGCCCGGCGGCAGCTCGGCGTGGCTCCACACCCGGACCGACCGCGACGTCAGGTTCGTGAGCCGGAACGCGACGCTGACCAGCTCGCCCGGCCGCGTCTCGAGGACGACGGGGCCACGACGCTTCACGGCCACCAGCCGCTCCTGTGCCGGCGCCGTCGTCGCCAGGGCGACCAGCGCCACCGCCGCCGCGAGCGGGGGGAAGGTCCAGGAACCACCGGCGATCCGCGCGCGCAAGCCGCCCCGTCAGAAGTGAAGGGTGTACTGGGCGCCGAAGATCTCCTCCCCGGTGTCCGCCGTGACCAGCGCCTCGTACGTCCCGGCGGGGAGCGCCCGCAGGTCGAACCGCTGCCGCGTCGACGTGCCCGGGTGGAGGATCCGCACCGCGCCCCGGAACGTGCCGGCGCGCTCGCCCGAGGCATCGAACAGCTCGACCCGGATGTCAAGCGGCGCCGACCGCTCGCCCACGTTGAGGATGTCGAACTCGAGCGAACGCGCGCCGCCCGCGTCCGTCCCGATCCGTGGGTCCGCGAAGTCCAGCCGCATCTCACCCGTCCCGGCGATGTGCGTGACCACCTGCACGCCGTACCGGATCCGCGTGGTGATCCCCACCCCCCAGTCCGCTCCCGCCGCCTTCGTCAACGCCGGCGCGACCGCTTCCACCATGATCACGCTCCAGTAACTCCCCGACAGCGGCCGCTCCGACCCGGCGGGGACGCTCACCGCGTACCGGATCGTCGCCTTCGAACGCGGGGGCACCGTCACGGACGTCGGGTTCACCGTGATCCAGCGCGCATTCGAGCGCGGGTCCGTGCCGGGCTCGTTGTACATCGCCCGCCCGTCCGCGAAGAACAGGTAGTCCGTCTGGTACAGCCTGGCTTCCTGCGGCTCGTCCGACAGGTTCGTCACCACGAACGTCCCATCGTACGTCTCGCCCGGCCGCGCCTTGCGCTGCTGCAACGTGTGGTCCTGCACCGCGATCTGCGCCGGCGCGCGCGCCGGCAGCACCGCGGCCGCCACCGAGGCGAGCGCCGCGACCCGGAACACCGATCTCAGCATCTCGATCCTGTAACCTACGGGAAACCGATGGGCCGCGCGGCCGCGCGGCCGCTTCCGGGCCGGCCAGGCCGGCCAGGCCGCCCTACCGGCGACACGACGGTGAACGTCACCTGCAGCGTTTGCGCCGCCACCACGCCGGCGTCCGGCGTCGCCGCGAGCGTGTAGCGGATCTGCAACCCCGCCTCGATGGTGGACGTAGGGATGTCGACCACCACGTCCTGGTCCGCCGTCGTCAGCGCGACGGGCCCGAGGGACGTGCCGCCGGTCGGCGGCACGAGCTCGACCATCAGCGTCACGCCCGGCGGCAGCGGCGCGTCGAGCCGCGCCACGATCCGAGACTGCCCCGGCCCGACCGTCACGTCGTACGTCGTCGTGGCGTCCGTGACTGGATCCGGCGCGAAACCGGGCACCGCCGTCGAGACCACCAGCGGTGCGGGGTCGCCGGAAACGCTCAGCCGCTGGGCCCGCGCCGGCGTCGCAGCGCCGAGGCAGAGCCCCGCCAGTAGCGCCGCCCACTGGAACCGGTCCATTGTCGATCATGCAGCTCTGGGGGAATTTACAGCCCGGGCCGCCCTGGCCGGGCTGGCCCGTTCGCCGCGGCCGCGCGGCGCCGGCCACTCCGGCCGCCGTACGGACGCGCGGGCGGTCGGGCGGAGCGGCACGCGGCACCACCCCGCCCGGCGCCGATCCGCCCGGGACCGGGCGTCAGATGATCGTCAGCGTGACGATAACGTCCTGCGCCGGCAGCGGCCCCGCCGCGGCGGTCGCGCTGAGCGTGTACGTGATCCCGAGGCCGGTCTCGGCCAACGTGCTGATCCCCGTGACCGCGTTCTGCGCGGTGGTCGACAGCGTGACCGGCCCGGCGGACGTCGCACCGGTCGGCTGCGCGAGCTCCACCGTCAGCGTGATCCCGGCCGGGAGGTCCGTGTCCGAGACCACCTGGATCGTCT
>DASVDG010000063.1:0-22951 GCA_036381255.1 Longimicrobiales bacterium | reverse complement strand
GAACGCCGCGAGGACCATCCCGACTTCGATGGCGATGACCAGGTCGAACAGCACGGTGAGCGAGAACGTCGTCAGCAGGACGAGGACGTCGCTGCGGGGCGCGCGCAGCTCGGAGCGGAACGTGCGCCATTCGCTCATGTGATACGCCACGACGACGAGGATCGAGGCCAGCGTGGCGAGCGGGACCATGGCGGCCCAGCGTCCGAAGAAGAGCGTGATGAGCAGGAGCGTCACGGCGTGGACCATCCCGGCCACCGGCGTGCGGCCGCCGTTGCGGACGTTGGTTGCGGTCCGGGCGATGGCGCCCGTGGCGGGGATGCCGCCGAAGATCGGCGAGGCGATGTTGGCCACGCCCTGGGCGACGAGCTCCATGTTCGAGCGGTGCCGGGCGCCGATCATGCCGTCGGCGACGACGGCGGAGAGGAGCGACTCGATGGCGCCGAGCATCGCGATCGCGAAGGCGGGGCCGATCAGGTCGCGCAGATCGCCGAAGTGGACGCGGGGGAGCGACGGGCGCGGCAGCCCGGCCTGGATCTCGCCGAAGCGGTCGCGGATGGTCTCGACCGGGAGGTCGAAGAGCTGGACGACGGCCGTCGACGCGAGGAGCGCGACGAACGCGCCGGGGACGCGACGGTTGAAGCGGGGCCAGAGGATCAGGATGGCCAGCGTCCCGGCGGAGACGGCGGCGGTGGTGGGGTCGATGGTGCCGAGGTGCCTGCCGAGCGCCGTCCACTTTTCGATGAACTCCGCGGGGACCTCGCCCATGCGCAGCCCGAGCAGGTCCTTGACCTGGCTCGAGAAGATGATCACCGCGATCCCGCTGGTGAAGCCGACGGTCACGGGGTGCGGGATGAACTTGATCGCGCCGCCCAGGCGGGCGAGGCCGAGGGCGATGAGGAGCCCGCCGGCCAGGATCGTCGCCACCAGCAGCCCGTCCAGGCCATGCTCCTGGACGATGCGGTACACGATGATGACGAACGCGCCCGTCGGCCCCCCGATCTGCACACGGGAGCCGCCGAGCGCCGAGATCAGGAAGCCGGCGATGATGGCGGTATAGAGCCCACGCTCGGGGCCGACGCCGCTCGCGATCGCGAACGCGATGGCGAGCGGGAGCGCGACGATGCCGACGATGACGCCGGCGGTGACATCCGCGAAGAACTGCGGCCGCGAATATTCCTTCAACGTGGTGAAAAGCTTCGGGATCAGCACGGGGCCTCCACACCCCGGGACGGGGTGGTGAAGAAGGTGATTGCGATGGTGCGGGAAATCCTAAGCGGCAGGGTGAGTCGGGGGCAATGAGGGGGCGCGACGGGGGAAAGGGCGAGGGAAAGTTCGAGGGAGACGAATCGTCGGAAGGCAGGTTGAAGGGCGGATGATGGCGGGGGGCGGCGCGAGTCAGGGGCCGGTGTCCGTGCTCGCGCTCGGCCACGCGCCAGGGTGTAGGGGGGAGAGGCACGCATGGTGCGGGGGCGGGCGGGGCTGCGGAGACGCTGGGGCCGACCGCCGCGTGGGAACGAGGTCACCGCCAGAGACGGCACCGTACGGGGTGTGATCCGGGGGAGCGGCGCATCCGGCCATGGACGCGCCCGGCGAGCCGGCCCATCGATCGCGGCGAACCGCTCGGGAGCGACCGTGCGTCGAATCGTCGAAGGGCTGCTCGACCTGGTCTACGCGCCGACGTGCCTCGGCTGCGATGGCCCGATCTCGCCGGGGGACGCGGTCCGTCTCGTGTGCCGGCGGTGCCGGAGCCGTCTGCGCCCGGTGCCGTCGCCGATCTGCGAGCGTTGCGGCGCGCCGCTGCTGCGCACGGGGCGGGCGCCGGGGCCGCGCTGCGGCGAGTGCCGGGAGTGGCCGGCGGAGCTGCGTTCGGCGCGGTCGGCGGTGGTGCTCGCGCCGCCCGGCGACCGGCTCGTGCACCAGCTCAAGTACCGCGGGTGGCACGCGCTGGCGCGGCCGCTGGCGGAGCGGATGGCGGCGCTCCCGCTGCCGCGGGACGTGGCGCGGGAGGCGAGTGTCGTGGTGCCGGTGCCGACCACGGCCGCGCGGCTTCGGGAGCGCGGCTACAATCAGGCGGAACGCCTGGCGCGGGAGTACGCGCGGTTGACCGGGCGGCGCATGGTGGAGGCGCTGGAGCGCGCCTCCGCGGCGACGACCCAGACGGTCTTGCAACCGGCGGCCCGGAAAGCTAACGTGGCGGGCGCGTTCCGGCCCGCCGGCCGGGCGGCGGCGGCCATCGCCGGCGCCCACTGCCTGCTGGTGGACGACGTACTCACGACGGGCGCCACGGCGACGGAGTGCTCGCGCACGCTGGTCGCGGCGGGCGCCCGTTGCGTCAGCATCGTCACGTTCGCCCGCGCGCTCGACGCGCGCCGGCTCATCGCAACTTGACTCGGGAGTCGATCATGGCAACCCGTGTGGCAATCAACGGTTTCGGCCGTATCGGCCGTAACATGCTCCGGGCGGCGAAGCAGTCCGGTGCGGACCTCGAATTCGTCGCGGTCAACGACCTCACCGACAACGAGACGCTCGCGCATCTCCTGAAATACGACTCGGTCCACGGCATCTACCCGGGCGCGGTGGAGACGACCGAAAACGGCATACGCGTCGATGGCGACGAGATCCGCGTGACCAGCGAGCGGGAGCCCGGCAAGCTGCCGTGGCGGGAGCTCGAGGTCGACATCGTCCTGGAGTCGACGGGCCGCTTCACGGATGCCGAGGCGGCGGCGGCGCACCTGGAGGCGGGTGCGAAGAAGGTGATCATCACCGCGCCGGCGAAGAAGGAGGACGTCACGATCGTCCTCGGCGTCAACGAGGAGAAGTACGACCCCGCGAAGCACAACATCATCAGCAACGCGAGCTGCACGACGAACTGCCTCGCGCCGGTCGTCAAGGTGCTCGTCGACCGCTTCGGCTTCGAGCACGGCTTCATGACCACGGTCCACGCCTACACGAACGACCAGCAGATCCTCGACCTGCCGCACAAGGACCTGCGCCGGGCGCGCGCGGCGGCGATGTCGATCATCCCGACCACGACCGGCGCGGCGAAGGCGACGGCGCTCGTGCTCCCCGAGGTGAAGGGCCGTCTCGACGGGATCTCGATGCGGGTCCCGACGCCGGACGTCTCGATCGTCGACCTGACCGCCGAGCTCGCGCAGTCCGTGACGGTGGACCAGATCAACGAGGCGTTCCGCGAGGAAGCGGAGGGACGGCTCAAGGGGATCCTCGCCGTGTCCGACGAGCCGCTCGTCAGCGTGGACTACACCGGCAACCCGGCCAGCTCGATCGTCGACCTGCTGTCGACGTACGTGATCGGGGACCGCATGGTGAAGGTGCTGTCCTGGTACGACAACGAGTGGGGCTACTCGAACCGCTGCATCGACCTGGCCCGGTACGTCGCGGAGCGGCTGTAGCGGCGCGGCGCCCCCGCCGCGTGGCACGCAACTCGCCTCATGCGGTCGTTCGGACTCGTTTCCGGCGCCGGTGGAGGACGATGCCCCAGGCGAGCGACGAACATCACGGGACGTATCGCTGCCCCGTGTGCGGCCATCGGGACATCGCCGTGCTGGGGTGCGGCGCGAGCCGTGTCCGCGTCGTGTGTAGCTACTGCGAGACGCCGCTCGACGTCTCGGGACGCGGGCCCGAATCGGTGCGCCTGTCCGCGCAGGTCGCCGAGACGCACGCACGGCTCTGACACGTCGGGCCGGCACCGGGATGCGGCGGGGCAGGGCGGCCGCGGGGTCCGCAACGGCGGACTTCGCGGCCGCTCGACATCCGGGGGGCCGGATGCGGCGTGACGCCGGGCGGCGCCGGCACCGGGGCGATGGAGTCCTCGGCGCCATGCGGGCGCTCCTCGCGGCCGCGGGCGTGAGCGCCGAAAGCCGGTGGAGCGATGCGGACGGACGACGGATCCACTACCTGGAGGCCGGACGCGGCCCGGCGGTCGTCCTGCTCCACGGCGCGGGCGGCGGCGCGGCCAACTGGTTCGGGGTGCTGGGCCGGCTCGCGGAGCGGTTCCGCGTGCTCGCGCCCGACCTGCCCGGCTTCGGCCTCTCCCCGCCGCTCGAGCCTCGGGCGGCGCTGGGCCGCCAGATCGCCGCGGTCGTCGAGGGCTGGCTTCGCGGCCACGGCGTCGAGCGGTGCGGCGTGGCGGGCACGTCGTTCGGCGGCCTGGTCGCGTTCCGGCTGGCCCAGCGCTGGCCCGATGGCGTGCGACGACTCGCCCTCATCGACGCCGCCGGCCTGGGGCCGGAGCTGCCGGCCCTCGTCCGCCTCGCCGGCGTCCGCTTCCTCGGCCCGTTCCTGCTCCGTCCCAGCCGACGGGGAACCGTGTGGCTGCTGCGCCGGCTGCTCACGGCCGGCCGGCCGCTGGACCCGGCGGTGGAGCCGGCGCTGATCGAGTACCTGCTCCGCTCGGCGGAGGCCGGCGATGTCGCCGTCCTCGCCCGGGCGTTCCGCCTCTTCTCCGGCCCGCGCGGGCAGCGCGAGATCCTCGGCGACGACGAGCTGCGCGCCGTGCGCACGCCCACCCTCGTGATCTGGGGGCGGCGCGACGCGTTCTTCCCGCCGGTGCACGCCGAGCGCGCCGCCGCCCGGCTCCCCGGCGCGCACCTGAAGTGGATCGAAGGGGCGGGGCACTCTCCGAATTGGGAGGCGCCGGGCGCGGTCGCGGACGCGCTCCTGGACTTCCTCTCCGGGCAAGAGCCCACGGCTTGATCGGCCCGACCCGCGGGCGCTAGGTTAGGCGCCGCCCGCGTCGGGCTCCCGGCGCACGATCCACGCGCGGCCGCCCGCGGCCGCAGACTCGAACGACCGAACATGAAGACGAAGACCCTCAAGGATCTGCCCGACTCGGCGCTGAAGAACCGGCGCGTGCTCGTGCGGGTGGACTACAACGTGCCGCTCGACGGCGGCCGCGTCGTCGACGACACGCGCATCCGGGCGACTCTCCCGACGCTCACCTACCTGCTCACGCGGGGGGCGCGGGTGATCCTCGTGTCGCATCTCGGACGGCCGAAGGGACGGTGGGTGCCCGATCTCTCGCTGCGCCCCGCGGCCGACCGGCTGGCCGAGCTCGTGAACGTGCCGGTCCGCTTCGTCGACGACGTCGTGGGCTCACGGGCGCACGCCGCCGCCGACGAGCTCCGCGCCGGCGAGATCGTGGTCCTCGAGAACGTCCGGTTCCTGCCCGGCGAGGAGACGAACGAGGCCGAAGTGGCCGAGGCGCTCGGCGCGCTCGGCGATGTGTACGTCAACGACGCGTTCGGCGCCGCGCACCGCGCGCACGCGTCGACCTGCGGCGTGGCCGACGTCATGAAGGAGGAAGGCCGGCCCGCCGTCGCCGGGTTGCTCATGGAGCGCGAGCTCCACTTCCTCTCCGCGGCGCTCGAGGCGCCGGAGCGACCGTTCGTCGCGATCATCGGCGGCGCGAAGATCTCCGGCAAGATCGACGTGATCGAGAACCTGCTCCCCCGCGTCGACCGGCTGCTGATCGGCGGGGCGATGGCGAACACGTTCTTCCGCGCGCTCGGCCTCGAGACCGGCGGCTCGCTCGTCGAGGAGGACCGCGTCGACCTCGCCCGCGACCTCCTCCAGCGCGCCGGCGACAAGCTGGCGCTCCCCGTCGACTGCGTCGTCGCAGGGCAGGCCGAGCCCGGCGCCCGGACCTGGATCCTCGACCGCGACCAGGTGCCGCCCGAGGGGAAGATCCTCGACATTGGGCCGAAGAGCGTCGCCACCTTCGGTGAATACCTCCACGACGCGCGCACCGTGCTCTGGAACGGGCCGATGGGGATGTTCGAGATCCCCGAATTCGGCCACGGCACCGATGGCGTCGCGCGCGCCGTCGCCGACGCGACCGACCGCGGCGCCACGACGATCATCGGCGGCGGCGACACCGTCGCCGCCATCGAATCCGCCGGCGTCGCCAACCGCGTGACCCACATCTCCACGGGCGGCGGCGCCTCGCTCGAGTTTCTCGAAGGCCGCACGCTCCCCGGCGTCGCGGCGCTGGACACGAAGGGAGACGACTGATGGCCGAGACCCCGAGCCGCACGCCGGTGATCGCCGGCAACTGGAAGATGCACAAGGGCCCGTCCGAGACCCGCGACTTCTTCCGCGCGTTCGCCGCGCGCCACGCCGCGCGCGAGGACCGCATCGTCATCGTCTTCCCGCCCGCGATCTCCCTCGCCGCGGCCGCCGAGGCGCTCGAAGGGCGCGGCGACATCGCGCTCGGCGTCCAGAACGTCCACTGGGAACCCCAGGGCGCGCTCACCGGCGAGACCAGCGTCGCCATGGCCCGCGACGCCGGCGCGCGCTACACCCTCGTCGGCCACTCCGAACGCCGGCACATCTTCGGCGAGACCGACGAGGACGTCCGACGCAAGACCGCCGCCGCCCTCGCCGGCGGGCTCACGCCCCTGGTCTGCCTGGGAGAGACCCTCGACCAGCGCGAGGCCGGCCGCGTCGAGGCCGTCATCCTCGGCCAGCTCGACGCCGCCCTCGACGGCCTCGCCCCCGACGAGATCGCACGCGTCCTCATCGCCTACGAACCCGTCTGGGCCATCGGCACCGGCGTCAACGCCACGCCCGACGACGCGGCCGCCGCCCACGGCGCCCTGCGCCGCCACCTCGCCGCGCGCGTCGGCGCCGCCGCCGCGGCCTCGATCCCGATCCTCTACGGCGGCTCCGTCAAGCCGGCGAACGCCCCCGAGCTCCTGGCTGCCAGCGACGTCGACGGCCTCCTCGTCGGCGGCGCGAGCCTCGACCCGGCAGGCTTCGCCGAGATCGCCGCGACCGAGCCCGCCCGCGCCTGACCGGCGCGGCGGGCACTTCGCCCGGCTTCCGGAGTAATGCCTTGGGGTGGCCCATCCCGCGCGCGGCGCGCTTGACACCCTCGCGAGCGACCGGGATATTACAAGGCTACACCGTGTGTGAACGGCGAGAGGACCTTACATGTTCGGATTTCTTCTGACGCTCCTCATCCTCGACGGCCTGGTGCTGATGGCCGTGGTGCTGCTCCAGGCCGGGAAGGGCGGCGGGCTGGCCGCGATGGGCGGCGGCGCCGGGACGGAGACGTTCCTGGGCGGCCGCCAGGCGGCCACGCTGCTGACCCGCACGACGTGGGTGACCGGCGGGATCTTTCTCTTCCTGGCGCTGGTGCTGTCCATCATGTCGTCGCGGCAGCGGCTCCCCGAGTCGATCCTCCAGCAGGAGTTCCAGCAGACGGCGCCCGCGCCGCAGCCGGTGATCCCGGGCGTGCAGCAGCCGGAAGGCGCGGCGCAGCCGGAGACCGGCGCGGCGACCACATCGCCGGCGGCGGCGACGCCGGGGACGCAGGATCCGCCGACGCAGCCGTAAGCCGGGGAGCCGGCCGGGCGCGTGCGGCGCCCCGGGCGGTCAGGGGCGGACGATGGTCCGTTCGGTGGTGTAGCCGTGGGCGATGTCGTAGGCCGTTTCGTACGGTCCGTGTCCGGTCCCGTCCGGCGGGGGCGGCGCCGGCGGGCGAGCCCTGGCGCGGCGCCGTTCGCCCGGTGGCGGGGCGCCGGGACGGGGGCGGACCGACCCGCCCGGAGCGGAAGGGGTACGCGGTCGAGAGCGGGCCGGGGCGTCGTGGCGCATGAATTCGCCTCCGCGGTGGCGAGGAAGGCGTCGCATCCGAAGGGGTGCGGCGCCTTCGCGTGGATACGGGCGGTGGGCCGGGTCGCGCGGCGAGAGAGCGGTGCAAGAGGCGGGCCGGTCGCCGCGGCGGGCGCGGCTTGACGCCCCTGTCGGGCCGGCCCATTTTGTCGCCGATCGCGGCGGTTACAGGGAAATCGATCGAGGATCGGCGGCATACCAATGGCCGAACAGACGGGGGTGGCGGCGAGCGGCGAGGTCGTGGCCGGGTTGTCGCGCCCGCAGCTACACGAGATCTACGCCTACCTACAGCTCACGCGGCAGGTCGAGCAGGTTCTCACCAATCTCTATCGTCAGAACAAGGTGATCGGCGGTCTGTACCGCTCGCTGGGGCAGGAGGCCACGGCGGTGGGGAGCGCGTACGCGCTGCGGCGGCGCACGGACGGGACCGGGGACGTCATCTCGCCGGCGATCCGGGATCTCGGCGCGCTGCTCCTGATGGGCGCGGCGCCGGTCGAGGTCCTGCGGCAGTACATGGCGAAGGGAGATTCGCCGACGGGCGGGCGCGAGCAGAACGTCCATTTCACGGACTACCGGAAGGGGTACATCGGGCTGATCTCGCACCTGGGCGTGATGGTCGAGGTGATGGCCGGCGTCGCGCTCTCGTTCCGGCTGAAGGGCGAGGACCGGGTGGCGCTGGTGTACTCCGGTGATGGGATGACGTCGACCGGCGCGTTCCACGAGGGGTTCAACCTGGCGGCCGTGCGGCGGTTGCCGCTGATCGTGATCGTGGAGAACAACCAGTACGCGTATTCGACGCCGGTCTCGCGGCAGACGGCGGCGGCTTCGTTCGTGGACAAGGCCGAGGGGTACGGCGTCTACGGCGAGCAGTGCGACGGCAACGACGTGCTCGCGGTGTACGAGATGACGAAGCGGGCGGTCGAGCGGGCGCGGGCGGGCGAAGGCGCGTCGCTGCTGGAGGTGCTGACGTACCGTCGCAAGGGGCACGCGGAGCACGATGCCCAGGCGTACGTCCCGCCGGAGGAGCTGGAGTACTGGGCCGCGCGCGACCCGGTCGACCGCTACGAGCGGCGCCTGCTGGATGAGGGGTGGGCGACGCAGGAGGAGCTGGACGCGATCCGGTCGCGCATCGCGGCCGAGGTCGATCGCGCGCGCGAAGCGGCGGAGGCGTCCCCGATGCCGGAACCGGCGACGGCGCTCGACGGCGTGTACGGCGACCGGCCCACGGCCCGGCCGTGGACGCGGCTGGAGATCCCCGACCCCCACCACGCGTGAACGGTATGGCGACGGCGACGAAACAGGCGAAGCGGGGCCGCGAGCGACCCGAGCACGTCCGGCACACGGAGCAGGGCAAGCCCGTGACGTTCCTGGAGGCGATCCGCGAGGCGCTCTGGGAGGAGATGGAGCGGGACGACGCCGTGTTCCTGCTCGGCGAGGACATCGGCGTGTACGGCGGCGCGTTCAAGATGACGGACGGCTTCCTCGAGTATTTTGGCGAGGACCGCGTCATCGACACGCCGATCAGCGAGGCCGGCTTCACCGGCGCCGCGGCGGGCGCGGCACACATGGGGCTGCGCCCTGTCGTCGAGATGCAGTTCATGGACTTCGTCTCCTGCGCGTACGAGCCGCTGACGAACTACATCGCGACCTCACGCTGGCGCGGGAGCGGGCCGCTGCCGATGGTGATCCGCGGACCCGTCGGCGGCGGCGTGCGCGGCGGCCCGTTCCACTCGCAGAACCCCGAGATGGCGTTCTTCCACACGCCGGGGCTGAAGATCGTCTACCCGTCGACGGCGTACGATGCGAAGGGGCTGCTCAAGGCCGCGATCCGGGACGATGATCCGGTGCTCTTCTTCGAGCACAAGAAGCTGTACCGTCTCCCGGCGCTGCGCGAAGTGCTGCCGCAGGAGGACTACGTGGTCCCGCTGGGGCAGGCGCGGCGGCACCGCGAGGGCTCGGACCTGACGATCGTGACCTACGGCATGATGGTGCACGAGAGCCTGAGGGCCGCCGAGCAGCTCGCCGAGGAGGACGGCGTCGAAGTCGAGGTCCTCGACCTGAGGACGCTGCTCCCGCTCGACGAGGAGGCCATCGTCGAGAGCGTGAAGAAGACGAACCGCCTGCTGGTGGTTCACGAGGACACCCGCACGGGCGGCATCGCCGGCGAGATCTCGATGCGGGTGAACGAGCGGGCGTTCGAATGGCTGGACGCGCCGATCCTGCGCGTCACCGCCGTCGACACGCCCGTCCCGTACTCGCCGCCGCTGGAGGACTACTATCTGCCGCAGGTCGCGGACATCGTGGCGGCGAGTCGGTATCTGGTGAGATACTAGGGCGCGGCGCTGCGCGCCGCGGGAGCGGCGGCCTTGCGGCCGCCGGGAGCGGGCCTGCGGCCCGGGAGCCGCGCCTGCGGCGCGGGGGGCGGCGCTTCGCGCCGGGACGGCCGCGGTGCGGCCGGGGGCGGCGGCGCCTGCGGCGCCGGCCGGGGGGCGGCGCGCTTCGCGCGCCGGGACGGCGGGGACGAGTCTGGGCGTTGGGGCCGCCGCCCCCGCGGCCGGAGGCCGCGCCCCCGGGCGCGCAGCGCCCGCCCCCGGACCCGCAAGGGTCCGTCCCGGGCGGCGCAGCCGGCCGCTCCCGCCGCCGAAAGGCGGCGCTCCCGGGCCGAAGGGCCGCTCCCGGCCGCAACGCGGCCGCTCCCGGCGCGCGCAGCGCGCCGTTGACGACTACTGACGATCCATAGCCGGAGCAAGCGAAATGGCGCGTATCGAAGTCCCGATGCCCCAGATGGGCGAATCGATCGCCGAGGGGACCGTATCGAAGTGGTTGAAGCAGGTGGGCGAGACGGTGTCGAGAGACGAGCCGCTGCTGGAGATCTCGACGGACAAGGTCGACGCGGAGATCCCGTCGCCGGCGGCGGGGACGCTGGTCGAGATCGCGGCGAAGGAGGGGGAGACGGTCGAGGTCGGCACCATCGTCGCCTACATCGAGACGGAGGCGGGCGCGGCGGCCGCGGCGCCGAAGGAGGAGAAGCCGGCGCCGGCGGAGGCGAAGCCTGCGGAGGCGCCGGCGGCGCCCGCGCCCGAGAAGCCGGCGGCGCCGGCCGCTGAGGCGCCGGCGGGCGCGGAGACTGCGGAGGAGCGGCTGCGTCGTCGCTCGTCGCCGCTGGTGCGCCGGATCGCGGAGGAGCACGGCGTCGACCTGTCGCAGGTACAGGGGACGGGCGAGGCCGGCCGGGTGACGAAGCAGGACATCATGGCGTACATCGAGCGTCGCGGGGCGGCGCCGGCGGCGGCGCCCGCGGCCCCTGCGGCGGCTCCCGCGGCGGCTCCTGCGGCGCCGGCGCGGCCTTCGGTGGCGGCGCCGGTCGGCGCGGAGGAGTTCTGGAAGATCTTCTACGGGCAGGTCCGGCACCCGGAATTTGCCGTGCGGCCGGGCGACGAGCTCGTGCCGATGGACCGGATCCGTCGCCTGACGGCGGACCACATGGTGCGGGCGAAGCGGATCGCGCCGCACGTGCACTCGTTCATCGAGATCGACTTCACGCGCATCGCGCGGATCCGCAAGGAGAACAAGGCGCGCTGGGAGCAGCAGGGGGCGAAGGTCAGCTACACGGCGTTCGTGGCGTGGGCCGCGGCGCGGGCGCTGCAGGAGTTCCCGAACGTGAACGCGACCGTCTCGGGGGACAACATCCTCTACCGCGGCGACATCAACATCGGGATCGCGGTCGACCTGAACCCCGGCCTGATCGTGCCGGTCGTGAAGAACGCGGACGAGCTGAACCTGGTCGGCGTGGCGAAGCGGATCAACGACCTGGCGGCGCGGGCGCGGGCGCGGCAGCTCAAGCCGGACGAGATCCAGGGCGCGACGTTCTCGATCACGAACCCCGGCGTGCTCGGGACGATGGTCGGGATGCCGGTGATCCCGGAGGGCACGGCGGCGATCCTCGGCACCGGCTCGATCGACAAGCGCCCCGTCGTCATCGAGGCGGACGGGACCGATACGATCGCGATCCGGCTGCGCTCGTACTTCTCGATCGGCTACGATCACCGGCTGGTCGACGGCGCGGACGCGGCGCGGTTCCTCGCGCGGCTGAAGGAGATCCTGGAGACGTTCCCGGAAGAAGCCTGATCGGCCGGGAGTGGAGTAGGGGGCCGTGAACGAAGCATCATCCGGCATGGCCCGGACCCGCAGGGCGCGGCGCGGCGCCGCGCCCGCCACCGCGCCGCGCGCGCTCGACGTGAAGTGGCTCGGCGTGGTGCCGTACGCCATGGCGCTGAAGCTCCAGGATGAGCTGGTGCGGATGCGCCGCGAGGGCGAGATCCACGACCGGCTCCTGCTGCTGGAGCACCCGCACGTCATCACGCTCGGCCGGTCCGCCCACGACGAGCACGTCCTGGTCGGCGAGGAGGAGCGGCGGCTGCTCGGGATCGAGCTGTTCGAGACCGGGCGCGGCGGCGATGTGACGTATCACGGCCCCGGCCAGCTCGTCGGCTACCCGATCCTCGACCTCAAGCCCGACCGCTGCGACCTGCACCGCTACGTGCGGGACATCGAGGAGGCGCTGATCCGCGCGCTTGCGGATTTCGGCGTCGCGTCCGGCCGGAAGGAAGGGCTGACCGGCGTCTGGGTCGGCGACGAGAAGATCGCCGCGATCGGCGTGCGCGTCTCGAGCGGCTGGATCACCTCCCACGGCTTCGCGCTGAACGTCACGACCGACCTCGAATTCTTCGATTCCATCGTGCCGTGCGGGATCCGCGACCACGGCGTGACGTCGCTCGAGCGCGTCACCGGCGCCGGCGTCGACATGGACGAGGTCGGGGACCGCGTGGCCGAGCGCTTCGCGGAGGTGTTCGGGCGCCGGCTGGCTTAGCCGCGCGGCAGCGCCGCCGGGTTGAACTTCTCCTTCGGCGGCGGCTGGAACTCGTAGACGTCCATGTAGTGACCTTTCTCGCGCTCCGCCTCGAGCCACTTCTCGTAGCCGGACGCGACCAGCCCGCCGGATTGCGTCTGCTTCTTCGCGGCGCGGACCGCCAGGTGGTTGGCGTACTCGTTCTGCGGGTGTCCGGCGTGGCCGCGGACCCAGCGCCAGTCGACGGCGTGCCGCCGGGCGACCTCGACCAGCTCCTGCCACAGCGCGATGTTCTCGATCGGGCCGCTCTTCCGCTTCCACCCCCGGCGGATCCACCCGCCGACCCACTCGCGCATCCCGCGGATCAGGTATTGGGAGTCGGAGGTGAAGACGACGCGGCACGGCTTGCGCAGCGCGCGCAACCCCACGATCGCGCTGCGGAGCGCCATGCGGTTGTTGGTGGTGGCCGGCTCGCTCACCCAGTAGTCGCGACGCTCCCACGCGCCGTCGCGCCAGAGCTCGACGAGGCCGGCGGCGCCCCCGGGCGAGTCGCGGTCGGTGTACTGGATGCCGAGGCAGGATTCGTCGGCGTAGATGTAGAGGATCGGCTCCATAGGCCGGGAAAGGTGGCGCCGCGGGCGCGGCCGCGCAACCGCGGCGGGCGCGCCGTCGCTTGACAGGGGCGAGCGACGGCGTAAATTCGCCCGCGGCTTGATCCTCGGCCGACTCTGCACCCGGAGGTCCCTTGCCTGACGAAGCGTACCTGCTCCTCGAAGACGGCCGTGTGTTCCGCGGCGAGCCGATCGGCGCGCGCGGCGTGGCCACCGGCGAGGTGGTGTTCAACACCTCGATGTCGGGATACCAGGAAGTGCTCACCGATCCGTCTTACGCAGGGCAGATCGTGACCATGACGTACCCGCTCATCGGCAATTACGGCGTCAATGCGGAGGACGAGGAGTCTTCGCGGCCGCAGGTGGCGGGGTACGTGGTGCGCGAGCTCGCGCGGCACGCCAGCAACTGGCGCGCGCAGGAGTCGCTGGACGCGTACCTGGCGCGGTCGGGCGTGGTGGGGCTGTCCGGCGTCGACACGCGGGCGCTGACGCGGCACATCCGGTCGGCGGGCGCGATGCGGGCGGCGATCGCGCCCGCCGACGTGCCGGCCGAGGAGCTCATGGCGCGGATCCATGCGCACCCGCGGATGGAGGGGCTGGATCTGACGGGGCAGGTCACGACGCGGGAGCCGTACGAGGTCGCGGCGGTCGGGACTGAGCGGTTCCACGTCATGGCGTACGACTTCGGCGTCAAGTCGCACTCGCTCAGGCTGCTGGCGGAGCGCGGCTGCCGCGTGACGACGGTGCCTGCCGGAACCGCGCCCGAGGCGCTGCTCGAGCAGCGGCCGGCCGGGCTCTTCCTCTCGAACGGACCGGGCGACCCCGAGGCCGTCGAGCATGCGTTGCGCGCGATCCGCCTCTTCGCGGAGCGCGGCGTGCCGGTCTTCGGCATCTGCCTCGGCCACCAGCTCATGGCGCGGGCGTTCGGCGGGACGACGTACAAGCTGCTCTACGGCCACCGGGGCGGGAACCACCCGGTCCGCCGGCTGGAGGACGGCGCGGTCGAGATCACGTCGCAGAACCACGGTTTCGCGGTGCGCGGCGGCCCGGACGACGCGGTCGAGGGCGCACCCGCGCTGCGCGTGACGCACGTCAACCTGAACGACGGGACCGTCGAAGGGTTGGCCCATCGGGAACTCCCGGCGTTCAGCGTGCAGTACCACCCGGAGTCGGCGCCCGGGCCGCACGACTCGCGGTATCTGTTCGACCGCTTCGTGGCGGCCATGGACGCGGGCGCCGGGAAAGCCTTGACGACCGCGGGCGCCGGGAGTTAAGCTATGCGCCCGCCTCTCACCGACATACCGCACTCGTGACGGTGGTTTTCGCGTGTCCCGGCGCTCGGTCCTGATTGCGCTCGCCGTAGCCGTCGTGTCGTTCATGACCCTGGCCGGCATCGTGCTGGCGGTCGTCGTCGCCCTCCGCGGCGGCGGGGACATGGTCTGGGGTGACCGGATCGCGGTCCTCAAAGTCGACGGGGTGATCGCGGACGACACGGAGTACCTCGAGCAGCTCCGACGCTTCCGCCGGGACCCGTCCGTCAAGGGCCTCCTGGTGTCGATCAACTCGCCGGGTGGCGTGGTCGGGCCGTCGCAGAGCCTCTACCGGGAGTTGAGGCGGTTCCGGGAGGCGGGGCGCCCGGTCGTCGCCGCGATCGGTGCGGTCGGCGCGTCCGGCGGTTATTACATCGCGCTGGCCGCCGATTCGATCTTCGCGCTGCCCGGCTCGATCACCGGCTCCATCGGCGTGATCATGGAGTTCCCGGAGGTCAGCGGCCTGCTGGAGAAGGTCGGCGTCGGCATGCAGGTCGTGAAGAGCTCCGACCACAAGGACGCCGGCTCGATGTTCCGGCCGCTGTCGCCGGAGGACCGGCAGGTGTTGAGCGCACTGGTCACGGACGTCTACGACCAGTTCGTCGACGTCGTCGCCCGGGAACGGGATCTGTCGGTCGAGGAGGTGCGCCGGCTCGCCGATGGCCGGGTCTTCTCCGGTCGTCAGGCGCTCCGGAGTGGACTGGTCGATCGGATCGGCAATCTACACGACGCCCTGTCGGCGGTGGGGCGGATGGCGGGTCTCGGCGAGGATCCGCTGGTAGTGAGACCGCCAGAGGAGGAGTTCACGCTCCTGGACGTGTTCCTGGGGCGTGGGGCGACGTCGAGCCTGGCGAAGCTGGTCAGGCCGCTCGACCAGACCGGTGGGCCCCGTCTGAAGTTCGTCGTCCCGTTTTAGGTACGGCGGGAGCGCGGCTCCCGGCACTCTCACCCAACGCATTTCGGTACGGAGGAATCATGACCAAAGCCGACCTCGTCGAGCAGGTAGCCGATGCCATCGGCCCGGGGATCACGAAGAAGGACTGTGCCCTCGTGGTCGATGGGCTCCTGAACGCGATCAAGAACGCGCTCTCGGCTCACGAGAACATCGAGATCCGGGGGTTCGGCACGTTCAAGGTGCGCAAGCGGAAGTCGCGGATGGCGCGGAACCCGCGCACCGGCGACCCGGTCGAGGTTCCGGCGCGCGTCGTACCGATCTTCAAGCCGTCGAAGGACCTGCGCCAGCAGGTCTCGAACGGGTAGCGCTTCGGTGCCGGGAGCGCCCGCCGGCCGGCGGGTGCGCGGCGCCCCGTCCGTGCACCGCCGCGGACGGGGCGCCGGTGCATCGGGCGGCCGGCGTACCCGGCGGGAGCGCTCCGTGCGGCCGGGTTCGATCCCGGGCCGCGGACGCCGGCCGCGGATCAATCACCCCCTGGCACGCTCCTTGATCGCTCGGCGGGCCACGCCTAGCTTCCCCGCGAGACCCATGCGCATCCGACTCCTCTTCTTCGCGCTCTACCGCGACCTCGCCGGGACCGGCGAGTTGGACGTGGAGCTGCCCGCCGGCGCCACGGTGGAGACGCTCGTGCGCGAGCTGCGCGGTCGGGGCGCCGGGTTCGCGCGCCTGCCGGCGGCGCCGGTCGCGGCGGTGAACCGCGCCTACGTCGCGCTCGACACGGTCCTCGCCGACGGCGACGAGGTCGCGCTCCTGCCGCCGGTCGCGGGGGGGTGAGCCGTGCGCGCCTGGATCACGACCGAACCGCTCGACGCCGCCCGCGTCCTGGCCGGTGTCGGCGCGCCCGAGGACGGCGCCGTGCTCCTCTTCCTCGGCACCGTGCGCGACCACAACGACGGCCGGCCGGTGGCCGGGATGCGCTACGAGGCGTACGCGGAGATGGCGGAGCGGGTGCTGGCCGAGATCGCGGCGGAGGCGGCCGGCCGGCTCGGCACGGACCGCGTCGCGGTCGCGCACCGGATCGGCGAACTGCGCGTCGGCGAGGTCAGCGTGGCGATCGCCGTCTCGAGCCCGCACCGCGCGGAGGCGTACGATGCGAGCCGCTACGTGATCGAGGAGATCAAGAAGCGGCTCCCCGTCTGGAAGGAGGAGCACTACGTCGAGGGCGGCGCGCGCTGGCTCGAGGGGCGCGTCCCGCCGGTCCCGGAGGCCGCCGGTGAGTGAGCGGGGCGGGGAACGGGCGCCGGAGATGCGCGACGGCTTCGGGCGGCGGATCGAGTACCTGCGCGTCTCGGTCACCGACAAGTGCAACCTCCGCTGCGTCTACTGCATGCCGCCGGAGGGGCTGCCGTGGCTGCGGCGGGACGAGCTGCTCCGCTACGAGGAGATCGTCGAGATCGTCCGGACCATGGCCGGGATGGGGCTGCGGCGCGTGCGGATCACGGGCGGCGAGCCGCTGGTCCGGCGGGACCTGCCGTCGCTCGTGCGCATGCTCGCCGCGGTTCCGGGGATCGACGACCTCGCGCTCTCGACGAACGCCGTGCTCCTCGCGCCCGTCGCCGAGGCGCTGCGCGATGCGGGCGTCCGCCGCATCAACGTGTCGCTGGACTCGCTGCGGCCGGAGCGGATCGACGCGATCGCGCGGCGGGCCGGCGCGCACGCCGCCATCTTCGCCGGACTCGCCGCCGCCGAGCGGGTGGGGTTCGCGCCGCTCAAGATCAACACCGTCGTGATGCGCGGGCGGAACGACGACGAGCTCGAGGCGTTCGCCCGTGCCACGCTGGACCGCCCCTGGCACGTCCGCTTCATCGAGGTCATGCCCGTGGGCGCGAACCTCGGCATCTCGGCCGCCGAGTACGTCCCGGCGGCCGAGATCCTGGACCGCGTGCGGGCGATCGGCTCGCTCGAGCCGGTCGATGGCCCCGTCGGCAACGGGCCGGCCCGCTATTTCCGGTTCCCCGACGCCGCGGGGACCGTCGGCGTGATCACGCCGATGAGCCACACCTACTGCGACCGCTGCAACCGGATGCGGCTCACCGCCGACGGCCAGCTCCGGCCGTGCCTGTTCGGCGCGCTCCAGACGAATCTCCGCGACCCGCTCCGCCGCGGCGAGCCGATCGAGCCGCTGATCCGCCGCACGCTGCGCGTCAAGCCGGAGCGCCACGCGCTCGTGCGAGGGGCGTCCACCGGCTCGGGCGGACTCGTCGCCCTCTCGCAGGTCGGCGGCTGAGCGCGACGGTTCCGCCGCCTCCGGGGCCGCGTTGACAGGCCCGTGACCCTCCCGTACTTTGCCCGCGCTACCGGATTCCCGAATACTGCTGAACTCTCCCGGGTGGTGGGGAATAGCACAATGGTGAACAAGATCACGGTCGTCGGCGCGGGACACGTCGGGGCGACAGCCGCACAGCTCCTCGCGCAGAAGGAACTCGCCCGCGAAGTCGTCATGGTGGACATCGCCGAGGGCGTCCCCCAGGGCAAGGCCCTCGACCAGTGGGAGTGGGCGCCGATCGAAGGGTTCGACACCCGCGTCATCGGCAGCAACGGCTACGACGAGGCGGCAGGCTCCGACCTCTTCATCGTGACCGCCGGCATCGCGCGCAAGCCGGGGATGAGCCGCGACGACCTGCTCAAGACGAACGCGGGGATCGTCCGACAGGTCTCCGAGCAGATCCGCGACCGCTCGCCCGACGCCATCGTCATCATGGTGTCGAACCCGCTGGACGTGATGGCCTACGTCTGCAAGGAGACGACCGGCTTCCCGCGCGAGCGCGTGATCGGAATGGCCGGCGTGCTGGACACGGCGCGCTACCGCTCGTTCATCGCGCTGGAGGCGGGAGTCAGCGTCGAGGACATCCAGGCGCTCGTCCTGGGCGGCCACGGCGACAGCATGGTGCCGCTCATCTCCTACACGAGCGTGAGCGGGATCCCGCTCACGCAGCTCCTGCCCCGGGACCGGATCGACGCGCTGGTCGATCGCACGCGCCACGGCGGCGCGGAGATCGTCGGGCTGCTCAAGACGGGCAGCGCGTACTACGCGCCCGCGGCGGCCGCGGTGCAGATGGCCGAGGCGATCGTCAAGGACAAGAAGCGGATCCTCCCCTGCGCGGCGTGGCTCGAGGGCGAATTCGGCCTCGACGGCCTGTTCCTCGGCGTGCCGTGCAAGCTCGGCCGCAACGGCCTGGAGGGGATCATCGAGGTCGAGCTGACCGCCGACGAGCGGGCGGCGCTGAACGCCTCCGCGGACGCGGTCAAGCAGACCATGGCCCTGCTCGATTAACCGTCACATGGCGACGAGAACAGTGTACCGGCGAGGCGCGCCCATCCTGGAAGGGCTCCGATACCGCGGCCGCGAGGGGATGTTCGCTTGGCTGCTGCACCGCGCGGCCGGGCTCGGGATCCTCCTGTTCCTGGCCGTCCACATCGTGGACATCTTCCTGATGGCGCTCGGGCCGGAGATCTTCAACGAGCTGCTCGTCCTCTACCACGCGTGGTGGGGGCGGATCATGACCGTCTTCCTCCTGTTCGGCGTGCTGTTCCACGCGCTGAACGGGTTCCGCATCATCGTGCAGGACTTCTGGCCGCGGCTCTGGCCGTACGAGCGCCAGCTCATCTGGATCGAGGCGGCCATCCTCCTCCCCATCTTCCTCTGGGGCGCGTACACGTTCCTGCTGCCGATCTTCGAGCACTGATATGAACGGGAACTTGAATCGGGCGTTCACGAACCGGCGCGGCCGGGTGCCTCGAGGAAATTTCGAGCTCTATTCGTGGCTGTTCATGCGGATCTCCGGGCTCGTGCTCCTCGGGATCGCGGTCTTCCACCTCTTCTACATGCACTTCGCGATCGGCGTCGACAACATCGACTACGACCTGGTCGCGCAGCGGTGGACGAACCCGTTCTGGAAGGTCTTCGACTTCTTCCTGCTGCTCTTCGCGCTGTCGCACGGGATGAACGGGCTGCGCTACATCGTCGATGACTATATCCACCGGCCGGGGTGGGCGGTCGCGGCCAAGTCGTTCATCTTCCTGGTGTACGTCGCGCTGCTCGGCATCGGCGCGTACATCATCCTGACGTTCCAGTTCACCCCGGAAAGCGTGCAGGCGGCCCTTCCATGAATCACGTGCACAACTTCGACGCGATCGTGGTCGGCGGGGGCGGCGCAGGGCTGATGGCGGCGCTGCACCTGACCCGTGCCGGCAACGTCAAAGCCGCGGTGCTCACGAAGCTCTACCCGACTCGCTCGCACACGGGCGCGGCTCAGGGCGGCATCGGCGCCGCACTCGGCAATCTGGAGGAGGACAGCCCGGAGTGGCACGCCTTCGACACGGTGAAGGGGAGCGACTACCTGGGCGACCAGGACGCGATCGAGCTGATGTGCCGCGAGGCGCCGGAGGTGATCCTCGAGCTGGAGCACATGGGGCTTCCGTTCTCGCGGACCGAGGACGGCAGGATCGCGCAGCGTCGGTTCGGCGGCCACTCGCACCACTTCGGCGAGGGGCCGGTCCGCAGGAGCTGCTACGCCGCGGATCGCACCGGCCACATGATCCTCCAGACGCTCTACCAGCAGTGCATCAAGAACAACGTCACGTTCTTCGACGAGTACCAGGTCGTGGACGTGATCGTGAACGACGGGCGCTGCGCGGGCGTCGTCGCCTACCAGATCCAGACCGGCGAGCTGCACGTCTTCCGCGCGAAGGCGGTGCTCTTCGCGACCGGCGGGCACGGCCGCATCTTCTCCGTCACGTCGAACGCGCACGCGTTCACCGGCGACGGCGCGGCGATCGTCTTCCGCAACGGGATCCCGCTGGAGGACATGGAATTCTTCCAGTTCCACCCGACGGGGATCGCGAAGCTGGGGATCCTGATCACGGAGGGCGTGCGCGGCGAAGGCGGCGTGCTGCGCAACAACGACGGCGAGCGTTTCATGGAACGCTACGCGCCGACCATGAAGGACCTGGCCAGCCGCGACGTCGTTTCGCGCGCGATCTACCTCGAGATCCGCGAAGGGCGCGGGATCGGCGGGAAGCGCTACGTCCACCTGGACGCGACGCACCTCGGCCGCGAGGTCGTCGAGCTCAAGCTCCCCGACATCAGCGACTTCTGCCGCACGTACCTCGGGATCGACCCGGCGGTCGACCCGATCCCCGTCCAGCCGACGGCGCACTACGCGATGGGCGGGATCCCGACCGACGTGAACGGCCGCGTCGTCGTCGACGACTGGAAGACCGTACTCCCCGGGCTCTACGCCGCGGGCGAGTGCGCGTGCGTCAGCGTGCACGGCGCGAACCGGCTGGGCACGAACTCGCTCCTCGACCTCGTCGTCTTCGGCCGGCGCGCCGGCCGCGCGATGGCGGAGTTCTGCCGCGAGGCCGACCACGCCCCGCTGCCGGCGGATGCGGCCGAGCCGATCCGTGAGCGGTTCGAGCAGCTCCTCGCCGCGGACGGCGACGAGATCCCCGCGCGGCTGCGCGAGGAGCTCCAGCACACGATGATGGACAACGTCGGCGTGTTCCGTCTGGAGGACGGGCTCCGGACCGCGGTCGAGAAGGTCCGCGAGCTCAAGGACCGCTACCGGCGGATCCGCATCCAGGACCGCGGCCGGATTTTCAACACCGACCTGCTCGAGGCGTGGGAGCTCGGCAACCTCCTCGACCTGGCGGAGGTCACGGCGGTCAGCGCGCTGAACCGGACCGAGAGCCGCGGCGCACACTCGCGCGAGGACTACCCCCAGCGCAACGACAAGGAGTGGCTCAAGCACACCCTCGCCTACCGCACCGAGGACGGCGGCATCGAGCTCCGCTACAAGCCGGTGATCATCACCAAGTTCGAGCCGAAGGAGCGCGTGTACTAAATGAAAGCGACATTCCGCATTCAGCGGTTCGATCCGACGAAGGACAAGAAGCCGCACTACCGGCAGTACGAGGTCGAGCTCGACCCGGACGACCGGGTGCTGGATGGGCTGAACCAGATCAAGTGGTACCAGGACGGGAGTCTCACCTACCGCCGCTCCTGCGCCCACGGCGTCTGCGGCTCGGATGCGATGCGCATCAACGGCGCGAACGGGCTCGCGTGCAAGGTGCTCATGCGCGACGTCGGCGAGAAGGTCACGATCGAGCCGCTCCTCGGGCTCCCCGTGATCAAGGACCTGATCGTCGACATGGAGCCGTTCTTCGACCAGTACCGCTCGATCATGCCGTACCTCGTCAACGACGAGGTGCCGCCCGATGGACGGGAACGGCTCCAGTCGATCGAGGAGCGCGAGCGCTTCGACGACACGACGAAGTGCATCCTGTGCGCGGCGTGCACCACGGCCTGTCCGTCGTACTGGGCCAACGATGAGTTCGTCGGACCGGCGTCGATCGTGAACGCGCACCGCTTCATCTTCGATTCCCGCGACCGGGCGGGGCAGGAGCGCCTCGACATCCTGAACAGCAAGACGGGCGTCTGGCGCTGCCGAACCATCTACAACTGCACGGTGGCGTGCCCCCGCGAGATCCAGATCACGAAGGCGATCGGGGAGGTCAAGCAGGCGATCCTGTACAAAGAGACCACGACGTGAGTCGACGCAGAGACGCGGCTCTCCTGTTGCCGGTCGTAGGCCACCGCCTCCGAAGAGAGGGTGCCATGATTCACGCAGCGATTCAGCGAATGACCTTGCCGTGGGAGCGGTACCGGCCGACCCGTCGCTGGACGAGTTCAACCCCAACCGACTCGGACCATGCGCAACGATTCGCGAATTGCCACTCTGCTGCGGCGGAGTCTGCTCGCCCTCGCCGTCCTCGGGGCGGCCGCGTGCACCGATGAGACGCCGCTCAATCCGGGAGGCGACGGTGGCGACCGCCCGGCTCCCGAGAGTCGCGCCCTCGGTCTCGTGGAGATCACGATCTCCGACATCGGCTCGCCGACCCCGAGCGCGAGCGCGGTTCCGGTCCATCCCGGAGGCCGCATTTCCTCCGGGGCGTCGGGACCGAGCCTCGACCTCACGCCCGCGGGCGGGGACCCGAGCGGCGGCATCCAGCTCGAGCCCTACTTCACCGGCTCGTTCACGCGCGGCACGCGCGAGGATGGCGGCGTGCGCTACGTCTACGCCACCTTCCGGGTGCGGAATGCGGATCAGGACGGCAACGCCTACGGCACCGAGCGCACGAACCTGACCTTCATCGCGGCGAGCACGGCGGGCACGATCGACGGCACCGCGATCTCCCGGCTCTATCGCTTCGACGGCACTCCGGCCGCCGATGCCATCGCCGTGCAGGTCATGCCCACCGGCGGGGTCGAGCAGGCGCCGGGCAGCGATGAGCTGATCACCGGCCCGGACGTGCTCCAGGTGTTCGAGGAGAGCGAGCTGACCGAGGTCCCGGTGATGCCCGGCGTCGGGCTCCTCCCCTACGGCTTCGTCGTGCGCCGTGCGACGAGCACGACCACGCGCACGCTGCCCGAGAGCCCGGGCGAGAACCAGTTCGACGGCGTGGTCACCTTCGCCTTCAAGATCCCGCTCCAGGCCACGCCCGCCGAGGACCCCTTCACGGTGAGCGTGATCTTTCTGGCCGTGGATGACAGCGAGACGCGGATCACACAGTCGCTCGAGGAGCAGAC
>DASVDG010000062.1:0-2945 GCA_036381255.1 Longimicrobiales bacterium | reverse complement strand
GGACGAGCTGAACAAGTACGCGCCGTCGGACGGGCACGACACGTACGTGCGCAAGATGCTGCTCGACGTGAGCGAGCGCGGGCGCTATCTCGGGCTCGTGCTGTTCAGCGCGCAGCAGTTCCGCAGCCAGGTGCACAAGCGGGTCGTGGGGAACGCGGGGACCGCGGTCTACGGCCGCATGGACATGGACGAGCTGGCGACGCCGGGGTACGCGACGCTCTCGCCCGCGACGAAGTCGAAGCTCGCGACGCTGCCGAAGGGCGAGCTGATGCTGCGCCACCCGCACTTCACGCAGCCGATCTTCGTACGCTTCCCGCGCCCGGCCGTGCTTGCAGGGCGTGACGGGGTAAAACGTTTCGAGCCGGCCTACGACCTGCCGTTCGAGGACGCCGTCGCCCGGCACCTGAAGCGGCTCGATCCCACGGTGTCGGCGAACGAGGTCAAGGACCTGATCGCCGGGCGGGACGAGGCCGAAGTGCTCCAGGCGCTGCACCGCACGCAGCAGGTGCGGCCGGAGGGGGTGCTCGCGTTCTTTCAGCGTTGCCTGAAAAAGAAAGTCGCGCGGGAAACGGTGCCGGCCGGCGGCGCGCCCCCGGCCGGCCGGCTGGAGATCCCGGACGATCCGTACGCGTGACCGGCCCGCGTGCGCGAGCGGCGCGATCGAGCCGCCGGCCGACCCGCCGGCTCAGCTCGCGTCGCCGCGCGGCTCCCCGATCCGGATCGTGCCGAACACCTTCCCGCCCTCCTTGAGCCCCAGGCGCCGGGCCGTGACATCGCCCTCGACCGTGGCCGTCTCCTCCAGGACGAGGCGGCTTTCCGTCGCGATCGGTCCCTTGACGTGGCCGTGGACGACGGCTTCGTGAGCCGTCAGCCCCGAGCCCACGGAGCCGTTCCGGGCAATCTCGACGCGCCGCGCCCGGACCGCGCCGCCGACGTGGCCCTCGATGACGGTGGCGCGATCCGAGGCGTCGCCGTCCGCACCGATGACGTCGCCGTCCACCCGCCCACCGGGTCCGATGACGAGTCGCGCCGCGCGTACGTTGCCCGTCACGTGACCATCGATCCGGAGCGGGCCGTCGGCCGTGCAGTCGCCGTCGAGGACCATGCCCCGGGCGATGATCGAGCCCGTGGACGGCGACGCGGCGGGGCCCGACGTCTCCCGCGTGCCGGCCGACTTCTTCGATGTTCCGATTGCCATACCGATCAGCTCCTGCGGTAAAACATTGTACTGCATCAAGATAGCGCCATCCGCGGGCCGGCGCGACGGGGCGGGTGCGCCGCCGCCGGAGGGACGGGCCGCGCGACGCGCGCGGGTGCGGCCTCGCCGCGCGGCACGCACGGCCGACGTGTTCGCTTCCTGGCGCGGTTCCATCGATTTCACGATGGGAGCACACGAAAGCTCGACGGCGACACGCGTGATGACTGCCGGAGTTAGACGCACGAAGGCGGCGCCGGGTCACGCGCGGACGTCCTGGGGCGCTCGGACCGCGCGGACCAGGCACCATTTTCCCGCGCGGACCAGGCACCATTTTCCAAAGTTGCTACATAAACGCATGGGAGTGGCCCATCCAACCCATCCGGTGCAACGATTCGGGGCAGCAGGCGCGTGTCGGCGGTCAGCACGCTCGATGCGGCCAGAGCGGGCCGCCGGCGGCGGCGAGAGGCGGGAGGGGCCGGGGCGTGGATCGACGGCGACTCTTTTCCTACGCGCTGCCGTGCGGCCCCCTTGCCGACCCGTCCGCCCGAAGGTGGGTGGCGAAACGGAGCATCGCCATGACGATTCGGGTCAAGATTAGAAAGTGGTACCAGGTCCGGTCCAACAGGTCCCAAAGCGGCCACGGCGTCGTCCTCCACGCCGTGGCCGCAATCGTTCGACTCCGCGCGCGCCCGGTGGCCCCGGGCGCCCGATCGTTCAAGCCGTCAGCACTTCACGGCCGGATTCCAGTCGGCGAACAGGCCGTTGACGTTCGGCTCCCACGTCCACACGTGCAGGTACCAGAGCTGGAGCCCGTCGGCCCGTTTCAACGGCCGGCCGAAGATGCGCGGCGGCTCCGGGCGGTCCCAGGCGGAGTACGGCACGATGTACTCGACGCCGACCAGTCTCGGCTTCCCCTCGGGCGTCGGCGCGTAGATCAGGTTCTCGGGGTGCTCGAGGTCGAGCCGGTCGTCGAGGAGTTTGCGGTTGCTGTAGTGCAGGCCCATCCCGCCGTGGGGCGGGTTGTCGAGGCACGGCGGCATGCGGGAGGGATAGCCGTCGGCGTACGCGGCCTCGATGTCCCTGTACTTCGCCGTGGCCGCGCGCACGCGTTGCAGGTCGCGCGCGACGTCCGCGCCGAACGCGGCGGCGTCGGGGGTGGGGGGCGGCGAGGTCGACATGGTTCCGTCGGTCATCGGAGCGGGGCGCTCCGGCGCGCGCGCGCAGGCGAGGGCGAGCGAAGGTGCGACGAGGGCCGCGGCGGTGATGATTCGGAGTCGGCGCATCATGAGGATCCCCGTGCGTTGACGGTCGGTCACGGCAGCAAAGCGTACGCCCCTGCCGGTACGCCGGCCAGGGGTATGGGATGAACGGATGCGGGGCGGGGTTGAAGTGCCGGATCGAGGGTGCGACCGGCCGGGCCGCAGGGAGCGGCATACGGGGTGTGACCGGCCGGGTCGTAGGCACCGGTAGGCACCGGCACACGAGCCGTGACCGGCCGGGCCGCAGACACCGGCACACGAGCCGCGACGGCCGGGCGGACCCACCTCGGCAGCCGCGGCCGGCGGGTCAGTTCCGCCGGATCGCGAGCGCCTCGTCGTCGAGGCGGCGGGCGGCGGCCTCGTCGCCCTGGAGCCGCCGGAGCGCGGCCAGCTCCTCGAGCAGGCCGGCCACCTCGGGCGCGTCGTCGCCGAACGTCGCGCTGGCGATCGCGAGGGCGCGGCGGAGCAGCGAGTCGGCGGCGGCGAAG
>DASVDG010000061.1:0-18084 GCA_036381255.1 Longimicrobiales bacterium | reverse complement strand
CACGCAGCGCGATCCGATCGCCGTCGCCCGGTCCCGATGCCGCCCCCGCGGCCCCCGCCGCGCCCGCCGCGGCCGGGCCGCCGCCGTCGCGGCGGTACGCTGCGGCCCCGAGGCTGGCGAGGCTGCCGCTCGCGCTGATGGCGCCGCTCGGCCCGACGATGGGCGGCGACAGCTGCGCCTTCTTCTATGCGGCGGTCTGCGCCGCAGCCGGGTCCGGTGAACCGGGCCCCGGGATGTCGACGGCCGTTCCGGCGATCGCCGGCGCCCACGTCCTGCTCCTCGAGCCGATCGGCCGCGTCCCGCCGATCGCCGCGGCCGACGCGGTGCGGCGGTTCGCGTTCGCCACGATCGCGTCGCCGGTGAGCGGGATCACTCGCTTGCTGCGACTCGTGCAGCAGGCCGGAGTCGCGCGGGGGCGGGCGGCGGCGGCCCGGGCGGTCGAGCGCGGCGCGGGCTCGACGTCCACGCTCCCGCTCCCCCGGAGCCCGGCTTGACGCCCCGGCACACCCGGCACCGGCCCGGGTCGATTCCACCCCGACCGCCTCCAGTGCAACCGATTCCTTCGCGAACGACATGATCGGCACACTCGCTACGACGCTCCTGCTCGCCACCGCGGTCCACGGCGCACACCCGGCACACCGGGCACACCCGCCGCGCGCGGCGCGTCCGGCGACCGCGATGCACGCCGCGCCCGCGGTGCACCCCGCGCCCGCGGTCCACACGGCCCACGCTGCACACGCGGCGGCGGCCTCCCGTACGCCGGCGCCGGCCTCCCGGACGACCCGGCCGCGTCGCCGCCCTGCGCCCGCGCCGCGCCAGGACCCGCTGGCCGCCGGCGCGGCGAACCCCGCGCTCGCCGCCGACGGGCGGCTCGTCCTCGAGATCCGCGGCGACCTCTGGCTCGCACCGGACGCCGGCGACCCGGCCCGGCTCGTCCGGCTCACGCACGACGCGGCGCTCGACATCGAGCCCGCGTGGACCGCGGACGGCCGCGCGATCGTCTTCGCCTCGGACCGGGCGGGCGGCTTCGACCTCTGGCGCCTCGACGTCGGCGCCGACGGCCCGGCCGGCGCGCCGGTCCGGCTGACCGACTCGCCCGAGCCGGAACGCGAGCCTGCCGCCGCGCCGTGGGGCGGCGTCGTATTCACCCGCGGCCGCCGCGCCGCCGCCGACCTGTGGCTGCGCCGGCCCGATGGCACGGAGGAGCGGCTGACCGACGGCGACGGCGGCAGTCGCATGGCCGCCGTCTCGCCCGACGGCTCGCGCGTCGCGTACGTCCGCGTGCGAGGTCGGCGGCACGAGCTGCGGGTGCTCCGCCTCAGCGACGGCGACGACCGCGGCATCGCCGACGCGTTCGCGGTCGAGTATCCCGCCTGGTCCCCGACCGGCGACCGCATCGCGTTCACCAGCGCGGGCGGCGACGTCGGCGTCTGGGTCGTCTCCGCCGACGGCGGCCCAGCGAACCTCGTCAGCCGGCGCCACGCCCGCCCGGTCTGGATGCCGGACGGCGCAGCACTGCTCCTCGCGGAGCTCGGCGGCCCCGCGCCCGGCTACAACGGCGACCCGGACCGGCTCCCCGACCGCGACGCCGGCGCCGCCGCGCCGCCCGGCGGCCGCCTCTGGCGCGTCCCGGCGCCCGCGCCGATCGACGCCGGGCTCGCCGAGGTCGCGTTCGATGCGCCGGTCGACGCGGAGACGAACGCCGCCGCCTTCGACCGGGCGTGGTCGCGGATCGCCGAGCTGTACTACGCCGGCCCCGGCGCGGAGCGCCGCCGCGCCGATTGGGAGCGGTTGCGCGACGTGTACCGCCCGCGCGCGCTGGAGGCCCGCTCGGACGCGGAGCTCCAGGGCATTATCCACGCAATGCTGCGCGAGCGGCCGCCGTACCGGGACGAGGCGGTCGGCCGCGCCGCCGTGTCGAGCGCGCACCCGCTCGCGACCGAGGCCGGGCTCGAGATCCTGCGCAAGGGAGGCAACGTCGTCGACGCTGCCGTCGCCGTCTCGTTCGCGCTCGGCGTGGTCGAGCCGGACGCCAGCGGCGTCGGCGGCTACGGCCAGATGCTGATCCACCTCGAGGGGATGGACGAGCCCGCGCTGATCGAGTTCATGACGCGAGCGCCGCAGGCGGCGACGCTGGAGAACGGCGCGCTGCGCGAAGCGGAGGGGCCCGCGGCGGCGAACGTGCCCGGCACGGTCGACGGGATGTGGCGCGCGTGGCAGCGGTACGGCAGCGGCAACATCGAATGGGCGGAGCTGCTCGCGCCGGCGATCCGGCTGGCCGAGGAGGGTTTCGTCCTCGACGACGCGCTCCCGACCACGCTCGCCCGCGAGCGGGAGCGCTTCCTGGAGTCCGAGGGCGCGCGGCGGCTGTTCTTCCCCGACGGCGAGCCGCTCCGGCCCGGCGACACGCTGCGCAACCCGGACCTGGCGTGGACGCTGCGGCAGATCGCCGAAGGCGGCGCCGACGCGTTCTACCGCGGCGAGATCGCGCGGCGCATGGTCGAGGACCTGCGCGGCAAGGGGAACGCCATGACGCTCGACGACATGGCACGCTACTTCGCCGTGTGGCGCGAGCCGGTGAAAGGCACCTACCGCGGCCACACGATCTACGGCAGCGCGCCGCCCGTCTCCGGCGGTGCCACGCTCGTCGCGCAGCTCAACCTGCTCGAGCACCACGAATCGCCGCGCCCGCCGACGGACGACGCGGCGACCGCGCATGCGATGATCGAGGCGTGGAAGCTGGTCCCGTCGACACGCGGCCGCATCGCCGACCCGGGGCTCTGGCCCGTGAATCTCGAACCGTTCACGAGCAAGGACACGGCGGCCGCACGCTGGCGCTGCTTCGACCCGGCGCGGGCGCTGACGGTGGAGCGGCTCGAGGAGATCGACGACGCCGGGTGCGGCGCGGCGCATACGGCGCTCGGCACGGGCGCGGCGGATGGATCGGCGCGCCGGCCGGCTCGGCCGGCGCCCGACCCCGGGGAGCCGGCCGCTCCGTGGGCGGCCAGCCGGCCACCCGCCGTCACGCCCCGGACGCCGCCCGACCGAGATGCGGCGCCGGCCGACGCCCGCGCGCCGCACGCGTGCGAGGCGACGGCGCCGGACTTCGCGCTCGTGGGGTGCCCCCAGACCGGGACGACCGCGTTCGCCATCGCCGACGCAGACGGCAACATGGTCGCGGTCACGCAGACGCTGGGGACGTGGGGCGGCAACTTCTACGTGACGCCCGGGCTCGGCTTCCTCTACAACGACAAGCTGCACTCCTACGCGTCCGACCCGGATGCATACGGCGCACGGCTGCCGTATGCCCGCCACGGCAGCACGATCTCGCCGACGCTGGTCTTCCGCGGGACCGGCGCCGACCGGCGACCGCTCCTCGCCGCGGGCGCGGCCGGGAACGCGTGGATCACTTCGGCGGTCTACCAGATCGTGACCGGCGTGATCGACCACCGGCTGGGCCCGCAACGGGCGCTCGAACAGCCGCGCTTCCTGATCACGCGCCGCGCGGCGCCGGACGGCGGACGCGAGCTCGTGATCCAGACGGAGAACGGTTTCGCGCCCGAGGTCGCGCGGCGGCTCCGCGCGCTCGGACACCTGCTCCAGCCGATCGCGTTCCGCGGAGAGCTGCGCATGGGCTACGGCGCCGCCGTCGTCGTGGAGGACGGGCGCGTACGGGCCGGCGGCGATCCGCGCCGGTCGGGCGCCGGCGGCGCGGTTCGTTGACGACGCGACGGCTCCGGCGCGGGTGTCCGGCTCGGGTACACGGGCGCCCTGCCGGGGGGCGCTCCGGCGTGGGTGTCCTTGCCGGGTGCGTTGGCGCTCGGCCGGCACCGCTCCGGCGTGGGTGTCCGACCCGGGGTGTACCGGCGCGATCCCGGGCAGTGCTCCGGCGTGGGTTTCCTCTCCGGGTGCGTTGGCGCTCGGCCGGCAGCGCTCCGGCGTGGGTGTCCCCCTCCGGGATCTGCGGAACTCGCTCGCTGCGCTCGCTCAGACAGTCCTCGATCCCTCCGGGGGACACCCACGCCTCCGCTCATGGCGGGACTGCCGGTACACGACCGGGACGCCCACGCCTCCGCTCAGGGCAGGGCTGCCGGCACACCGTCCGGGACACCCACGCCTTCGCTCAGGACACGGCCGGGGGCACACCCTCCGGGGCACACCTACGCCTCCGCCCGCTCGTGGATCGATCCGCGCGCGGGCGCGATGCGGCTCACTCCTCGCGCAGCGCCACCATCGGGTCGACGGTGGCGGCGCGACGCGCGGGGATGACGCACGCGGCCAGTGCGGCCGTGAGGAGCACCGTCGGCGCGACGAGGTACGTGGCGGGGTCTGCACTGCTTACGCCGAACAGCAGCGACGCCAGCAGCCGCGCCAGCGCCAGCGAGCCGACCAGCCCCAGCGCCAGCCCCGTGCCCGCCAGCGCGACGCCCTCGCGAAGGACCAGCGCAACGACGCTCCGGGCCTCCGCGCCGAGCGCCATGCGGATGCCGATCTCCCGGCCGCGCTCGGCGACCGAGTAGGAGAGCAGTCCGTACGTGCCGACCGCCGCGAGGGACAGCGCGATCGCCGCGAAGATCGTCAGCAGCAACATCAGGAAGCGGGGTCGGCTCACGGACCCGGCCAGGTTCGCCTCCATCGTCTTGAGGCCCGCCAGCGGCAGCGTGGCGTCCAGCGCCCGCACCGTGCGACGGACCTCTCCGGCCAGGGACAGAGGCGGACGCGTCGTGCGAACCACCACGTTCATCGTCTGCGGCCCGTAACCGACGCCCGCAATCTGCGGATAGTAGAAGTAGAGCTCCGTGCCGGTCTCCTCCGAGAGCCCGCCCTGCTTCACGTCCTTCGCCACGCCGACGATCGTGAACCACGTCGGAAACCCGCTCGGCCGGATCCGCTGGCCCAGCGGGTCCTCACCCGGATAGAACACCTTCGCCAGCGTCTCGTTGATGATCGCGACCGGCGTCGCCGCCGCATCGTCGCCGGCGTCGAACGCGCGGCCCCGGAGGATCGGGATCCGCATCGCCTCGAAATAGTCCGCCGCGACGACCTGGTAGTAGTCCACGTTGTGCGCCGGACCCTCCGGCGTCGGCTGCTTCCCCTCGAACTCCGTGTCGTTCGCGTTCACCTCGCGGACCGGCGGCAGCCCGGTCATCGCCGTCGCGGCTTCGACGCCGGGCAACGCCTCGAGGCGGTCCGTCAGCGCCTCGAAGAACGCCGCCCGCGACTCGGGCTCGGGATACCGGCTCTCCGGCAGGAAGAGCTGGAACGTCAACAGGTGCGCCGGGTCGAAGCCCGGGTCCACCTCCTGTAGCGCCGCGAAGCTCCGCAGCAGCAGCCCCGACCCGACCACGAGCACCAGCGCCAGCGCGATCTCCGAGACCACCAGCAGACGACGGAGGTGCCGCCGCCCGGCCGCCGCGGTCGTCCGCTGACCGCTCTCCTTCAACGACACCGCCATCACCCGCTGCGACAGGTGCAGCATCGGCGCCAGGCCGAAGATCGCGCCGGTCACCACCGAAACGACCAGCGTGAACACCAGCACCGGAACGTCCAGGCCGATGCCGTCCGCCCGCGGCACGCTCCCCGCGCTCGTCGCCAGCAGGAGACGCACCCCGCCATACCCCAGGAACAACCCGATCCCGCCTCCGACCAGCGCGAGCAGGATGCTCTCGGTCAGGAACTGCCGCGCCAGCCGCCAGCGCCCCGCGCCCAGCGCCGCCCGCACCACGATCTCCTTCTGCCTCGACTCCGCACGCGCCAGCAGCAGATTCGCCACGTTCGCACACGCGATCAGCAGCACGAGACCCACCGCACCGAGCAACAGCAACAGCGCCGGCCGAACCTCGCCGACCAGCGCCTCCGCCAGCGGCTTGACCACCACGCGATGCGTCGAGTCGTTCGGCACGTGCACGCCCGGATTCACCGCGCCCCACCCCGCCAGCAACGCCCCCAGCTCCGCCCGCGCCCGCTCCAGCGTCGCACCCGGCGCCAACCGGCCGACCAGGTTCAGGTAGTGCGACCCCCGGTTCGTCGGATTCGGCTCCAACGCCAGCGGCAGCCACACGTCCACACCCGCATCCTCGATGTCGAACCCCGGCGGCATCACCCCCACGACCGTCCGGCTCTCACCGTCGATCTCCACCCGACCGCCCACGATCGACGGATCGCCGCCGAACACCTCCCGCCACACCCGATGCGACAACACCGCCACCGCCGGCGCGCCGGGGAGATCCTCCTCCACCGTGTACGCCCTCCCCACCAGCGGCGGCACCCCCAGCGCCGTGAAGAATTCCGCACTCGCCCGCGCCGACCGCACACGAATCGGCTCCTCGATCCCCGAAATGCTCGACGATCCCGTCCGCCACGCGCCGATCGCCTCGTACGACCGCGCCCGCTCCTGCAGCTCCCGGTACTCCGGCGGCGAGATCCAGAACTCGTCGAACCCCAGCGTCGGAAACTGGCTGTGGATGAAGACCAGACGGTCCGGCTCGCGATACTCCAACGGCCGGAGAAGCACCGCGTTCACCACGCTGAAGATCCCGCTGTTCGCGCCGATCCCGAGCGCCAGCGTCAGAACCGCAACCGCAAAGAATCCGGGATGCCGGCCCAGGTTCCGGACCGCGAATCGCACATCCTGCCGCAGCGTTTCCATGGAGATCGACTCCTATCACCAAGACGTGCCGCACCGCGCGAAGCGTGCCCTTCCCGCCCCTCCCCCTCTTGGACTCCACCGCCGCCCCGACGGTTGGATCCGCCCGCCCGCGCAGCCCGCTAAAATACCAGCAGGATGCTAAACAATTAGCATGTGCCGGCACGGGCGTCAAGCTGCGCGAGGGGGGGCGTGGCATATGAAGTGCACCCCCTGCGGTGCGGAAGATGCGAGAGCGTCCGGGAGCCTTCACGCGGGATTGCCGCGCCCATGGCCGAGCGACCGCCAACCGCAGTGAACGCTGGACCGCTCGATGACGACCGAACCCCGCTGGGCCGGGGACGGGTCTCCCCCTGGGAGTTGCACGTACCGGTCGGGTTCGTTCTGGTCTCGCTGCTCGCGCTCTTCGTGATCCCGATCCTGATCCGTCAGCGAGTCGAGACGCTTCGTGCGGTACTCGAGCGACGCATCGAGCCGGCGCGTGACCAGCTCGACGCGCTCGAGGTCACGTTCGCCCGCGAGGGCGCGGCGATCCGGACGGTGCTGCTGACGGGCTCGCGCGATGCGCGAGCGTTCTACGGTCGCCTCCGGGCCGTGGAGGCGGAGCAGTCGCGCCGGCTCGCGGCGCTCGGCGCCGCGTCGGGCGAGCGCGTGCAAGCCTCCTTGCGGGAGCTGCGCACCGAGGTTGACGCCTGGCACGCCACGCACGACGCGCTCCTTGCCGGGCGCATCACGCAGGAGGAGTACGCGCGCATCTCGCCGCCCGGCGACCCGCTGTACGAACGGATCCTGCGCGCCGCGCGGGCGCTCGACGCCGAGTTCACCCGGGAAACCGCAATCGTGATGGCCGAGATGGAGGAGACGGGGCGTCTCGGCTTCGCCCTCACGATCGGGCTGGCGTTGATGGCGCTCGTCGCGGCGCTGGCGGTCATCCGGATCCAGCAGCGGCTGCGCGGCCTGGCGGACGACCTCCGGCGGCGGGCCCGTGAGGAGACGGCGCTGCGGCGGGCCGCGGAGAGCCTGGGCGCGCCGATCACGATCGATGCGGTGCTGAACGAGATCGCGTCCAGCGCGATCGTCGCGACCGGCGCCGATGGTGCGTTCGTCCAGCGGATCGACCCGGTTCGGCAGGTGCTGCGCGTGGTCTCGTCCGCGGGCGAGTACGCGCCGCCGCCGCGCGCCGCGGAGCCGCTCCAGGGGTCGTACGCCGAGTACGCGCTGGGGCGGGGCGCGCCGCAGCGCATCCACGGCCTCGCCCGCGGCGAACACCCGCTCCCCGGCCGGTTGCTCGAACGCTGCCGCGATTGCGATGCGGTGGTCGTGCCGCTCGCAGCGGCGGGCGACGCGTTCGGCGCGCTGTTCGTGGTGCGTGCGCCGGGACGTCGGCCGTTCGACCGCGACGACATCGACCGCGTCCGCATCTTCGGCAACCTGGCCTCGCTCGCGTTCCGCAACGCCAAGGCGCTCGCGGAGTCCGAGGCCGCGCGCCACGAGCTCGAACGCGTGATGGAGAGCCGCGCTCGCCTGGTCCGCGGCTTCAGCCACGACGTGAAGAACCCGCTCGGCGCCGCCGACGGCTACCTCGAGCTGCTCGAGATGGGCGTGCGCGGCGAGCTCTCGCCCGAACAGCGCGAGGGCGTGCAACGCAGCCGCCACTCGATCCACTCCGCGATCTCGCTGATCCGCGAGCTCGTCGAGCTGGCACGCGCGGAGGCCGGCCAGCTACGCCTCGACATCACGCCGGTCGACGTGCGCGAGCTGGTCCGCACGACCGCCGAGGAATACCGCGCCCAGGGCGAGGCCGCCGGGCTCACGCTCGACATCCAGACCGACGAGCCGCTGCCGATCGTCTCCTGCGACCGCGCGCGCCTCGCGCAGATCCTGGGCAACCTCATCTCGAACGCCGTGAAGTACTCGCCGGCGGGCGGACAGGTCACGGTCCGGGCCCGCCGCTGCGATGCGGCGCCGCCCGCCGCGACGCCAGAGCGGCAGGCGGTCGACTGGGTCTGCATCGACGTCGTCGACACCGGCCCCGGGATCCCGCGCGACAAGTGGGAACTGATCTTCGAGGAGTTCATCCGCCTCGCGCCCGTGACCGGGCGGGGCGCCGGGCTCGGGCTGCCGATCAGCCGACGGCTCGCCCGCCTCATGCACGGCGACGTCACCGTCGCCAGCGAGCTCGGCCGGGGCTCCACCTTCACCGTCTGGCTGCCCCGCGCCGTGGAGGGCGCGGCGGCGCAGGAGGCGGCGGCCTGAAGCCGGCCGCGTGTCAGTCGAGCGACGCGCCGGACAGGCAGTGCGCGCCCGGCCGGCAGCGGCAACGGCGCGGCGCGCCCGCGCCGGCGCCCGCCGCGGTGAGCAGCGGCTCGACCACGTCGGCGAGCAGCGCGGCCAGTCGCGGGTCGTCGTGCGGGACCGGCACGCGATGGAACGCGAGCCCCCGCGACTCCGCCGCCTCGCGCAGCTCGTGGTCCAGCTCCGCCAACGTCTCGGACTGCTCTCGCATGAACGCGATCGGCACCACCACCACGTGGTCCGCGTCGACCTCCTCGATCACGGCCTCCACGTCCGGCCGCGTCCAGGCGACCGGCCGGTTCGTGTGATTCTGATAGCCGATCCGGTAATCGCCCGCGCCGACCGCGGCCGCGACCGCCGCACACGCCGCCTCCGCGTACTCGACGTATCGGCTCCCCTCCTCGATGTACTTCATCGGCGTGCCGTGCACCGAGAAGATCAGGCGCACCCGGGGATCGTCCAGCGCGACGCCCGCCCCGGCCGCGGTCTCGCGCACGCGGTCCGCCCACATCGCCGTGAAGTGCGGATGCCCGTGCCACCCGCCGACCTCGCCCACCGGCACGTCCCACCGGGCCTCCGCGACCGCCCGGCGGAAGTCCTCCAGCGCCGCCACCGTCGTGGACGGCCCCGCCAGCGGGTAGACCGGAAGACCGACCAGCCGGCCGACCCCGTCCTCCCGCGCCCGCCGGACCACGTCCGCGATCAGCGGGTCCGCGAACTGATACGCGACGTAGCACCGCACGGCGTGCCCGCGCCGGACCAGCTCCGCCTCCAGCGCGTCCGCCTGCCCGCGCGCCTGTCGGTTCAACGGCGAGCCGCCGATCGATTCGTACTCCTCGATGAGCCCCGGCGCCCGCTCCTCCGCAAGCTGCCGGACCCGCGCCCGCGCCGCCTCCGCCGGCAGGTGCGCCTCCAGCGACATGTTCGTCGCGAAGATCCGCTCCAGGAACGGCACCACCGCCTCCGGCGTCGCCGACTCCGGCTCCCCGAAATTCAGAAGTAGGATTCCCGTTTCCATTCCAATCTCCCCCGAAACTCCCCCGTCCCCCCACGGCTCCGCCCCTCCCCGACCCCGCCACCCCCCGGGCTCCGCCGCCATCCCCGCGGCGACGCCGGGCTCCGCCGCCATCCCCGGCGCGAGCCCGGGCTCTGCCGCCAGCCCCGACGCGATCCCCAGGCTCCGCCGCCATCCCCGGCGCGACCCCGGGCCTCGCCGTCACTCCTCCACTCCGCGCCAGGCGCCACCCCGACGCCTCCGCCCGAACCCGGGCTCAAGCACAAATCGCGTTCGCTCCAACAACACCTCGGGCGTCGTCCCCCAGGGCATTCGCACCCTCCTCTCTTCGGGCGCCGCCCATTCCGGTGAACGGTTACCGATGTGTCTGGACCGATCTGTAACCGATGTGCCCGGACTGTACCCGACCCGGCCCTTCCCCACGCCGGCCACGCCTACCCGGTCGAACCGTGCCTACGACTCGACCCTCTGTCCCCTCCCTAACCCCCGTATCCGTGCACGAAATCCACGACCGCCCGGATCACCTCCGGATCGGTCCCGGGCAGGATCCCGTGCCCCACGTTGAAGATGTGCCCGGGCCGCCCGCCGACGCGATCGAGGACGTCACGCGCCTTCTCGAGCGCGACCTCCCTACCCGCCAGCATCGCCGCCGGGTCCAGGTTCCCCTGGATCGCGCGGTCCTCGCCGATCGCGCGCCACGCCTCGTCGATCGGCAGGCGCCAGTCCACGCCGATGCCATCGCCGCCGGCCGCCGCGATGAGCGGCAGCAGCGCCGGGTTCCCGGTCGCGAAATGGATCGTCGGCACGCCGGCATCCTTCAGCCGCTCGAGCAGCGCGTGGCTGTGCGGCAGCACGTACCGCTCGTAGTCCTGCGGCGAGAGCGCGCCGGCCCACGAGTCGAACACCTGCACCGCCGCCGCGCCCGCCTCGTGCTGCGCGATGCCGAACTCGGCGAGGTGGTGGGCCCAGTAGCCGGCCAGCCGGGCCCACGCCTCCGGCTCGCGGAACATGAACGCCTTCAGCCCCTCGACCTCCCGGCTCTTCCGCCCCTCCGGCTTCAGCAGGTACGAGCAGAGCGTGAACGGCGCGCCGACGAACGCGATGACCGGCACGTCGAGCCGACCCGTCAGCAGCCGGATCTGGTCCATGACGTACGGCATCGCCGTGCGCGGGTCGAACGGCTCCAGCCGGTCCACGTCCGCGGCCCGCTCGATCGGCCGGTCCACGACCGGCCCGACGCCCGGGACCAGCGTCACCTCGAGCCCCGCCCCGAAGAACGGCGTGCTCAGGTCGTTGTACAGCACGCACGCATCGACCGGGTAGTACTCGAGCGGCATCGCCGTGATCTCCGCCGCGCGCGCCGGCGCCCGGATGATCTCGAACATCCCCTGCTCCGCCCGGCTCTCCCGGTATCTCGGCAGGGAACGGCCCGCCTGGCGCATGAACCAGACAGGCGTGCGGTCCACGGGCTCGCGCCGCAGCGCGCGGATCAGTCGGTCATTCAATGGCTGCACCAACGTCTTTGCGTGAAAGAAGATACGGCCGCCCGGGACGGGGCGGCCGGACGTGCGCAAGGATACGGCATCGGCGGGGTCAGGTCAATCGGTGGGGGCGGCCGCCCCCCGGCGGCGCAAGCCGCCGGCTCCCCGCGCCCCGACGAACGCGAGACCGGCAACCCTGCCGTACCGCCGGTGCACACGTGGCCGGCGGTCAAAGCGGCGCGGCTCCCGGGCGCGCCCGGTGCTCGGCCCATGATGTCGCCGCGGTCTTCGCAGCCGATTCCCTCACCCGCGCACGGTCAGCGTCGCGTGGCGCTCCCCGTTGCCCCCGTTCTCAGGGTCGCCCTCGATGTCGTACGATCCGGCCCGGAGCGTCATCGTGAGGGACCGGGTCGCGCCCGCCGGGAGATGCTCGATCTCGCCGTCCGGACCCGGACCGTCGATGTCGACGTCGTAGGGCACCGAGGCGCGGTTCGTCACCCGGAAGGTGACCTGTCCCGGACGGACGGTGGCCGGGGAGATCGTGACCGCGCCAGCCGTGATGGTCACGGCCACCACCTGCTGCTCCGGTGGTACGGCGTCTGCGCGGGCGTAGCCACCGAAGGTGACGGAACCGAGCACGAGCGACGCAAGGACCGTTGCCCAGGTGGCCGCGACGCGCCCGGCGAGTACACGATACCCTCTCATGGCAGTACTCCCGTTGTGGTTGCTGCCGCTGCCGACGTACTGTCGAAACGGGCAAGATCCGCACCGGTTCCGGGCCGGTCCGCCTGCGGCAGGCGGCGCCGGACGACGTCGTTGCCGGCGTGCCGCTCGATCATGCGCGTGACGCGCCAGCTCCGTCGCGCCCCGCAACGACGAACCCGCCTGCACCGCAGCGAGATCGCGGTGCAGGCGGGTTCGTTTCCTCGGCCGGCGCGGCTCCCGGCGCGCCCTACGACGCGCCTACGGTCGCTCCCACCAGAACGATCCGCGCTCCTCCGGCGTCGGCGCGATCCGGTCCATGGTCCACGCGTCGTAGAGCGCGCCGTTGACCATGACGTAGCGCACCGTCTCGCTGTTGCGGATGTTCTCGAGCGGGTTCGCATCCAGCACGACCAGGTCCGCGAGCTTGCCGGGCTCGATCGAGCCGAGGTCGCCGTCGAGGCCGAGGTACTCGGCGCCGTGCAGCGTGGCGGCGCGGATCGCCTCGAGCGGCGTCATCCCGCCCTGCGCGAGCATCCACAGCTCCCAATGCGCGCCCAGCCCGTCGAGCTGGCCGTGCGCACCGAGCTGGACGCTGCCGCCGCGGTCGACGATCGCCTTGGCGGCGCGCGACACTTCCTTGTAGAAGTAGTCGTCGGGATCCGCCATCTCGCGGCGCCGGGAGCGCGCGTCCACCATCCCGGGCGGGGTGAAGCGCATCAGCCGCTCGTTCTCCCAGACGTTCGACTCCTGGTACCACCAGTACTCGCCGCTCAGGCCGCCGTAGTTGACGATCAGCGTCGGCGTGTAGCCGGACTCCGACTCCGCGATCAGCGTGAGCGCGTCATTGTACAGCGGCGCGACCGGGATGTTGTGCTCCACCCCCGTGTGGCCGTCCAGCACGTGCGTCATGTTGAAGAAGTACGTCGAGCCGCCCTCGGGGACGACCATCATCTCCAGCTCGCGCGCGGCCTCGATGATCATCTGCCGCGCATCGCGCCGCGGCTGGTTGTAGCTCTTCACGCTGAACGCGCCGACCTTCTTCATCCGCCGCAGGTGGCTGAGCGCGTCGTCGTAGTCGTTCACGACGGCCTTGAACGAGCCCTCCGCGCCGTACAGGATCCGGCCGGTCGAGTAGAGCCGCGGCCCCACGACCTCGCCCGCGCGGATCAGCTCCGCGGTCGAGAAGACCATCTCCGTGTCGTTCGACGGGTCGTGCATCGTCGTCACGCCGAACGCCAGGTTGACGTCGAACGCCCAGTTCTCCTGCGGCGTGATCCCGCCGGTGCCCGTGCCGATGTGCGCGTGCACGTCGACGATCCCCGGCATGATCGTCTTCCCGGCGACGTCGATCACGCGCGCGCCGTCCGGCACCGCCACCTGCGACGCCGGCCCGACCGCCGCGATCCGGTTGTCCTCGACCACGACCGTCGCGTTCTCGATCACCTCGTCGCCGCGCATCGTGATGACCCGCGCGCCGACGAGCGCGATCGTGCCGTCCGGCTTCGCGGTCTCCGCCGAGAAGCCGATGTAGAGCCCCTCGGCCTCCGGCGCCGCCTTGATCGCCGCCGCATCCGCGCCATCGAAGAACGCGAACGTCTCGACCAGGTCCCGGTGGTACAGCTCCGGGCCGAGCGACCAGTACAGCCGCTTCGAGTCGGCGGACCAGTGCAGGTTGAAGCCCGCGTCGCGCGAGACCTGCGCCATCGGGTACTCGTTCTCGTTCGGCCCGATCGTGACGGCCTGCCCGGTCACCGGGAACGGCGCGACGTGCACGTGGTACCGCTCGTGGATCGCGACGTACCGACCGTCCGGCGAGGGCACGATGTCCGTCGCGTTCTCCGAGATCAGGTGCACCTCGCGGTGGTCGCCGTGCAGGTCCACGCTGACCAGCGCGCGCTTGTCGTCCTCGCGACCGAAGAGGAAGAGCCGGTCGCCCGCGGCGTTGAAACGCGGCCGGCTGCCGTCGTCCGTCACGAACCTCGGCTCGCCGCCATCCGCCGGGACGAGGTAGATCCCCGTCTCACGCGAGTAGTACCGCCCGCGCAGCTCGTCGCCGCCGATGCGGCGGTAGGCGACGGTCCGGCCGTCCGGCGAGAACGCGGGCTCGACGTAGTGCCCCGGCCGCGTCGTCAGCTTGCGGCGGCCGTCGCCGTCCGCGTCGACGACCCAGACCGCGCCCAGCTCGGCGTCGCTCCACGTCGTGTACACGATGCGACGGCCGTCCGCCGACCACGACGGGTACAGCTCGAAACGCTCGTCGTCGTCCGTCAGCCGCCGCGGCTCGCCGTCCGGCAGCCGCTTCACCCAGAGCTTGCCGAGCGCGTTGTAGACGACGCTCCGCCCGTCCGGCGAGACCGTCGCCCAGCGCAGCATCTTCACGTCGAAACGCTCCGGCGCGACCTCCTGCGCGAAGCGGACCGCCTCCGTGACCTGCTGCACGACGTGCGCGCGGAACGGGATCACCGCCGACTCGCCCGTCTCGACGTCGATCCGGTTCAGCTTGCCGCCCGCCCAGATCACGATGCTCCGGCCGTCCGGCGTCCAGTCGAAGCGCGGGTAGACGCCGAAGATCGCCCAGGCCTCCTGCTGGTCGTGATCCAGGCGGTCGAACAGCATCCGCTCCTTCCCGCTCTCGATGTCGTGCAGCACGAGCACGGTCTTCAGCCCGTCACGCTTGACGTAGGCCAGCGTCCGGCCGTCCGGCGAGAGCACCGGCCGCGCCGCGCCGCCCGGGCCGCGGATGAACGTCTCGACCTCGCCCGTCCGCCGGTCCAGCCGCTTGATCGCGTAGATCCCCGCGTGCGGATCGCGGTTGTATTGGAAGCCCCCACCTCCGGTCACGTCCTCGCTCCAGTACAGCCACCGGCCGTCCGGCGAGAGCGCCGGCTCCGCCGAGTTCTGCTCCCAGTTGCGACGCTTCGTGAGCTGGAGCCCGTCCCCGCCGCCGATGTGCCACATCCACATCTCGCCGGCGCCGAGCGAGCGCGTGTTGCGGTAGTGCTTCCGCGCGATCAGGTACTGCCCGTCGGGCGTCCAGACCGCGTCCATCACCTGGCGCTCCTTCTCCTTCGTGATCTGGCGCGGGTCCGAGCCATCCGCGTCCACGACCCAGATGTTCTCCAGCCCGTCGCGGTCGCTCGTGAAGCTGATCTTCGTGCCATCCGGGCTCCACTGCGGCTGCGTCTCGTACGCCGGGCCGCCCAGCAGCAGCGTCGCCGCGCCGCCCTCGATCGGCACCGTGTAGATGTCGCCGAGCAGGTCGAAGACGAGCGTCCGGCCGTCCGGGCTCACGTCCACGGCCATCCACGTGCCCTCGTCCGTGTCGAACTCGATCGTCTCGACCGGACCGTGCGCCTCGGCGACGTTCCAGTCGGCCGACTTCTCGGCCGACTCCTGCGCCGCCGCGGGGGCGGTGGCGAGCAGCAGGAAGAGGAACGACAGGAAGCGCGCCCGGGAACGGGAACGTTTACGGTCGACGCGGCCGGGCCGGGCCACGGTCGTGGGGGTCGTGCGCCGTCGATGCATGGGAACCTATGGGGGTACGGAGTCGTGTCGTGCGGCCGCGCGGCGGCGCCGGCGTCGTGCTGCGGCCGCGCGGCGGCGGTTGTCGAAATCGCTGAGCGATGTGAAGATAAGGGCTAGAGTGCGGTCGCGTCGAGGGCGAGGAGCCGGGCGAAGGTCGGGGCAGGGGTGCAGGACCCGAGCAAAGGCTGGGGCAGGCGTAGGGGACCCGGGCGAACGCCCGGGCAGGTGTTGGGCACCCGAGCAAAGGCCGGGGCAGGCGTAAGCGTACGTGTACGCGTAGGCGTAAGGGGTGCACGCCGTACGTACAGCGAGCCGGCCGAGGCCCCGCCGGCCGCGTTGGACGCGCCCATACGCTTACGCTTACGCATACGCGTGCCCATGCCCCCGGCCCCCGGTTTCCATGGGCACGGACGCGACTTCGTCGTCCAGGTGCGCGACGGCCTGGTTGTACCCCGGTCTCCATGAGCACGGGCGCGACGCATGGGCCCGCGCCTCGGGGCACCTTTCGCGGGGCGCCCGTCATGCGGAGCGGCGCGTGTCGCGATCGACGCTCCCGGCGCGTTGGTATGCACGAGCGGCCGCCTGCGGGGTCGCGGCGATCGATGCTGGAACGACGAAGAACCTCTTCGGCGATAGATTCCGACATGGCGACACGGATCGCGAATTCTACCGTGCGGCCCGCGGGCCGCTTTTCTCTTGCCCGTGGGCCGAGCCGGGCGCGGCGGGCACGGCTGTTCGGCCACGAGGCGGAGCGCCTGCTGCGCACCGCCGGGCCGATCGTCGTCAGCCAGCTCGGCCAGGTCGGGATGAACACGGTCGACACGCTGATGGTCGGCCCGCTCGGCGCGACGCCGCTCGCGGCCGCGGCGTTCTCCGGCGCGGTCCACAACACCACGCTCTGGATCTGCTCCGGCGTCGTCATGGGGATGAGCCCGCTCGTCAGCCAGGCGTTCGGCGCCGGCGACCGCCTGCGCTGCCGCCAGGTGCTGCTCCAGGGGCTCTGGCTCGCGCTCGCGCTGAGCGTGCCGCTGACCTGGATCTCGCTCGAGGGCGAGGCGATCGCGCGGGCGATGGGGCAGGACGACGGCGTCGCCGTCCTCGCCGGCGGCTACCTGTGGGCCATCGCGTTCGGCGCGCTGCCGATGCTCCTCTTCACCGCGTTCCGCCAGTTCCTCGAAGGGATGGGGCTGACCCGCGCGCCGATGGTGATCACGCTGATCGGGCTCGCGCTGAACGCCGTCGCCAACTGGGGGTTCATCTACGGCGTCGACGGCTGGATCCCCGCGATGGGCGTCGTCGGCAGCGGCTGGGCGACGACGATCGTGCGCTGGGCGATGCTCGCCGCCACGCTCGCGTACCTCGCCTGGCACCCGCGGCTCCGCCCGTTCCACGGCGTGCGCTGGCGCCTCGACCCGCGGCTCCTCGACCGCATCGCCCGCATCGGCACGCCGATCGGCGCGCAGCTCGGCCTCGAGGTCGGCCTCTTCGCCTTCGCCGCCGTCATGATGGGGTGGTTCGGCCCCGTCGAGCTCGCCGCGCACCAGGTCACGATCAACATCGCGTCGACCACGTTCATGGTCGCGCTCGGCGTCAGCATCGCCGGCTCGATCCGCGTCGGCCAGCACATCGGCGCCGGCCGCCGCCGCGGCGTGCACCGCGCCGTCCTCGGCTCCTACCTCCTCGCCGTCGGCTTCATGGGGCTCTGCGCGCTGCTGTTCCTGGCCATGCCGGAAGGGCTGATCGGGCTCTACACCGACGACCCCGCGCTGATCGAGCTCGGCGCCGCGCTCCTCGCGTTCGCCGCCGCGTTCCAGCTCTTCGACGGCGGCCAGGTCGCCGGGATCTTCGTGCTCCGCGGCGCCGCCGACACCAAGATCCCGACCGTCATCGCCGCGTTCGGCTACTGGGCCGTCGGCCTGCCGATCGCGTACGCGCTCGGCTTCCACACCACTCTCGGCCCGAGCGGCATCTGGATCGGCCTCGCGGCGGCGCTCGCCGTCGTCGCCGTGCTGATGGCGTTCCGCGTCCGGCGCATGCTGTGGCTGCGGCCGCTGCGGCGGGTGGAGGTGGGGGCGGGGGCGTAGGCTCGAGGCCTCACGCCGGATTCGAAGGAGGTTTTCCGTAAACGTTCCAGGCGCCTCCGGGTGCCGATCCCGTTCTCGTTCCCGGCCTTTCGTCGCCATACCGCGTCGAACGGCCGGGAACGGGATCGGCCGCTTCGCGGCCTGGAACGGGATCGTTTACGGGGAATCTCGACAGGTTCACGCGGATCCGTTGTCACACCCGCAGCAGATAACTCACCTTTACAAAAAACCCGTCGCTCGCGCGGCTCAGCCCCCGGAACCCGAACGGCTCCGGCTCCGACAGGCTGCTCCCGTACCCCGCGTACACGACCGTGCCCGGCGTCGGCCGGTACG
>DASVDG010000060.1:0-5679 GCA_036381255.1 Longimicrobiales bacterium | reverse complement strand
GTCACACCCGCAGCAGATAACTCACCTTTACAAAAAACCCGTCGCTCGCGCGGCTCAGCCCCCGGAACCCGAACGGCTCCGGCTCCGACAGGCTGCTCCCGTACCCCGCGTACACGACCGTGCCCGGCGTCGGCCGGTACGAGAACAGCCAGTCCATCCGGAACGCGTTGACGTTTCGGCCGAGGGCGAGCTCCCGCGAGTAATCGCCCGTCGCCGGGTCGCGGATCAGGATGGGGTCGCCGGTGCGGCTGTCGTCGCGCAGGTCGTCCTGCCGCCGCGCGTCGTACTGGCCGATGAAGCGCACGAAGATGGCGCGCGTGAGCTGGTACTCGAGCTTCAGCCGCGGGATGTCGCGCACCGCGACGGTGCTTCGGTCGCCCGGGCGGATGTAGTGCTGGCGGTCGTGCGTGAACGTGATGCGGACCCGGTCCGTCGGCCGCCAGTTCGCGCGCAGCGTGCCGATCGCGATGTACGCGGGCGCCCACTCGTAGAAGTTCTCGTCCCGCCCGACGACGGCGAAGATGCTCCCGCTGAACCGCTCGTACTCCGGCGTCTCGACGCTGACCACCAGGTCCAGGTTGCCGATGCGCGGCGTGCCGGTGAACGGGACCGTGTCCGTGACGCCGCCGCCGAGCCGGCGTTCGATGGCGTAGTCGGCGTACAGCTCCGGCGGGTAGCCGAACGACTCGAGCAGCACCGACGCGCCGAGCCGCCAGCCGCCGCGCAGCGCGAACGTGTTGTTGAAGTGCAGCTTGCGGTCGGTCGCGGCGAGGCCGTTCACGAAGCGGTCGTAGTCCCACGTGCCGCGCAGCGCGATGGCGCCGCTCCAGCTCTCGAGCCACGCGCCGGGGCGGCCGGGGACCGTCAGCCGGTGCGTGATGTTGACGTTCGCGATGCCGGTCCGGCTGATGAAGCCGCTGCCGGCGACGAAATCCGGCGAGACGGCCGATACGTCGTAGCTCATCCCGAAGCGACGGCCCGCGCGGTCGAAGCCGATGCGCCAGCTCGGCGCGCGTACGGTCCCGCCGGCCTCGCGCGTGAAGCTGCCCGCGGCCTGGAGCGAGAGCGCGTAGACGCCGCCGAACAGCAGCCGCGCGTCCGCGCCCGCCACGCGGTTGTAGGCCTCGCCCTCGACCCGGTCCGTGTACACGACGCCCACGTGCGACGCCGCGCCGACGTCGCGCCGCAGCCGCACGATGTTGAAGACGGGGTGGTCGCCGGTCGGCGAGAGCGCGTCGTCATCGACCGCCGCGATGATCCCGACGTCCGTGCCCGAGACCTTCCCCGTCAGCTTCGCCGCGGCGACGGGCGCGACGATGCGGCGGCTGTAGATCAGGTTGCCCGGCACCTCGAACTGCTCGCTCCCCTCGAGAAAGAACGGGCGCTTCTCCGGGAAGAACAGCGCCTGACGCGGGTCGTACTGGAGCTGGCCGGCGTCCGATTCGACCTGCGAGAAGTCCGGGTTGACCGTGCCGCTCAGCGTCAGGTTCGGCGTGATCCCCCAGCGCACGTTCGCGCCCAGCTCGGGGCGCGCCGCGTCGTAGCGCCAGCCGCCCGGCGACGCCGCGCCGTCCACCTTCATCGTCGTGACCGGGTTCACGTCCAGCACCAGCCCCCGGCCGATCTCCGTCAGGTCGCGCAGGTGCCCGCTCTGCGCCAGGAACGACGCGCGGCCGCGCCGCGCCGGCGCCCACGTCTGCTCGTGCCCCGAGTGCTGCACCCGTCGCACGATGTTGAGCCCCCAGTCCTGCACCGCCGCCGACTGGTAGCGCAGGCTCTCGAACGGGATGCGGACCTCGACCTCGTAGCCGTCCTCCCTCAGCCGCCCTTTCGATTCGTAGACGTAATCCGGGCTCAGGTCCGTCGCCGCACGGTCCTGTGCCGCGTCGAAACTGCTCGCGCGCTCCCGCGTCGACTCGCTCAGCACACCGTCGCTCTGGATCCCCAGCGGGTTGACGCCGAAGACCAGCGCGCGCCGGCCGTCCGCGTACGTGTCGAGCAGGATAACGACGTGGTCGTCGCCGTCGATGCGGTCTCGGTCCGCGAGCGTCGCGTTCACCGCGCCGTGCGGCTCGAATGCGCGGATGCCGAAATGGATCGCCGTCGGCGAGTACCAGACGCGCACCTCCGTCGAGTCCGCGGCCGGCACGCCGTCCACCGGCCGGTACTGCGAGAAGCCGGTCAGCACGGCCGCCCGCGCCCAGACCGGCTCGTCGAGCACGCCGTCGACCGCGATCTCCGCCTCGATGCGCGGCGCCGCCACGTCGAGCTGGCCCAGGCCGCCGTGGTAGACGTCGCCGGGGCCGGCGCCGGTCAGGGCGGCGGCGAGCTGGAGGGCGCCAAGGGCGATAGGCGGCATGGTGTGCTGTCCTGATCTATTGAGCGCGTGCCGCCGGCCGCTCGTACCGCGCGGCGAGGTCCGGGCGGCCGCGGGCGCGGTAGAAGCGGGCAAGGTGCGCGCGTGCATCGCGCGTCGTGTAGTCGTCCGGCCCCCGTTGTTCGAGGAGGGCGGCGTGGCTGTCGAGGAGCAACCGCTCGGCCGTTGCGACGTCGCCGATGGCCGCCAGCGCGGCGCCGAGGTCGCTGCGCACCACCTGGATCCGCCAGTGGTCGTCCGGCAATTGGCCTTCCAGCGCCGCGACGCTGCTCCCCAGCAGCGGAAGCGCCTCCGAAGCCCGACCCGCGGCCGTGAGTGTGCGGCCGAGGCTCGCCCGGGCGAACGCCGTGTACAGGTGGTCCGCCCCGAGCGACGCATCGAGCGCCGCGATCGAGGCGCGCAGCAACGCCTCCGCCTCGCCGTATGCGCCGACGGCGTGGCGGTTCAACGCCAGGTTGCGCCGCAGCATCGCGAGCCGGGGGTCGGCGGGTTCCAGCGTCGCGTTCAGGATGCGGAGCGCGTCCCGATAGTAGGGCTCGGCCTCGTCGTTCCGGCCGAGATCGTCCAGCAGCGTGGCAAGGTTCTCGGCGAACTGGGCCACGTGGGGATGGTCGGGGCCGTATACCCTGCGGCTGATGGCCAGCGCCTCCCGGTAGAATGGCTCGGCCTCCGTACGACGGCCCTGGTAATGGATGGAGCTCGCCAGATTGTTGTAGCCGATGGCGATCTGAGGGTGGTCGGGCCCGTAGATCCTCCGATCGATCTCGAGCACCTCCAGGAGCAGCGGCTCCGACCGCGCGTGCTCGTCGATGTTCGCGTAGTACGTGGCGAGGTTGTTGAGCAGGTTGGAGTAGTGCTTCCCTCCGCCCGGCTCCCATTGCCTGGCGAGTGCCAGCGCCTTCTCGTGATGCGCCTCGGCCTCGTCCCTCCGGCCGAGCATGCCCAGCGCGATCCCGCGCCAGCTCAGGACGTCGGCGTAGAGCGTGTCCTGCTCCCAGCCGTGCTCCGCATACGCGGCCAGAACCATTGCGTTGAGGGAGTCGCCGGCGACGTAGTCTCCGCGCCAGCCGGCCAGTTGGGCGAGGTAGGCGAGCGCCAGCGCGCGCTCGCGCGGGAGGCCGGACGACGGGTGCGCCGTCACCAGGACTTCTTCGAAGAGCTCCTGCGCCTTGTCGTAGAGCCCGAGGTGCATGTACACGTTCCCGAGCGTGGCGAGCGTTCGGGCCTTCACGTCCGGCTGGTCGGCCAGCTCGGTGCGCACGCGGACCACGCCTCTGTCGATCAGCGCCCGTGCACGCAGCGTATCGAGCCGTTCATCGGTGAGCGGGTCCGCGGCCTCGAAGAGGCCGAGCACAAAGCCGGACACCTGGTCGGCGCGAGCGCGCTCCAGCCGGGCCTGGTCACGCTCGCGCGCCACCCGCCCGGCCTGCCACAGCGCGGCGCCCAGCCCGCCGATCAGCGAGATCACGACGGCCGCCGCGGCAGCGACGCCGACGCGGTGCCGGCGCACGAAGCTCGCCGCCCGGTAACGAAGCGAAGGGCCGCGCGCCTCGACCGGGAACCCGGATCGGTGCCGTTCCACGTCCGCGAGGAGCTCGCCGGCCGACGCGTAGCGTCGCGCCGGCTCTCTCGCCAACGCCGTACTCACGATGCTGTCGAGATCGCCGCGTAGCCGGCGCCGGAGCCGTTCCGGCGTGGTACTCCGCCGCCGCGCGGTCTCCTCGAGCGAGTCGGCGCCGTCCGTCGCGTCGGACGGTCCGGCGGATCCCCGGCCCAGCGCCGCGCTCGGCCGAACCGCGTCCGCTCCGCCCTCGGGCCTGCGGCCCGTCAGCAGCTCGTACAACAGGACGCCCAGCGAGTAGACGTCCGTCGCCGTCGTCACCGCCTCGCCCGCAAGCTGCTCGGGCGCCGCGTACTCCGGCGTGAAGATTCGCAGATCGGCCCGGGTCTCGGGCGCCGCCCGGGCCACCGCGGGGTCCAGCAGCTTGGCGATCCCGAAGTCGAGCAGCTTCACCGTGCCATCGGGCTGCACGAGGATGTTCGATGGCTTGATGTCGCGATGGACGACCAGGTTCTGGTGCGCGTACTGGACCGCGCGACAGACGCCGGCGAACAGCCGCAGCCGCGCGTCGATCGGCAGCCGGTGCTCGTCGCAGTAGCGCGTGATCGGCACGCCCTCGATGTACTCCATGACGAGGTACGGCCGGCCGTCCGCCGTGGCGCCGCCATCGTAGAGCCGCGCGATGTTCGGGTGCTCAAGCGAGGCCAGGATCTGTCGCTCGTAGCGGAAGCGGTGCAGGATGTCGTCGGTGTCCATCCCGCGCTTGACCAGCTTGAGCGCGACGCGTTTCTCGAACTCCGCGTCGTCGCGTTCCGCGAGGTAGACGGTGCCCATCCCCCCGCGCCCGATCTCCTCGATCAACCGGTACGCGCCGACGCGCCTATCCAGCGGGAGCGGGTCCTCCTGCGCGTCGTCCGGCGCTTCGCCCGCCAGCGCGGCAAGCGCCGTTTCCGCGTAATCGGCGACGGATTCGCCGAGCGCCTCCTCCGCGGCCCGGACCTTCGCGAGCAGGCGGGCCACGGCGTCGTACAACTCCGCGTCGCCGTCGCACGCGCGGGCCAGCCACTCGAGGCGCCGGTCCGGCGGCTCGTCCAGCGCCTGCGCGAAAAGGCGATCGATCCGCTGCCACCGATCCGGGTTGAGATCCTCCATCGCTCGGCTCCGGGTCATGCCGCACCGGGATCGTCGGGCGCGCCGGGCGGCGCCGTACCGGCAGGCGGACGCCGCGCGACGCGACCTCCGCGCTCGGGCTCCGCCGGGCGGCCGTGCGTCAATTGGCGGCCGGCCGCGTACCGTCGCCGGCTTCCTCCGTGCTGAGCAGCTCGTACAGCCACGTGCGCGCGCGCGTCCAGTCCCGTTTCACCGTACGGACCGAGACGCCCATCACTTCGGCGATCTCCTCGTGCGTGAGCCCCCCGAAGAACCGGTACTCGATGAGCTGACCGAGCCGGGGACTGAGACGCCCGAGGCGCTCGAGCGCCTCGTTCAGGGCGAGCAGGTCGCCCCCCGTCCCCGCCCCGGCATCCGCGACCTGGATCCCCTCGATCGGCACGGGCTCACCCAGCGCGCCCCGCTTGAGCGCGGCGCGAGCGCGCAGGTAGTCGATCAGCACGAAACGCATGGCGCGGGACGCGATGGCGAGAAAATGCGCCCGATCCGCCCATTCCACACGGCTCTGGTCGACCAGGCGCACGTAGATCTCGTGAACGAGCGCCGTCGTGTTCAGCGTCTCGCCGACCCG
>DASVDG010000059.1:0-12493 GCA_036381255.1 Longimicrobiales bacterium | reverse complement strand
CGGGTCGGGAGCGCCTACGACCCCGCCGTCAGCAGGCGGAAGTACTCGGCGACGTCGAAGCCGTTCGGGTCGACCTCGAAGACGTGGCCCCGGGTGAAGTGTCCGGTCGTGGGGAAAAACGGCGGCGGCGATGTACGCACGCACTGGTCGTAGGAGTAGCGCTTCAGGTACCCGTAGCCGCCGGGATCCCGGATCGCCCCGACGGCGCCGCGCCGCTTCTGGATGACGCCGCCGGTCAGGTACAGGCAGCCTCGGCCCCACATCTTGCCCTCGCACCGCTCGGTCGACCACGCGCCGCTGTCGTAATCGTCGACGGTGAACTCGCTGAGGGCGAGGATCGTGGCGTGGATGACCTCTTCCGGCGTGTCGTCGAAGCTCACGAAGTCGTTGTCCCAGGCGTTGTCGTCGTCGGGGTCGGTCGGTGCGTTGATCGTGTTGTTGGCCACGATCACGTCGTCGCCGCTGAAGAGCCCGAGGATGTCGTCGTTCGTGACGTCTCCGTCCGCGCAGTTGCGGTCGGCCGCGCCGGGGTCGGTCGCGTACTCGAGGTCGTCGACGATGATGATGTCGCCGGTCGCGGCGAGGGTGACGTGGCCGCGGACGACGCCGCTCACGGCGACCTTGCCCTCCACGAAGATGACGCCCTTGAAATCCGGATTGTATGCGCGGCTGATCGGGAAGAGGTAGGCGGCATCGGCTCGGCCCGCGTCGACCGCGATGTCGGCGGGCTGGCCGGGCCAACGCAGCCAGCGGCCGTTGCCGTCGTCCGGGACGAACCCGCCGAAGAGCGAGTCCGAGCCGCCCAGGTAGCACCGGCCGCCGTTTCTGAGCGCAGCCTCCCAGGAGTGCGGGTCGCCGCGTCCGTGGTCGGCGGCGCTCCTGAAGGTGCCGTCTTTCTCGTAGTGGCCGCAGTTCTCGGAGTTCTCGAGCCCGCGCCAGTAGTCGTACGGCACGTCCGCCGTGACCCAGGCGGGGTCGTTCGACTGGTAGACTTTGATGAAGCCGTGGTCGCCGATGGTGTCGAACTCGATCCGGAGCGTCGCCTGGCTGGACGAGCCGGCCATGGAGCCGGAGAAGTCGAGGTCCCCGGCCTCGGCCAGGTCGCGCAGCTTCTCGAGGTCCTCGGTTTCGGGCATCGGGATGCGCGCGACGCCCTCTTCGTAGCCCTGACGGAAATCGCCGTACCCGACGCCGCTGATCGTCTCCGCGGTCGTGACGGGGCCGTGGAACGTCGCGCCGGAGTCGTAGATCTTGAGGACGTCGTTCGTGTGCACCGGCCCGAAGATCTGGTCCCCGCCACCGAACGCGATGTTGGAGGGTTCCTCGTCGGTGAAGTAGGCGAAGCGGGCGAAGCTCTGGTCGGTGATCTCCGCCCGCCGGACCACGCGCGCGCCGCCCGCGTCCACGGCCTCCACGACGATGCTGCCGAACACGCCGTACTGGCCGGTCGTCACGCCCGTCGGTCCCACGTAGACGGAGCGGCGCACGTTCGGGATCGGCCGGCCCCGGGCATCGAGCACGGGGGCATCGCGCTCGAGCACGACGAATCCGGTGTCGGGGTAGAGGTCCGGATTGCCGTTGAGCCGGGCACGCGCTTCCTCGAGGCCGGCGTCGGCCGCGGCCTCGAGCACGCTCTGGCGCTCGTCGAAAGTGTGGATCAGCACCGCGTTCGCGTTCAGGAGCGCCGCGGCCGTCGCGATGGCGCCGACCGCGAGCATGGCGAACAGGACGACGGGCAGCGCGATCCCCGGTCGAGCGTACGGCAGACGAGTGCGGTCCATTCGATGTCCTCCACGCTTCACGGCACGACCTGGACGGACGGGGACACGGCGACGCCGGAGAGCGTCGGCGTGCAGTCCTGCGCCGCGACGGCATACTCGTACACACCGGGCTCGACACGCGTGTCCACGTACAGGTAGGGGCTGTTGCCGGCCGGGATGCTGACGATCGGGTCGCCCCACTCGACGGCGCCCGCCGGGCGCCGCCACAGGACGTAGCGGACCACATCGCCCTCGCCGCCGGTCTCGTCCGTCGCGGCCACCCACGTGAGCTCGACCGCGGGAGCGCCGGACGCGCCGGTCGTGACCCGCGCGTCGAGCGTCGTGCCGAGAAGCGGCGGCGCGCCGCACGTCTGCAGCGTCGCGAGGCCGGCGTTCGGCAGCCGGACCAGGCGAGAGACGGTGACGCTGCGCGCATCGTCGCCCGTCCGTCCGTTCGTCGCGTCGAACCGCACGCGCACCGCGCGGATGCTGTCGATGACCGCAAGCCGGCCGGTGTCCCCGACGGAGAGGTGGATCGGCACGGTGTGCTCGAGCGGCAGAGCGCCCTCGCTCACCGGCTCGATGCGCGGCTCCGCGCCGCCCCCGGTCCGCAGGCGCAGGTACTCGAAGAAGGGGGCGTCGCCCGAGCGGCGGAGATTCCGGGCCACGACCTCCGGCTCCGCGTCGTTGACCTGGCGGTACAGCGCGTGGTCGTCGGACGCCGCCGTCGTCGTGTCCGGGGCGAAGAAGAACACGATCGTCTCCGCCGGGCTGTTCCGCCCCGCATCCATGTACGACGTGTCCGGGTAGCCGAACGTCGAGCGCGGGATCACGATGCGCCGGTCGCGGCTCAGCGCCGAGACCAGCGCATCGGGCGCCGAAGTGTCCGCGTAGACGGCGAAGACGTCGTCGAGGTCGTTCGTCGCGTAGTCCGCGTTGAACGCGATCGCGTCCTCGGCCGCGTAGACGAGGAACGGCTGGGTCGCGGGCACGCCCGCGCCCGCGGTGCGCAGGTCCTTCTCCAGCACGTTGGCCGCGTACCGGTAGTTCTGGAGCAAGTCCATCTTCCGGGTGCCGGCCGAGAACGCCCCGCTCTCGCCGCGCAGCGCGCCCAACGCCGCGGTGAGTACGATCGAGAACAGCAGCATCACGATGAGCAGCTCGACGAGCGTCATCCCGCGTCGCACACCCGGCACCGCCGCCATCACGGCCTCCCCACGGAAACGCTCCGCGTGACCGGGCTCGACAGCCCCGCGCCCTCCACGACCACGGTGATGCGCGTGAAATCGGTGACGCCGGTCTCCGTGGAGTCGCGCTGGCGTACGACCAGCGTCTCGCGCGTCAGGCCGGGGTACTCCGGGAGCGGTGCGGCCTCCTCCCCGTAGCGCACGGTCAGCGACCCGTAGCTCGGGTCGGCCCGGACCTGCTCGATCCGGTCTTCCGCGATCTGCGCCGCGATCGCTCGCCGGTCCAGCGTACTCACGGTCCGGAGCATCCGGCCCGTGACCATCTGGAGGCCGAGCACGCCGACCGTGAGGAGCACGAGGGCGACCAGAAGCTCGACGATCGTGAATCCGCCCCGGGTCTCCACGTCAGAACCTCCTCTCCCAGCGAGTGCCGTCGAATCGATACCACGCCGCGCGGCCCGTGGACCGCGAGACCTCCACGACGCGCGTATCCGTCGCGAACGCTCCCGACCGCTGCGCCCGCAGCGACGTGATGTAGAAGCCGCCCTCCTCGCTCGCGCTGCCGTCGCGATGGAACGTGAACGCCGGCAATCCGCCCTGCGTGCGGGTCAGCACGACCGCCGCGTCGCCGATCGGCCGCGCGGGCGCGCCCCCGCGCCCGAACACGACCCCGTCCGCGAGCCCCACGTTCCGCACGACCTCGCCCTTGTCGATCACGCCGTCGCCGTCCGCATCCTCGTGGACGCGGAGTTGCCGCCCCACGGTGTCGATCGCGACCACGACGTCGTGTTGGCGCATCACCGCCCGGCGCTGCGCCGCCAGGAGCGTCGAGCCGATCTCCTGCACCGCGCCGCGCACCCGATACTCCGTCGCGTCGAGCCTCGGCGCGGCCACCGCGGCCAGGATCCCGATCACCATGATCACCATCAGCAGCTCGGCGAGCGTGAACCCGGGCACGGCACCGCCGGGCGTCCAGCCGCGCCGACCGCCCCGCCAGTCCGCGCCACGGCCGCACGACGCACGATGCACGACGCCCGCACCCCGGCGGTCGGGCGCGGTCTCGTTTCGGTTTCGAAATCGATCGCTCATGTCGGTTCGGAAGCGCCGCTCACCCCGGTCGGGGCGCCGATTGCGGATCTCATCTGCACCACGATGTGACCCGGACACGCACGCGATCGTCTTACAAAGTTTATGCCGCACCCACGATGCGTCATCCCCTCGCGCCGAACGCCGCGGCCGAGGCGTGGCGTCGGACTACGCCGTTCGCGATTCGGGAAATGTTTTCGCGACCGCAGACGGACGCGGAGGTCGGCCCATCACGCCTGTGGACACCGCGGGCGCTCCGCCTCCCGGCGGGTCCCGGCGGGGCGGGCGCCCTCCGCCCGATCCCACCGATCGAATCCGTTGAATATCGCGGCGGTCGCCCACCGGAATTCCGCGCCTGGTATTGACTTCTCGGCCATGGCGTCGGTATTCTCCGGGGATACGTCGATTCGAGCTCGTGACCCGGGGCGGCCGACGCCTCGACTTCGCGCAGGTGGGTTCCTTGCAGCATCGCCCGTCCTCCGGACAGCCTTTCCCCTTCCTGTTCGCCGCGCTGGCGTTCGCCTTCGCGGTGAGCCTCGGGGCAAGCAACCGTCCCGACGGGACGCAGGCGGAGGCGCCCGCCGCCGTCTCCTTGGCCGGCATCCCCACCGCCTCCCTCGCCGGAGCCGACGTTCCGACTTCGTCGGCGTGCGCGGTGGAGGATGTCCCGCTCCTGGATGTCTTCGGGGCCCAGGGCGACACGACGCAGCGTCAGACCTCCCGGAACGGCGCGGCCGACGGTCTGCGGCTCGATCAGACCCGGTCGCACGGCGCGCTCGCGAGCCGCGCCCGCAGGGTCGGAATCGCCTACCTCGAATTCGCTCTCGAACTCGCCCGCGCTCGATCCGGGCTCGTCGCATACCGCAGCACCGCACCACCCCCGCCCCTTTCCATCTGACCGACTCCCGCATCGGCGCCGATGGGCGCGGATGTTTGAACACCGGCGGCGGCCGGCCTCGACGAGGTCGGCCGAAGGGGCCGAAACGTGGCCCGGTCGCGGAACTCCGTCCACCCGGGGCGGGCGTTCATGCGGTCGTTCCGCCGATCTGGATTGAGGTGGGGACTATGAATAAGAACGAGTTGCCCGATCCGCCCTCGGATCGGGAGTTGTTCGGCAATCTCCTGGCCAGCAGGCCGAAGAAGGAGCGAAAGGCGGCCGCGACCGCACTTTCGCTGCTCATTCATGGCGGGGTCGTCGCCGGGCTCGTCTGGGCGACGCTCGCGATGGCGCAGGGTGCGGATGAAGTGGAGGAGGAGCAGATCACGCTGTTCCAGATCGAGGAAGAGCCGCCGCCTCCTCCGCCGCCACCGCCGCCGCCCGAGGCGCCTCCGCCGCCGCCTTCGGCGCTCCCGGTGCCCAAGGGGTTCCAGACGCTGGCCGCGCCGGAGATCATTCCGCCGGAGATCCCGCCCCCCGACCTGAACTTCCAGGTCCGGGAGATGGACTTCACGGGCGAAGGGGTCGAAGGCGGGCGCGGGGACGGCGACCCCAATGAGAAGAAGGCGCCGGTCGACATCACGCTGGCGCCGGTCTTCACGCCGATGACGGTCAAGCCGCGGCTGAAGAACGCGAGGGAAGTCGCGCGTGCGCTCGAGCGGCACTATCCGCCCATCCTCCGCGACTCGGGGATCGGCGGGACCGTCGTCCTCTGGTTCCTCATCGACGAGCAGGGGAACGTGGTCAAGACCCAGCTCAGGAAGTCGAGCGGGTACGACGCGCTGGACGAGGCGGCGCCGAAGGTCGCCGCGGTCATGAAGTTCTCGCCGGCCATGAACCGCGACGAGAAGGTCAAGGTCTGGGTCGAGATCCCGATCACGTTCCAGACGCAATAACCGGTGATCCGGAAGTGAACCAGGCTCGTGTCGGGGCCTGAACGTCCATATCCGACCCGTTCCGGGGAGGTTCGAACGGGTCCACTGTGCGAATGGGAGCTATACCATGAACATGTCGTTGATCGAACTCTGGAGTCATATGGGGTGGTTTGCCCGCGGCATCGTGTTCCTGCTGCTGGGCATGTCGGTCTACATGTTGACGATCGCGTTCACGAAGTGGGTGCAGATGGCCCGCTCGCGTCGGGCGACGCTGGCGTTTTCGCCGCAATTTTCCGAAGCGCTCTCCAGCGGCGACTTCGCCGAGGCGGAGCGCCTCGTCGAGGCGCACCCGCGCAGCCATCTCGCCAGCGCGTTCCGTCGCGTCTTCCAGAACCTCGGCGATCTCACCCGGGACGGGGACCTCTCGGCCGTCGATGTCGGGTCGGTGGAGCGCACCATCGAGCTGAACACGCTGGAACAGTTGACGCTCTTCCGGCGCGGTCTCAGCATTCTCGCCACGACGGGCGCGACCGCGCCCTTCGTCGGTCTGCTCGGGACGACGATCGGCGTCGTCAACGCGTTCACCGGGATGGCGAACGCGGGTACGGGCGGCCTGACGGCAATCTCGGCCGGTATCGCCGAGGCGCTGATCACGACGGCGATCGGGATCGGCGTCGCGCTCCCCGCGGTCTGGCTCTACAACTACTTCCTGAATCGCATCGAGTTCATCTCGACGGAGATCACGTACGCGACGAAGGAGTTCCTCGACTACGTCCTCCGGTACGAAGGCAACTTCGGCCGGCGGACGGGGGCCTCGGCGGCGGGGGTGGCGGCGCGCTGATGCGCTGCCACTCCGACCTCTGCGTCGGAGGAGGTGAACATGGGAATGTCGACAGGATCGGGCCGCTCCGGGGTCATGGCGGACATCAACGTGACGCCGATGGTGGACGTCATGCTGGTGCTGCTGATCATCTTCATGGTGGCGACGCCCGCGCTGCTCGCGGGTTTCAACGCCAAGCTCCCGGAGGGCGAGTTCCTGAAGCCGCGGCCCGAGGTGGACGACCGGGTCGAGCTCGGGATCGACGCGAACGGCGCGTATTACCTGAACAAGAAGCCGATCCGCCGCGAGGACGCGCTCGAGCTCCTGAAGGCCGAGTTCGCCGCGCGCCCCGAGGACAAGGTGCTGTTCGTCAGGGCGCACCGCAGTCTGAAGTACGAGGAGGTCGTCGCCGCCATGACGCTCGCGCGCGACGCGGGCGCCCGGGTCGTCGCGGCGATCACGGAACAGAAGCCGGGCACCACGTCGCCGGAGGACGACGGTGCGCGCCCGTGACGCGTCCCCCCAGTACAAGGAGTAGTCCGCATGGCCATGCAGGTGGGAGGCAGCGGGAGCAGCATCTCGGAGATCAACATCACGCCGATGATCGACGTGCTGCTCGTGCTCCTCGTGATCTTCATCATCTCTCAGCCGCTCCTGCAGAAGAGCATCGACGTGCAGCTGCCGGTCGAGAAGCAGGAGCAGCCATCGCAGCCGTCGCCCCGGATCGTGCTCGAGATCGATGCGAACGGCGCTTACACCATCAACACCCAGCCGGTGGAGCGGGCGCAGCTCATGGCCCGGCTCACGGAGATCTATGCCAACCGACCGGACAAGGTGCTGTTCATCAAGGCGGACGGCGAGGTCATCTACCAGGACGTCATCGCCGCGATGGATGCGGCGCGCGGGGCGGGGGTGAAAGTGCTGGGGTCCGTGCTGCCTTGACGTGATCGCCCGCCGAAGGGGCCCGGGGCCGTGGAGGCGAATCGTGTGCAACCAACGGGAGATCGAAAGATGGACATTCGCCAACTCTTTCTTCGGAAGTCGTTCTCGGAGCCCGGCGAGAGCGACGGCCCCGGGCTCCATCGGGCCCTGGGCGCCTGGCAGCTCGTGGCGCTCGGGGTCGGCGCGATCATCGGTGCCGGGATCTTCTCCGGCGCCGGGACCGCGGTCGCGGGCGGCCCCAACCACGTCGGCGCCGGCCCGGCGCTGACCATCTCTTACGTGCTGGTCGCGGTCGCGTGCGGATTCGCCGCGCTCTGCTACGCCGAGTTCGCCGCCTTGATCCCGAAGGCGGGGAGCGCGTACACCTACGCGTACGCGACGCTGGGTGAGCTGGTCGCCTGGATCATCGGCTGGGACCTGATCATCGAGTACGCGGTCGGGAACGTCGCCGTCGCCGTCTCGTGGTCGGCGTACTTCCAGACGCTGCTCGAGGGATTCGGCCTCGGCCTCCCCGGCTGGCTCGCGACCGACCCCAGGACCGCGCACCAGGCCTTCCTCGAGGTCCAGGCCGATCCGACCGTCGCGGCCGGCCCGATCCTGGATGCGGCCCAGGCGTGGGCGACGGCGCCGCACCTCTTCGGGATCCCCATCATCTTCAACCTGCCGGCCGTCCTGATCGTCGCCGCCATCACCTGGGTCCTCGTCGTCGGGATCCGCGAGAGCGCCTGGACCAACGCCGTCATGGTGTTCCTGAAGCTCGGGATCCTCGCGCTCTTCATCACGGCGGGCGCGTTCTGGGTCGAGCCCGAGAACTGGTCGCCGTTCATGCCGAACGGGTGGAACGGCGTGTTCACCGGCGCCGCGCTGATCTTCTTCGCCTACATCGGCTTCGATGCGGTGTCGACCGCCGCCGAGGAGGCGAAGAACCCGCAACGCGACATGCCGCGGGCGATGATCGGATCGCTCGTGATCACCTCGCTCATCTACATCGCGGTCACGCTGGTCATGACCGGGCTCGTCCCCTGGGACCAGCAGGGGACCGCCGATCCGCTGGCCAGCGCATTCGCGGCGCGAGGGCAGGACTGGGCCGCGGCGATCATCTCCGTCGGCGCCGTGATCTCGATGGCGTCCGTGCTCCTCGTGTTCCAGCTCGGCCAGCCGCGGATCTTCTTCTCCATGGCGCGCGACGGGCTCCTCCCCGGATGGGCCGCGCGTCTGCACCCCCGGTACCGGACGCCCCACCGCACGACGATCGCGACCGGCGTGTTCGTCGCCTTCTTCGCGGCGTTCGCCAACATCAACGAAGTCATCGAGCTGACGAACATCGGCACGCTCTTCGCCTTCGTGCTGGTCGCCACGGGCGTCCTGGTCCTGAGGATCCGCGAGCCCGAGCGGCACCGGCCGTTCCGGACGCCGTTCGTCTGGCTCGTCGCGCCGGCCGCGATCCTGTCGTGCGGCTTCCTCATGATCCAGCTCCCCGCACTCACATGGGTCCGGTTCGGGATCTGGCTCGTCGCGGGGCTCGGGCTCTACTTCGCGTACGGCTACCGCAGGAGCAAGCTCCGGTCGCGGGAGGAGGCCTACATCCCCGCGGGGAACTGATCTGCGTGCGGACGGGGGGTGCGCCGCAGTCCCCACTGGAGGGCGAGCCGGCGCTCACCCCGGGCCTGCCGCCGCCATGTAGAGCCCGAGCACGATGAGGAGGGCCGCGATCATCCTGCGGAACAGCCGCTGCGGCAGCCGCCCGAGCACGCGCGTGCCGAGCGCGGTTCCGACGACGACCGCCGCCACGGCCGCGACCACGAGCGGCCAGATGCCGAGGATGGCCCGCCATTCCGTCGCCAGGTAGACCGGAAGCCGGGCGGCATCCACGAACAGGCCGATGGCCGTCGAGGTCGCCACGAACGATTCCTTGGGGACATCGAACCCGAGCAGCGCCGCCGTCCGGATCCCGCCCTGATTGCCGACCAGGCCGCCGAGCACTCCGGACGATGCGCCCGCGATCCAGGCCGACCGCCGCCCCCACCGAACTCGCCGCATCCACCCCGTGAACTCCGACAATCCGGCAAGCGCGACCACCACGCCGAAGATCACGGTCAGCGCTCGGCTCGAGACCCACGCGTGGGCCAGCGCCCCCACCAGTCCACCCGCCGCGCTGGCGATGCCGAAGCCGAGCAGGACCCGCCGGTCCACATGACTGCGCAGCATCCAGAAGCGCTGCGCTGTCGCGACCGCGTGCGGCAACGCGATGGCGGCGACCGCGAGCTTCGTCCCGACTTCCAACGCCAGCAACGGCGTGAGCAGGCTCCCGATGCCGAAGCCCGATACCGACGCGATCCCGGCCGCGAGGATTCCGACGAGCCCGACGGCACCGATGAAGAGGGCGGTCATTCCTCGCGACCGGGTGCGGCCGGCCGCCGCCCGTGCCCGCGCCGCCCCGGCATGAGCGCTGTCAGCAGCAGCCCGACCACGACCACGCCGATCCCCACGCGGTAGAGCAGCGAGAACGCCGCGGTCAGCGCCTCCGGCGACGCCGCCGCGATGGGGTCCGCGGCCAGCGCCGCCGCGCCCGCCGCGCCGCCCGCGCTCGCCCGGAGCACCGCCGCGAAGAGCGCGCCGGCCAGCGTGACGCCAATGACCTGCCCGATCATGCGCGAGAACGTCGAGACCGCCGTCACGACGCCGAGCTCCTCGGCGCGTGCCGCGTTCTGCGCGAGCAGCGTGTAGAGCGGAAGCGACGGCCCGGTCCCGAGCCCGACGAGCACCATCTTCCACGTCACCTCGAGCGCCGTCGAGTCCGGCGTCAGCGTGTACCCCATCAGCGCGAAGGCGACGATCAGCAGGAGCAGGCTTCCCACGAGGAGCGCCTTCGTGTGGCCGAAGCGGCTCGAGAGCTGCCCCGCGGCCACGCTGCCGCCCACGAGCCCGAGCGTGAGCGGCAGCAGCGTCAGCCCGGCGCTCGTCGCCGAGATGCCGACCACATTCATCAGGTAGAGCGGCAGGAAGATCATGCTGAAGAGGGACGCGGCGCCGAGCACGAACATCGCCGCCGTCACCGTCGCGATCGTGCGGTCGCGGAAGAGACGCAGGTCGAGGATCGGGTCCGCGGCGCGCCGCTCCGTCGCCAGGAAGGCGATGACGCCGGTCGCCGACACCGCGACCAGCGCCGCGAGCAAGCCCCGGCCGACCGTCGGCGCTCCCGCCGCCGCTCCGCCCTCGCCGCCGAACGAGAGCGCGACCAGCAGCGGCACCACGCCGATGACGAGCCAGGCGGCGCCGGCCACGTCGATCGTCGCCCGATGCGGCCGCCCGCCGATGCGCGGCATCCGCGTGACGATGAACCACAACGCGACCGCGCCGATCGGCAGGTTCACGAAGAAGACCCAGTGCCAGCCGAGCGTATCCGTGAGCACGCCGCCGACGAGCGGGCCGATCACGCTCGAGATCCCCATCGTCGCGCCGATCAGCCCCATGTACTTCCCGCGCTCCGCCGGCGGGTAGAGATCCGCGATCACCGCGAGCGTCGAGGTGAACAGCGACGCCGCGCCCAGCCCCTGCACGCCGCGCGCGGCGATCAGCACCCACGTGTTCGGCGACAGCCCCGCCAGGAGCGAGCCGCTCAGGAACAGCACCACGCCGGCCAGCAGGACCGGCTTGCGGCCGTATACGTCCGAGAGCTTGCCGTAGATCGGCAGCATCACCGTCGACGCGACCAGGTACGCCGTCGTCAGCCACGCGTACAGCGACGCCGGGATCGCCATGTCCCGCTGGATCTCCGGACCCGCCGTCGCCACGATCGTCTGATCCAACCCCGCCAGCAGCAGCGCCATCAGCACGCCGGCCAGTGCGTACACGCGGTCCCGACGTCCGATCGGCGGTGGCGTCGGCGCGGCGCCCCCGACGCCCGGCGCGGGTGGCGTCGACACCTCCATCAGGCCGACGTCCTGGGGATGCATGTTGCTGGCGATGTGCACATGTCTGTCGCTCATTCGTTGTATCGATTCAAGGCGAATGCCGCCGCCGGATTCGCCTGCCGTTCGTGGTGGATTCCTGCCGCGCGGCGGGCCCGGCGCACCGGCCTCCGACCGCGCGTCCGACCGCGAGCCGAATCGGGTGCCCGGCCCACACCGGGGCGAGCCCCGGAAACGCAAAACGCAAAAAGCCGCGCAATTGCGCGGCTTTCTGGTGAGGTCAGGTCACGATCCGTGACTCGGGATCAGCGGAGGCGGAGGGACTCGAACCCCCAAGGGCTTGCGCCCGCCGCATTTCGAGGGCCATGCCGCGTTTTCCATTGACGGACAGCTAGGTCCGAACACCGCCGCTTACCTACCAATCTCGCACATCGCTTCCGGCGTTGAGGTCCGCCTGAAGGCGCCCGAGGGCAAGGGCGCTGTAACCCAGGCTGTAACCCAGCGACTCGGAGGCAATGATGCCGCGCCATACGAGTAAAACCCGGAATTTAGGGCGCGCGCCCCGCTGCTGCCAGATGTGCGGCCGCGAGTGGACGCTGCGGAGCTGCCGGCACTACCGCTGTCCCCACTGCGGGGCGCACGACCGCGCGCTCAAGGAGACTCAGGACGCGCGGGAGAGATGTCAGGTGGCTCGGGCAGCCGCAGGCGGCGAGCCCGCATCCTGGGAGGTGCCGTAATGCGCCAGCTCGGCATCGAGCCCGGCGACGTCGTGTGGACGTCCTACAACACCGGCCCGTACCGGGTGAAGAAGGTGACCGGACCGTACCGGGAGCGCTACGACGCGCCCGCCGCGCGGGACGTTCCGACCGATTTCGACGTCTACAGCCTCACCCTGGAGGACCTGGGGCGGCATTACGGCCCTCCGATCAACCGGTTCCACCGCAACAGCGGCGATTCCTACATCAACGAGGTCAC
>DASVDG010000058.1:0-39793 GCA_036381255.1 Longimicrobiales bacterium | reverse complement strand
CGTCGGCGTCACGTACTCCGGCCAGCCCGAGTACGGGACGTTCAAGGCGACGGCCTACATCCTCGAAAATGCGTTCATGGTCTCCCTCGCGGCCCTGTTCTACGGCGACCCGGATCGGATCGAACGATTCCTCAAGGCCCTTGCCGCTTCCGGATGGCTCCTCGGCCTCATCGCGGGCGCCTGGCTGCTCGAGGCGGGCTTTGAGATGATGGGGCGCCTGCACCCGGAGAGCTACAACCCGCTCCAGTTCGCGCGAAGCGTGGCGATGTCGATCATCGGATGCTTCGCTGTGTTCCTGATCCGGTACCGGCGAGGCGAATTCCGGCCGACGGCCCTTGCCTTCGTTCCGGTCGGCCTCGGCCTGATGCTCCTGAGCGGCGGCAAGGGGCCGCTCCTCTCGCTGGTCGCCTCGTTGATCGTCCTCATCTTCCTCGCCCAGAAGACCCGGAGCCTGGCCGTTCGCGCGCTTCGCATGGGGGCGATCCTGCTCGTCCTGGCCGCGGGGGCGGTGGCCGCGTTTCCGTTCCTCCCCGTCGCCGTGCAGGAGCGGCTCATGCCGACGCTGAGCCAGACCGCGTACGCCGGATCGATCGGGGCACGGATCGACCGTATGGCCCATGGTTGGCGCATGTTCCGTGAGGCGCCGATCCTGGGTCACGGGACCGGCAGCTTCGTGTTCGGAGGGCAGATCGGCGACTACCCGCACAATATCCTCCTCGAACTCCTCAGCGAGAACGGGTTGATCGGTCTGTTCCTCTGGACCGGCCTGCTTTGTGTCGGACTGCTGGCCGTGCACCGGGGCATTCGGTCCCAGACGCGCCTTTCGAGCGTAGCGCAACCGACCGCGGTCGCGACAGCGGCGGTAACTGCCCTGCTCGTGCTGAGCATCGTCGCCGCCATGTTTTCGTTCAACATCGTCGGGAACAGTTCGATCTGGTTCTTCCTGGGTATGTTGTACATGCGCCACCCGGGATGCGGCGCCGTCCGCACCGTACACCGTGGGGAGCAGGACCTGACCGCATGTGCCCCGAAACTTACCGGGCCCGTCGCCCCGGAGGCGATTGCCGGGGTACATGTCCTCTAAGGGGGCATGGCCGGGCAGGGTGCGGTGCGCGCAAGGATCGATGAAGAGTAGATCCTCCCCAAGGGACGCGTATCTTCACTCCACAGAGAATGTTTGCGAACGAACGACGTCTACGCCATTGACCCGAATGTTTGCAGTTGCCAACGCTCCCAATTTGGACGCTTGGGCCGCTTCCATTTCGCATAGCGGAAGCGGGCACCGGACCAGACCGACCGGCGTGCGGCGGCATTCCGCGATCATTTCCTGGCGTTGAACGGGACAATGTATCGGGCGGCAAGATTCATGTGTATTCGCAATGGAGATTGGTAGGGGGATGAGGATCCTCGCCCTTATTGAACATTATCTCCCGGGTTTCAAAGCGGGTGGCCCCATCCGGTCATTGAGCAATATGGTAGACCGCCTGAGCGCGGAATTCGAATTCCTTATTGTCGCTCAGGACCGCGACTTCGGGGACCGGAAGCCGTATTCTTCGGTGGATCCGCGAGGGCGCTGGCAGAATGTCGGCAAAGCGCAGGTTCGATACCTGCCGCCGGGCGGCGCCGGCGTGATGATGCTTCGGCGAATATTGCAAGAGACGAAGTACGATGTGCTGTACCTGAACAGCTTTTTTTCATTCAGGTATTCGATTCTTCCTATGCTCATGCGGAGCCTTCGATTGATCCCTCGCCGACCGGTGATTCTCGCGCCGCGCGGCGAATTCTCATCTGGCGCCCTCTCGCAGAAGCGTTGCAAGAAGCAAACTTATTTGCGTGTCGCTCAATTGCTCGGCCTTTATCGCAAGATTGTGTGGCAGGCCTCGAGTCGATATGAGGCGGAGGATATTCGCCGTCGATTCGGGGCGAGGTCGAGGATCCACATCGCACCGGCTGTACCGGAGCGCGTCGATGTGCGGAACCTCCAAAGGACGGTACCGAAGCGACCGAGCAGCCTCCGTGCGGTGTTTCTTTCGAGGGTTGCCAAGATGAAAAACCTCCTGGGGGCGCTCGACCTCCTGAGCTCTTTGCGTGGAAACGTGATTTTCGATATCTACGGAACGATTACGGAGTCGGCTTACTGGGACAGTTGCCAGCGCGCCATCGCTAAGATGCCGGATAACATCTGTGTTCGATACATGGGTTCGGTACCGAATACGGAAGTACGATCGGTGTTCGCCTCATACGATGTCTTCCTCCTTCCGACATTCGGTGAGAACTACGGCCACGTCATCCCCGAGGCACTGAGCGTGGGGTGCCCCGTCCTGATAAGCGATCGGACGCCCTGGCGCGGGTTGGAAAGGCGGGGCGTCGGCTGGGACCTGCCGCTGTCCGACCGAGAGGGCTTCGTGACGGTGCTTCAGCAGCTAGTCGACATGGATGAAGCGGAGCATGCGACCTTGCGCTCCAATGCCCGTGATTTTGGTGCCGAGTGCATGGACGCGCGTGACGTGGTCGCCGCGAATGAGGCGCTCTTTCGGTGTGCAGTCGTGGACGAACGGCAAGCGACGTAGAACGGGTTGTTTCCCGGTTGGCCGCTGGTCTCTTATACTACGACGACGCATCCGTATTTGGGTTCCGGTGCACCTGCAAGAATACGGCGTCCTTCCGCGCACTCTCTGGCTTGGACGAAGTCGTGACCGTACTGAATCACGAGCAATGGCACGGAACCGACGTTGTGGTACTTGTCGCGTGTCCAAGATGTCTCGCCCAGGCGTAGCCGAGCAGGCATGGTAGTCATGGATGGGGCAGCGCAAATTGGGGGTTCAACGCGTGCACTGCCTCGACTGCTATGTCACGGGTTTTCTAATGGTCGTGCTTCAGTGCTGTTCGCTCAAATCTCAACAGGACTGCCACTTCTGTGAGAGTACTTGTTGGAACGGAGCTGTTAGAGGACGTCCTTGACGAGTATCGCGGCTCAAGTGAATACCGCATTCGGGTTGATGGGCTGTGTAATCTGGAACTGATTAAGGACATGTACTTCGTGCGCCCGTATCGTTGGCGGCTTTTGTGGAACTATGTCTCGGAGATCGGAGCGCGAGAAGTTTTGCGCAAAGTCGTGTCACGGCGGCGTGGTGGCGCGATGCACGGGCGTGGAGCATCCACTCGGGAAGGGAACTTGCCGACACGGATGCAATCTTAGACGTCGCCGTTGACGCCGTGCGAAGTATAGCTTGGGAAGCGGGGCTTCGAATGACCCCCAATATGGCGATACCTGATCGGGAGTATCGTACCGCGAAGCGGAGGGATCGGTGAAACCGACGGCGACGCTTGTCGGCTACGGGAATTATGCAAAAACTGTCGTTGTTCCCAATTTGCGGCATCATGTGATGGTGCAGCGGATACACGAGATCGATCCACTGCAGATTCCGCCCGATGATTGGTCAGTAACGTGGGACACTGCGCCGCTACCACGCTCAGATGATGAGAGCGATCTCATCTTGGTCGCGGGATTCCACTACACGCACGCTCCAATTGCCGTGCAGGCTCTAGCGCGCGGACGTTACGCCGTTGTGGAGAAACCCGTAACCACTGACGCGTGCCAAGCAGGCGAGCTTGTTGCAGCCGTCCGGCGGGAGCAGAAGTTTTTTGCCTGTTTCCACAAGCATTATCTGCCGTTCAATGATTATGCGCGTGACGACCTTCGCATCGATGTCGGTGACCCACTCTCGTACCACTGCATTTTATATGAGGTACCGCTTCCAGCATTGCACTGGTACCGCTGGCCAAACTCAAGGAGCCGGATCGGATCGAACAGCTGTCACTGGCTGGACCATTTTCTATTCCTCAACGAATTTACGAAGGCCGTCGAGGATCAGTTGCAGCGGCGAAACCTGAAAATGCTGGCACTCGAGAGAGCAGGGGCATTCTCATGGCAGGAGTGCGCCCGTGAAACCTATTCCGCGTTGACTGATTGGTAGAGACTGGCCATGGACTACACGACTCAACGGCTTGGCTTCAAGTTGCGGAAAGCCGCTAGGTACGTTGTGCTTTACGGTGTTCGGCGCACCTTGGTCAAGATCAGAGGTCAGTACCACATGAAGAAGCGGTACAAGTCTCTGCCAGTTGTGGCTCCGGTACCGCCAGACGGCGGGCATGTTGGATTGATCGGATGCGGAAACTTCGCGTTCAGCAACATCGCCTATTATGTGCAAAAGAATTATGGGCCGGTCATGCGAGGCGCGATGGATATCGATGTCCACAGGGCCGCGTCTATGTATGAACAATATGGATTTCGCTATTTTACGGATGACGCCGACCGCATAATCGCGGACCCACAAATTGATCTCATTTATATCGCCTCTAATCATGCCAGCCACGCCGAGTATGCTATCAATGCTTTACGGGCAGGGAAGAGTGTACACATTGAGAAACCCCACGTTGTTACGGAGGATCAACTCAAGCGCCTCTGCGCCACTATGGTGGAGACCAGAGGGAAAGTAAACCTGGGGTTTAACCGGCCGTATAGCCGTATCGGTCTAACGATCAAGCACTTTCTCGAATCCCAGCCTGGGCCGGCAATGTTCAACTGGTTTGTCGCCGGTCACGAAATTGCTCCTGATCATTGGTACTTCAGACATGAGGAAGGTGGGCGCGTGCTGGGAAATCTGTGCCATTGGACTGATTTCGTGCTTCAGCTTGTAGCTCCAGAAAATCGGTACCCCTTGACAATTACTCCGACTCGTGCCGAAAAATCTGATTGTGATATTGCGGTAACGTACACGTTTGCCGATGGAAGCATCGCCGCGATAACCTTTTCGGCGAAGGGGCACACATTCGAGGGCGTAAGGGAGAGGTTCTCAGCGCACCGGGGCAACGTGCTAATATCCATGGATGACTTCAAGTACCTGAAGGTAGAAGTGGTCGAAAAGAGGCATCGTATCGCGCCGTTGTTTCGAGATCACGGCCATGAACGGACGATCGTGAGGAGTTATGAGATGGTTCGCCCGCGTCGTGGTCAGCCAATCGATGCGTGTTCTGTCGAGTATGTATGGGAGACTGGTAATCTCTTCCTCAAGACCCGTGAGGCGCTTCAGTCTAGGCGGCCGATTGTGATTCACGCATATAAGGACCGCTCTCATACGAGTAGTGCGACTACTTTGTCTTCTGTGTGAGAAGGTTTGCTATAGGATGAAACAGGTTATTCAAAACGTCCGCTCGGGCAATCTCGAAGTCGCCGAGGTCCCCGAGCCGCATGGAAAGTCGGGCGGCGTCGTCGTGCGCAACGCCGCGTCGCTGATCAGCGCCGGCACGGAGCGGATGACGATCGACTTCGCCGGCAAGTCGTTGCTGGGGAAGGCGAAGGAGCGTCCCGACCTGGTCAGGCAGGTGCTCGACAAGGTCCGGAAGGACGGGCTCGTACCGACGGTGCAGACGGTGATGAGCCGGCTGGACCAGCCGATCCCGCTCGGCTACTCGTGCGCCGGGGTGGTGGAGCAGGTGGGTCGCGGCGCGGAAGAGTTCGCGGCGGGCGACCGTGTGGCGTGCGCGGGGATGGGGTACGCGTCGCACGCGCACGCGGTGTTTGTGCCGAGGAACCTGACGGTGAAGGTCCCGGATGGCGTGTCGTTCGAGGACGCCTCGTACGTGACGCTGGGTGCGATCGCGCTCCAGGGCGTGCGGATCGCGGAGGTCCGGCTGGGGGAGAGCGTGGCGGTGATCGGGCTCGGGCTCCTGGGCCAGCTCACGGTGCAGTTGCTGAAGGCGGGTGGCTGTCGGGTGATCGGGATCGACCTGGACCCGGCGAAGATCGCGCTCGCGCGGGAGCTGGGCGCGGACGAGGCGGTGGCGCGCTCGGACGACGTCGCCGGCGCGGTGGCGGCGTTCACGGGCGGCGTCGGCGTGGACGCGGTGATCGTGACCGCGGCGGCGGACAGCAACGATCCGACGGAGCTGGCGGGAGAGATCTGCCGCGACCGCGGGGTCGTCTCGATGGTCGGCGCCGTGAAGATGGACGTGCCGCGAAAGGTTTACTACGAGAAGGAGCTGCAGCTCCGGCTGTCGCGCTCGTACGGCCCCGGTCGCTACGACCCGTCGTACGAGGAGGCGGGACACGACTACCCGATCGGCTACGTGCGGTGGACGGAGCGGCGCAACATGGAGGAGTTCCTCCGGCTGGTCGCGACGGGGCAGGTCACGCCGTCGAAGCTGACGACGCATCGGTTCACGATCGACGAGGCGGAGAAGGCGTACGCGATCGTGACGGGCGAGGACCGGCAGCCGTTCCTGGGCGTGGTGCTGACGTACGGCGACGGCGGCGCCGGGGCGGCGGTGCGCCGCATCGAGCTGAGGCCGCGGGGATCGAAGGGCGGGAAGGTCGGCGTGGGGTTCATCGGCGCCGGGAACTTCGCGAAGTCGGTACTGCTGCCGCGATTCCGCTCGGCGGCGGACGCCCGGCTCGTCGGGGTCTCGACGGCGACGGGGATGAACGCGAAGGCCACGGGCGAGAAGTTCGGCTTCGGCTACTGCACGACGGACACGGCGCAGCTCCTGGCGGACGAATCGATCGACGCGGTGGTGATCGCGACGCGGCACGGCTCGCACGCGAAGTTCGCGGCGGACGCGTTGCGGGCGGGGAAGGCGGTGTTCGTGGAGAAGCCGCTCGCGATCGACGAGGCGGGGCTCGAGCGCGTGCTCGACGCGCAGGAGGCGAGCGGCGGGCTGGTCACGGTCGGCTTCAACCGTCGCTTTTCGCCGCTGGTGGCGGAGCTGAAGCGCTTCTTCGCGGCCGGTCAGCCGCTCGCGGTGCAGTACCGGATCAACGCGGGCGCGATCCCGCCGGGGACGTGGGTGCACGACCCGGAGGACGGCGGCGGCCGCATCATCGGCGAGGTCTGCCACTTCGTGGACCTGGTGTCGTACCTGACCGGCGAGGAGCCGGTGGAGGTCTTCGCGCACGGGCTCGGCGGCCCGACGGCGGAGCTGCACGACACTGTGGCGGTCACGCTGCGGTACGGCGGCGGCTCGATCGCGAGCATCGACTACTTCTCGACGGGCGACCGGAGCTTCCCGAAGGAGCGGGTGGAGGTGTACGGCGGCGGCGGGATCGCCGTGCTGGAGGATTTCCGGACGCTCACGCTGACGCGCGGCGGCAAGCGGCGTCGGGTCCGGAAATTCTCCCAGGAGAAAGGCTTCGACCAGGAGGTCGCGGCGTTCCTTTCTGCGGTCCGGACGGGCGGCGAGCCGCCGATCCCGCTGCGGTCGCTGGTCGCGACCACCCGCGCCACGTTCGCCATCGAGGAATCGCTGCGCACGGGGCGGCCGGTGGCGGTCCGCGGGGACTGACCGACGTGGGAGCGCTCGAACGGGTGGTGCTGTACGCCCGCACCGCGCGCCACCTGCGGTGGGAGCAGTGGGTCTACCGCCCGGTGCGCCGGATCCAGTCGCGGCTGCCGGCGCGCGTCGCGGCGCGGTGTGGCTTCGATGGCGCTGTCGCGCCGGCGCTCGCGGCGGCGGTCCAGTCCTGGGGGGCGGGGGACGTCGAAGCGCGGCTGCGGCGGGCGGACGACGTCGTCTCGGGGACGTTCCGCTTCCTGAACCACGAGGAGCGGCTCCCGTCGATCGCCTGGGACCGGCGGCCGGTGAGCCACCTGTGGAGCTACAACCTCCACTACTTCGACTACGCGCTGGACCTCGCCTGGGCGTGGCGCCACACGGGCGACGCGCGGTACGCCGCGCGGTTCGTGGAGCTGGCGGAGTCGTGGATCCGCGGGTGCCCCGCGGGCCGCGGGGACGGGTGGGAGCCGTACCCGGTCTCGCTCCGCACGGTGAATTGGGTGTACGCCGTCCTGCTCTTCGGCGAGGGGCTGGGCGCGCGGCCGCGGGAGGCGATCCTGCGGAGCGCGGCGGAGCAGCTCGCCTTCCTCGCGCGGCGTCTCGAGTACCACATCCTCGCCAACCACCTCCTGAAGAACGTCAAGGCGCTCGTCGTCGGCGGGGCGGTTTTCACCGGCCGGGAAGCCGCGCGCTGGCGAGCGAAGGGGCGGCGATTGCTCCGGCGCGAGCTGTTCGAGCAGGTGCTCCCGGACGGCGCGCACTACGAACGCGCGCCGATGTACCACGCGATCGCGCTCGGCGACCTCCTCGAGGTCGTCTCGCTCCTCGACGCGGCGGGCGAGCCGGTCGCGGACGCGGCGCGCGAGCGGGTCCGGCGCATGGCGGACGCGTTCGGCGTGCTTTCGAGGCCGGACGGGACGCTCCATCGGTTCAACGATTCGGCGAACGCCGGCGCGCCGGACCGGCGGTGGCTGGACGCGCTCGCCCGTGGCGCGGTGGGGCAGGGGATCCCGGCGCCGGCGGGCGTCGTCGCGCTACCCGATGCGGGGTTCCACGGCTTCGTGGACCCCGCGAACGGCGCGCGGCTGATCGTCGACGGCGGCGCGCCCGGGCCGGCGTATCAGCCGGGGCATTCCCACTGCGGCGCGCTGAGCTTCGAGCTGGACCTCGGGGGGCGGCCGGTCGTGGTCGATTCGGGCGTGCACGGCTACGACGGAGACCCGTTCCGCGAGTACGCCCGCAGCACGCGGGCGCACAACACGGTCATGATCGCGGATCGTGAGCAGTCGGAGGTCTGGGGCACGTTCCGCGTGGCGCGTCGCGCCGCGGTCCGCGTCGTCACGGCGGAGCCGGCGGGGGGCGGCTACCGGTTCGCCGGCGCCTGCACCCCGTACCACGACCGGAGCATCGTGCACCGCCGCGTCATCGAGGGCTCGGGCGACGCGTGGAGCGTCACGGACGTCGTGGCCGGCGGCGCGGGCGCGGTGATCCGGAGCTTCCTCCACCTCCACCCCGACTTCCGCGTGGAGCGGGACGGCCCGGCGCTCGTCGCGTGCGCCGGGGACGTGTGCGTCCGGATCGAGCCGTTCGGGATCGAAGCGCTGGAACTCCGGCGCGGGAGCCGGGAGCCGGTACAGGGCTGGTACTTCGAGGAGTTCGGCAGCGCCGTGCCCGCGCCCGCCGTCGAGATGCGGATCCGCGAGAATCACGGCCGGCCGTTCGGGTACCGCATCCGCCGCGTCGGCCGGCGCTGAACGTGCCGCGCCCGGCGCCGGCTACTCGTCCGCGGCGTAGTAGTACTGGTACATGTAGGCGCCGTACTGGCCGCCGTAGCGGGCGTCGCGCTTGAAGTCGATGTCGTTCAGCACGGCGCCGAGCACGCCCGCGCGCACGTTGCGGAGCTGCTCCATTGCGTACGTGAGCGCCGCCTTCTCCGTGCGCGACGCCCGGGCGACGACGACCACGCCATCGGCGTTCGTGCCGAGCAGGGCCGCGTCCGTGACCATGTTCAGCGGCGGCGCGTCGAGGATGATCGTGTCGTACTCGGCCTCGAGACGCTCGAGCAGCGACCGCATCCGGGCCGAGCCGAGCAGCTCCGCGGGGTTGGGCGGGAACGTGCCGGAGCTGAGGAAGTGCAGCGTTCCGCTCGCCCCGAGGTGGATGGTCTCGACGGCGTCGTCGAACGTCGTCGTGCCGAGCAGGACGTTCGACAGCCCCGGCTCGCGCTCCTTGTGGAAGACGTTGTTCAGCACGCCGCGGCGCAGGTCGGCATCGACGAGGAGGATACTGAGCCCCTGCTGCGCCAGCGTGATCGCGAGGTTCGCCGACGTCGTCGACTTGCCCTCGCCCGGCGTCGCGCTGGTGAAGACCAGCGTCTTCGGCGCACGATCGAGCCGCGAGAACGTGATGTTCGTGCGCAGGCTGCGGTAGGCCTCGGAGACCGGGTTCCGCGGGTCGTGCCCGGTGACCAGCCGCGCTTCCAGGTGCTGGGGGAGCGCGGTCCCGTGCGCGTGCGCCGGGCGGAACCGGCCCTTGCCGTTCCCGCTGACTTCCGTGGCGCGGATCCGGGGGATCATCCCGAGCACCGGCGCGCCCGTGGCCTCCTGCACGTCCTCCCGCGTGTGGACCGTCGTGTCCATGAACTCCCGGAGGAAGGCGATGCCCACGCCGGCCATGAGCCCGAGGACGACGGCGAGTGCCAGGTTCAGGACGACCCGCGGCTTGACCGGCTCGATCGAGCGTACGGCCGTGTCGACCACGCGGACGCTGGCGTCCTCGACGGCCTGGGCGATCTCCGCCTCCTTCAGGCGCGTCTGGAGCAGCGTGTAGATCTCCTCGAGGACCATCGCCTGGCGCTTCAGCCGGGCGAACTGCACCTCCTTGGCCGGGATCTCCGCGAGCTCGTTGCCGAAGCGCGCCAGCATCGCGTCGAGCGACGCGACCTGGTTCGTCAGCCCCTGGAGGTACGTCACCGCGATGGAGCGGAGCTGGTTCTCCAGCTCGCGGATGCGCGCCGTGAGGACCTGGACGTCCGGGTGCTCCGGCGTGAGCGTGCGCAGCAGGTTCGCGCGCTGGTTCTCGACCTCGGCGAGCGAGCGGAACAGCTCGGACGCGGCCGCGTTCCGCAGCAGGCTCGGGAACCCCATGAGGCGCCGGAACGGAGACGCCTCGCCCTCGCGGACGGCGCCCGAGTTCCGGACATCTTCGAGCAGCTCCGCGAGGGCGGCGCGCTCGGCCTCGTACGTCAGCCGCTGGGCCTGGAGCTCCGAGAGCTGCTGGACCTGGCTGGTCGCCTCGGCCTCGAGGCTGACGACCTGCTCGCCTTCGCGGAACAGCCGGAGCGCCTCCTCCGCGGCCATGAGCTGGACCGCCAGCGTGTCGATCTGCTCGCGCAGGAAGTCGACGGTGCTGCGCGCCTCGGTCTTCCTGATCTCCTGCCGCCGGGCGATGAAGAGCCGGGCGAGCAGGTTCGGGACCTGGTGCACGAGCACCGTGTCGGCGCTCTGGTAGCGCGCGACGACGATGTTCGCCTCGCGGCTGGGGCGCGAGATCGAGACCGTCGTCTGGATGGACTCGACGGCGCGCTGGAACCGGCGCGTCGCCAGGCGGATCTCATCGTGGTTCGCCGCGCCGGGCGCCAGCACGAGCGTGGCGCCCGGCAGGTCGATCCGCTGGCCGATCCCGAACGTACCGAGCTCCGCGTCGTTCTCGACGTCGTGCACGGCGAACCGGCCGTCCTCCTGCCGGAGCAGGACGTACTCGGCCTTCGGCGCATCGCGGGAGGTGCGGACGTAGTCCAGGATCTCGTCGCGCGCGACGCGCTCGGGCTCGAGCACCACGAGCTGCAGACCGAGCGAGTCGACGACGGCCTCGGCCAGCGTGCGGCTGCCGAGCACCTCCATCTCCGTGGCCACCTCGCTCCCGTTCGCGGCCGCCTGGAGGATGTCCAGCACCGGGAGGCTGGACTGCTCCTCGTCGATCCGGATCGTCGTCGCCGCTTCGTAGACCGGCGTGGCGAGGAACGTCAACGCGCCCGCCGCCGCGACGATGACCGCCGTGCACGCCGCGATCAGGCCGCGGTTCCGGAGGAGGAGCTGCCAGACCTCTCGCAGGTCGATCTCGTCGTCGACCGCGCCGTTCGGCTGCGGAAGCTCGGTCTGCATCCTATCGATCTTTGTCCAGGTAGTCGTTGAGCAGGACGATGGCGACGCTGATGAAGCCCGAGACCACCGTGCTGACCAGGCCGATGTTGCGGCTGATCCAGCTCCGTTCGGGGACGTAGAGGTGGTCCCCGGACCGGATCGGCAGCTCCATGATGCGGGTGTCCTCGGTCAGCTCGGCGCGGATGCGGCGGCCGTCGCGGATCAGGTCGACCTTGTTCGGGTCGCCTTGCGGCGTGACGCCGCCGGCCAGCGCGAGCGCGTCGGCGACCGTCATCGTCGGGTCGACCGGATAGAGCCCGCCGTTCTGCACGGCGCCGTAGATGTTGATGCGCCGCAGCGGGAGCACCTCGATCGACGGCGTCCGGACGTAACGTGAATACGCATTGACGAGCGTGGTCTTCAGCGAGTCCGCCGACATCCCGGTCACGGTCATCGGGCCGATGAGCGGGAAGACGACGACGCCGTCGTTGTTCACGAGGTAGTCCCCGGTCATGTCCTCGCCGCGCCAGACCTTGAGCCGGACCATGTCGCCCGGGGTGAGGACGAACGGCTCGGGGTCGTCCGTGGCGGGCGGCGCCGGCGGAGCGTGGGCGCACCCCACCGCCCCCGCGCAGAGGACGGCCACGGCCGCGAGCGTGCCCGCGTGGCACCGGATCGAATTCAGCATCGGCAGTGTTCGGGGCGAAGCGAAGCGCTTGCGCGCTCGCAAGAGAATCGCGCGCGCGGGCGCGCCGCATCGTGGGCGCACCCGCTACGGAAGCGTGGAAGATAGTCGGCGACAACGTCCCCGGCAAGCGCGGCCGGGGCGTGGAAACGGCCGGCCCCGGCGGCGCCGCGAAGCTGGCCGCCCTGTCCATGGCGGCGCCCCGCCCGGCACGGCACGCTGTTCGGGATGAGCGAGTCCCACGACCTCGGGCGGACCGGCGAGGCCCTGGCGGCGCGGTGGCTTTCGGCGCACGGCTGGACCGTGCTCGCGAGGAACTTCCGGTTGGGCCACAAGGAGGTCGACCTGGTGGCGCGGCGCGGGCGGGTCGTCGCGTTCGTCGAGGTGAAGACGCGCGCCGGCCCGGGGTGGGGCCACCCGCTCGAGGCGATCACGCGCGCCAAACGCGCGGAGATCGAGACGGTGGCGCGCGCGTGGATCGCGCGCCACGGCCGCCGGACCGACGTCTACCGCTTCGACGCGATCGCCGTGCTCCGCACCTCGGCCGGCGCGTGGACGCTCGAGCACGTGGAGGACGCGTGGCGCGCGGGGTGAGGCACAGACCTCGGCCGCGCGGTCGCGTCGGGGCCGAGCTCGTCGAGCGTCGCCGTGGCCGAACACCAGCCGCACGCCGTTCCTCCGGGGAGTGGGGTGTCGCGCGCCCGGCCGGGCGCTATTGCCGAGCTTCTTCCCGGGCCCGCAGCCACGCGTGCGCGGCGCGGGCCAGCTCCGCCAGGCTCGGCGCCGACGCGATCAGTTCGCCGCCGGACTCCAGCCGCCAGCGGCGGCGTGCGTCGAACGTGCGGACCGGGTCGTATCCGAGAGCGCGGATCCCCCGCTCGATGGCCTCGATGAGCAGGATCGGGGGAGCGTCCGGGAGTGCGGGCACCGGGCCCGCGACTCCGGCCCGGGGTCCGACCGCCGTGAACGGAAACGTGCTGCCCCGGGCGCGGCGGGCGTCCAGGGGCACGTACGGCGTCGTACGCGGCGTGGGGTGCGATGGCATGGTTTCTCAGTCGCCTGCGAACGGGAACTCCGGGTGCCATGACGAGGTGCAATTCTCGTGCCCGCCTGGCCGGCATGCGGGCGTCGTCGCAACGCGTGCAGCGGCCCCGGGTTGCGACCCCGGCCGTGGACGGCGGCGTGGCATCGGTGTGGGACGCGCGGGCCCCGGCGGGGCGGGGCAGGGACGGCTCAGGCCCCGCCCAGCAGCTCGCCGACACGGATCATCCCGCGGCCGCGCTCGATGAGGACGCGGGCGAGGCGGTCAAGGACGGCGTCGGGGGCGCGGTGCGGCTCGCGGCGGAACGCGCGCAGCTCGGCCTCGGAGATGCCGAGCGCGAGGGCAAGCTCACGTTCGGAGCCGAGGAACAGGTCCGTCGCCCGTTTGAAGTCCAGCCCTGCCATCACGCCTCCCGGCCCGAGATCTTGCGGTGCTCGACCATGAGGCACCGGTCCTGGACGACGCGGATCCCCGCCCGCGCGAGCGTCTCCGCCGCCTCGTCGTTGCGGATCCCGGACTGGAACCAGACCGCCTTCGGCATCTTTTCGAGGAGGTCGGGGAGGTGGGGCGGGATGTCGCCGGGTTTACGGAACACGTCGACGAGGTCGATCTCGCCGGGGATGTCCGCGAGCCGCCGGTAGACGCGCTCGCCGAGGATCTCGTCGATCTCCGGGTAGTAGACGGGGACGGGCACGATCTCGAGCCCGGCGCGCTGGAGGTAGGCGGGGACGTAGTGCGCCGGCTTCGCGTGCCGCGACTCCGGCTTGATGCCGAGCACCGCGATGCGGCGGACGGTGCGGAGCATGTCGCGGATGCTCTCGTCGTCGTCCAGGATGTTCCGTGTCCAGTCGGTCATGGTTTCTCCGCGTTGTGCCGGCCCGCGCCATCCTCGGGGCGGGCGCGATCGCGGGCGCGTGGGGTTGCCGGCGCGGATTCACCGGCCGGGTTCGAGCTGCGGGATCGGTGCCGCGATCGCGTGCGCGGCGCCCGGTTGACCCTCCATGTGCTTTCCGCTAGCTTAAGAATGCGCCCCAGGCCCGAAGGATGCGAGCCCGCGAACCGCGTCAGGACCCCGCAGGTAGCAGCGCTAAGCGCGGCGGACATCGCTTCGATCAGCCTGGGGCGTTTTTCGTGCCCGCCGCGAAGCCGATCTTCTGATTCCGCTCCGCGCGCCCACCCGGCGCATCACGCCACGTCCTCGGCGTCTTCCGACAGCGCTTCGATCGTCTCGATCACGTCCTCGAGCAGCTCGACCTTCTCCTGGTGGTGAAGAAAGGCGCTTTCGAAGCCCATGACGGCGATGTCGCAGAGCTCGTCCCAGGTGAAGTCGAGGTAGCGGTGCGCGCGCCAGTACTCCTCGGTCACGGTGGTCGCGCTCATCAGGCGGTTGTCGGTGTTGAGCGTGACGACGAGCCCTTCGTCATAGTACAGCCGCAGCGGGTGCTCCTCGAAGCTGGGCACGGCGCGGGTCTGCACGTTCGAGGTCAGGTTGATCTCGAGCGGGATGCGGAAGTCGTTGACGTAGCGCATGAGGTCCGGGTCTTCGAACAGGCGGGTGCCGTGGCCGATGCGGTTGGCCTTGCAGTAGTGCAGCGCCTGGTGGATCGACTCCGGGCCGTACGCCTCGCCGGCGTGGATCGTGGCGGCCATGTTGTGGTTGATGACGGTGTAGAACGCGTCCTTGTGCTTCTTGGCCGGGTAGTTGTACTCGGCGCCGGCCAGGTCGAACGCGACGACGCCGCGGTCCTTGTAGGCGACGGTGAGGTCGGCCAGGTCGCGCGAGGTCTCGGGGCTCATGTTGCGGATGCCGCAGATGATGAGCGCGGTGCGGATGCCGAGCTCCTCGCGGGCGCGGGCGAGGCCGCGGAGCGGGGCGTCGACGGCCTCGGTGAGCGGCAGCCCCTCGCGGGTGTTCAGGATCGGCGAGTAGCGGACCTCCATGTAGCGGACGTTCTCCGCGGCGGCGTCCTCGGCGAGCTCGTAGGCGATGCGCTCGAGCGCATCGGCGGTCTGCATGACGGAGAGCGTGACCTCGAAGCGGGCGAGGTAGTCGACGAGGTTGCGCGCGTCCTTGACGTGCATGAAGTCGCGCAGCTCCTCGGGGTCGTAGGTCGGCAGCTCCTTGCCGTACTCCTTTGCCAGCTCCACGAGCGTGGAGGGGCGGAGGCTGCCGTCGAGGTGGACGTGGAGCTCGGTCTTGGGGAGCTGCTCGAGCAGCTCGCGGGTGACGTGGATCATGGTCGTCTGCGTCGTCGTTCTTCGGAAGCGTCTCAGTTCGTGCCGCCGGCGCGTGCCGTGCGGCGGCCGGCGTGCTGTTCGCGGAGCGCGGCGCGCGCGGCCTCGGCCGGGAGCAGCCGCCAGTTCTCGCGGAAGTAGTCGTCGGGCCGGATCGTGCCGCGGCGCCGGACCTCCTCGATCAGCAGCTCGCGGATGTCCTCCTGGCGGTCGTAGACGACCGGCGCGTCGGCGATCATCGTGAACCCGCCGCCGCCGCCCTGGCGGTAGTTGTTGACGGCGAGCGTGAACGTCTGGTCGGGGCGGACCGGCTGGCCGCGGTAGCGCAGCCCGACGATGCGGTCGCCGGGCGGGCGGGAGAGGTCGATCGTGTACTCGACGCCGCTCACGACGTCGAAGTTGTAGCCGGGGACGTCGGGATCGACGACGGGCCCTCCTCCCGGCGGCGGCCAGCCGCGGTAGTAGCGCGCGGACTGCTCGAGGTACGCCTTCAGTTCGGCGCCGTCGATGCGGATGGCCTTCAGCGTGTTGTCGTAGACGTACAGCCCCGCCAGGTCGGCGACGGTGATCTCGCCGGCGGGGATCGCCGCGGAGAGGTTGAACGCGGCGGTCGCCGAGAGGTCCGCGCCCGTCGCCTTTCGCTGCACCTCGTTGATGAAGTCGAGGATCGGCGTGTCGCGGACGCGCGCCTCGCCGGCTTCCCAGCGCGCCGTCGAGCGGCCGACCACGGACTCGACGTAGGCGATGGTGCGCTCGTGCGCGGGCCGCAGCGCGGCGACGAACGCGGTGTCGGGCCGGTCGGGATCCGGCCGCAGGATCCGGCCCGCGGCATCGACGACGTCCCACTCGCCCGGCGCGCGGCGCGCGAGGCGGACGGCGACCGCGGCGAGGCTGCCGGCCCAGTTCCGCGCCTGGGTGAAGAGCGTGCCGGCGATCGTCGAGTCGGCGAGCTCGCGGTGCGTGTGGCCGAGGAAGACGACGTCGATCCCCGGCACCTCGCGGGCGAGGCGGTCGGCAACGTTCTCGGGGCCGAGCCCGGTCGCGAGCGTGTCGTAGCTGGTGCCGCCGAAGCCGCCGTGCGACAGGACGACGACGAGGTCCGCGCCGCGCGCGCGCATCTCGCCGACGATGGGGCGCAGCGAAGCGACGACATCGCGGAACTCGAGCTTCCCGTCGACGTTCGCGCGATCCCAGACGTGGACGCCCGGCGGCGTGTTCCCCGTCACGCCGACGAGGATCGTGTCGCCTTCGGCGACGACGTGTGGGAGCAGGACGTACGGCGTGTACGCGTACGCGTCCGTGCCGTGCCGGAAGATGTTGCCGGAGACGAACGGGAACCCCGCGTCCTCGACCGCCCGGTCGAGGTGCGCGATGCCGTAGTTGAACTCGTGGTTGCCGATGGCCGCAGCGTCGTAGTCGAGCAGGTTCATCGCGCGGATGACCGGGTTCGGCCCGGTCGTCGCGCGGCGGGCGTGGACGTACGCGAGCGGGTTGCCCTGGAGCAGGTCGCCGGAGTCGAAGAGGAAGACGCGCCCGGGGTGCGCGGCGCGCACGCTGTCGATGAGCGGCTTCAGCAGCGCGAGTCCGTGATCGGTCGCGCGGCCGGTGTAGTAGTCGTGCGCGAGGAGCCGGCCGTGGACGTCGGTCGTGCCGAGGAGGATCAGCTCGTGGGTCGGGGCGGCATCCGGGGCGGCCCGGTCGCCGGCCGGGGTCGGCCGCGGGCGGGTGACGGCGCCGTCCGGCGCGCCGCCGCGGGTGCAGGCGCCGAGGGCGAGCGGGACGAGCAGCGCGGCGACGCGGCGTGCGCGCGCGCGGCGGCCGGACCGCGGGCGCCGGCCCGCCGTGCGGCGTGCCGATACGATGCGCGCGAGCGGCCGCAGGACCCCGGCCGCTCGCGCGATACTGGACGTCTCGGATCGATGCACTCTATCCATGGTGCAACTTACACCGGCCGCGGCGCCGGGGGCAAGATCGGGGCGGGCGGGCGCGGTCAGGCGCCCGCGTCCGCCTCGGCGATCGCGCTCTCGGCGAGTGCGCGGCCGGAGGCGGGCGGCGCCGCGACCCGCGCGGCCCGCTCGCCGCCCGCCGCGTCGATCGCCACCCCGACGCCGCCGGCGCTCGCGGCCGGGCGCGCCCCCGCGCCCGCCGCCGCGCTCGCACCCGCCCCCAACGCCGCGTGCGCCGCCGCGAGCCGGGCGACCGGCACGCGGTACGGAGAGCAGGAGACGTAGTCGAGGCCGGCGTCGTGAAAGAACGCGACAGAGAGCGGGTCGCCGCCGTGCTCGCCGCAGATGCCGACCTTCAGGTCGGGCCGCCTGGCGCGCGCTTCCGTCGTCGCGAGCGTGATCAGCCGGCCGACGCCCGCGCGGTCGAGGACCTGGAACGGGTCCTCGGCGAGGATGCCGGCCTCGAGATAGCGGGGGAGGAAGGCGGCGGCGTCGTCGCGGGAGATGCCGAACGCCGTCTGCGTGAGGTCGTTCGTGCCGAAGGAGAAGAAGTCCGCCTCGGCGGCGATCTCCGCGGCGGTCAGCGCGGCGCGGGGCAGCTCGATCATGGTGCCGACGAGGTAGTTGATCGTCGGGCCGGCTTCGCCGAGCACGGCGTCGGCGACGCGGCGCACGAGCGCGGCCTGGCGCCGGAACTCTTCCGCGTGCGCGACGAGCGGGACCATGATCTCCGGCCGGACGGCGACGCCGTCGCGCGCGGCGGCGGCGGCGGCCTCGAAGATCGCGCGGGCCTGCATCTCGGTGATCTCCGGGTACGTGATCCCGAGGCGCACGCCGCGGTGGCCGAGCATCGGGTTCGCCTCGCGGTGGCGCTCGACCGCGCGGGCGACGTCGTCCGGGTCGAGGCCGAGCCGCTCGGCCAGCGCGCGCGCCTCCGCGGGGCCCGAGGGGAGGAACTCGTGCAGCGGCGGGTCGAGCAGGCGGATCGTGACGGGCAGCCCATCCATCGCGCGGAAGATCCCCTCGAAGTCCGCGCGCTGCATCGGGAGCAGCGCGTCGAGCGCGGCGCGGCGCGCGGCGTCGTCGCGGGCGAGGATCATCTCGCGCACGGCGACGATGCGGTCGCCTTCGAAGAACATGTGCTCGGTGCGGCACAGCCCGATCCCCTCGGCGCCGAACGCGCGCGCCCGCTCCGCGTCCGCCGGCGTGTCGGCGTTCGCGCGGACGCGCAGGCGCCGCACGCCGTCGGCCCACCCCATGAGCCGGTGGAACGCGTCGGACAGCTCCGGCTCGACGGTCGCGACCTCGCCGAGCAGCACCCGGCCGCCGCCGCCGTCGACGGTGATCCACTCGCCTTCGCGCACCGTGCGGCCGCCGGCGTGGAACGCACGCGCCGCCTCGTCGATCCGGATCTCCCGCGCGCCGACGACGCAGCACTTGCCCATCCCCCGCGCGACGACGGCGGCGTGGGACGTCATCCCGCCCCGCGTCGTCACGATCGCGCGCGCGGCGACCATCCCGTGGAAGTCGTCCGGCGACGTCTCGCGGCGCACGAGGATGACCGGCTCGCCCGCGTCGGCGCGCGCGACGGCCGCGTCCGGCTCGAAGACGACGACGCCCGCCGCCGCGCCGGGCGACGCCGGGAGCCCGGTGCAGAGCACCGTGACCTCCGCCGCCGGGTCGACCTGCCGGTGCAGCAGCGACGCGACGCGCGACGGCTCGACCCGGCGCACGGCCTCGGCCTCGTCGATCAGCCCCTCGTCGACCATGTCGACCGCGATCCGCACGGCCGCCGTCGCGGTCCGCTTGCCCGCCCGCGTCTGGAGCAGGTACAGCCGCCCGCGCTCGACGGTGAACTCCAGGTCCTGCATCTCGCGGTAGTGGGCCTCGAGCAGCGCCTGCACGCGCAGCAGCTCGTCGTACGCGGCGGGGAACCGCGCCGCCATCGCGTCGATCGACAGGGGGTCCCGGATCCCCGCCACCACGTCCTCGCCCTGGGCGTTGACCAGGAACTCGCCGAACAACCGCTTCTCGCCCGTCGACGGGTCCCGCGTGAACGCGACGCCCGTCCCCGACACCTCGCCCAGGTTGCCGTACACCATCGCCACGACGTTGACCGCGGTGCCGAGGTCGTCCGGGATGCCGTTCAGCCGCCGGTACGCCTTCGCGCGATCGTTGTCCCACGAGCGGAACACCGCTTCGATCGCGCCCCAGAGCTGCGACGCGGGATCGTCCGGGAACGGCGCGCCCGATTCGCGTTCGACGAGCGCCCTGAACGCCGCGACGAGCGCGCGCAGGTCGTCCGCGTCGAGCTGCGTGTCGTGCTCCACGCCGCGCTCGCGCTTGCGCGCGTCGAGCAGCCGCTCGAAGCGCTCGTGCGCCACGCCGAGCACGACATCGCCGTACATCTGCACGAAGCGGCGGTACGAGTCGTAGGCGAAGCGCGGGTCGTCCGCCGCGCGGGCGAGGGCAGCGGCGGTGCGGTCGTTGAGGCCGAGGTTCAGGATCGTGTCCATCATCCCCGGCATCGAGACCGCCGCGCCGCTGCGCACCGAAACCAGCAGCGGGTCGTCCGCGCCGCCGAACCGCTTGCCCGTCTCCTCCTCGAGCCGGCGGACGTGCGCGTAGACCGCTTCGCGGAGGCCGGCCGGGTGCGTGCCGTGCGCGCGCCAGTAGCGGCAGACTTCCGCCGTGATCGTGAAGCCGGGCGGCACGGGGAGCCCGATCCGCGTCATCTCCGCCAGGTTCGCGCCCTTCCCGCCGAGCAGGTGCGCGTCGTCCTTGCACCCGTCCGCCCGGCCCGCGCCGAAGTGGTAGACGAGGGGGTTCGACATTTTTCGCGGCTCCAGTTTGATCGTGGGTGTTGGAGGGGGGTGGTTCGGGGGAGCGGGCGGGCGCAAGAAGCGGGCCGGGGGCCCCGGGGGCAAGCGGGAACGGCAACGAGGAGTTCGGCGGAGAGTCCGGGGCTGGGGCGGATTCGTTGGCGGCCGGCGTCTCGGCGGCGGCGGGTGGGAGGCCGTTGCCGAGCGGACGAGCGGCGCGCGCGCCTTCGGCGGCCACGGCGAGCACGGCCGCGACGACGGCGTGCTCGACGGCGACGAGGACTGCGTCATCGACGCGAACCTGATCACCGGCGTCCGCCGCCGCACAGCCGGCGCACCCGGACCGGTCGTGGGCGAGGTGAGGCCCCCGGTGAACGGGTCGACGGAGCTACGGTCGTCGCCCCGCCTGCACCGCCCGAAGCGGAGGCGGTACACTCGCCCGGAGCGGCATCAGCGAGCGACCGAGGAGACCCCGCAGGAGCGAAGCTCCGAGGAGGCTCCGACCGAGCGAGCGTAGCCGCGGAGGGCGAGTGTACCGCCGGAGCGTCCCGCGAGTGTACCGCCGGAGCCGCCAGCCGGAGCATCCCGCGAGTATACCGCCGGAGCCGCCAGCGGGAGCGGCCAGCCGGAGCGCCCCGCGAGTGTACCGCCGGAGCGCCTACGCCGTCAGCACTCGCCGGCCGGCGCGTACCCGTTCTCGAGGTCCACGAGCCGTGCCGGGTAGTCTCCCGAGAAGCAGGCGGTGCAGAACGGGCCGTGCTCCTCGACCGCGCCGATCATCCCGTCGAGCGAGAGGTAGCCGAGCGAGTCGACGCCGAGGCGCTCACGGATCTCCTCGACGGAACGCGTCGCGCCGATCAGCTCCTCGCGCGTCGGCATGTCGATCCCGTAGTAGCACGGGAACTTGACCGGCGGGCTCGCGATGCGGAAGTGGACCTCCTTCGCGCCGGCCTCGCGGATCAGCGAGACGAGGCCGCGGCTCGTCGTGCCGCGCACCAGCGAGTCGTCGACCACGACGACGCGCTTCCCCGCGATGACCTCGCGCACGGGGTTGTACTTGATGCGCACGCGGAAGTCGCGCCCGGCCTGCGTGGGGTGGATGAACGTCCGGCCGACGTAATGATTACGGATCAGTCCGAGCTCGAACGGGATGCCGCTCTCCTCGGCGAAGCCGAGCGCGGCGGAGTTCGACGAGTCGGGGACGCTGAAGACGCAGTCGGCATCGGCCGGGTGCTCGCGGGCGAGCTGGCGGCCGAACGCGCGGCGCGCCCGGTCGACGCTCGCACCCCAGAGCCGGGAGTCCGGCCGGGCGAAGTAGACCAGCTCGAAGATGCACGGCGCCGGTCGGTTCTCCCGCTCGAGCGGCCCGAGCGACTCGAGCCGGCCGTCCTCGATCCGGACCAGCTCGCCCGGCTCGAGGTCGCGGACGAACGCCGCGCCCACGAGGTCCAGCGCACACGTCTCGCTCGCGACGACCCAGCCGTCGTCCTTGCGGCCGAGCACGAGCGGCCGGAAACCCCACGGGTCGCGGGCGGCGTACAGCGTGTCGCCGATCGTGATCAGGACCGAGTACGCGCCGACCAGCTTCGACAGCGCCTCGGCGACCTGCTCGTCCGGCGTCCGCCGTCGCGAGCGCGCGATCAGGTGCACGATCACCTCCGAGTCGATCGTCGACTGGAAGATCGCGCCCTCCTGCACCAGGTCCTCGCGCAGCACCATCCCGTTCGTGATGTTGCCGTTGTGGACCAGCGCCAGGTCGCCCTGATGATACCGCACCGCGAACGGCTGCGCGTTGTTCAGCCCCGGGCCGCCCGCCGTCGAGTAGCGGGTGTGGCCGAGCGCCGTGCGGCCGGGGAGCCGCCGCAGCAGCTCGTCATCGAACGCGTCGGCCGCGAGGCCGTCGGCCTTGTGGACCGCTGCCCGGCCGTCGTCGATGGCGCAGATGCCGACGGCCTCCTGCCCCCGGTGCTGCAACGCGTACAGCCCGAGGAACGCTTGCTCGGCCGCGTGGTCGATCCCCGTAACGCCTACGATTCCGCACATCCCTGGGCGGTACCCCGTCGTCGGTATTCGCGTTGTGGAAACGCCGCGTAGTCTGGGCGTTGCTACCCCGGTGCGCAAGAGGCGTTCGCGGCGCGCGCGGGGCGCGCCCAGCGCGCGCCGGGTGCCAGCGGGCGGGGGCCGCCGGGGAGCGGGGCTTCGCCCCGGGAGCGCCGGCCTGGCGGCCGGCGGGGGCGGCCGCTGGCGCGGCCGGGGCGGGCCTTCGGCCCGGGGGCGGGCGCGATGCGCCCGGGGGCGCCGGCCTGCGGCCGGCGGGGGGCGGCGGGCCCTGCGGGTCCGGCCGGGGCGTGCGTGGGATGCATGGGGGCGTGGGGCGGCGCGGGGGCGGCTGGTGCGTTGAGCGGTACGCGGCGTGCACGCGAGGGCACGGGTCCGGCGGCGTGCGCCGGCGCAGTCCCGGAGGAGCCATGCCCTGGATCGTGACCGGCCTGCTCGTCGCGCTCGCGTCGTGGATCGCGCTGCGGATCGCCCGCCGCACGGAGCGCCAGCTCATGGCATCGCTCGCGCTGTGGGGGATCTGGGTCGGCCTGGCGATCGCCGCGGTCGGCCTCGCGGCGCTGGCGCTGTGGGTCGTGGGGTTCGGGCGGTAGGGAGGGGCGTCGGTCCGCCGGCGCCGGACCCCGCCCCTCGGCGCGCCCGCGCTCTCCCTTATCCCGGCACCGCCGGGTGCTCCACGTCCACCTCCGCCGACGCCGCGGATTCCTCCATGATTCGAGGGATCGCGCCGTAGTACGCGTCGGCGATCTCCGTGGCCGGCAGGTCGATCCCCGGCCCCGCCGCGGTCGCGACGGTGAACCGTCCGCCCGGCGCGCCGACCGTGCCGATCCGCTTCGCGGGCACGCCGTGCTTCGCCGCGACCTCCAGCACCGCGTCGACCCGCTCGGGCGCGCACGACACCACGATCCGCCCCTGCGCCTCGCCGAAGAGGAGCGGCGCCCAGGCGAGGTCGTCGTCGAGCGCGATGTCGACGCCGAGCGGGCACTCCGCGTCGTGGACCGCGGACTCGGCCAGGCAGACCGCGAGCCCGCCTTCGGCGCAGTCGTGCGCGCTGCGGACGAGCCCCGCGTCGGCCAGCTCGAGCATCGCCTCCTGGAGCGCCTTCTCGGCGTCCAGGTCGATCGCCGGCGCGTCCCCGGCGACCTTGTCGTGGATCACCTTCAGGTACTCCGAGCCGCCCAGCTCGGCGGTGTTGCGGCCGAGGAGCACGATCGCGTCGCCCTCCGCGCGGAAGCCGGCGACGAGGTGTTTCGAGACGTCGTCCAGCACGCCGACCATTCCGATGACCGGCGTGGGGTGGATCGCACCCTGCGGGTTCTCGTTGTAGAGCGAGACGTTCCCGCCGGTGACCGGCGTCTCGAACTTCGCGCACGCCTCCGCCATCCCGAGCACCGCCTCGCGCATCTGGTGGTAGACCTCGGGCTTCAGCGGGTTGCCGAAGTTCAGGTTGTTCGTGACGGCGCGCGGCCGCGCACCGACGCAGACCAGGTTCCGGGCCGCCTCGGCGACGGCGATCATCGCGCCGCGCCGCGGGTTCAGGTAGCAGTAGCGGCCGTTGCAGTCGACCGTCGCCGCGATCCCGCGCTTCGTGCCGCGGATGCGGAGCACGCCGGCATCGCCGCCCGGCGCGACGACGGTGTTCGTGCGCACCGTCGTGTCGTACTGCTCGTGGACCCAGCGCTTGGACGCGATTGTCGGCGCGGCGAGGAGCCGGAGGGCGACGTCGTTCGGGTCCGCCGCCTCGCGCGTCGGCTCCAGCTCCGACGGGTCCCACGCGCGCAGCCGCGCGACCTCCTCGGACTCGCGGCCCTCGCGGACGTACGTCGGACAGTCGACGAGCGGCTCGCCCGGGATCTCGCAGACGACGACGCCGTTCTCGCGCACGCGGTACATCCCATCGTCCGTGACGTGGCCGATGACCGCGGCCTCCAGCTCCCATTTCTCGAGGATCCGCCGGACTTCGTCCTCGTGGCCCGCCTTCGCCACCACGAGCATCCGCTCCTGCGACTCCGAGAGCAGGATCTCGTACGGCGTCATGCCCGGCTCGCGCGTCGGGACGAGCGCGGTGTCGATGTCGACGCCCGTGCCGGATCGCGCCGCCATCTCCGACGACGACGACGCCAGCCCCGCGGCGCCCATGTCCTGGATCCCGACGATGTGCCCGCTCCGGATCAGCTCGAGCGACGCCTCGAGCAGCAGCTTCTCCGTGAACGGGTCGCCGACCTGCACCTGCGGCCGGCTCGCCTCCGAGTCCTCTTCGAGCTCGGCGCTCGCGAACGTCGCGCCGTGGATCCCGTCTCGCCCCGTGCGCGCGCCCACCGCAATGATCGGGTTCCCCGGCCCCGACGCCTCGCCGCGGATCAGCTGCTCCTTCTTCATGAGCCCGATCGCCATGGCGTTGACCAGCGGATTCCCCTCGTACGCCTCGTCGAAGTAGATCTCGCCGCCGATGTTGGGGATCCCCACGCAGTTGCCGTAATCGCCGACGCCCTTGACCACGCCGGCGAACAGGTAGCGCACGCGCGGGGCGTCGAGCGAGCCGAAACGCAGCGAGTCGAGCACCGCGATCGGCCGCGCGCCCATCGTGAAGACGTCGCGCAGGATCCCGCCGACGCCCGTCGCCGCGCCCTGGTACGGCTCCACCGCCGACGGGTGGTTGTGCGACTCGATCTTGAACGCGATCGCGTAGCCGTCGCCGATGTCGATCACGCCCGCGTTCTCACCCGGACCCTGCAGCACCCACGGCGCTTCGGTCGGGAGCTGCCTCAGCAGCGGCTTCGAGTTCTTGTAGCCGCAATGCTCCGACCAGAGCGCGCTGAAGACGCCCAGCTCCGTGTACGTCGGCTCGCGGCCGAGTATGGAGACGATGCGGTCGTACTCCTCCGCGGATAGACCGTGCTCCGCGACCAGCTCCGGCGTGATCTCCGGATCGCCCGGCCGCGCCGCGACGCCGGCAACTCCCGTATTGGACATTTCGGTCCCGTGTCGATGCTTCATTCGATGTTGCGTCCCAAACCCTAACGTTCGCAGCGACCGCCCTCGAAAGCAATAGGTGCACGCGGTCGTCCGTCGCGCGGCGCCGTCCGGCGCCGGCGGCCGTGGCGCCGTTCTTGTGGCCGCGTCCCGCATATTATATACTGTATCCGCCCACCCATCCCGTCGCCGGGCCGGCGGCGCGCCGGCGACGGCGACTCGGAGGGCCGTTCGTCGTTGACGGGGCCGGAATCCCCGAGTGCGTTCTGCCGCAGCTCCGGTAGTCGAGGAGCCGGATCCCTCGCGGAAGGAGGTTCGAGATGAGACGCTGGGTCGGTCGGTTCGGCGGAGTCGTCGCGTTGGTGGTCGGCACGTACGGTGTCGCGGCGGCACAGGGGACGGGCACGGTCACGGGGACGGTCGTGGACGCCGCGACGGGCCGGCCGTTGGCGGGCGTGCAGGTCCACATCCCGGCGACGAACCAGGGGGCGCTGTCGAATCCGCAGGGTCGGTTCCTGTTGCTGAACGTGCCGGCGGGCGAGCGCGTGGTGCGTGTGCAGAGCCTGGGGTACGCGACGGCGGAGCAGACCGTCGTGGTGCCGGCGGGCGGCACGGCGACGGTGAACTTCGAGCTCGCGCAGGAAGCGATCGCGCTGGACGAGGTGGTGGTGACGGCGCTGGGGATCGAGCGCCAGGAGCGGGGGCTCGGCTACGCGGTGCAGGAGGTGAGCAGCGAGCGTCTCGAGGAGATCCCGGCGGCGAACGTGGTGGCGGCGCTGAAGGGGCAGGCGGCGGGGATCCAGATCACGAGCGCGAGCAGCCGGCCGGGGGCGGGGAACCGGATCACGATCCGGGGCGAGTCGTCGTTCACGGGCGGGGGCCAGCCGCTGTGGATCGTCGACGGCGTGCCGATCAACATGACGACGGACGCGCAGGGCGGGATTTACGACTCGTTCCAGCTCGAGGTCGGCCAGGCCGGCGACCGGGGGATGGACCTCGACCCGAACAACATCGCGTCGATCTCGGTGCTGCGCGGGGCGGCGGCCACGGCGCTCTACGGCTCGCGCGCGGCGCACGGCGCGATCGTGGTGACGACGAAGAAGGGGACGGCGGGCGCGCCGGCGCGCTTCACGCTGTCGACGCGGGTCGGCATGTCGCAGCCGATCCTGGCGGGGAAGCAGATGGTCTACACGGCGGGCAACGTCGATGACAGCGGCGTGCCGCGGTTCTGCAACGGCCTGCCGGCGGAGCAGGGCGGCTGGTGCGAGACCGGCTACCCCGGTTCGGGCCCGACGACGTACCAGAACTGGGGGCCGCACAAGGACAGTCTGTCGGCGGAGGTGTTGGACCGGGTGGGTTCGGTGCGGATGGTCGACCCGCGCTCGGACTACTACCGCAATTCGCGGCTCGCGGAGACGTCGCTCAGCGTCACCGGCGGGATCACCGGCGGCGGTAGCTACAATCTCGGGATCTCGTACCTGAGCGACGACGGGATCGACCCGAGTACGTCGCTCGACCGGCTGAACCTCAACGCCAACGTCACGCTCCAGCTCACGGAGCGGCTCCAGTCGAGCACGATGGTCATGTACTCGAACTCGGAGAACGTCTGGCACGACGAGGGCTACGACGGCCCTGCGCGCACGCTGGTGCTGTCGATCCCGGCCAACCGCGACATCCGTCCGGCGTGGATCTGCGACGGCGAGCCGGTCATCGAGGACACGTGCGGCGACGGCAATCCGGTGATGTTGTTCGGCGGGAACTCGCCGCACTTCGCGTGGCTGGCGGAGAACGAGTACCGCCGGAGCGTCGCGGACCGCTGGATCGCGTCGCAGACGCTCCGGTACGACATCCTGCCGAACCTGTGGATTCAGAACCGGCTCGGCATGGACACGTACAACGACCGGCGGCACCAGTTCTCGGGGGAGCGGCCGTGGCGCACGGTCGAGGGCGAGGAATCCGGCGGCTCGCTCCACGGCCGGGTGCGTCGCTTCCAGCTCAACAACGACCTGATCCTGAACCTGTCGGGCACCCCGATCGGCGGCGGCGTGACGGTGAGCGGTCTCCTCGGCGTCAACCTGAACATGAACGAGGATGATGCCCTGACGGGCATCGGCGAGACGATCGCGATCCCGGACTACTACAACCTCGACAACTTCGAGGACACGCGGATCAACGAGACGCTCACGCGGAGGCGCCGTCTGATCGGCGTCTACAGCCAGCTCACGGCGGACTACAACGACTGGGCGTTCCTGACGTTGACCGGCCGCAACGACTGGAGCTCGACGCTGCCGCCGGACGACAACGACTACTTCTATCCGTCGGCCAGCCTGGGGATCGTCTTCACGGACGCGCTCGGCCTCCAGAGCCGGTGGCTCCAGTTCGGGAAGATCCGGCTCTCGGTGGCGAAGGTCGGGAGCGATGCGCCGCCGTATCGCCTGAAGACGACCTACCGCGAGGCGCCGGGCGTCGAGTGGCCGTACCGCAACCAGCTCGGCTACCTGCAGTCGAACAGCCTCGGGAACCCGGTGCTGAAGCCGGAGAGCACCCGCGAATACGAGGTCGGCCTCGACCTGCGGGGGCTGAACGGGCGCGCCAGCCTCGACATCGCCTACTACGACAAGCGGAGCTACGACCAGATCTTCGACGTGCCGGCCTCGCCCGCGACCGGCTACGACGAGATCACGCGGAACGCCGGCGACCTGCGCAACAAGGGCGTCGAGGTGTCGCTCCAACTGGTGCCGGTGCAGACGGAAGACTTCCGCTGGGACCTTCAGCTCAACTACGCGAGGAATCGGTCCACGGTGCTCGAGCTGGCGCCCGGCGTCGAGTCGATCTACCTGGCCGGCTACTCGTGGCCGCAGATCCGGATCATGGCCGGCGAGCCGTACGGCGTGATCTGGGGGTACGGGTACGAGCGCGACGAAAACGGCAACGTGCTGATCTACGGCCCGAGCGCGGCGGACGACGGCAATGCGCGCGAGGCGATCAGCGGCCAGCCCACCACGCCCGGCTACCCGATCTGGGACGATGAGCTCAAGGTCATCGGGAACATCCAGCCGGACTGGACGGGGAGCCTGTACAGCGCGTTCCGGTACGGCCCGTTCAACCTGGCCGCGCTCTTCACGACCCGCCAGGGCGGCGACATCCTCAACTTCGACCTGAACTACACGATCTCGAACGGCACCGCCGGGATCACGGCGAACCGGGGCGACGAGTACGTCTACGAGGGCGTCAACGCCGACACCGGCGAGCCCAACGACCAGGTCGTGATCCGGGACAAGGCGTTCTGGCAGAACTACGGTGCGTACAACCACCACGAGAACTTCATCGAGGACGGGAGCTTCATCCGCCTCCAGTCGCTGTCGCTTTCGTACGACGTGCCGTCGTCGCTCGTGAGCCGGCTGGGGATGAGCTCGGTACAGCTCTACGCGCAGGGCGACAACCTGAAGATCTGGACGGCCTACAGCTACGGCGATCCCCTGGGCAGCAACTACGGCTCGACCAACGCGGGCGGCAACGCGTTCAAGTTCTTCCTGCCGCCGCCGGCGCGCAGCTTCAGCATCGGCCTGCGGGCCGGATTCTGATGCGGCCGGGCGCGTCGTCCCCCGTCGAACCCATGGAGGAGCAGGGTACTGCCATGTCCAAGCGTAGAGCGACCACCGGGATCGGCCTCGCGCTCTTGCTGGCCCTGCCGGCCGGCGGCTGCGAGAGTTTCCTGGCGGTCAACGACAACCCCAACGAGCCCGAGTCGGTGCGGATGGAGCAGACGCTGCCGGGCCTCATCGTGGCGTTCACGAATGACGTGCTGGCCGGCGCGCCGGCCGAGTGGTCGGGGCAGTGGCTCCAGCAGTGGTCGTACAACCGCGACGAGATGCCGTACTCGCAGATCGAGCTGTACGAGCTGACGTCCATCGACACCGACGAGTTCTGGAGCGACGCGTACACGAACGTGATGGTCGAAGCCCGGAACATCATGGATGAGGCGGCGGCGAGCGAGGCGTGGGCGTACCACGGCATCGCCAAGTTCCTGCTGGCGTGGACGGCCACGATCGTGTCCGACGCGTTCGGCCCCATCCCGTTCTCCGAGGCGCTCGACCCGCTCAACCCCGATCCGGCCTACGACACGCAGCAGGAGGTCTACCAGGCCGCGCACCAGATGATCGAGGAGGCGATCGAAGAGATGCAGCGGCCCGGCGACCGGGTCCCGAGCGCGAACGACCTGCTCCTCGCCGGCGACATGGCCCGTTGGGTCCAACTGGCCCGCACGGTCCAGGCGCGCCTGCACATGCGCCTCACGAACGCGCCGGGCGAGAGCGCGGAGGAGCGGGCCCAGCAGGCGCTGAACGCGCTGGCCGAAGGCATCACCGAGACGGTCGCGTTCGACTACGTCGGCGGGCCGGGCGCGCGCCAGCCGCTGTGGAACTCCGTCGAGTGGGATGATCCGCAGACGGCGTCGTCCACGTTCATCGCGCTGCTCGAGAGGCTCGACGACCCGCGGCTCCCGATCATGGTCGCGCCGGCGGCCTACGACGGCGCGTACCGCGGCCACGTCCCCGGCGCGCTCCGCAACATCACCGGCGACCCGTTCTTCGACGAGCAGGACCGGTGCACCGTCGCGCCGGAATCGTGCGACCCCGCGGACGAGAACTACCCGACCATCGCCTGGAACGACTCCATCGTGTCGCACCTCGGCGATGCCCTCCTCGCGGACAGCGTCGACTACGTCTGGATGAGCCTGGCCGAGGCGAAGTTCCTGGAGGCGGAAGCGCAGTTGATCGTGAACGGCGCCGCCGCCGCGGACGCGCCGTACCGGGACGGGATCCGCGCGCACATGGAGTGGCTGGGCGTGCCGGCGGCCGAGATTCAGACGTACCTGGACGCGCTGCCGTCGCTGACCGCCGTGCCGAACGCCGAGGAGGCGATCATCACGCAGAAGTACATTGCGAACTTCATGCGGATCGAGGCGTGGAACGACTGGCGACGGACCGGCTACCCGGTGCTCACGCTCGTCGAGGATCCGTACGTCCCCGGGATTCCGCAGCGCCTGCGGACGCCGGCGGCCGAGATCAACAACAACGGCGAGAACGTGGCCGCGACGGGGATCCCGACCGGGCTGGACGGCCTGCTCCACGAGGTGTGGTGGGCGTCCGGAAACTGACCGGAGGTGAGCGATGAGACGCCGACGTGCGCTCCCGGTCGTGGCCGTGGCCGCCGCAGTGGCGGCGTGCGCCACGGCCACGAACGCGGCGGGACCCGCGAGCCGTAACCTCATCACCGCGGCGGAGCTGGCCGAGACCAACGCGCAGAACGCCTACGAAGCGGTCCGGGTGCTCCAGCCCCAGTGGCTGCAGAGTCGGGGCCCCAGCTCCTTGACCGACATGACCCCGACCGGCGCGACGGTGTTCGTCAACGGCGTGGAAGCCGGCGACGCATCGTACCTCCGGAACCTCGGCATCCAGGACATCGCCGAGATCCGGTACTACGAGCCGGGCACCGCGGCCGCGCGGTTCGGCATGGGTCACCCGCGCGGCGTGATCGACGTGATACTCAAGGGCGAGGAGTGAGGGATCCGTCGAATCCGGGCTCACCGGACGACGGCGGGAGCCGGCGGCGGCGGCGGCGTTCCGCCGCCGCCCGGGTTCGGATCCGACGTGAAGTCGAGGTGCGTGACGAGGTACGCCACGAGCCCGACGACCCCCGCGGCCACCAGCGCCGTGCGTCGCGTGGAGAGCCGGCGCCGCTCGATGGCGATGATGCCCTCGCGCGGCACCGTGACGATCTGCCGCGCCGTCTCGAACGGCGTGCCGCGGTAGGCCTGGCCGATCCAGACGGACAGCGCCAGGCTGTCGTCCGTCGCGCGGAGGAACTCGCCTTCCAGTCGCGGCGCGGCATCCCGTGGCAGGGCGGGGGCGATGCGGCGGAACGCTCGATCGTCCACGACGATGCGCACCGGCTCGCTCGGCCGGAGTCCCGCCGGGTCGGCCGGGGCGTAGCCGTAGCAGCCTTGCCCCGCGACCAGGAGGGCGATGAGCGTGACGAGCGCGGCACCGCGTGCGTCCATGCGGCGGGCGCCGGTCGCGGCCGGGATCGGGGGACGGAGCATATGGAACACACGTGCGCGGTACGGTCGCCTGCGGTCGCATAAAGTATACAACGACGGCGCGCGCCGAGCAACGCGCGGCCCGGCGCCGGGACGCCGGGCAAGCGCCGCGGCTGCGGGCGGCGGCCGAATCGGCCTCGCGGGACGGCGGCCGGCGCGGCGCGGCGGTGCGGCCCGTCGGCCGGCCGCCCGCTCGGGCGGCCCGGCCCATCGCTGATCTTCACCACGGTTCCAGATCATGAGACATTGCTGCCGATCGCTGCTGGCGTCCGTGTTGGCGCCGGTCCTCCTCACGCTCGCGCCGGTGACGGCGCGGGGACAGGCGCCCACCGAGCCGCGGAAGGCGGTGCCACCGAGCGGCGCGGCCGTCGAACAGAGGTCGCAGGGGATGCGTGCGCCGGCGCGGCTCGTGGCCAGCTTCGACGGCCTGGGCTACGGGTTACGGGGGCCGCACGGCACGTCGAGGGGGCGCAACCCGTCGGACAACAGCCTGGCCGTGGGGCCGAACCACATCGTGCAGACCGTGAACTCGCGGCTGGCGATCTTCACGAAGGCGGGCGAGCGCTTCGACGAAACGGGCCGCGTCCTCTACGGACCCGTTCCGACGAACACGGTCTTCAAGGGCTTCGGCGGCACCTGCGAAGCGCGCAACAACGGTGATGCGGTCGTGCGGTACGACCAGCTCGCGGACCGGTGGCTGATCGTGATGCCGATCTTCCGGCGCGCCGAGGCGCGGCCGGACCAGCCGGGTCCGTGGCGTGCGGGGGACACGGTCTACGTGAGCCCGCCGGGCGTCCCGGGCCAGCCGGGGCCTGCCGCGCCGCTCTTCGTGCCGCCGCCGGTGGACGCCGACTCGGCCGCCGCGGACCGGGAGGGTCGGCGCGAGCGTACGCGGCGCCGGGGCGAGCGGCGTCCCGAGCCGACGGGCCCGTACTCCATCTGCTACGCGGTGAGCACCGGCCCCGACCCCATGGGCTCGTACTACCGGTACGAGTTCCTGCGGCCGCTCTTCCCGGACTACCCGCGACCGGCCGTGTGGCCGGACGGCTATTACGTCCCCACGAGCACGGGCGACCACGTCATCCAGAAACACGCGTGCGTGGTCGACCGTCGGCGCATGCTGGCCGGTGAGCCGGCGACGGAGCAGTGCATCGTCCTCGACGGCGTCAACTTCCTGAACAACGCCGACCTCGAGGGGCGGACCCTGCCGCCGGCCGGCGCGCCGAACCCGATGCTCGCGACCGGCGGCGCGCAGCTCCGCGGGGACTTCGACGACGCCGCGATCTACGCGTGGCGCTTCCACGTGGACTGGGAGAACCCGGCCAACACCGCCATCCTCGGCCCGGACACGGTCGCCGTCGCGCCGTACCACTACCTCTGCGACGGCCAGCTCAGCGAATGCGTGCCGCAGCCGGGGACCGACCAGCGCCTGGACTCGCAGGGCGACAAGCTCATGGCGCGGGTCGTCTACCGGAACCTCGGCGGGCGGGAGTCGATCGTCGCGGTCCACTCGGTGGCGACGAGCGCCGGCGCCGGCGGCGTCCGCTGGTACGAGTTCACCATCGACGAGGACCGGAGCCTCCGGCTGCGCCAGCAGGGCACGTACGCGCCCGACCCGGCCTACCGCTGGATGGCCAGCCCCGCCATCGACGCGCGCGGCAACATCGGGATCGGCTATTCGTACGGCGGCCCCGCCCGCTACCCCGGCCAGCGTTTTGCCGCCCGCCTGGCGGACGACCCGCTCGGCCGGCTCACGCTCCGCGAGACCGTCCTGGTCGAGGGCGAGGATGCGCAGGAGAACACGCTGCGGTGGGAGGACTACTCCCAGACCGCCGTCGACCCCGTCGACGACTGCACGATCTGGTACGTCGGCGACTACTACAAGGAGGGGGCGCCCACCTACTCGACCCGCATCGGCGCGTTCCGGCTGCCGGGGTGCGCGGACGGCCGCTGACGCCATGGCCGCATCACCGAAACCTCGTTCGAAGTCGAGCATGAGCGGCCAGAGCCGCCCGGACCGCGAAGGGCCGGAAGCCGCCCGCGACCGGGAGTCGGCGGAAGACGCCCCGGCCCCCGTCGTGCCGGAAGCTGCCCCCGACCGGGAGACGGCGGACGCCGCCCCGGCCCTCGCCGCGCCGAAAGGTGCCCGGGTTCGCCCCCCGGCGATCTCCCGCCGCGGCTTCCTCCAGGCGGCTGGCGTCGCGGGTGCGCACCTGGCGCTCGGCGCACCCGCGTTCGCCCTGCCCGGTCGCGCGGGTGACGGCGCGTCGGAGGCGTCGTCGTCCGTGGCCGGGCCGGCGGACTCCGAGTTCGACGTCGCCTTCGATGAGGGCGGCATCGTCGGGCTCCGCCGGGTCCGCGACGCGTTCGACACGGACTACATCGCGCCCGGCCGGCGGCTGGGCGACGTCATCGTGCGGTATCGCCCGCCGGGCGGCGCGTGGCGCGCGTTCGAGACCGCGGACGCGGCGCGGGGGCGTCGCGTGGACGCGAGCGCGGACGGGCGGTCGCGACGCGTCGTGTATCGCGTCGCGGACCGCGGCTCGCCGGGCTTCGAGCTGCGTGTCGGTTTCGTGGTCGAGACGACGGTCGTGCGCTGGTCGCTGGCGGTCGAGAACCTCTCCGACGCGCCGCTCGAGATCGGCGACCTGGCGGTCCCGCTCCCGATGAACACGAACTTCCGGCGGCGGGGGCAGCCGCCGACCGCGGCGGTGCTCAAGCACTCGCTGGTCTCCGGCGACGGGTCGTTCTTCTTCTGGATGCGCCGCAACAGCGTCGGCCCGTACCTCACGATGACGCCCGACGCGCACACCTCGCTCGAGTACTGGGAGTCCGCCGGGGGTTACCGGGTGTTCATCCACTCCGCGGTCGCGGGCGCGGAGGCGCGCGAGCGCGGCTGCGACTGGCGCCAGCCGAACACGAGTCTCACGCTTGCGCCCCGGGGGCAGGACGGCAGCACCCGCAGGTACGCGTTCACGTTCCGCTGGGCCGCGGATTACGACGACGTCCGGGAGATCCTGGTCGACGAAGGGCTGATCGACGTCCAGGTCGTCCCGGGGATGACGGTGCCCGTGGATCTCTTCGCGCGCGTCGCGCTGCGCACGAAGGAGCCGATCGCGGGGATCGAGGCGGAGTTCCCGGACGCGACCGAGCTCCGCCCGGCCGGCACGAAGGGCGACGTCCGCCTCTACGACGTCCGCTTCTCGCGGCTGGGCGAGAACCGGCTCACCGTCCGCTTCGGCGACAGACGCCGGATGCACCTCGAGTTCTTCTGCACGGAGCCGGTCGAGACGCTGGTCCGGAAGCGGGCGGCGTTCATCGCCGGCCACCAGCACCGCGACCCGAGCCGGTGGTACGACGGGCTGCTGGCCGAGTGGAACATGGAGTCGCGGGTGATGCTCGGGCCGGACAACTACGACCGGATCCGCGGCTGGCGCATCTACGCGGTCACGTGCGACGACCCGGGGCTGAGCAAGCCGGCGTTCCTGGCGGCGAAGAACGCCGAGTTCCCGGTGCAGGCGGAGGTCTCCGCGCTGGACTACTACATCGAGAACTTCGTCTGGGGCGGGCTCCAGCGCACTGCGGACGAGACGTTCGCGTACGGCATCTACGGGATCCCGGATTGGAAGACGAACCGCGAGAGCAGCGATCCGGGGCGGGACGGGCGGCTCCACCTGTGGCGCATCTACGACTACCCGCACATCGTGCTGATGTACTTCAGCATGTACCGCGTGGCGAAGGAGAACCCGCAGATCCGGACGGCGCTCCCCGCCGTCGAGTACCTGAGGCGCGCGTACGGCACCGCGCTGGCGATGTTCACGATCCCCTGGGAGATCGAGCGGTGGTCGGCGTACGGCACCGGGCTCTACAACGAGCGGGTCATCGAGCAGGTCATCGACGCGCTCGAGGCGGCCGGGATGGACGACCATGCACAGCGGCTGCGGCTGCACTGGGAGCGCAAGGTCCGGACGTTCGTGAACGGGGACCGTGACCTGTTCCGGTCGGAGTACGCGTTCGATTCGACGGGGTTCGAGTCCACGCACGCGCTGGCGAAGTACGCGCTCGAGCACCCGGACCGTCTGCGCGTCGGGCGGGTGGACGAGGAGGCGGGCGCGCGGGACCCGGTGGAGGCTGCGCGGCGGTTCCTGGAGAAGCAGATGGCCGCGAACCTCTTCTGCCGCGGCTGGATCGAGACGGCCTACTACTATCTCGGCAGCGACTACCGCAGCGGGGCGGGCGACCGGTACACGCTCAGCTACATGTCGCAGCTCGGCGGCTGGGCGGTGCTCGACTACGCGCTCCACCACGCCGCCGACCCGGCGCCGTACCTCCGGCTCGGGTACGCGTCGATCCTCAGCTCGTGGGCGCTGATGAACACCGGCACGCCGGAGTCGAACTACGGCTACTGGTACCCCGGCGAGGAGAACGACGGCGCTGCCGGCGGCGGCTTCGAGCCCGCGCCGTACGGCGAGACCTGGCTCGACCAGCCGCACCATCGCGGCTCGTGGTACTACGCGTGCGAGATCGACCTCGGCTACTGCGGCGCGCTCCGCGCCGCGGCGACGGTGCTCGCCGACGATCCGCTTTTCGGTCGCTTCTGCTACGGCGGCGACTGGCGCGGGACGGCCGACGGCGTCGAGATCGTCCCGAAGGACGGCGTGCGGAAACGGTTCCACGCGATGCTGGATGCCGGCCGGTTCCACATCGTCCTAGAAACCGACCGCTTCGCGGCGGAGCGGCCGATCTCGCTGGCGGAGGACCTGTCCGAGGTGCGCTTCGACGTCGAGAGCGACAATCCGGAGGCGCACACGGCGCGGCTGCGTGTGTCCGGGCCGGCGGGGCGGTACGCCGTGCGGGACGCGGGCGGGGCGGCCATCGCCGTGGTCGAGGTCGAGGACGGGAAAGCGGCCGTCGCCGAGCTGCCGGTGGACGCCGGCCGAAGGCCGGTGTCGTTCCGCCTCCGTCGGCGGGTGGAGGGGCTCGCGGGGTGATCGAGCCCGAGCCCCGATCGACGGTCCGGAACGGCGGTCCGGCGGGGGCGGCCGCGCCGCCGCCTCCGCCTCCGCCAACCCTGCGGCTCACCGGCGCGTGCGGATCGAGACGTCGGCGCGATCGACGCTCGCCGTCATGGTGGACACGCCGCCGGTCACCTTCGACCAGTAGTCGATCCAGGTCTCGCGGATCCCGTTCATGCGTTCGATCAGCTCCGCGCTCGGTTCCTGGCCGTTCAGCACGAGGCCGACGAACCCGGTGTTGAACCGCTTCTGGGACTTCTCGAACGGTGGCCAGCGCTGGCCGTTCATCGCGATGAAGTCCTCAATGGTGATGGTCACCTTGTCGCCGGTGTAGACCGGGCGGCCCTGCGCGTCGGTGCCGACGCGCGCGAGGTTGGTGAGGACGAAGAAGTCGGGGACATCGGCCGGCGGGAGCAGGCCCATCAGGTAGAGGTCGAGGTGCGAGTAGCCGGAGGCCGGCACGAAGAAGTTGTCGGCGAGGAGCGTGTAGGTGCCATCGCCGTTGTCCTGCCAGACCGCGCCGCCCATGGTCGAGGCCTCGACCGGCCGGCGATACGGGAATGCGGCCGGCGCGTGCAGGCCGAGCCGCCAGTGCGTCGGGCCGAGTCGGATGGTGTCGTTGCCGACGATCGCGCTGGCGAACGCCGCCCAGCGGTGGCCGAGCTCGTGGGACATCTGGGTCAGGGCCAGGTCGTAGGGGCCGGCGCCCGGCTTCCTCGACGTCGCATCGCCCGGGCGCGCGAGCAGGGTGTCGTGGGGCGGCTCCCGCATCGCCTGGTTCGCGCTGATCGGCACGGGCTGGATGTACGTCGCCTGGAGCCGTCCATCGCTGCAGTAGCGGCCGGGCGCGCGCCCGCGGTCGCGGCCGTAGCCGCGCACGGAGCTGCCGATCGCGCCGGTGCTGGGCGTGCCGGCTTCCTGGTTGTCGACGCGGAAGTCGGAGACGTAGACGAGGAAGTCGAAGTGGTCGCCGAGCGCGCGGATCACGGTGCAGGCCATGGCCTCGGTGTCGGGGCGGCCGACGTGGTGGAACACCTCGTAGCGGATGCCGACGGCGCCGTGTTCGGCGGTCACGGCCGAGAGGTCCACCTCGGGGTCGCGCAGCGGCGGCAACGCCGCGACGGTCGGGGCGACGCGGTCGTAGATCGGATGCGGGTAACCGAGCGACACGACCTCGACGAACGCGGCCACGGAATCCGCGCCCTCGAAAGCGGACCCGGCGCCGAACACGGTGATCGCGTTCCCATCGACGCGGACGCTCGACGAGAGTCCGCGTCCGGCGGTCTCGTACACGCTCGTCGATCCGCGGCCCGCTTCTCCCCGGATCGTCCAGACGAGGTCGACGTCGGCGGTGTCGTCGGCGGCGAACGGCGCGTCCAGATCGAAGTGGACGCGGTAGGCGGTGCCGGGGAGGCGCGGGTGGCCCTCGGGGAGCACGGGCGTGCGGGTCTCGAGGGTGATCTCGACGCCCGCGCCGTCCAGGACGGACGCCCGCACCTCGCGGACATCCAGCGCGCCGGGGACGAACGGGTCCTCGGCATCGGAGAGGGTGAAGAGCGGCGCCCGCGCGCCGCTTCCGGGGAGCGGGTAGACGCCGACGATCGCGTCCTGTGCCGCCAACTCGTCGTACGACAGCTCGATGGTGCCGTCCCGGTGCAGCACGGCCTGGAAGCGGTTCACCGTGGGCGTCCAGGTGAAGTCGAAGACGCCGCCCGCCGGCTCGGTGAGCGTCCACGTGACGACGACGCGGTCGGCGAGCTGCTTCACGTAGCGCGCCCCGGACATGCGGGGCTTGAGGAAGACGCTGATCACCGGCACCGTGTTGACGAGGTCGTCGCCGGATTCCCGCAGCTCCGCGAACCGCCCGATCGGGAACGCCGCGTCCTCGGCGCCGAAGCTGATCGTGCCGTGCGGGTTGACGAAGAACGCGTCCCAGTCGCGGCCGGACATCGGAAACGAAAAATCGCGCAGCGCGACGCGCGAGCCCTGGAGCCGGTCGCCGAACTCGGGATCCCACTCGAGCGGCCGCACCGTGGCGCGATACCCGGCGCCGTCGGGCGTGAACCGGAGCGTGCGGCCCTCGAGGTCGAAGAGGTTGGCGGCCGGGACCGCATCGGGATCCAGCTCCAGGAGGATCAGATCCCCCCGCGTCGAGATGGTGCCGAGCGATGCCGGTGGCGTCTGCGCCGCCAGGGTGCCGGCGTGGAGGGCGGCGCCCAGCGCGAACGCGAGCATACGGGTCAGGCGGTTGCACCTCTTCATGGCACGCTCCCAGTGTTCTCGGACGGCGTCAGGACGGTCGGGCACGACCCGGGGCGAGGGTCCCGCGAGGGGCCGGAGCCCCGGAGCACCGCCGTCCGGTGTGCGTGCCCCGAGGGCTCCGATGCGGCGCTCGATGGCGCCGCGGCGTCACGGCGTCACGGCGTGGTGGTGCGCCGCCGCGCGCTGCCTTCGAAGCGATGGTAGATGTCCAGCGGGATCCGGTGGTCCGGGTAGACGCGCGCGAGGATGCCGTACAGCTTTGGGTCGTAGCGCCGGAATTCCTCGGGCGTCCAGACGCGCTGGCCGTCGAAGGTGGCCGGGTAGTTGGAGCCGAACCACCACTGCGTCCCCTCGGCCCAGTACTCCGCGATGGTGTTCGCCGCGTAGTGGCGCCCGTACATCCCCTTTTCCATCGCCTCCGCGTACGCGGCCTTCAGCTCGGCGTAGAGCTCCGGGTCGACCCTGCGCACGGACGACATGATGCTGTGCGAGAACTCGTGGACCAGGATGTTCTCGCCGAAGTAGCGCGTCCCCGGGTAGCCCAGGATGTTCTCCTCCGCACACGTCGTGAACGTGCCGCCCATGCCGCGCGCGCGGCGGTTCCAGTACTCCCGGTCCGTCATCGACGCGATGCCGCCCGGCTGGTAGTACCGCTCGCGCTCGCGGTCCGTCAGCCGCGGGTCGTCGTACGCCGGCTTCTTCCAGTCGCGCTGCTCCGGGATGTCCGTGGTCATCTCCGTGACCGCCATCACGCCGACCCGGCCGCCCCGCGCGATCACGTCCGCGCGCAGGTCGGGGCGCATCGCGAGCATGTGATTCACGATGTCCCGCGCCACGAGGAGCGCCTCGTCCGGTACCCGAGCGGACGCCAGGATCGGCACACCGGTCGCGTCCGCGTACTTCGCGTAGAACGTCGTGTCCAGCTCGAACCGCCGGACGATCGCCTCGGGCGGCCGCGTCACCACCGTCGCCAGGTAGTCGCGCACGAGCGCATCGGCCCTGGGGCGCGGGCGGTCCGGCTGCGCCGGCCCGACGCCGGCGCAGCCGGGGGCGAGCGTGAGGGCGAGGGCGAGGCTGAGCGTCGAACGTCGCACGGGCACCTCCAGAATCGTGTGTGGGTGAGTCAATGATCGTCGCCGGCGCCCGGGTCGCGGGCGAGCGGGACGTCGCCGGAACGCCGC
>DASVDG010000057.1:0-21525 GCA_036381255.1 Longimicrobiales bacterium | reverse complement strand
CAGCTTTCGAGTCGCGGTCGGGAGCTCCGCGGTCGGGGGCTCCGCGGTCGGCGGCTCGCCGGCTCGGCGGCTCGCCGAAATATCGGGCCGAGGTTCACAGGACGACGCGGTCCGGTGACGGTCTGCCCGATCTACCGGCCGATGGTCGCAGGAAAGAGGTGCCGCGTGAAGGTGAGTCCGATACTTCGGCACAAGCAACGGTCCGAGGGACCAGGAACGACCGAGGCCCGCCGTGCGGCGGGCCCCGGTGCATCGGTGCGGAGAAGAGTCAGGCCGGCTGGGGGGCCGGACTCGGGCGACGGCCGCCCTCGTCCGTATCGGCGTCGGGCTCGACGTCCGTCTGCGGGGCGTCGGCCTCGGGGATGATGCGCCGGAGGCTCGGGCCGCCGGAGCGGGGCGGAAGGACGCCCTCGAAGAGGGACTCGAACTCGTCGTGCTCGATCGTCTCCTTCTCGACCAGCAGCGCGGCGAGCTTGTCGAGGATGTCCCGATGCTTCGTCAGCGCCTCCCTCGCTCGCTCGAAGCCACGGTCGATGATCGCGCGCACCTCGGCGTCGATCTTGGCCGCGACCTCGTCGGAGTAGTTGCGCTGCTCGCTGATCTCGCGGCCCAGGAAGACCATCTCCTCCTTCTTGCCGAACGCCAGAGGTCCGAGCTTCTCGCTCATCCCGTACTGGGTGACCATGGCGCGAGCCAGGTTGGTGGCCTTCTCGATGTCGTTCGAGCTGCCGGTCGTCGTGTCGCCGAAGACGAGCGTCTCCGAAACGTTGCCGCCGAGCATGCCGGCGATCTTGTCCTCGAACTCGGACTTGGAGTGGAGGTATCGGTCTTCCTGCGGCAGGCTCATCGTGTAGCCAAGGGCCATGCCACGGCTGACGATGGTGACCTTCGTCACCGGGTCGCACTTCGGAAGAACTCGCTGCACGACGGCGTGGCCGCCCTCGTGGTAGGCGATGATCTCCTTCTCCTCCTCGGTGATGATCCGGCTGCGGCGCTCCGGGCCGGCGATCACGCGATCGATGGCCTCGTTGAACTCGGCCATGCCGACGCTCTTCTTGTTGCGTCGTGCGGCGAGGATGGCCGCCTCGTTCACGAGGTTGGCGAGATCGGCGCCGCTGAAGCCGGGCGATCGGCGCGCGAGCGCCTCGATGTCGACCGTCTTGTCGAGCGGCTTGCCCTTGATGTGGACGTTGAGGATCTCCTTGCGACCCTTGATGTCGGGGCGGTCGAGCACGACCTGGCGGTCGAACCGGCCCGGCCGCAGCAGCGCGGGGTCCAGCACGTCAGGGCGGTTGGTGGCGGCGACCACGATCACGTTCGTGTTCGTGTCGAAACCGTCCATCTCGACCAGGATCTGGTTGAGCGTCTGCTCGCGCTCGTCGTGCGAGCCGCCCAGGCCGGCGCCGCGCTGGCGGCCGACGGCGTCGATCTCGTCGACGAAGACGATGCACGGCGAGTTGCGCTTGGCCTGCTCGAACAGGTCGCGGACGCGGCTGGCGCCGACGCCGACGAACATCTCCACGAACTCGGAGCCGGAGATGCTGAAGAACGGCACCCCGGCCTCGCCGGCGACGGCCCGGGCCATGAGGGTCTTGCCGGTTCCCGGCGGGCCCACGAGCAGCACGCCCTTCGGCAGCCGGCCGCCCAGCCGGCTGAAGCGCTGCGGGTCCTTCAGGAACTCGATGATCTCCTGGAGCTCGTCCTTCGCTTCATCGGCGCCGGCCACGTCCGCGAAGGTGACCTTCGGCGTGTCCGCCGTCAGCAGCCGCGCCTTCGACTTGCCGAACTGGAACGCCTTGTTCCCGCCCGCCTGCATCTGGCGGATCAGGAAGAGCCAGAAGGCGATGATCAGGACCCACGGCAGCGCGGCGACGACAAGCCCCCACCAGTTCTGGCGCGGCTCCTCCGCCCGGATCTGGACGCCGCGTTCCTCGAGCTCCGCCAGCAGCGCCTGGTTGTCCGGGAACGGCAGCAGCGTGTGGAACCGCTCGACCGTGCGGTTCTCGACGCGAATGGGCGCACGGAGGCTGCCGTCCACCTTCCGCCCGCCGACGACCGTGACCTCCCGGACGTTGTCGTCCCGGAGCTGCGCGACGAACTCGGTGTACGTGAGCTCCGCGGCGTCCTGGTCCCGTGGCGCCATGAGCTGGATCGCCAGGACCGGGATCAGGAACACGAGAATCCAGAAGGAGAACGTCCTCGAGAGACGACTCCAGCGGTTCCCCCCGCGATTGCGGTTGCCTTCGCGATCAGGCATTCTCGGTATCTACTATCCCCCCGCTGTCCCTCCGCGCCATCACAGGCTCGCGATGAAGGGCAGGTTCCGGTAATCTTCGCTGAAGTCGAGCCCGTACCCGATCAGGAACTCCTCGGGTGCATCGAAGCCGACCCAGCGGGGCTCCTTGACCAGGTTCCGCGCGACCCGCTTGTGCAGCAGCGCGCAGAGCTCGAGGCTGCGCGGCCTGCGCCCCTCGAGCAGCGGGATCAGGCGGTTCAGCGTCGTCCCGCTGTCGATGATGTCCTCGACCAGCAGCACGTGCCGGCCCTCGACCGACGCCTCCGGATCGTAGAGCAGGCGGACCTCGCCGCTGCTGACCGTCCCCGAGCCGTAGCTGCTCGCCACGAGGAAGTCCACGTGGAGCGGCCGCGTGATCTCGCGGACGAGGTCGGCCAGGAAGATGAAGGAGCCCTTCAGCAACCCGAGGACCAGCAGGTCTTCGCCCGCGGGGTACGCTCCGGCGATGTCCCTCCCCATCTCGGCGACGCGCCGCGCGATCCGTTCTTGCGAGAAGACGATCCGCTCGAGCTCGCGTCCGCCGGTCCTGGCCGCCGTATCAGGCGAATTCGGCATCCGTCACCGTTACGTGGAAATTCGGCTGTTCCGGGTCCGGCGGCGCGAGGGTGGCGCGGGCGTGGTCCTTGACCCAGAGGACCCGTCCCTCGGCATCGGCCAGGACGGGGACCCCCGCCCGGGCGGCCCGGCCCACTCGCCTCTCGCCGAACAGCTTTTTCAGTTTCTTCGTGCCGTAGGGCATCCGGATGCGATCCCCGGCGTTCCACCCCCGGAGCACGAGGGGGAACGCGAGGTCCCGGATCCCGAACGCCGCGCCGTCTTCGGGCGGCGTCCCGCGGGCCACGGCGCAGCGGACGATGAACTTCCGGCCGCCGATGACCGCCTCGGTCCTCCCGTGCCGCGGCGCGTAGAGGATGGCGGGCCTGTCGCGTGGTTCCGGTCCACGTTCCCCGGGCGCCCTGAGGATCCGGATGCGGTCGAAATCCCGTTCGATGCGGATCCCGCCGGCGACCTGGATCCCGGTGCCGCTGGCGCCGCACATAGTAAACTCGACCGCGGCGGTGGTTCCGCGGCGGCCGGGGATCGCGCCGAGCCTGCGCAGGTTCCTTCGAAGCACGCGCGCGAGGACCGGGGGATCATACGACAGGAGTACAGGCCTGGCAAGCTCGATTTCGTCGTGACTCCGGGCCCGTACGGCGTCGGCTTCGAGGCGGTCGAGCACGGAGTCCCAGGCGAGCTCGGCGACGCGGGCGTGGTCGGCGAGGCGGGCGAGGGCGGCGGCGGCGCCGGGCGCGATCGATTCGAGGCGCGGCAGGACCTCGTGGCGGAGTCGGTTGCGCGCGTACCCCAGCTCCCGGTTGGTCGGGTCCTCCCGGTACCGGATGTTGGCCGCGGCGGCGTAGGCCTCGATCTCCGCGCGGTGGAACGGGAGGAGCGGGCGGACGAGCGGGCCGCGGCGCGGCGCGATGCCGCGGAGCCCGCGAATCCCCGTCCCGCGGATGATCCGAAAGAGCACGGTTTCCGCCTGGTCGTCGGCGTGGTGAGCGGTCGCGACGCGGTCCGCGCCGGTGCGCCGGAGGACGTCGCGGAGGAAGCGGTAGCGGGCATCGCGCGCGTCGGCCTCTCCCCGCGGCGGCGACTCCGCCTCGGCGCGTTCGAGCGGTACTTCCCAGGCGCGGCACACGCCCGCGACCCAGTCGGCGTCGGCGCGGCTCCCCGCCCGCATGCGATGGTCGAAGTGAGCGACGACGAGGCGCAGTGCCCAGGCGCGGTCGAGGAACCGGAGCAGGTGCAGCAGGGTGACGGAGTCGACGCCACCGGAGACGGCCACGACGACGGTCTGCCCGGGTGAGATCAGGCGGCTCCTTCGCAGGTGCGCCTCGAACCGGCGGGCGAGGTCGAGGGGGCGATCGGCGCGCGGCCGCAGCGGCGCCGGGCCGCGCCCGGGCCGGGCCGCGGCCGTCGCGTCCGACGCTCGCCCTCGCCGCTCCATCGCTCGCCGATCTCCCGCAGGCGTCCGCTCCGTTCTCCGCCGCGCTAGCGCCAGCCCCTGCCGCGCCGGCCGGGCCCAGAATACGTCGGCCCGCCGCGCTCGTAAAGCCGGCGGCGCATCCGGGCCGCGCGGCCGATGTCGGCGAGGCGCGGCGTGTACGGCCCGCGTGGCGTCTCCTCCCACTCGCGGTCCTCGGCGTAGCCCGCGCGTCCGCTGTACTCCGTCGTGGGGCCGGCCATGTCGCCGTAGTCCAGGTCGTAGGTGTGAATCCCGCGGACGGGGTACCCGCGGGCGGCCTTGCCGGGCAGTCTCCTGCGCCGGCCGGGCGGGCCGTACTCCACGCCGTAGCGCGGCCGGCCGTACGCCGCGGCGTAGCCCGGCGGGCCGTATTCTGCGGCGTACCCGGGAGGCCCGTACTCGGCGGCGTACCCGGGAGGGCCGTACCGTGCGCGGTACGCCGGCGGCACGGCTCTGCGGTACTCCCCGCCGTATCCGATCGGCGCGGGGCTGCGGTACGCCGCGCCGTAGCCGAAGTCCCGTGCGTACCCCTCCGCGCCGCGGCCGATGCCGGCCGGGCCGCCCCGTCGTTCGACGGCGGCGCCGCGCCGCCGTTCCCGGCCGTACGCTCCGCGACGGCGCGGATACTCCCGGGCATACCTGGCCATGTCGTTCCTCCTCGCTCAATCGTTCGTCGCGTCCGGCGCGTCCGGGCCGGCGGGCCGGGCGTCGGCCGCGGTGGCCCGCCGGCCCGGCGCCGCGGGCACCGGCTCGACCGGTGCGCCGCCGGCCGGTCGGTCGAGCGCGTCGACGGCGGCCGTTCCGCCGTCGGCCGCCTTGCGCGCGCCCGCCTTCCGACCGCTTGCCTTCCCGGTCGTCTTGCGTCCCGCCGCCTTCCGCCCGGTCGCGGCCTTCCTGCCTGCCGCCGTCTTGCGGCCCGCCGCCGCCCGCCCCGTCGTGGCCCGCCCGGCCATCCGGCTGCGCGTGGTCCTGCCGGCCGCGCCGCCCCTTCCGGCCGTCGCCCCGGCCTCCGCGCCCCGCGGCGCTTCGGCCGCGCCGCGCGTTCCGCCGCCCGCCGCCTCCGCGGCTCCCTCGGCGAGCCCGGCGCCCTCGCGCCCCGCCGCCGCGCGACCGGGCGTCTCGACGGTCAGCTCGGTCCGGACGCCGCGCACGCCGTCGACGTCCCAGGCGTCATCGGTCGCGAACCGGATCTCGTCGTAGCTGGGGAGCGTGCCGCTCAGGGTGACGACGCCGTCCTCGACGTCCACGTGGATGCGGTCGGCGTCGACCCAGGTGTCGTAGAAGAGCGTCTCCTCGACGTCGGACCGGATCTGGTCGTCGGAGCGCCGCCGGCGGCGCAGGCGGTGGTGATAGGGCCCGTACCCGTAGCGGGCCGGCCCCTGCGGCTCGACGCGGGCGCGGACCTCCTCGGACCAGGCGTAGCCGCCGCGCGTCGCGGGGCTGGTGGGCCGCCGCAGTCGGGGCGGCGGCCCGCCCATCCGGGGGACGTGGCGCGCGGGCGCCCCGACCTGGTACCCGTGCTCGTAGTCGTAGTTGGTGCCGCCGTATCCCCGGCCGCCGACGTAGCCGCCGCCCCACTCGAACTCGAACTCGTCGACGGGGTTGAGCCCGGATCGGAGCTGGCCGGCTTCGTAGGAGCCGCGGCTCCGCAGGGCGCCGCCGCGGTAGCCCAGACCGTACCCGTGGAAGCCGGCCCGGTAGGGCGCCTCGTACGCCGCGCCGTACTCGCCGCGCCCCATCCACTCGCCGGCGGCGCTCACGGCTCCCCGACGCACGTCCCTCGACTCGCGATCCTCTGGCATGATGGCCCCTCCCCTGTGATTTGCGGAAGCGTGCTGGCGCGGGCGATGCCCGTTCGGAGATGCAGCGACGCCGCGCACGGGGCGCGGCGTCGCTGCCGGATCAAGGTCGAGGCGGAATGGCAAGCTTCATTCCAATCCCGCATGCGCGGCGTCGCGCCGCGCGGGCGCCGGAGGGCGCCCGAAGCGGGCCTCCAGGATGTCGGCGAGGAGGTCGGGCCGGTCGGTGACGAGCCCATCGACGCCCCAATCCAGGAGCCGGTGCATGTCGTCGGGATCGTTGACGGTCCAGACGTGGACGGCGACGCCGTGTGCGTGCAGCTCCCGGACGAACGCCGGCGTGAGGATCCGGCGGCCCTCCCAGTGCTCCGGCATCTGCACGGCGTCCACGCGAGGCGGCCAGAGCCCCCCGACGTGCAGCCGATGCAGGATGTAGAGGCGCCGCAGCTCGGTCGCGGACGCGCTGGTCGGCCCAGCGTACCGGTGGAACTCCGTCCTGGCCGCGTCGAACTCGCCCGCGGCGATGACGCGGTGCTCGGCGCCGGCGCGTCGGATCGCCTCGAAGAGCGGGCGCTGCGCCTCGGGTACCTTGACCTCGACCGTGAGCCGTGTCCCGGGCAGCGCCTCGAGGACCGCGTCGATGGTCGGGATGCGGACGCCGCGCCCGCGGAACGGGTACGTCCGCCCGCCGTCGGGCGTGAAGCGGTACCCTGCGTCCAGGCGCTGGAGCTCGGCGAGCGTCATCTCCGCGACCGCGCCGGTCCCGTCCGTCGTGCGGTCGACCGTCGGGTCGTGGATCACGACGCAATGGCCGTCGACGGTCGCGCGCACGTCCAGCTCGATCATGTCGGCCGCCCAATCGGCGATCGCCTGGCGAAACGCTTCCATCGTGTTCTCCGGCGCGAGCGCCGAGCCGCCGCGATGGGCGATCAGGAGCGGTGCGCCGGCCAGCGCCGGGTGTGGCTCTCGCCGCGACGCGCCGCGCCGCCGGAGCAGCGCGATCCCGATCGCCCCGCCGACGCCCGCGCCGACCAGGGGAAACATCCATCGAGCATGGTTCATGGTCATTCATCACCTTTCAGCCGGGCGATCTCCGCCCGTTCGATCTCGTCATCCGACAGCGCGTGCAGGCGATAGAGGACGAGGTCCAGCAGCCGCGCGGTGAGCTCCGCGGCGACCGGAGCGTCCCCGACGCCGTCCTCGTCCTCTGGCGCGACGCATTGCGCGGCGAGGAAGCGGAGGATCTCCTCGACGACGCCTGCCCGGCGCGCGACGCAACCGGCGGGCCCGTCCGCCGCCGGTTGGAGCAGGCCGTCGACGAGCGCGAGGAATCCGGGGAACATGCGTTCGACGCGCTGGCTGCCGTCCACGCGCTCTTCGGCCGTGAGCTGTTCCCAGGAGAGTTCGTTCCAGTACAGCTCGCGCGCCTCGTCCAGCAGGTGGCGTCGGCGCTCCGGGGGGAGGGCGGACGGTCCCGGGCGGTCGAGTCGGCGCCCGATCAGGCGTTCGAGTCTGCCGCGCCGCCACGCGAGGAGCGCTTCACTCGCCAGGCGGGCGTCGTTCCGGGACTCATCCATGTGCCGGGCCGTCCGGGTCGAACGTGGTCGGAAAGTAGGGCCGGCCGATCGTGCGGGCAAACCGCGCGCCTGGACCACGTCCGCCGCGCCGCCACGGGCTGGCCGGCGCCGCGCCGCCGCGCCGGCGGGGCACACGCCTTGCGCCGTCGACGGCGGGAATCGACGCGTCGGCCAGGAGGGACGTTTGACCGATCGACACGAGCGGACGGGGGACCGACGGCGCGCGGGCGGTCCCGCGGCGGAGCGCCGGGGCACGCGCCGCGTGGGACGCACGCGTGCGGACACGGCGGAGAGCGAGGAGGAGGCCCGGGAGCTGACCGACGTCGAGGAGGCCGAATTCGGCGCAGAGGGCGTGTCGGGCGAGGCGGCGGAGGCGAGCGGGACCGTCCCCGGGTCCGTCGGCGGGACGACGGGGACCTCGGGCCACGCCGGCGGGATCCAGACGCCCGGCGCGACGGAGCCGGGGATCGCCGGGATCGATCCCGACGAGGTCCGGGGGAAGGTCGGGCGGCGGAGGCCGAAGAACGGGACGTGAAGTGCATTGCCGACGACGCCGGGCTCGGCGTGCCCGGCGTTCCTTCGCCCACGGTCGCGGGAGTTGCGCACGTGGGCGCGGACGTACCCGCGCGCGCGGAGCCGTGCGCCCGGTCCGCAAGTTACGCCGCGCGCGCGTCGCCGCGACCGTGCCCGAACCGCGATTCGCGCGCCGCGCGATCGAGGATCTCGCGCACCTCGCCGTCGGTCATCTGCGGGAAGCTGCGGTAGGAGAGACTGATGGCGAAGAACGGCTCGGGCGTCGCCACGCAGACGACGTCGTCGGCGACGCGCGAGAGCGCTTCGCACGCCGCGCGCGGCGCGGTCGGCACGGCGACGACGATGTGCGCCGGGCCGCGCTCGCGCAGAGCCTGGACCGCGGCGCGGAGCGTCGAGCCGGTCGCGATGCCGTCGTCGACCAGGATGACGGTGCGCCCCGCCACGTCCGGCGGCGGCCGATCGCCGCGGTAGGCGCGTTCGCGGCGCTCGAGCTCGCGCCGCTCCTCGGCGGCGACGTGGTCGATGACCTCGGGCGACACGCCGGTCATGTCGATGACCTCCTGGTTCAGCACGCGCACGCCGCCGGATGCGATGGCGCCCATCGCGAGCTCCTCCTGCGCGGGGAGCCCGAGCTTGCGGACGACCATGATGTCGAGCGGCGCGCCGAGCGCGCGCGCGACGTGGTAGCCGACGGGCACGCCGCCGCGGGGGAGCGCGAGGACGATCACGTCGGGGCGTCCCGCGTACGTCATGAGCCGCTCGGCGAGCGCGCGGCCGGCGGCATCTCGGTCGTCGAACACCTGATCCTCGTTCATGCCGACCTCCGCTCTCCCGACCGCGTCGACGCGCGGCGGGGGCCTTCGTATTCCGGGACCCGCGGCGCGGCGCCCTCGGCCAGCCGCCGGATGGCGGCGGCGATGAGCGGCGCCACCGACACGATGCGCGCCTTCGGCCACGCATCCGTGGCGACGGGGATCGTGTCCGTGAGCACGAGCGCGCGGAGCTCCAACGCCAGGAGTCGTTCCCGGGCGGGGCCCGACAGCACGGCGTGCGTCGCGACGACGGTGACTTCCGGGCGCGCGCCGGCGTCGCGCAGCGCGCGCACGGCCTCGGCGATCGTGCCGCCGGTCGAGATCATGTCGTCGACGACGACGCACGGCCGGCCGCGGACGTCGCCGAACACCCGCGCGACCTCGACCGTCGTCCCGCTCGTCCGACGCTTGTCGAGCACGGCGTAGGAGGTGCCGAAGCGTTCCGCGAGCTCCGCCGCTCGGTCGGCCGCGCCGAGGTCCGGCGCGACGACGACGGCGTCCATCGAGATCTCGTCGCCGATCGCCTCCGCGAGCGCGGGAACGGCGGAGAGGACGTCGCAGGGGATGCGGAAGAACCCCTCGAACTGCGCCGTGTGGGCGTCGACCGCGACGACGTGGTCGACGCCGGCCGCCTGGATCAGCTCCGCCGTCAGCCCGGCCATGATCGGCTCGCAGCGCCCGGAACGGCGGTCGGAGCGGGCGTAGCCGAAGTACGGCACGACGGCGATGATGCGCGCGGCCGCCGCGCGCCGGCAGGCGTCGACGAACGCGAGCAGCTCGATCAGGCGGTCGTTGACCGGCGGCGACGTCGCCTGGATCACGAACACGTCGCGGTCCCGGACGGGCGCGTCGATCCGCACGGCGGTCTCGCCGTCCGGGAAGCGCTCGACGAGCGCCGCGCCGAGCGGCACGCCGACTTCTGCGGCGATCGCCTTCGCGAGGTGTCGACTCGCGGTGCCGGCCAGCAGCGTGAACGGCTTCACGTCCGCGCCTCCGGGTGCGCGAACCGCTTCCACTCGGCCGCCCAGCGCGAGAGCCGGTTCTGCACCGCGTGGTGCACCGTTCCATCGGGGAACGTGCCGTCGTCGCGCCGCTCGCCGGCGTCGCGGCCGGCCAGGATCGCCCAGCCGTCCTCGATCCGGTCGATCGCCCAGACGTGGAAGCGGCCGGCCTCGACGGCGTCGCGCACCTCGCGCCGGAGCACGAGGTTGTCCGCGTTGCGCCGCGGCACGATCACGCCCTGGCCGTCGAGCCCCGCGCGCTGGCACGCGGCGAAGAAGCCCTCGATCTTGTCCGTCACCCCGCCGACGGGGAGCACCAGCCCCTTGTCGCTGATCGCGCCGGTGACCGCGATCCCCTGCCGCAGCGGCACCTCGCCGATCGCGGACATGAGCGCGTAAAGCTCCGCGACGGACGCGCTGTCGCCCTCGACCTCCTCGTACATCTGCTCGAACGAGAGGCTGGCGGAGAGGATCAGCGGCTCGGTCCGCGCGAACATCCACCCCAGATACCCCGAGAGGACGAGAAACCCCTTGCTGTGGAGCGGCCCGCTCAGCTTCGCCTCGCGCTCGATGTTGATCACTCCGCCGGTGCCCATGTAGGCGCTGGCCGTGACCCGAATCGGCCGCCCGAACATCTCGCCGGCGGCGGAGAGCAGCCCGATGCCGTAGACCTGGCCGACGCGCTCGCCGGTCGGCTCGAAGGCCAGCACGCCGCGCTCGATCAGCTCGAGCAACTCGCGCTGCATGCGCTTGTCGCGCCGGTCGCGCTCGTCGAGCGCGCGGGCGACGTCCTCGGCGCGGACGCGCTCGCGCCCGGCCGCCCGCGCCCAGTGCGCGGATTCGCGGACCAGGTCGACGATGTCGGCGAAGCGGGTCGTGAGCTTGCGCTGGTCGCCGGCGCGGCGGGAGCCCTCCTCGACGAGCGCGGCGACGGCGGTCGCGTCGAACGCCGGGAGCGACTCGGCCTTCGCGTGCGCCGCCACGAGCCGCGCGTAGCCGCGCTCGGCGTCGGCGGTCCGGTCCATCTGCGGCTGGAAATCGACGCGGATCTTGAACAGCTCGGTGAACTCCGTGTCGAGCGACCGGAGCAGGTAGTAGAGCGTCGGCTCGCCGATGAGCACGACCTTCACGTCGGCGGGGATCGGCTCCGGCTCCATCGAGTCGGCGATCGCGAGCGCGAGCTCGGCCGTCGCCTCGGCGGGGCGCAGCTCCCGGGTCCGGAGCGCGCGTTTGAGCGCGGCCCAGGCGAGCGGCCGCGTGAGCACCTCGGCCGCTTCCAGGATCAGATACCCGCCGTTCGCGCGCTGGAGCGCGCCGGGCGCGATCCGGCTGATGTCCGCGATCATCGCGCCGAACTGGATCCGCAGCCCCAGACGCCCCAGCAGGTTGCGCAGGTGCGGGTCCGGCTCCTCCACGACGGGCGCGCCCGTCCCCGGCTCGTGCGTGATGAGCACGTTGACGTCGTACCGCCGGAAGAAGTCCTCGGCCGGGCCGGCCAGCAGCGCCGCGGCGGCGAGCGCGCCCGCCTGCTCCTGGTCTTCCGGCCGCGTCGAGAACCGCTCCGCGTTCTCGACGACGTCCTCGCACACGGCATCCAGGTACTCGCCGACGGCCGGCGCGTCGCGGTAGCGCTCCTTGAGCGCGGCGATCCGGAACGAGACCATGCTCCGCGCGACGTCGCGGTTCAGCTCTTCGATGCGCTCCCGCGCCTCCCGCGTCAGCTCCTGGATGTGGCGCTGCACCGTCGCGACGCGCGCGGTCGCATCGCGGACGTGACGGTCGATCTCCTCTCGCTCCTCGGGCGGCAGGCGCAGATACGATTCCCGGTCGATCGGCTGCCCGCCGCGCGCGGGGGCGACCATGACCGCGTTCGGGCTGCCGACCAGGGCGACGTACGGGTCGCGCTCGAACTCCCGGCGCAGCCCGTCCAGCTCCGCGTTCGCCCGTTCCTGCGGCTCCTCGAGCAGCGCCGTCCGGCGCTTCGCGACCGCATCCGATGCGAGGGCGTCCGGGATCGTGTCGCGCAGCTCGGCGACGAGGTCGGCCACATCCTTCGCGAACGCGGGCGCGCGGCCGGCCGCCAGCTCGAGCGAGCGCGGGCGCCGCGGGTCCCGGAAATTGAACACGAAGCACCGGTCGGGCGGCGTCGGCCGCGATGCGGCGTGCAACGCCACCGCCCGCCGCACCAGCGTGGAGCGCCCCGAACCCGGCTGCCCCAGCACGAAGATGTGGTAGCCCGGCTCCGTCATGGCCAGCCCGAACTCGAGCGCGTCCAGCGCGTCCGGCTGGCCGAACGCGCCGGCGAGCGGCTCCACCTCGTCGGTGGTGTCGAAACCGAGGCTCTCGGGCGGACAGGGTCGATGCAGCCGCGCGGCGTCCAGCGGCGCCGGGTTCGTCATGCGTCCTCCTCGGTCGACGGAATCGCGGCCGGCGGACCGCTCCATGCGACGACGGCTGCGTACATGATCCGTACCAGCGGGGCGGGCGCGGGGGCGGGGCGAGGGTGCGCACGGCACGGCTGGCGCTCCCCGGGGGCGAGCGCCCGGCGGCGGCCGGACCGGCGGAGCGCGGTTGCAGCGGCTACCCTTCGTACGCCGCGGAGAGGAGCGCCTTGCCCGCGAGGAGCAGCGCGCCGGCGCCGAGGAGCGCGGCCGGCGCCGTCGCCGACGGGTCCGCCCGCCGGATCCCCCACGCGCCCAACCCGCAGAGCGCCGAGGCCACGAGCGCCGCCGCGGTCCCGTGCTCGGCGATCGGCTGGTACGCGCTCCGCCCCACCTCCGCCGATCCGCCGCGCTCGCCGCCATCGTACGACACCGGCTCGAACAGGTTGTTCGGCGCGTCCGCGGGCTTCGGCCGCGCCGTGCGCTGGCCGGCGAACGCCAGGAATCGCGCGTAGAGATCGACCAGCTTCGGGCTGACCCGCTCCGCCAGCGACAGCGCGGCGCCGGCGCCCCCGACGATCAGGTCGCGCTCGTTCGAGACGGCCGCGTGCAGCACCGCCTCCGCGGCGAGCTCCACGGAGTAGACGGGCGGCAGCGGCCTCGGCTGCACGCCGAGGTGCGTCCGCGCCTTGTCGAACAGCGGCGTGTTGATCGACGACGGCTTGACGAGCGTCACCCGGACCGGCGAGCGCCTGCGCCGGAGCTCCACGCGCAGGCCGTCCAGCCACCCCTTGATGGCGTGTTTCGATGCGCAATACGCCGTCTGCAACGGCACGCCGCGGTCCGAGAGCACGCTCCCGATGCAGACCAGGGCGCCGCCGCTCTCCTCGAGGTGCGGCAGCGCCGCCTTCGCCCCGTGCACCTGGCCCATGAAGTTCACGTCCATGACGCGCCGGACCTCGTCGACGGCGAGGTCCTCGAACTCGCCGTAGAGCGACACGGCCGCCCCGTTCACCCAGGTGTCGATCCGACCGTACGCATCGACGGCGCGCCGGGCCAGCGCCCCGACCTGAGCGAAGTCCGCGACGTCCGTCGGCACCGCGAGCGCCTCGCCGCCGCCCTGCCGGATCGACGCCGCCGCGTCCTCGAGGTCGCGGGCGTTGCGCGCGGCGAGCACGACCCGTGCACCGCGATGCGCCGCCGCCCTCGCGGCCGCCAGCCCGATCCCGCTGGATGCGCCGGTGATCACCACGACCTGCTCCGCGATGGGTCTGGGCATCCGTCCTCTCCGGTTCGCCAGTGGAGTCATGGACAAGCCACCCGTGCGATCTGCGCTGCACGGAGCGCGCCGGTCCGCGGCCGGCGGTGTGGCGCTGTGGGGAAGGCCTACGCCTGCCCCTTGTCGGGCGTGGCGACGAACGAGGCCGGCATCACGGCGCCGTCGCGTCCTCCGGCGCCAGGTACGTCATCAGCGCGTCGCGCGCGCGGTGCACGCGCATCTTCATGGCGCTGACGGAGCACCCGGCGATGTCGGCCATCTCCTCGTAGGTGTAGCCGGCCTGGTGCTTGAGGAGGAACGCGTCGCGCAGCGCCGCGGGGAGCGTGTCGAGCGCGCGACCGATGACGAGACGGAGTTCGGCGCGGTCGGCGGCGGCGGTGGCGGACGCGTCCGCGCAGCCGGGCACGTCCTCGAGCGAGACGGTGCGCCGCCGGATGTCGCGGGCGTGGTCGAGGCAGCCGTTGCGCAGGATCCGGAAGACCCACGCGCGGAATCGCGCCGGGTCGCGGCACTCCGCGAGCGAGACGTACGCCTTGACGAAGGCGTCCTGGACGAGGTCCTCGGCGGTGTCGGCGTCGAGCCCCATGCCGCGGGCGTGGCGGAACAGCGCGTCCTGGTGGCGGCGGACGAGGATGGAATAGCCCTCGCGGTCGCCGTTCAGCACGCGCACGACGAGCTCCGCGTCGCTCGCCGCCGCGCGGGCCGCTGCGGCGGCGGATCGGTGCGCCGACATCTCAGTTCACCACCAGCACGGCGACGTACCCGCCCATGCCGTCTTCCCTGCGTCCGGGGACGGATTCGGGGACGAACCACTCGCCCGACTCGGTCACGAACGCGTAGTTGTAGACGCCCGGCTCGAGGGCGACGGTGTAGACCCACGCGTCGCCGTCGCGGGTCATCGGCCGGGGCGTCCAGCCGTTGAAGTCGCCGGCGATGCGGGGGCGGCCGTCCGCCTCGGAGACGGGGAGCCGGATCGTCGCGCGGCCGTCGACGTACGCGGCCGGCACCGGCGCGGCCGGCTCCGGCGCGCCGCCGAAACGGACGCCGAGCCCGACCCCCCACGACGTCTGCGGCAGCGTGAGGTAGACGGGGTCGAGCACGTCGCGGCGCGCGGAGAGCGAGAGGTCGAGCCGGTCGCCGAGCTGCAGCGTCGTGCCGGCCGCCCACGGCGTGCCTTCGACGTCGGCGTCCAGCCACCGCCCGACGGACGCCCACGCCGCGCCCAGCGGGTGCGCGACGACGCCGCGCACGCCGCCGTACGTATACGCGCCCTCCTCCGCGCCGAAGCGGCGCGCCTCCGCAGTGACCGAGACCGCCGCCGACGGTGCGGCCGTCACCTGCAGGTCGGAGATGCGGACGGTGCGGTCGAGCGCGCCGTCGCCGATCGCGCGGTGGAAGTGCGACACCCCCGACCGCGCCTCGACCCGGAACGGGCCGGCCCCGATGCCGACGAACGGCAGCGCGCGGCCGGAGAGGCCGTAGCCGGACGCATCCTCGGACTCGATCGGCTCCAATGCGCCGCGCCCGATCCCGCCGAGCGGGCCGCCCCGGCCGATCCCGCCGATCCCGCCGATCCCGCCAATCCCGCCGATTCCGCCGATCCCGGACGACTCCGCGCTCTCGTGGCGCTGGACGAAGGCCTGGCCGTCGAGGTCGATCCCCGCCCGGAGCGGGCCGAGCCCGAAGCCGAACCGCTTCCCCGCCCCGACCGCGCCCCAGAACGGGTCCGCCGCGGCCAGCGGCACGCCGCTCGAGACCGTGAGCCATGTCGTCGGATCATCGTACCGCACGCCGAGGACCAGGCTCGACGTCGAAGCGCCGCTCGCCCCAGCCTGGTAGCGGAGCCGCCCGGCGTTCGCCTCGACGCGCCACTCCTGCGCGGCGGCGCGGCCGGGCAGCGTCGCCACGGCCAGGAGCGCCACCGCGAACCCGGCCCCGACTCCGGCCCACCGGCCGCGAGCCGGCCGGCGATTCCGCGCCCGCACGGCTCCGGAGCGCGAACGCGACGCCGTGTCCCGGCGCGTCGCACGCACGGCGCCGCCGCCGTGTCCGCCCCGGCCGCCGCGCCCACTCATGACGACCTCCCGTCGCCCGGCAGCATCACCGCGAGGCGGCTGTTCTGGCCGCCGAAGCCGTCGTCCACGTGCGGCGCCAGCGGATCGGCGACCCAGCGCTCGCCATCGACGACGAACGCGTAGTCGTGCACGCCCGGCTCAAGCGGGACGACGACGGACCACACGCCGGGCGCGGACTCCTGCAACGCGTACGCGGGCTCCCAGCCCGTGAAGTCGCCGGCGAGTCGGACCTCCGCGGCACCCGCGGCGTCCAGCCGGAAGTGGACGAAGACGCGCGGCGTCGCTGGCGTCTCCGCCAGCGGCGGCGCCGACGCCGACGGCGCGTCGAGGAGCGCCCGGCCCGTCCCCACCGCCAGCACCGCGATCGCCGCGGCGGCCATGGCGACCGCCGGCCGGAACCGCACTTCGAGCGTGCGCGGGCGCCAAAGCCACGCGTCCAGGCGACGCAGCACGCCGGCCAGCCCGGCACGGCCCGCGTCGGCGGTCGTCGCCCCGCGTGCCACGACCGCGCCCGTCGGTACCGGCCGGTCCTCGGCCACCCGTCCCGCGCGCTGCTCTTCCAGCATCGCGATCCGACGCAGGACGGCCGGCGCGACGTCGACCCCATCGTCCTGCGGCAGCGCCTCGACGACGCCGGCGAGCGCCCGCTCGCACCGGTCGAGCTCCGCGGCCTCGGCACACGAGAGCGCGTCGCGCGGGATCTCCCCGTCCAGCACCCGCTGAATCCACTGTTTCATCGACCCTCCGACTCCGGGGCCGGCTTCGGCCGGCCTCCCTGATCCGTCGTCCGGTCCGGCGGCCCGCGAGGCGCCGGCCTCCTGAACACGACGGACGACGCCCCCCGATTCGTCACATCCACGGTTTGCCCTCGGATTCGTAACCGGCGCCGGCTGTGGAGGTTGCGGAGGTGCTACGAAATCCGCCGGAATTGTAAACGCCAGCCCGCCCGGCCCAGACGAACCCCACCTCGCGGACCACGATCGGTTCAAGCGAAGTCGGAATGACGCATGGGTGAGGCATCCAGCTCCTATGCCGGCGCGGCGGCAACGTTCCGGCCAGCGACGCCTCCGCGCCGGGGAGCGGAGAGCGCCGGGGCCGTGGGCCTCCCTTCCCCGCGTCCGCCCGCGCGCCGCACCGTGCCGCATCGCCCGCGACGCTCCGCGGGACCAGGCCGGATGCGAGTCGGCCCCGCCCGGGCATCTCCGGGCGGGGCCGATCCTCGTCACGACCGGTGGTTGCCGGCCGGCGCACGTTATTGCGACCCGTGGGCGAGGCATCGCCGGCATCGCGCCGGATGTGTCGGCCGGCCCGCGTCATCGCGGCCCGTGGGCATGAACGGCGGCGGGCGCCGCCGCCGCCGGCTCCGTCGCTACGGCAGGATCCCCAGCCCGGTCCCCGCCTTCCCGCGCAGCCGCAGCGCCGCCACAGTCTGGGCCCGCAGGTTCGCCAGCGCGCTCGGGCCGGCCGAGAGCGCGCCGCTCACGCGCGCCAGCGCCTGCTGCGACGAGTGCCCGATCCGGACGAGATCCGTGAGCACCGCCGTCGCCACCGCGCGCCGCTCCCGCGGCGCGTCCCGCGACACGGCGATCAGCGCCGTCTCGCTGATCCCGGCCTCGAGCGCGTCGGCCGCGATCGACAGGTCGCCGGCGGCCACAGACTCCAGTTCAGCGCGATCCAGGACCTCGCGGGCACGGACCAGCGCACGCAGCCGCGATTCGACCGCCGCCGCGATCCGATCCTCGGGCACGCGCTTCGCCCGACCCTCCGCCACCTTCCGCTCCAGCAGCACGGTCGGGACGTTCGCCGCCGCCGCCGCCTCCAGCGCCGCCTCGATCCGCGACTGCGGCGACGGCGCCTGCACCTCCGCGGACGCGGACGCATCGGCGCGGGCGCCGACCGACTGCGCCGAACCCACGGCCGGCACGACCAGCAACGCGAGGCACGACGCTACGATCCGGTACTTCATGGTCCTGTCTCCTTCAGCAGGTGGATGCCTTCGTGGGGTGAGACGGATGGGGTGGGGCGAATCGTCACATCGAGGGATACGGTGGCCGCACGGCGGCGGACTAGCGGCCGCGCCGCGGTGGGGGCGATCGTCAAATCGCGGGCTGCGAGGGCCGATGCAGGATCTGCGGCTCCGCGGGTGCCCGGTCCGGCGGGACGGCCGACGGCGCGCGTCCGGCGCGCGCTCCCGCTCCAGCAACGCCGAAGCGCCGCAAAGGAATCCCCCCTTGCGGCGCCTCGCGATTCATTCAGTAGCAGGGGAGGGACTCGAACCCCCAACCAACGGATTATGACTCCGCTGCTCTACCGTTGAGCTACCCTGCCGGCCGTGTTTTCGAGCATTGAAAATTAACGGAACCGGGCGTCTGTGTCAACGCCTTGACGCGCTGTGGCGAACGCCGGCCACGGCTCCGGAGGGGGTCGAACCGCATGGTATCGCCGAGGATCGGCAGCGGCCGTACCGCGCGACGCGGCCGCGTCTCACGCCCGCGTCGCGCGTAGCACCTCGTCCGGCGTGGTGACGCCTGCGCGGACGAGGCGGAGCCCGTCCTGGCGGAGCGTGGTCATGCCGCGGTCGATGGCGAGCCGGCGCAGCGTCCCTGCGCCGGGCCGATGGAGCACCTCGGCGCGGATCGCGTCGTCCATGATGAGCAGTTCGTAGATCCCGGTGCGTCCGCGGAAACCGGTGCCGCGGCAGGCGTCGCACCCGGCGCCGCGGGCGACGACGGGGAGCGAGCCGGGCTCGAGCCCGAACTCGCCGGCCAGGTCGCGTTCGGCGGCGGCATCCTCGCGGCACGCCTCGCAGATGCAGCGGACGAGGCGCTGGGCGAGGACCGCCTCGACGGTGCTGGCGACGAGGTACGGCGCGACGCCGAGGTCGAGGAGCCGGGTCAGCGCGCTGACGGCGTCGTTCGTGTGCAGCGTGGAGAGGACGAGGTGCCCGGTCAGCGCGGCGTGGGTCGCGATTTCGGCGGTCTCCTCGTCGCGGACCTCGCCGACGAGGAGGATGTCCGGGTCCTGGCGGAGCAGTGCGCGGAGCGCGGTGGCGAAGGTGACGCCGAGCTTCTCGTTGACCGGCATCTGCGGCACGCCGGGGAGCTCGTATTCGACGGGGTCCTCGACGGTCAGGATCTTCTCGCGGCCGGTGCGGATGCGGTCGATCGCGGCGTAGAGCGTGGTCGTCTTGCCGGAGCCGGTCGGGCCGGTGGCGAGGACGATGCCGTGGGGGCGGGCGACGGCTTCGGTGAAGCGGCGCAGCGTCTCGTCGGCCATGCCGAGGTCCTCGAGCGCGACGCGGCCGCGCTCCTTGTCGAGCAGCCGCAGCACGACGCTCTCGCCGTGGAGCGTGGGGATGGTCGAGACGCGGACGTCGACCTGGCGATCCTGGAGCCGCAGCCGGATGCGGCCGTCCTGCGGCACGCGGCGCTCCGCGATGTCCAGGTCCGCCATGATCTTGAGGCGGCTGACGACGGCGGCCTTCAACCGTGCCGGCGGCGCGGGCGCGTCCTGGAGCACGCCGTCGATGCGGTAGCGCACCCGCAGCTCGCCGGCGTACCCCTCGAGGTGTACATCGGAGGCGCGCGCCTCGATCGCCTCGAGGAGGAGCAGGTTCACGAGCTTCACGACCGGCGCCTCGTTGGCGAGGCTGACGAGGTCGTCGAGCGCGAGCTCGTCGGGTGCGTCGTCGGATGCGTGGGCGGACAGCCCGGCGATGACCTGCTCGGCCGAGGTCTCCTCCGCACCGTAGACGCGGCGGATCGCGGCGCGCACGTCGGGCTCGGGCGCGTGGACGAGCTCGAGCGGCGCATCGAACAACAGCCGCAGGTCGTCGAGCGCCTGGACGTCGACCGCCTCGCGCCACGTCGCGACGACGAGTCGCCCGTCCTCGCGCCGCACCGGGAGTAGCCCGTGGTGCTCGAGCCAGTCCGCGTGGAGTCGGTCGGAGAGGCGGGCGACGGTGTCCAGGACGACGCCGCCGGGGCTCGGGCTTCCGCCTTCGATACCCGCCGGACCGTCCGCGCCGGGTTTCCGGCGACGCGCGGCGCCCGAGCCATGATCCTCGCTGGCGGCGGAGCGTGCCGCGCTGCGGACCCGTGCGGGCCGGCCGTCGACCTCTGTGTCCGTCGTGCCGGCCGCCGCCCGGTCCGCGCCCGCCGCGGGGCCGTCCTCTCCTCGCTTCCGTACCATTTTCAGGGTCCGCCCCGCCGAGGGCGCGCGGCGGCGGCGGGACCCGGCCCGCCCCCGCGCGTGCCCGGCCCGGCGTCCATGCCTGCCGGCCCGGCGCCCATGCCTGCCGGCCGAACCGCGATCGTGTCCGGCCCGACCCCGATCGTGTCCGGCGGCACGATCGCCGGCACGGCGCCGTCGAGGTGGTCCTTCAGCAGCTCCGCCCCCTGCTCCAGCCCGCGCCGGTAGCGTTCGAGGTCCGCGTCGGTGGCGATGATGTGCGGCGTCAGGAACAGGAACAGCTCGCTCTGCGCGTCGAACTCCGTCGTCGAGCGGAACAGGTTGCCGAGGATCGGGAGGTCCTTGAGGATCGGGATCCCGGACTCGGTGCGGTCGCGCTGGCGGTCGATCAGCCCGCCGAGCACGGCGGTCTGGCCGTCGTGGACGAAGAGGTGCGTCGAGGCCTCGCGGGTGCTGATGACCGGCGCGCCGAACTGCGTCTCGCTCGTCGCCGTGCTGACCTCCTGCACGACCTGGAGGTTCACGTAGCCGTCCGGATTGATCGTGGGCAGGATCGACAGCGACGTGCCGACGTCGCGGTACTGCACGATCTGGTCGCGGACCGCCTCCCCGGTCGGCAGCGAGCGGAACACCTGGATGAACGGCCGCTCCGCGCCGATCAGGATCCGAGCCTCCTGGTTGTTCTGCGCGAGGATCACCGGGCGCGACAGGATGCGAACGTCGCCCGAGGCCGAGAGCGCGTTCAGCGCGACGTCGATGTCCGTGCTGCCGAGGCGGAGGATGCGCAGCGCGAAGTCGCCGGCGCTGCCACCCTGGAGCGCGGCGCGGGTGAAGTCGCCGGCGAGGGTGTCGCCCTCGGCCGCCTCTACGGAGAGCCCGAGCGCGTGGTCCCTCGTGCGGCGCACCTAGGCGATCGTCACCTCGATCAGCACCTGGAGCGGCCGCAGGTCGAGCATCTCGATCGCCTGGCGGACGACCTCCCAGTCCTCCTCCTGCGCGCGGACGAGGAGCGCGTTCGTCGCCTCATCGGGCACGATCTGGAGCTCGCCCTGGAGCCGGCCCGGGAGGCCGGGCGCGGTCGGCTCCGACGCGAGCTCGACGTCCACGTCGGCCTCGTCGGCCGGAGCCCCGGTGAACGGCCGGACGCCCTGGTCGCGCAACCGCTGCGAGAGCGTGCGGTCGGACAGTCCGCCGCCGCGCGCGCCCGCGCCCGCGCGGCCACCGCCGAACAGCGCCTGGAGCGTCGAGGCCAGCCGCGGCGCCCGCGCGTGCTTCAGCCGGTAGACGAAGAGTCGCAGCTCCCCCTCTGCGTCGGCGGACTCTGGCGGCCCCGCCGCCTTCGTCTCCAGCCCGGCCGGCGCCTCGATCCGGAGGAACCCGCCCTCCTCGACGACCGTGAGGCCGTTCGACGCCGCGAGGTTCCGGATCAGTGCGCCGATGCTCGCCGCGGAGACCGGCCGGTTCGTCCGCAGCGTCACGCGCCGGGCCGGCAGGTCCGTGTAGATCACGTTCAGCCCGCCCGCCTCGGCGAGCGCCGTGAAGACCAGCCGCAGGTCCACGCCCTGGAAATCC
>DASVDG010000056.1:0-15529 GCA_036381255.1 Longimicrobiales bacterium | reverse complement strand
CCCGTCGACGCCCCGTGCGAGAGCATGATGATCATCCCGCCCTGCACGCCCTGCACGGTCAGCGCGAAGATGCCGAGCACCACGAAGCCCATGTGCGCCACCGACGTGTACGCGATCAGCTTCTTCGCGTCCGGCTGCACCGCCGCGACCCACGCCGCGTACAGTACGCCGATCAGCCCCAGCACGAGCAGCACCGCCACGATCGTCGGGTGCGTCGCCGCCTGCGGGAATAGCGGCAGCAGGAACCGCAGGAACCCGTACGCGCCCAGCTTCAGCAGCACCGCGGCCAGGATGACCGACCCCGGCGTCGGCGCTTCCACGTGCGCATCCGGCAGCCATGTGTGGAACGGGAAGACCGGCACCTTGATCAGGAACGCCAGCGCGAACGCGCCGAACAGCCAGACCTGCTCCCGGAACGTCAGCGAGACGTTCAGCAGGTCCGTGTACAGGAACGACAGCTCGCCGGTCTGCGCCTGGAACTTGAAGACCAGGTACAGGATCCCGACCAGCATCAGGAGCGAGCCGATTGCCGTGTACAGGAAGAACTTGATCGCCGCGTAGACCCGACGCTCGCCGCCCCAGATGCCGATGATGAAGTACATCGGCACCAGCATCAGCTCCCAGAACATGAAGAACAGGAACACGTCGAGCGCCACGAAGACCCCGACCACCCCCGTCTCCAGCAGGAGCATCATCGCGTAGAACGTCTTCTCCCGCGTCTGGATGTACCGGAACGACCCGAGCACCGCGATCGGCGTCAGTACCGTCGTCAGCAACACCAGCAGCACGCTGATCCCGTCGATCCCGACCTGGTAGTGGATCCCCCAGCTCGGGATCCAGCCCAGCGCCTCGTCGAGCGTGAACTGGAACGCCCCGGACGCCGGGTTGAACGCCGCCCAGAGCGGCAGCGAGACCAGCATCTCGACGAACGCCACGCCGAACGCGACGTGCTTCGCCCGCGCCGCCGGGCTCGCCAGCACCGCCGCCATCCCCGCCACCGGGAAGAGCAGCAGGAAGTGGAGCGCCCAGGCCGAGTATTGGATCGAGTTCAGGAAGCCTTCCATGCCGCCCTCAGAATGCCACGAAGCCGAGGAGGATCAGCACGCCGATCGCGACCGCGAACGCGTACGTGTTCAACTGCCCCGTCTGGAGCCGGGATCCGGCCCACCCGAGCGCCCGCGACGCCTGGCCGAGGCCGTTCACCGCGCCGTCGATGATCGCCTGGTCCACGAAGCGCCACAACGCCCGCGACGCGCCCACGATCGGGCGCACCACCGCGGCATCGTAGATCTCGTCGACGTACCACTTGTCGTACAGCACACGCGCGAAGCCGGCCGGCGCCGGCGATTCCGTCGCCGGGCGATGCGCCCGGCCGCCCACGACCTTCGCGGCCAGCAGGATCACGACGACCGCGAGCGCGAACGACGCGATCGCCCAGAACGCCTCGCCGCCGCCCAGCGGCGCCGCGTGCGCCAGCTCCGGCACATTCGCCGCCAGGATCGCGTCCGCCCGCTCCGTGATCGGGTGCAGCCACTCGTGCAGCCACTCCGACGACGGGATCCAGCCGAGCACCGGCAGCTCCGCGATCGCGTGCGGCACGTTGACCCAGCCGCCCACGACGGACAGCACCGCGAGCGCCGCCAGCGGGACCCACATCACCGGCGACACCTCGTGCAGATGCTTGCGCTCCTCCTCGCCCGTCCGGTTCTCGCCGTGGAACGTCATGACCATCATCCGCGTCATGTAGAACGCGGTCAGCACCGCGGCGACGAGCGCCAGCAGCCAGATCGCCTTGTACCACCCGGCGAACGGACCCACCGCGTGCGCCGCGGCCTGCCAGATGATCTCGTCCTTCGAGAAGAAGCCCGCGAACGGCCACACGCCCGCGATCGCGAGCGTCGCGATCCACATCGTGCCGAACGTGATCGGCATGTGCTTCCTGAGGCCGCCCATGTTGCGCATGTCCTGGGCGTCCCAGTCCTTGTGCGTGTGGTGCAGCGCCTCGTGCATCGCGTGGATCACCGCGCCCGAGCCCAGGAACAGCAGCGCCTTGAAGAACGCGTGCGTCATCAGGTGGAACACCCCGGCGGCGAACGCGCCCACGCCCACGCCGACGAACATGTACCCGAGCTGCGAGACCGTGGAGTACGCCAGCACCTTCTTGATGTCGTACTGGGCGAGGCCGATCGTCGCCGCGAAGAGCGCCGTCAGCGCGCCGATCCCGGCCACCGTGACCTGCGCGACCGGCGACAGCGCGAACAGCACGCTCGAGCGCGCGATCATGTAGACGCCCGCCGTCACCATCGTCGCCGCGTGGATCAGCGCACTGACCGGCGTCGGGCCGGCCATCGCGTCGGGCAGCCAGACGTAGAGCGGGATCTGGGCGCTCTTCCCCGTCGCGCCGAGGAACAGGAACAGCGTGATCGCCGTGATCACGCCGCCGCCGTAGACGAACGCGGCCGGCGCCGCCTCGAAGACCTCGACGAAGTTCAGCGTGCCCACGTTGCTGAAGATCAGCATCATGGCCACGATGAAGCCGAAGTCCCCGATCCGGTTGACGATGAACGCCTTCTTCCCGGCGTCCGCCTTCTCCCGATCCTTGAACCAGAAGCCGATCAGCAGATAGCTGCACAGCCCGACGCCTTCCCACCCCACGAACATGAGCGGGAAGCTCGCGCCCAGCACGAGCACCAGCATGAAGAAGACGAACAGGTTCAGGTACGCGAAGTAGCGGGCGTACCCCGGGTCCTCCTTCATGTACCCGATGCTGAAGACGTGGATCAGCGAGCCGACGCCCGTGATGATCATCGTCATTAGCATCGAGAGCTGGTCGAGCTGCAACGCCGCGTCGACCTGGAGGCCCCCGACCGATATCCACGAGAAGTAACGCTGGATGACGGGCTCGTGCAGCTCCGCCCCCAGCATCCGCACGAAGTTCGTCAGCGCGATGACGAAGGCCAGCCCGACCACGGCGGGGCCGACCACCGTCGGGATCGTCTTCCGCTCCGGCGCCAGATACGCCGCGAGCCCGTTGACGGCGAAGCCCACCAGCGGCAGCAGGACGATCGCGCCTAGCAGTGTCGGTTCGAATGCGTGTTCCATGTATCCTTTGAGGATTCAGGATTCGGTCGTCGGGTGGTAGTTGTCAGTTGTTAGTTGTCAGTCGTCAGTTGTCAGCATTCAGCCTTCAGCAACCGGCGTTCTGCCGCGTCTTGCGTCGAACCACTGACCACTGACCACTGCCCGCTGGCCACTGACCCCCGACGCCCTACCACCGCAGCAGGTTGAAATTCTTCAGGTCCACCGTCTCGGCGTGGCGGAAGATCGAGATCACGATCGCCAGCCCGACGGCCGCCTCCGCGGCCGCCACCGCCATGACGAAGAACACGAACACCTGACCCTCGATCCCGACCGACCGCGACAGCGCGACGAACGCCAGGTTCACCGCATTGAGCATCAGCTCGATGCAGAGGAACAGAATGATCGCGTTGCGGCGGATCACCACGCCGAGCACACCGATGGAGAACAGGATCGCCGACAGCACCAGCGAGTTCGTCAACACGGCTCAGACCCTCCGCTTGGCGAGGAGCACCGCGCCGATCACCGCGACCAGCAGCAGGATCGAGGTGAGCTCGAACGGGACCAGGAACTCACGGAACAGCGGATCCGCGATCACCGTGACCGCGTTTCCGGCCTCCGCCGCCTTGTCGGCGACCGGCGCGCCGGCGGCCGCCAGCCCGTTCGGCTCCGCCAGCGGCCGCCAGAGGAAGTAGAAGATCAGCCCCGTCGCCGTGAAACCGGACACGAGCCAGGCGCCCTTCCGCAGGTCGGCCCGGAAGTCGTGCCCCAGGTTCAGCAGCATGATCACGAACAGGAACAGCACCATGATCGCGCCGGCGTAGACCATCACCTGGATCGCGCCGATGAAGTGCGCGCCGAGCAGGATGTAGATGGCCGCCAGGCTGAAGAACGTCAGCACCAGCGAGAGCAGGCTCGCGATCGGGTTCCGGCCCAGGACCGTACCCGCCGCGCCGCCCACCGCGAGGCTGGCGAAGACCCACCACAGGAGATCGCTCATTGGCTCAACGGATCGCTCGGGTCCCACAGCTCGGTGACCGGGTGATCCTGCGCCATCAGCCGGTCCAGATCGTACACGAAGCGCTCCCGCGAGTACTCCGCGTTCTCGTAGTCCTGCCCCACGTGGATCGCCTCGACCGGGCAGACCTCCTGGCACATCCCGCAGAAGATGCAGCGGAACTCGTCGATCTCGTACACCACGGGGTAGCGGTTGCCCTGGTCGTCCTCGCCCGGGACCAGCCGGATGCAGTTGGCGGGGCAGATCGTCGGGCACAGCCCGCACGCCACGCACTTCGGCCGGCCGTCCGCGTGCACCTCCATCCGGTGCGTCCCGCGCCACCGCGGCGAGAGGTCCGGCTTCTCGTCCGGGTACTGGAGCGTCACCTTCTTCGGGTTCACCAGGTGCCGGAACGTGAGCGCCATCCCCTTCAGGGTCGCCCGCATGTACGACGGGGTCCCCCGCGGTCGCTTCATTGTCTTTACGCCGATCGCCATTGCAGCGGCTCCGTTCGTCAGCCGTCGTTCAAATCATTCGGAGTGCGCGGGCGCGTATTCCGGCTGCGCCTCCGCCGCGCCCACCGGCGCGCCCTCGAACACCAGCGCCGGCCTCCTCGGGAGCGGCCCGACCGCGCGCCGGGCCGACGCGCCCGCGATCACACGGTCCCGGTCGACCACCCACAGGAACACCACTGTGGCCGCAAGGTTCACCGCCGTCAGGATCAGCCCGTAGACGAACCCGAACTCGAGGCCGATGGCGTCCAGCACCAGGATGCTGGTGCCCATGAGCGCGATGTACCCGAGCGCGGACGGCAGCATCACCTTCCACCCCAGGTGCATGACCTGGTCGTAGCGGAACCGCGGCAGCGTCCAGCGCACCCACATGAAGAGCAGGATGAAGAAGGCGGTCTTCGTCACGAACGCCCCCAGCGTGAGCACCGTCTTCAGCACGCTCGGCGCGGCGCCCGCGACCACGCCCGGCGCGACGATCGTCATGTCGTCCCAGTTCGTGAACGGGATGTCCCACCCACCCAGGAACAGCGTCGCCATGAGCGCCGAGGCGGTCAGCATGTTCGCGTATTCCGCGATGAAGAACATGCTGAATTTCATCGAGGAGTACTCGGTGTGGTAGCCGGTCACCAGCTCAGACTCCGCCTCCGGCAGGTCGAACGGCAGGCGGTTGCACTCGGCGAACGCGGAGACCACGAAGAAGAAGAACGCCAGCCCGAGCGGGAGCGCGAACCAGAGGCCGACGCCCTCCTGCTGCGTCCACACGACCTCGGGCAGCGTCACGTTGCCGACCAGCATGAAGACCGGGATCAGGCTGAGCCCGAGCGCGACCTCGTAGCTGACCATCTGCCCGCTCGAGCGCAGCCCGCCCAGGAACGCGTACTTGTTGTTCGACGCCCAGCCGGCCATGACGATGCCGTACACGCCGAGGCTCGTCAGCGCCAGGATGAAGAGGATCCCGATCGGAAGGTCCGCGACGATCATGTCGACCAACCCCCAGGGCGTGGGGAGCGGCGCCGCGAACGGGATGACCGCGAACGTCATGAGCGCCGGGATGATCGACAGCATCGGCGCGAGCACGAAGAAGAGCCGCGAGGCCTCCCTCGGCAGCGTCTCCTCCTTCAGGATGTTCTTCAGCCCGTCCGCGATCGGCTGGAGGATGCCGCGCGGGCCGACCCGGTTCGGGCCGAGCCGGTCCTGGATCCATGCCGAAAGCCAGCGTTCGAGCAGCGTGAGGAACGCCACGGTGACCATGACCACCGTGAAGACCGCGGTGACCTTGATCCCGGAGCTGATCAGGAACGCCGTCGGCGAAAGCGCGCCGATCTCGTGCATCACACCACCTCCGCGCCGCCGGCGGCGATCTTGACCCGTTCGTTCAGGAGCGCGCCGCGCGTGCCCAGCATCTCGTAGGCGAGGCCCTGGAACGCCGGACTCACCTCACCCAGCCTCAGGAATGCGTCCGACGCGGTCGCCGGCGCCTGCGCATCGTCCAGCCCCGCCAGCACCACGCCCAGCACCTGCCACGCCGGCCTCGCGATGCCGGGCGCCTGGAGCGCCGGCCAGAACCGCTGGACCCGCCCTTCGAAGTTCGTGAACGTGCCCTCCTGCTCCGCGAACGTCGTGACCGGAAGCACGAAGTCCGCGTTCCTCGCCGCCGGCCCCAGGTGCTCGCCCAGGTAGACGAACACGCCGGCGTCGGCGCCGAAATCTTCGGGCAGGTCGGCGAGCTCGTCGCCGAGCACCAGCAACGTCGCGCCGGCCGCGGCGCTCACGCCGCCCCGCGCCTGGTCGTCGCCGGTACGGGTGAAGCCGAGCGCCTCGAGGCCGAGCCCGTTCGGCGCGAGATCGCGCCGCCGCGCCAGCTTCGGGAACCCGGGGCACGCGACCTCGTCCTCGGCGCGCGCCGAGCGGTACACCCGCTCACCGCCGCCCAGCACGTCCACCAGCCGCGCCAGCAGGCCGTTGTCCTCGTTGGCGTGCATCGCCGAGCCGACCGCGTAGACCGGCGCGTTCCCGCGCACCGCCGCGAGCCGCTCGACGAGCGCGGTCACGGCCTGCTGCCACGTCGTCGCGACGAGCTTGCCGCCCGCATCGCGGACCAGCGGTGCCTCGATCCGGTCGAGGCGGTTCATCCACTCGTAGCGGTGCCGGCCGTAGTCGCACATCCAGTAGGAATTGACGTCCGGATTCGCGCGCGGCTTGAGACGCTGCACCACGTTGTCCCGCGTCTCGATCCGGATGTTGCACCCCTGCGAGCAGCCGGTGCAGATCGACGGCGTCCGGTCCAGGTCCCAGGCCCGGGCCTTGTGCAGGAAGTCCTTCGAGATCAGCGCGCCGACCGGGCAGATGTCGACGATGTTGCCCGCCCACATCGAGTCTTCCAGGCCGTCTTCGAAGAAGGTGTCGATGACCGAGCGGTTCCCGCGCTGCACCACGCCCAGCGCATCGTCGCCGGCGATCTCGCGCATGAAGCGCACGCAGCGCGTGCACATGATGCAGCGGCTCCCCTCGTAGAGGATGTCGCCGCCGAAGTCGTCGCGCCCGAAGACGCGCTTCGCCTCCTGGAACCGCCCGTGCTTGCGCCCTTCCTGCGCCGCGTAGTCCTGGAGCTTGCACTCGCCCGCCTGGTCGCAGACCGGGCAGTCCAGCGGGTGGTTGACCAGATAGAACTCGAGGACGCCGGTCCGCGCGGTCTTCGCCTTCTCGCTCTCCGTGTCGATCACCTGCCCGTCGGCCACCTGCGTGACGCACGCCGGCGTCAGCTTCGGCATCCCCTCGACCTCGACCAGGCACATGCGGCACATGGCCGGCGCCGACAGCCCCGGGTGGTAGCAATAATGCGGGATCCCGACGCCCGCCTGCTCCGCGGCCTCGATGATCCGCGTCCCCTTCGGGACCTCGACCTGCACGCCGTTGATGGTGCAGGTGACCGTTTCCTTCTGCTCGTTGGCTCCCAACGTTCTCCTCCCCGTAGCCTCGTCGCCGATCGTGGCCCCGCTACGGTTCGTCGTCGACCCGTGCGCTCACACCGCCGCGGCGACGGCCTCGCGTCGCGCGCCGGTGCGGAAGAGCGCCAGGTAGTCGTCCCGGAACTTCCGGATCGAGCTCGCGACCGGCGCCGCCGCGCTGTCGCTCAGCACGCAGATCGTCGTGCCCGTCATGTTCGCGCCCAGCTCCAGCAGCGTGTCGAGATCGGCCTCCGTCCCCTCGCCGCGCTCGATGCGCCGGAGGATCTTCGCGAGCCACGCCGTGCCCTCGCGGCACGGCGTGCACTGGCCGCACGACTCGTGGGCGTAGAACTCGACCATGCGCCGAACCTGCTTGACGATGTTGGTCCGGTCGTCCATCACGATGACCGACGCGGTGCCCAGCATGCTCCCCGCCTGGGCGACGCTCTCGTAGTCCATCGCGATGTCGATCTCGTCCGCGGCCAGGATCGGCACGGAGCTGCCGCCCGGGATCACCGCCTTGAGGCCGCGGCCGTCGCGGATCCCGCCGCAGACGTCGTAGATCAGCTCCTTCATGTTGAAGCCGAGCGGCAGTTCGAAGTTGCCGCGCCGCACGACGTGGCCCGACACGTTGAACAGCTTCGTGCCCGGGCTCTTCTCCGTCCCCCACTGGCGGTACCAGTCGCCGCCGTTCTTGATGATGTGCGGGACCGTGCTGACCGTCTCGACGTTGTTGATCGTGGTCGGCATGCCGAACGCGCCGACCGCCGCCGGGAACGGCGGCTTGATCCGCGGCTGCCCGCGCCGCCCCTCCAGCGAGTTCATCAGCGCGGTCTCCTCGCCGCAGATGTACGCGCCCGCGCCGAGGTGCAGCGTCACGTCGATGTCCGCGCCCGAGCCCAGGATGTCCTGCCCGGCGAACCCGGCCGCATAGGCCTCCTCGATCGCCCGCGCGACGATCTGCGCGGGCTCGAAGAACTCGCCGCGCATGTAGATGTACACGTGCGTCGCGCGGATCGCGTAGGCGCCGATCAGCGCGCCCTCGATGAGCTGGTGCGGCGTCCAGCGGCACAGCTCACGGTCCTTGAACGCGCCCGGCTCCGATTCGTCCGCGTTGATCAGCAGGTAATGCGGCTTGCCGTCGTCCTTCGGCATGAAGCTCCACTTCACGCCCGTCGGGAAGCCGGCGCCGCCGCGGCCCCGCAGCCCGCTCTTCTTGACCTCCTCGATGACCGCGTCCGGCCCCATCCCGAGCGCCTTCTTCAGCGCCTCGTAGCCGCCGCGCTCGCGCCACCCCTGGAGCGTGCGCGCGGCCGGATCGCCGAAGTGCTCGCTCAGGATCCGGACTTCCTTGTCGTGCCGATACGGGTACGCCATCTATGCCTCCTCCCCGCCCCGCTCGGCCCCGGCCGAGGGCGAGGGCGAAGCGGGTGCGACGCCCGCGCCCGCGCCGGCTTCGGAACGGAGCCGCTCCAGAATCGCGGGGACGTCGTCGGGCTCGACGTTCTCGAAGTACCGCTCGTTGATCTGCACGGCGGTCGGAAAGCCACAGGCGCCGAGGCATTCCGCCTCGATCACCGTGAAGACGCCGTCCTCCGTCGTCTCGCCCGGCTCCGTGCCGGTCGCGGCCAGGAACGCCTCCATCACCTCGTCGGCGCCGCACAGGTTGCAGCACACGTTCGTGCACACCTGCACCAGGTAGCGGCCGACCGGCGCCTTGTTGTACATGGTGTAGAACGTGGCCACGCCGCGGACGTAGGCGGGCGAGAGGTCGAGCTCGCGGGCGACCTCGGCCATCGTCTCCGGGGAGACGTACCCGCGGATCTCCTGCGCCAGGTTCAGCGCCGGCAGCAGCGCCGCCTGCCGGTCGGGATAGCGCGACAGGATCTTCTCCAGCCGCTCCCGGTACGGCCCCGTGAACAGCGGCGCGTCCGGGCGTTTCTCCGCGAGCTGGTAGGGATAGGAGCACGCACCGCCGGGGTGCCCGCCCTCGACCGGCCGGACGCCGACGTACTCCGTGCCCCGGATCTCGGCCTCGGTCAAACCGGAGAACTCCCCGGTCTCCCCCGCCCAGCCTGGATTCTTCGGCTTCTTATCCGTCATATCTACGCCTCAGCCTGCGCCTCGGCCTGCGCCTCGGCTACCGGTCGATTTCCCCGAGCACGATGTCGAGGCTCGCGTTGATGGCGATCACATCCGAGAGCAGGTGCCCCTCCACCAGCTTCGGCAGCGAAGACAGGTTGACGAAGCTCGGCCCGCGCACGCGCCAGCGGACCGGCTTCGAGCCGCCATCGCTGACCACGTACATCCCCAGCTCGCCCTTCGAGCTCTCGACGCTGAACCAGCTCTCGCCCGCCGGCGCCTTGATCCCCTCCATCACCAGCTTGAAGTGATGGATCATCGACTCCATGTCGGTCATCGCGTCGGTCTTCCCCGGCAGGATGACCCGCGGGTCGTCGACGTTGATCGGGCCGTCGGGGAGCCGGTCCAGCGCCTGCTGGAGGATCCGCAGACTCTGGCGCATCTCCTCCATGCGGACGAGGTAGCGGTCGTAACAGTCGCCGTGCTCGCCGACCGGGACCTCGAAGTCGTACGTCTCGTAATCGTAGTACGGCCGGTCCTTGCGCACGTCGTACGCAACGCCGGACGCCCGCAGGTTCGGCCCCGTCAACCCGTGGTTGACCGCGTCCTCCGGGCCGATCGCGCCCACGTCCTGGTTGCGGCCGATCCAGATCTGGTTGCCCGTCAGCAGCGTCTCGACCTCGTCCAGCGTCTTCGGGAACGTGTCGACGAAGTGCTGGAGCTCGTCCGTCCACCCCGGCGGCAGGTCGGCCAGCATCCCGCCGATCCGCGTCGCCGAGGTGGTGATCCGGGCCCCCGTGTAGCGCTCGTGGAGCTTATAGATCCGCTCGCGCTCCTGGAACGTGTAGAGGAAGACTGTGAACGCGCCGATGTCGATCGCCGTCGTCCCCAGCCACAGCAGATGGCTGAAGATCCGGTCCATCTCCATGAGGATCACGCGGACCACCTTGCACCGGTCCGTCACCTCGACCCCCATCATCTTCTCGACCGCCATGGCGTAGGCGCAGTTGTAGATCAGCGGCGCCAGGTAGTCCATGCGGTCCGTCAGCGGCACGATCTGGTTCCAGCCGCGGTACTCGCCCAGCTTCTCGAAGCTCGAGTGGAGGTAGCCGATGTGCGGCGTGCAGCGCACCACCGTCTCGCCGTCCAGCTCCAGCACCAGGCGAAGCACGCCGTGCGTCGCCGGGTGCTGCGGCCCGATGTTGATGAGCATGTGCTCGCCGTGCAGCTCCGGCTCGAACTCCGGGGGAAGCACCGGCGCCGATGCCGGCCGCCCGTCCACGCCCAGCTCCGGGTTGCGCCTGACCAGATACTCGACCGTTTTCGTTGCCATGCGATCCGATCCCTGCGGGCGTCACGCCCCCGGCGACTTCGGGGCGGGCACCGCCTGCTCGCGCTCGGGGTTCCGCCGCCCGACCACCAGCTCGTGCGGCGCGTAGTCCGACTCCATGTCCAGCATCAACGCCCGCCGCGTCTGCTCCACCCGGCTGAACCGGCCGCGCAGCGGGAAATCCTTCCGCAGCGGATGCCCCTCCGCGTAATTCTCGGGCATCAGGATCCGCCGCAGGTCCGGGTGGTTCCGGAAGCGGACCCCGAACATGTCGTACGTCTCGCGCTCCAGCCAGTCGGCCGACGCCCAGAGGTCCGCGACGGAATCCACCTCCAGCGCATCCAGCGGAAGCTCGACCTTCACGCGCAGCGACCGCCGGTGCTCGATCGACCAGAGCTGGTACACGACCTGGAGCGGCCGCCCGCCGCCGAAGTCGACCGCCGTCACGTCCTTCAGCAGGTCGTACCGGTGCCCCGGCGCGTCCTTCAGCCAGCCCAGGACCTCCTTGCTCCGCTCCGCCCGCACGAACACCACGTGCTCGTCGCCGGCCGCGACCTCGTGGCGCAGCACCGCGTCGCCGAACGCCTCCCGCAGCGCCGCCACCGTGGGGTGCGACGACGCATCCGCCTCCACCCCGAGCGCCGCCGCGGCCTCTCCGTCGCTCGCCGCCGGCCCGGCCGCCAGCCCCTCGAGCCCTTCCTCGAATCCCTTGCTCATGCTACGGCTTCCGGTCCTCGGGGCGCGCCAGCGCGCCGGTCGACACCAACCCGCTCGCCCGGTTCTGCGACGTCGAGTTGCCGAACGGCACCGTCACCTGCTCGATCACCTCCGCCGGCAGGTTCGGCCGACCCACCCGCGCCGGATCCTCCTCCCGCAACGCCTTGTTCGCCAGCGACTCGCCCTTGATCTTCTCGTGCAGCATCAGGATCCCGTAGATCAGCCCCTCAGGCCGCGGCGGGCACCCCGGCACGTACACGTCCACCGGGATGATCGTGTCGATCCCCTGCACCATCGAGTACACGTCGAACACGCCCCCGCTCGACGCACACGCGCCCATCGAGATCGCCCACTTCGGCTGCGGCATCTGGTCCCAGATCTTCCGCAGCACCGGCGCCATCTTGTACGTCACCCGCCCCGCACAGATCAGCAGGTCCGCCTGCCGCGGCGAAAACGACATCCGCTCCATCCCGAAGCGCGACAGGTCGTAGTTCGACGCCGCCGACGCCATCATCTCGATCGCGCAGCACGCCGTGCCGAACGGCATCGGCCACAGCGAGCCCCGCCGCGCCCAGTTCACCACGTAGTCCAGCTTCGTCGTGATGAAGCCCGGACTCCCGTCCTTTTCGCCGCCCAGCACAGCGAGCTCGTTGCGCCCCTCTAGTCCCATTGGAGCGCTCCTTTCTTCCAGATGTACGCGAAGCCGACGAGCAGCACGCCGATGAACACCATCATCTCCACGAACCCGAACACGCCGAGCTCACGGAACAGCACCGCCCACGGCATCAGGAACACCGTCTCGATGTCGAAAACGATGAACAGCAGCGCCACCACGTAGAACTTGACGCTGAACCGCTCCCGCGTGCTCCCGATCGGGAGCATCCCCGACTCGTACGGAATGTCCTTGACCGGCGTATGCCGCGGCGGGTGAAGCACATGCGAGGCCACCACCATCCCCACGGCGTTCAGCACCGACACGCCCAGGAGGATCAGGATCGGCGCGTAGGATTCGAGCATCGAGGAACCCGCTCGGAGTTTGTGAAATGATTCACTTGAGTAGCCCGAAAACTACCGCGGCACACCGCGGGTGTCAAGCGAGCGCCGGGTTGCCCCGCCCCTTCGGCGCCGTCTATCTTTCGGACGTTCGAGGTCCCGGTACCCGGCTGATGGAGGCTCGTTCCAAATGGCGATCAAGTGTGACCGTTGGATCCGGCGGATGGTGGAGGAGCACGGGATGATCGAGCCGTTCGAGGCCGGGCAGGTCCGGGACGGCGTGGTGAGCTACGGCCTTTCGTCGTACGGCTACGACATCCGGGTCGCGAACGAGTTCAAGGTCTTCACGGACGTGTTCAGCGTGGTGGTCGACCCGAAGCACTTCGACCCGAAGTCGTTCGTGGACATCGAGGCGGACCATTGCATCATCCCGCCGAATTCGTTCGCGCTGGCGCGGACGATGGAGTATTTCCGGATCCCGAAGGATGTGCTGGTGGTGTGCCTGGGGAAGTCGACGTACGCGCGGTGCGGGATCATCGTGAACGTGACGCCGCTGGAGCCGGAGTGGGAGGGGTTCCTGACGCTGGAGATCTCGAACACGACGCCGCTGCCGGCGAAGATCTACGCCGAGGAAGGGATCGCGCAGCTCCTGTTCTTCCAGGGCGACGAGGTTCCGGAGGTCACGTACGCGATGCGAAACGGAAAGTATCAGCGTCAGCGTGGCGTGACGCTTCCGCGCCTCTAACCCCCTCCCGTAAACGTTCCCGTTCCCGTTCCCGGCTGCGGCCGGGTTCGGCAATCCACGGGCCGCCGAATTCGCGACGAACGGCGCCCGTCCCCGGCCGCATCCGGCCTCGCCAGCTTTCCGAACGCGCCGTCCGCGGCCGGCCCCGCCGCGACGTCGGGAGCCGGATCGGCGCCTTCGGCGCCCGAGCGCCCGAAGGAAGCCTCCGTTTCCACGTCAACGGGGGCGGAAAGCTCGCATCCGCCTGCGCGGGAGGTTCGGTGGGAAGGTAGGGACTACGCCGCCCGCCGCCACATCGACAAGCCGGCCCACGCGGCGGCGATGAGGATCACGGCCCAGACGATCCAGAGCAGGACGGCGCCGGCGGTGCCGACGGCGGTCCCGCGGCTCGCGAGCGCGCCGGCCGCCCACGCGACGGGCATGGCGAGCAGCAACACGGCGAGGAAACCGACCAGGTAGAGCGCGGCGCTGCGTCCCTTGCCCGGCTCGTCCGGCGGCCGGTCCGGCACCGGCTGGGCGCCGCCCTCGAATTCCGGCTCGCGTCGTCGTGGTCTGACCATCGAGCGCCCCGGTAAGGAGTCCGGCGGCGGCTCGATGCAAGGGCCGCACCACGGACCCGGGCCCGCGCACCGGGGCGCGCCGACGCGCCGGCGGGGACCGGGGCGCCCCCGCCGGCGACCGGCGCACCGGCTCGCGCCTCAGGGCAGCGTCGCGACCAGGCCGGCCGGCACGTTCGTCTGGCCATACAGGTTCCAGCCCCACGCCACGACGGTGCCATCGGCCTTGAGGGCGAACGATTGCCATTTTTTCGCGACGATGTGCACCACGTCCGTCAGCCCCGACGGCGGCGTGGCCTGGCCGTCGCTATCGTCGCCCCACCCCACGACGGTGCCGTCGGCCCTGAGGGCGAGCGCGTGACTGTCGCCCGCAGCGATCTGCACCACGTTATCGAGCCCCGGTGGCACGATGAAGTGCCCATTTTTGTCGGAGCCCCGCATTACCACTGTGCCGTCGGCCTTGAGGGCGAGCGAGAATAGGCCTCCCGCTGCAACCTGCACGACGTTCGTGAGCCCTGCCGGCACGTCGGTCTGGCCATAATCGTTTCGGCCCCACCCCACGACGGTGCCGTCGGCCCTGAGCGCGAGCGAGTGAAAGGTGCTCGCAGCGACCTGCACCACGTTGCTGAGCCCTGCCGGCACGTTGGTCTCGCCATAGGTATTCGCGCCCCACGCCACGACGGTGCCGTCGGCCTTGAGCGCGTTTGTGTAAAAGCTGGCCGCGGCGATCTGCACCACGTTGTCGAGCCCCGCCGGCACGTCGGGCACGCCCAGATCGTCCCTGCCGCCCCACACCACGACGGTGCCGTCGGCCTTGAGCGCGACCGAGTGGTCATTACCCGCGGCGAGCTGCACGACGTTCGTGAGCCCTGCCGGCACGTCGGTCTGACCATCATCATTGTAGCCCCACGCCACCACGGTGCCGTCGGCCCGGAGCGCGATCGTATGGTAGCCACCCGCCGCGATCGGCGCGTAACCGCTGGTGCGCAGGGTGACCGGACCGGAGGTGTGACCGCAGGCGGTGGCGGTCGTGGTGGCGCTCGCCCGGTCGCGCCGGGGCACCATGCGCCAGAGCCGGTCGTTCACGGCCTCGAGGACGCCGGCGGTGCTGGACAGCGCGACCTGCACCGGCACGTCCGCGAGCGCGTTGCCGGCGGCATCGTAGGCAACGGCGACGTCGACGTAGCGCGCCACGCGGCCGCCTGCCCAGAGCGGCCAGTCGTCGTCGTCCGCGACGACGGCGATGTCCGAGACCTGCCGCTCGATCAGCGTGGCGGTGGGGTTCCCACTCGGACCCGCCGTCCGCACCGTGCAGACGGTGCGCGTGCTACTCGCCTCGCCTGAGTAGCTGCCGCGGCCCGGCAGCACGGTCTTCATGGTCGCGCCGAGCGCCTCGGCACGGGCAAGAAACGCGGCCGTGCCCTCGGGAGTCTGCTCCTCGAGCGACTGTGTGATCCGCGTCTCGCTGTCATCCACGGCCAGAAAGATCACGCTCACCGTGAAGGGGTCCTCGGCGGGCGTGGCCTGGAGCGGGATCTTGAAGGCGAAGGTGACCACGCCGTCGAACTGG
>DASVDG010000055.1:0-60504 GCA_036381255.1 Longimicrobiales bacterium | reverse complement strand
CGGCTACAAAGCCGGACGCACGCCCTGGCAGATCATAGCCAATGACCACCCCGGCATGCAGCCCGAGGTCCTGGCCATGCCCCCGGTCCTCGTAGAGGCCGAGTTCGAGCGAGCCGAGCACCTGGGTCAGGATGTACCCGGACTTGACGTCCCGGTCGCCGGGCCGGGTTGACTTCCCGCGCGCTTCCCGCTATCTTTCCCATTCTACGGCGGCGATTTTTTTCGCCGCCGTTCGCGCCCGTAGCTCAATTGGATAGAGCATCTGACTACGGATCAGAAGGTTTGAGGTTCGAGTCCTCACGGGCGCACTCCGGCGTCGGTTCGACGCCCGCTGTTTCACAGCATGGGAAGCAAGTGCGGACCGCGGCCGGCCCTGCGCCGGTCGAGGAAAGTCCGAGCACCGCAGGGCAGGGTGCCGGGTAACGCCCGGGCGCCGCGAGGCGATGGAAAGTGCCACAGAGAACAGACCGCCGATGGCCCGTTCGCGGGCACAGGCAAGGGTGAAACGGTGGGGTAAGAGCCCACCGCGCTCCCCGGCAACGGGGGCGGCACGGTAAACCCCACCCGGTGCAAGGCCAAGCAGGGACGAGGCGTGGCCCGCGCCGTGACCAGTCCCGGGTAGGCCGCATGAGGCGGCGGGAGACCGTCGTCCCAGAGAAATGGTCCGCCTCCGGACCCGTGCGTTGTGCGCGGGGTATCCGGAGACAGAACTCGGCTTATTTGCTTCCCGTTCGGCCAGGCGCCCGTAGCTCAGTTGGATAGAGCGCGTGCCTCCGGAGCACGAGGTCAGAGGTTCGAATCCTCTCGGGCGCATCTCGAGGGCCCCGCGTCGAAGCGACGCGGGGCCTTTTCGCGTCGGTCCGGCGCCGGACCGGACGACTCTTGACGCCGACGCGGGGCGCGGCCAATTCTAGCTCGGTCTCTGTCCGGGAGGTGGGATCGTGGCCGGAATCGAGCGTGAAGGGGTCGGTGCGGTTCGGGGCCGCGTCACCGCGAACGACCGGTTCAAGGCGCGGTATCGCGGAGTCCTGTGGTGGAGCGTGGCGTTGGCCGCGGTGATTCACGGGGGCATCCTGTGGCTGTCCCCGGTGGTCGGTCGGATCCGGCCGTGGCTGACGAGGGTCGACCTGCTGTCGCTCACGCCGCCGCAGGACGTGGTGCCGGCGCCCGCGCCCTCGGTACCGCCTGCGGCAGGGATCCCGGTGCCGGCGGAGGTGGGGACGTATGCGCTGGAGGAGATCCCGCGGCCGCCGGAGCCCCTGCGCGAGCCGCCGCCGGAGGTGCCGCTGAGCGACGCGCTCCGGGCGCTGTTGGATGGGCCGACGTTCACGCCCTATCAGGTCGCGCCGCGGCTGAAGAACCGCGATGCGGTGGTGGACTCGCTGGAGCAACTGTTCTTCACCGAGGGGCTGGAGATCCCCGACCGGGTGCGGGTCCAGGTCTGGTCGCTGATCGACGAGCGCGGCGTCGTGCGCAGGACGCTGGTCAAGGAGTCCAGCGGATTCGCGGCGCTGGACGACGTCGTGTTGAGGGCGGCGGAGCTGATGGAGTTCACGCCGGCCTGGTCGAGCGGCCGTACGGTACCGGTCTGGATCTCGCTGCCGGTCGTGTTCCAGACCGGCATGACGGGGCCGGCGGTCGCGGACACGACGGGCGCGGGCGAGCTCGTGCCGCGCCCGGACAGCGCATTATCGTCGTTCTTCGCGGTGCGGCCGACGGCCGTGCGGCCGGTCGCTTCATAGCGCGAAGCTTCCCCTCCATCCCATCGCCGTTTACGCCGCCGCGTCGGAGGGGCGCTGTCGGCGCGCCGGGAGGGAGGGCGTGGGGAGCACGATGAAGAACGTGGTGCCGACGCCGGGGGCGCTCTGGACGCCGATCCGGCCGCCGTGCGCGTCGACGACTTCCTTCACGATCGCGAGGCCGAGCCCCGCACCCTTCGCCCGTGCCTCCGGCGTGACCTGATAGTACTTGTCGAAGATGTGGGGGATCTGGTCCGCGGGCAGACCCGGGCCGGTGTCGCTCACCTCGATGTGGAGCCGGTCGCGCCGCCCCGCGGCGCGGACCCGGATCCGCCCGCCCTCGGGCGTGAACTTGAATGCGTTCGACAGGAGGTTGCCGAGTACCTGGTCGCGGAGCCGGGTCGCGTCCACGAACACCACGGGCGGCACGGTCGGCTCCACCTCGACCGCGAAGTCGATGCCCTCGCGGTCCGCCAGCCCGCGGTACGCGCGTTCGACGCTCTCGAACAGCTCGACGGGATCGGTCTCCGCGGGCTCGATCTCGAGCCCGCCGGCCTCGATCCGGCTCAGGTCGAGGAGCTGGTTCACCATGCCGGTGAGCACGTGGATCTGCTCGCGGACCGACTCGAGCACCTCGCGCTGACGGTCGGTCGTCGGGCCGTAGATCTGCTCGCGCAGCAGGTCCGAGTACCCGCCGATGACGTTGATCGGCGCCTTGAGGTCGTGGGTCACGATCCCGACGAACTCGGTCCTCACGCGTTCGAGCTCGGCGAGGCGCTGCGTCATGGCGCGGAACGACCGCGACAGGTCGCCGATCTCGTCGCGGCGGCGGTAGGGCAGCTCCGGCGGCGCTCGGAACTCGCCGGTCGCCACGCGCGCGGTCGCCCTGCGCAGCCGGAGCAGCGGCGCGGTGATGGTGCGGGTCGTCCAGAGGCCGACCGCGAGCGCGAGCACGAGCGAGATCGCGGTCGCGGCGCGCGTCGTGCCGGCCGCCGTCGCGCTGATCTCCTGCGCTTCGACCAGCTCCTCGAGGCTGCGCCGGTCGATCGCCCGGGCGATGTCGTCCAGCGGCGCGCGCAGCCCCTCGAGGAGTCCGGACACTTCCTGGAACGCCGTGGTCGCCGCCTCGAGCCGGCCGCTCTCGATCAGCACCTGGATGCGGCCGGTCGCCGTCTCGATCGAGTCGAGCCGTGCGCCGAGGCCGCCGACCGCCTCGCCGTACCCGGCCTGCGCGAGTTGCGAGAGGTGCAGCCGCGCGTTCTCCAGCGACCGCACGACGTTCGCCTGGAGCCCGGGGTCCGGCGCGATGACGTAGCTGCGGGCGAAGCGGTCCAGGTCGGCGATCGCCGCCTGGAGCCGCCCGAGCGCCAGGAACGCGACCGCGTACCGGCCCCGCTGCTCGAAAGCGATGTCGCGCAGGTCCATGAGCCTGCTCGCCGCGTACACGGCCGGGGCGAGAAGGATCGCCGTGCTCACCGCCATCGCGAGGAGCATCCGCGCACGTACGCTCATGGCATCCTTCCCGCGCTCGCCCCCGGAAAGTCCCCGGCGCCGTCGTCGACCTGGCTGGCCACGGCGTCAGGGTCCCACGGCCCGCCGGATCCGGGCCAGCTCCTGCCGGCACTCGGCGAGCTGCTGCTCGAGCTGCGCGACTCGCGCGGTGGCGTCCGCCCCGGCCTGTTCCAGTTCACGCATCCGCTCGGTCACGGGCGGCCCCGGCAGGCGCGGGAGCTCGCGCGGCGGCGCGGCCTGTGCCCGGGCCTGCGCGGCCTCCGCCCGTGCCTGATGCGCCTCCTCGCGTTCGCGCTCCGCCTCGGCGCGCGCCTCTCTCGCTTCCGCTCGGGCCTCGCGCGCCCGCTCCTCGGCGGCCGCCGCCTCCTCCTCGGCCTCGGCCACACGCTCCTCCGCCGCGCCGAGCTCGAGCGCGAGCAGATACAACGTCTCGGCGACCGGCTTCGTCCACCGGGCGATCGCGGGCAGCCGGAGATAGCGCCCGGCGAGCTCCGACCCCACGCCCAGCCGCCGCGACGGGTTCCGCGGGTCCAGCTCGGCGGCGACCAGCGCGAGCAGCGCCTGCTGTCCGACCGCTTCGTTCGCGTAGTGCGTGTAGACCCAGTTCAAGGGTTCGTACGCGCCACGGTAGTCGCCCCGCTCCAGCGCTGCGAGCCCTTCGGCGAGCCGCTCTTCCGGATCCGGCGCGCGGTCGGGTTGCAGCGCAGCACACCCGGCCACGATCAGCACCATGGCCGACGCCGGCCACGTCCGTGCTCTCATCTCGACTCCTCGTCTCGAGTGACGGCCCCTCCGGGGCCACCGTGTTCCGGATCCGGTGGTGCAAGGCCCGGGCCCGGCGGCGGCGCCATCCCCGCGTGCGCCCACGGCGTGGGCATGCCGAACCGCCCGCTGCGCCCCGCGCCTCACCGCTCCTTCCGTTCGGCGAGCAGCCGCTCCACGATCCCGGGGAGGGCGACGATGTCGAACGCCTTCTGCAGGAAAGCGTCCGCGCCGGCCGCCTTCCAGTCCACGTCGCGCTCGTCCATCGAGCTGAACAGGACGACCGGCATGCCCGAGAGCTGCGGGTCGCGCTTGATGCGGAGGCACACCTCGCGGCCGTCCATCCGCGGCATCATGACGTCGAGCAGCGCGATGTCCGGGCGCTCCGTGCGGGCGATCTGGAGCGCGCGCTCGCCGTCGTGCGCGCTGCGCACCTCGTAACCGGCCGATTCGAGCGAGAGCGTCATGACCTCGGTGACCGCGGGCTCATCGTCCGCGACGAGTACGCGGCCCGCCATCAGCCGCCGCCCCCGCGCCGGGGCTCCGTGACCCGGCCGAGCCCGCTCAGCACCGCTTCGGCCTCCGCGAGCGGTTCGCCCACCTGGATGCCGCGGTCCGTGATGTCGAACTCGCGGATCCTCGGGTCGTAGTCGTGTTCGCGAACCTTGAGGACCGAGGCGAGGCGTCGCAGCCGGGCGCGGAGCTCGACGTAGCGGAGCAGGAGGATGTTGTCGATCGCCGCGGAGACCTCGGCGACCGGCAGTTGGAACTCGAGGCCGAAGAGCGTCCTGGATTCCTGCGTGAGAACGGTGCAGACGCCCCGGCTGCGCAGGATGCCCGTGAACGCGTTCGTGAGCGCCGTGAGGCGTCCCTCCAGGCCGAGCATCCGGACGACGTCGTCGAGCCCGTCAATGACGAGGCGACGGACGCCGTGGCGATCCACGAAGTCGAGGACTTCTTCGATCACCGGGTCGACGACCAGCTCGACCGACGGCTTCCACAGGATGTGGGTCCGCCCCTCGTCGACGGCGGCGCGCATCCCGATCCCGATGTGCTCGGCCTTCTCCACCAGCCGGTCCGGCGTCTCGTGGAATCCGACGAAGAGGGCGGGCCCGTCCCGGGTTCCACCGGCCGCGAAGGAGAGGCCGATCAGCGTCTTCGCCGAGCCGGGGACGCCGAGGATCAGCGTGGTCGATGCCGCGCCGACGCCGCCGCCGAGCATCGCGTCGAGGCCGGGGATGTCGAAGCGGAGCATGCCCTTGTCCGGCGTCCGCGGCGGCAGGCCCTCGCGACCGACCCGGCCTTCGAGGCGCGGGTAGACATGGATCCCGGCCAGGGAGATCGTGAACGTGTTCGCGCCGGGCAACGGGTTGCCGCCGCGGAGCTTCCTGATCTCGATCGTCCGGATCATTCCCCGGCCGCTCCGCTCGTGCGCGAGCCGCAGGATCCCGTCGCTCAGGGTGAACTCGTCGCCGCCCGGCCGCTCCTCCACGACGTTGGCGATCGCGAGGATCGTCGGGCCGCCGAGCGCGCCCAGCGTCTGGATCTCGTTCATGAGCCGCGCGAAATCGAACGCGCCCCGCGCCGCGGCCTTGATCACGTGCAGGCCGTCGATGACGACGAGCTTCGGTGCGTGCTCCCGCACGAGCCCGGCGATCGCCGTGCCGACGCCGGCGACGCCGCGTTCGAGCAGATCCGTGTAGAGGCTCGTGTAGTAGAACGACCGGCCGACCCAGGACGCCTCGAAGAATTCGAATTGCCGCGCCTGCGACTGAAGCGACCGGTGGCTTTCGACGAGCGCCGTGAGGTAGAGGACCGTCTCGCCCGAACGGGCGACGTGCGAGCCGATCTGGTGCGCGAGGACCGTCTTGCCCGTGCCGGGCGGCCCCGCGATCAGGTGCAGTGCGCCCGCACGGAGCCCGCCGTCGAGCAACCGGTCCAGACCGGGGACTCCCGTCGTGATGCGCTCGATCCGCTCCATTCGTCGCCGGCCTCCGACCGCGGCGGGGACACGCATGCGCGGCGGACCGCGTCGGCGGCGGCTCGTCCGGCCGGTTCGCCGCGACGGGGCACTCGCCCGGGCCGCGCCGGGGCGAGTGCGCCCGCTCCCGGTGCCACCGCCACCGTTGCCGGATCCGTGCCAGTCCGATGCGGGCCGGTGCCGGCCGACGGCGTTGACGCACCGGTCCGGACGCTTCAACTTCCGCCCGGGCGACCATCTTCGAGCCGGGCCAGCCATGCACCGGGATCCATGGAAATCTTCCCGCTCGGCGACAGCGCGATCGTGATCCGGCTCGGCGCGTCGATCGACGAGGCGACGCACCGCCGCGTGCGTGCGCTGTGCGCGCGTCTGGAGGAGCGGCCGGTCCCCGGGATGACCGGCTACGTCCCGGCCTTCGCGTCCGTGACCGTGCATTACGACCCCGCGCGGGTCGGGCCCGCCGCGGCGGAGCGCGGCGCCGCGAACCCCTACGACCGCGTCGCCGCCGCGCTCGCGCCGCTGCTCGAGCGCCTGGACACGACCGCACCGCTGCCGGCACGGGAGGTCGAGGTCCCGGTCGTCTACGGCGGCGAGTTCGGCCCGGACCTCGACACCGTCGCGGCGCACGCGGGGCTGTCGCCCGACGATGTCGTCGCCCTCCACGCCTCGGCCGAGTACCGCGTCTCCATGATCGGCTTCGCGCCGGGGTTCCCCTACCTCGCGGGGCTGCCGGAGCGGATCGCCGCGCCGCGTCGGCCGACGCCGCGCACGGTGGTGCCGCCGGGGAGCGTGGGGATCGCGGGGCGGCAGACAGGGATCTACCCGATCGAGTCGCCGGGCGGGTGGCAGATCATCGGGCGCACGCCGGCTCGGCTCTTCGCGCCCGACCTCGATCCGCCCGCGCTGCTGCGGGTCGGCGATCGCGTGCGGTTCCGCCCGATCGCCGCGGAGGCGTGGGCCGACGCGGCGGCGCAGGCCGACGGCGCGCCGCAGCCCGGGCGCGGTGCATGAGTCTCCGCGTCCTGCGCCCCGGCCTGCTCACCACCGTGCAGGACCTCGGGCGGCCCGGGCATCAGGCGGAGGGCGTCACCGTCGGCGGCGCGATGGACCCGCTCGCGCTCCGCATCGCCAACCTGCTGGTCGGCAACGCCGAGGCCGCGGCGGCGCTCGAGCTGACGCTGGTCGGCCCGACGCTCCGTCTCGAGGCCGACGTGTTCTTCTCCGTCTGCGGCGGCGACCTCCAGCCGGCCATCGACGGCCGGCCCGTCCCGATGTGGCACCCGGTCCGGGCGCGCGCCGGCGCGACGCTCTCGTTTCGCGGCGCCGCCTCGGGGTGCCGCGCATACCTCGCCGTCGCCGGCGGGATCGACGTGCCGGTCGTCCTCGGCAGCCGGAGCACGCACCTGCGCGCGCGGTTCGGCGGCCTCGACGGCCGCGCGGTCCGCGAGGGCGACGTGCTCCGGCTCGGCCCTCGCCCGGAGCTTTCCGGCCGCCTCGAGGCGCGCATCCCCCTGGAGAATGCGCCGTTCGCGGCGGCGGACTGGCTGGCGGCCGGTGCCGTCCTCGCGGGCTACGGTCCCGACCCCGTCGTCCGCATGATGCGGGGCCCGGAATTCGACCGCCTGACCGCCGCGAGCCGGGAGCGGCTCTTCGAGGCGGAGTTCCGCGTGGCGCCCGAGTCCGACCGCATGGGCTACCGCCTCGAAGGTCCCCGGCTCGAGACGACGGACGGCGCGGAGATGATCAGCGAGGGCGTGGCCGCGGGTACGCTGCAGCTCCCGCCCGGCGGCGACCCGATCGCGCTCATGGCGGACCGGCAGACCACGGGCGGGTACCCGAGGATCGGACAGATCGCGACGGTCGACCTGCCGCGCATGGCGCAGCTCCGACCCGGCGACGGCGTGCGGTTCCGGGAGGTCGGGCTGGCGGAGGCGCAGGCGCTCTACCTCGCGCGGGAACGGGGCATCGAGAGGATCGCGGACGCGATCCGGCTGAAAGGGTAGGAGACGGAACGGGAACGAAGGTTCGAGCGCAAGTCCACGGCGAAGCGCGTCTTGCGGGGGGTGCCATGGAGCGGGTGGATCTGAACTGCGATCTGGGGGAGGGGTTCGGCGTGTATCGCATCGGGATGGACGAGGCGGTGTTGCCGTACGTCACCTCGGTGAACATCGCGTGCGGCTTCCATGCGGGGGATCCCGGCGTGATGCACCGGACGGTGGCGGCGGCGGTCGCGCGGGGCGTCGCCGTGGGTGCGCATCCGGGGCTGCCGGACCTGGTCGGGTTCGGCCGTCGCGCGATGGAGATCACGCCCGAGGAGGCGTACGACCTCGTCGTCTACCAGATCGGCGCGCTCTCGGGCTTCGCGGCGGCGGCGGGCGCGAGCCTGCGGCACGTGAAGCCGCACGGCGCGTTGTACAACATGGCCGCGGCGGATGACGCGCTGGCGGACGCGATCGCGCGGGCGGTCCGCGATGTGGACCCCGGACTGGTCCTCTTCGGCCTTTCGGGGAGCCGGCTGCTCGCCGCGGGCGAGCGGCACGGGCTGCGCACGGCGAGCGAGGCGTTCGCCGACCGGGCGTACAGCCGCGACGGCGCGCTCGTCCCGAGACGCCGGCCGGACGCGATGATCGCGGACCCCGAAGAAGCGGCGGAGCGGGTGCTGCGCATGGTTCGCGAAGGGCGAGTCCGTTCGATCGAGGGGGAGGACGTCGCCGTCCGTGCGGATACGGTCTGCATCCACGGCGACTCGCCGCACGCCGCCGAATTCGCGCGCCGGCTGCGCGAAGCGCTGGACACCCGGGGCATCGCCGTCGCGGCCGTAGGCACGGGCCCGGATACTGCCCGCGGCTGAACCGGCGGCGCCGGGCGCGACGGCGCAGCGCCGGCGGCGCGGCCCGCGCCGCGGCCCGCGGCGCCCAGGGCGTTCCGGGAGCGGGCGCCGACTCGGGCGCGGTCCGGGCGGTCCGACGCCGGTCCTACTCGGGCGGTGCCGGGCGTTCGCGTTCGGGGCGCTCCGTCTCCCGCCGCTCCGGCGGCTCGATCCCCGGCGCACCGGGCATCGGCGTGGCCGGCTCCTGCGGCGGACGGATCTCCGGCGCGGCGGGCGGCTCCTCAATCTCCGGCGCGCCCCGTCGCCCCGGCTCGATGTCGGGGGGCCGGGGCGGGGGCGGGGCCGGCTCCCGCGGCGGCTCGATGTGTGGATTGGAACGGTCCATCATCCCGTCGCTCCGTTCAGGTTCGGATCCGACGGATGCGTACGGCGGCAATCGGCGTACCGTCAGACGACGACGCGGTTGCGCCCCGCGTTCTTCGCGCGGTAGAGCGCCCGATCCGCTTCCTTGAGCACCTGTTCCGGCTCCGCGAGGCGCGGGCTCCGCTCCGCCGCGCCGATGCTGACCGTGATGCGCAGTACCTGCCGCTCCCCCCGCAGCGGCTTCGGCTTCTTCGGCTTCTTGCGGGGGCGGTCCGGCCCGCGCACCGTGAATTCTGTGCCCTCGATCGACTCGCGGATGCGTTCCAGGTGCGGGACGACGGCGTCCAGGCGCTTCCCGGCGAAGATCACCGCGAACTCCTCGCCGCCGTAGCGGAACGCCCGACCGCCGCCGCGCACGCGGGCCAAGTGCGTCGCCACCATGCGCAGCACCTGGTCGCCCACGTCGTGCCCGTGGCGGTCGTTGATCCCCTTGAACCGATCCACGTCCACCATCGCGATGACGTAGCGGCTCCCGAGCCGGAGCAGCTCCTCGTTGAACGCACGGCGGGAGGGCAGCCCGGTCAACCCGTCGCGGTACGCCAGCGCGTACGACGTCTCGACGACCGACACGCCCAGGACCAGCCCGGCGCCGAGGAGGTAGGTCGACGCGGCGCCGCCGACGGCCGCCTCGAGCATGGCGAGGAGCAGCGCCGCCGTCGCCCACAGGAACCCGCGGCGGACCGGGTCCGGTCGGAGCAGGACCGCGCCCGTCAGCACGGCGAGCGCCGTGAGGAACGAGAGCAGCACGGGCTGCGGCAGCGGCAGCGCGCCGAGGGCGGCGGCGGGTACGAGCTCGCGGCCGAGCCACGCCGCGGCCGCCTCGGATCCGCTCGCGTCCAGCGCGACGACCAGCGCCGCCTGGGACAGCAGCGCGGCGAAGCGGGTCACCCCCGCAATGCTGAACGCACCGCGGTCCGCCAGCAGCGCCAGCACCGCGAGGTCGAGGGGGAGCAGGATGGCGACGGCGTGCCGCGTCGCCTCCGTCGCACCCGCATCGATCCCGGCGGTCGCCGGCGGTGCGAGCACCGGGTACGCCAGCGCGAGGGCGAGCAGCGTCAGCACGACCCGCGTCCGGCGGAGCCGCCACGCCAGCAGCGCGGCGGTGGCGTAGACGGCGGCCACGGCGTAGGTCGGGATCCCCGGCAGCACGCCGGCCCGATCGAGCCACGCGATGCCGACCAACAACAGCCCCTCGGGCGCGACGAGCGCGAGCGCCCGGCCCAGCACAGGCGACTTCACCAGTCCTTCGATTCCTCGCACGATGCTTTCCCGCGCGCCGCCGGCGACGGCACGCTCGACGATCCTTCCGTTCTTCCGGGGAGAACGGGCGCGGGTGGGCGGGACCGCGACCCGATGCGCAAGATGAGGCCGCGCCCGACGCCCGGCAAGGCCGCGCCGCTCCCCACGACATCATGGACAGCCGCCCGCCGATGCCCTATCTTTCTCGCTCCGAATCACAGCCCGACCGGCGGCCGCAGCGCCGCCACGACGTTTCGGCACCCCCCTCTCCCCGCGGCGCGGTGACCTGCGCCGGTTCCCGTCCGTCATAGGTAGGCCGATACCCACGGAGGGGAAAACCATGTTCGAGACGCTACTGGAAGCCGTGCCGCTCGAATGGCGGCCCGCCGTCGAGTTCCTGCTGGCCGCCATCGCCTGGATCCCTGCCTGGCAGGCCCGGCTTCTCGCAGTCGTCTGGTGGCCCGGCGGTTCGTTTGCGACCATGGTCGTCACCCGGACGCTCGTCCTGCTGCCCGCGCTCCTGCTCGTGGCCGGCGTCTGGTCGACCATGACCTCGATCTACACGCTGCCGTTCCGCGCCGGACGCGGGCACTACCTCCGCACCCTCTCCCTCGCCTGGTGGGACGCCGGGCGCACCGTCTGGCTCTTCTGGGTCGGCTTCGCACGACTCGGCCTCGTGCTCCTCGGCTGGCTCTGGGGCGCGGTCCGCCACGGCGCGGCGCTGCTCTTCCACGTGCTGCGCCAGCTCCTCGCTTCGCCGTTCGCCGCGCTCGACTGGACCTCGCGGCGTTATTTCAAGCCCGGCGTGCCCTGGCTCGCGTTCCTGCTCACCCTCATCTGGTGCGCCGTCGAGGCGACGATCTTCACGTTCACGCTCCAGCCGACGCTGACCGAGGTGTTCTACGACCTGACCGGCGCGGCGGCGAACCCCGCGGTCGTCGCGCCCGTCCTGTTCCTGTTCCTGTTCCTGCTGGTCTCCGGCAGCTTCGCCTCCGTCCAGGTCCTCTCCGAGGCCATCGACGGGCGGCAGATCAAGCAGATCATCCAGATGTCGGTGATCGAGGTCATCGTCATGCTGTTCGAGGTGTTCTTCCTCTACCGCGAGCTGGTCGACGCCTCCGTGCCCTGGATCGCCCAGCAGACCGGCGGCGAGGTCCGCCTCGGCCTCCTCGGCACGCTCGCCATCTCCTGCTTCGGCTGGGTCGGCATCCGCGCGATGACCTGGTTCCTCTTCGGCCGCTTCGGCACGCCCGCGCTGCTCGCGATCCTCTCCCGGCAGACGCTGACCATCGCCGAGGAGGCCGCGGTCGAGCCGCCGCCGCGCGCGGCCACCGCATGGTGGACCGAGACGATCCAGGCGTTCAAGAAGGAACACGAATGGTTCCGCAGCCGCGGCGCCGAGCTGGCCGAGCTCGCCGCGCTCCCCGTGCTCCAGATCCTCGCGGCCGCCATCAACTTCTTCATGGTCCTCGTGCTCTCGCAGCCCGTCTTCACGCTGCCGTTCAGCAGCCTCGAGGAAGCCATGACGCGACTGCCGTTCCAGGCCGCCGCGCCACAGCCTCGGAAGGGCGCCGCCCGCGCAGCCGCGGAGGTGTGACCATGCGGACCCCCACGAACGCCCGACGAACGCGAACGAACCCACGACGAATGCGTACGATGCCGCCACACGTCCGGACGATGACGCGACGGTCGCGAACGATGAAGCCTCGGCCGCGCCGGGCCGGCGCGGCCGCCGCCGTCGCCGCGCTCGCGGCCGCCCTCGCCGCCTGCGCCTTCGACGCGCCCGCGACCCGCGCGCCGCGCAGCACGCTGCTCATCGGCATCGACGTCAGCGGCTCGTTCCGCGACAGCGGCCACTACAAGGATGCGCTCGCCTTCGCCGCCCGCTACATCCACGGCCACATCAACGGCCACGGCGGGCTCGAAGTCCCGCGCGCCCTCTTCGTCGGCGCGATCGGCGGCAACGTCCCGGGCAAGGCCCAGGCGTTCCACCCGATCCACGACTTCGAGGGCAAGACCGTCGACCAGATCCAGTGGGACCTGGAAGAATGGTTCCCGCCCGACGACCGCATCACCGACTTCAACGCGTTCTTCGCCCGCGCCGGCGACCTGATCAAGCGCCAGAGCCTCACGCTCGCGCCTATCACCCTCGTCGTCCTCAGCGACGGCGTGCCCGACCTCGCCCGCCGCCCCGACGGCTCGCGCCCGGCGCCCGATGACCCGGAACGCTTCGCGCAGATCGACGTCAGCGGCCTCGAATACCTGGCCCGCAACGTCACCATCCGCGTCCTCTACCCGAACCCGCCCGTCGCCGTCGCGTGGGAGCGACACCTCCCCCGCAGCCGCGTCCGGCTCTGGACCGTCGACCACGTCGTCATGAAAGGCTGGCGCGCTCACTGGGTCCCGGACCAGCCACCGGCGCAGCAGGCCGAGTTCTGGGACTGGGTCCGCGACAACGTGGACTACCGCGTGCGGCGCAGCCTGCTCTGACACGCCGCGCCGCGCCGATCCTGCGATGCGCCCCCGCGACGCGCTCCGGCACGTCGCGGGGGCGTCGTGCTCTTTCCCCCTGGACGGCCGGCGTCCGATGCCGCCGGTCGCGCGCGCCCCGCGCCGCGGCGCCGCCGCGTCGCTTCCGCCGACCCGTGCGTCGCATCGCCCCTTGACACGCCGTCCGTCGTCGTCGTACCGTGCGCCGAACAGTGTTCGGCCGCGCGCGGGGCGGCAGGCACGATCGTCGCGGCAGACCCCGCGACTTTGCGGCACGGACCTCAGCGTTCGGGGGAAGGCATGCGGATCCATCGAATCGGAGTGGTCGGCGCGGGGGCGATGGGGCGCGGGATCGCGGCGCTGGCGGCGTCCGCGGGCGTGCCGGCCGTGCTCCTCGACGTCGCGGGGGAGGAGGACCGGGACGAGCCGGCGCGTCGCGGGCTGGAGGCGGCGCTGCGGTCGACGCCTGCGGGGTTCATGGACCCGGCGCGTGCGGCGCTGGTCGAGATCGGGAACACGGAGGACGATCTGGACCGGCTCGCGGCATGCGACTGGGTGGTGGAAGCGATCGTCGAGCGGCCGGAGCCGAAGCGCGCGCTGTACGAGCGGCTCGAGGGCGTGCTGCATCCGGACGCGATCGTGACGACGAACACGTCGGGGATCCCGATGCGGGTCCTGGCGGAGGGGCGGTCGGCGTCGTTCCGGCGCCGGTTCCTGGGGACGCACTTCTTCAACCCGCCGCGCTACCAGCACCTGCTGGAGCTGATCCCGGCGGCGGACACGGACCCGGCGGTCGTCGATGCGGTGGCAAATTTCGGCGACCGGGTGCTGGGGAAGGGGATCGTGGTCGCGAAGGATGCGCCCGGCTTCATCGCGAACCGGCTGGGGGTATACGGGCTGGTCGGCGTGATCCGGCTGATGGAGGCGTTCGGGCTGGCGATCGACGAGGTGGACGCGTTGACGGGCCCGCTGATCGGGCGGCCGAAATCGGCGACGTTCCGCACGGCGGACCTTGCGGGTCTCGACGTGCTCGCGCACGTGACCGCCGGCCTCTCGGCGGCGACGGGCGAGGATTTCTCGTTGCCGGCGTGGGTGCGGGAGCTCGTCGCCGCCGGCCGGCTCGGGCAGAAGGCCGGCGGCGGGTTCTACCGCAAGGACGGCCCGGAGATCTTCGCCTACGACTGGCGGGCGGGCGAGTACGTGCCGCGGCGCGAGCCCGAGATCCCCGGGCTCGCGGAGCTGCGCCGTCGCCCGCTCGGGGAGCGGCTGCGCGGCGTGCTCGAGCTGCCGGATCCGTACGGCGCGTTCATGCGGGCCGCGGCCGCAGACAGCATGCACTACGTGCTGCGGAAGACGCCGGAGGTGGCCCACGACATCGTCTCGGTGGACCGGGCGATGGAGTGGGGCTTCGGCTGGGAGCTGGGGCCGTACCGCCAGATGGACGCGGTGGGGCTCGATCGCTACCGCGCGCTGTTCGACGAACGCGGGCTCGACGCGCCGGCGTTGCCGGACGGGCCGGACGCCGGCTTCTACCGCGCGGCCGACGGCGGCACGGCGGTCTACTCGCCGACGGGCTACGCGGCGGTGCCGGCCCGCGTCGGCGTGCTCGCGCTGGACACACTGCGGCGCGCGGACTCGAGGCTCGCGGAGAACGACGACGCCGCGCTCCTCGACCTCGGCGACGGCGTCGTGCTCCTCGAGCTGCGCGCCCGGATGGGCACGCTCGGGCCGGGCGTGCTGGAGCTGCTCGAGACGGCGATCCGACGGATCGAGCGGGAGGACCGGCCGGGGCTCGTCATCGGCCGCGAGGATGCGACCGCGTTCAGCGCCGGCGCGAACCTCGTCGTCGCGCTGGCCGCGGTCCGGGAGGGCGCGTGGGGCCGGCTCGAGGAGGCCGTCCGCGCCTTCCAGCATGCGACGATGGGGCTGCGGCGCGCACCGTTCCCCGTCGTCGTCGCGCCGTTCGGGCTCACGCTCGGCGGCGGCACGGAGCTCACGCTGCACGCCGACCTCGTCCAGGCGCACGCCGAGCTGTACGCCGGGCTGGTCGAGACCGGCGTCGGCCTGATCCCCGGCGGCGGCGGGACGAAGGAGCTGCTGTTCCGCTTCACCGAGGCGCTTGCGCCGTACGAAGGCGCGGACCCGTTCGCGGCAGTCCGCCGTGCGTTCGAGACGATCGCCATGGCGCGCACCAGCACCAGCGCGCTCGACGCCCGGCGCCTCGGCTTCCTGCGCGACCGCGACCGGATCACCATGAACCGCGACCGCCTGCTCGCCGACGCGAAGGCCCGCGTCCTCGAGCTCGCACCCGACTACACGCCTCCGCCGCCGCGCACCATCACCGCGCTCGGCCGCGACGCGCTCGGCAACCTACGCGCCGCGGCGTGGTCGCTGCGCGAGGCGCGACAGATCACCGAGCACGAGCTCACGATCGCCCACGAGCTGGCGTACGTCCTCGCCGGCGGCGACGGCGCGCCGCGCACCGTGACCGAACACGACATCCTGGACCTCGAGCGCGAGGCGTTCCTCCGGCTGCTCGGCACGCCGAAGACGCAGGAGCGGATCGCCTACACGCTCGAGACCGGCAAGACGCTGAGGAACTGAGGAGGAGGTCCCATGCACGAAGCCGTCGTCGTCGCCGCGGTACGCAGCGCGGTCGCGCGGGGGAAGAAGGACGGGGCCCTCGCGAACGTACACCCCGTGGACCTCTCGGCGGCCGTGCTGCGCGCCGCCGTCGAACGCGCGGGGCTCGAGCCCGCTCGGGTCGAGGACGTGCTCTGGGGGTGCGCCATGCCCGAGAGCGCGCAGGGTCTCAACATCGGCCGGCTCGCCGTGCTGCGCGCCGGGTTCCCCGTCGAGGTCTCCGGATCCACGATCAATCGGTTCTGCTCGTCCGGGCTCCAGACCATCGCCATGGGCGCCCAGGCGATCATGACCGGTATGGCCGACACCGTCGTCGCCGGCGGCGTCGAGATGATGAGCCAGGTCCCGATGTCCGGCCACCACACGCGGCTGCACCCGGAGCTGACCGAGGCGTACATCGGGATGGGCCACACCGCCGAACGCGTCGCCGAGCGGTGGGGCGTGAGCCGCGAGGACCAGGACGCCTGGGCGCTGCGCAGCCACCGCAGGGCGGCGGCGGCCGTCGAGGCCGGCCGCTTCGACGGCGAGGTCGTGCCGATCCCCGTTCGGCGCGAGCGCTGGGAAGGCACGCAGAAGACGGTCGAAGAAAGCTCGTTCCGCCGCGACGAATGGGTCCGGCCCGACACCTCGCTCGAGAAGCTCGCGCAGCTTCGACCCTCGTTCAAGGTCAACGGCACGGTGACGCCCGGAAACGCATCGCCGCTCTCGGATGGCGCTGCGGCGGTCGTGCTGACGAGCCGCGAGCGCGCCGAAGCGCTCGGCCTCCCCATCCTCGCACGCTTCGTCACATTCGCGACCGCCGGCGTCGAGCCGGACGTCATGGGGATCGGCCCCATCAAGGCGGTGCCGAAGGCGCTCTCGCGCGCCGGGATGACGCTCGCCGACATCGACCTCGTCGAGTTCAACGAGGCCTTCGCCGCACAGGTCCTGGCCGTCACCCGCGAGCTGGGCTTCGACGAGGACCGGCTGAACGTCAACGGCGGCGCGATCGCACTCGGCCACCCGCTCGGCGCGACCGGCGCCAAGCTCGCGACGCAGCTCATCCACGAGCTGCGCCGGCGCGGCGGCGGGACCGGCCTCGTCACCATGTGCATCGGCGGCGGGATGGGCGCCGCGGGCGTGTTCGAGGTGTACGGCTGAGCCGGATGCGCCAACCCGTTGACATTACGACGTTTCAGGGGTATGCTGCCCGGACATCGTACGCCGATCCGACTCGAGCCGCTGGCTGTATGGCTTCCACCACCGAGACCGGGCTGCGCACCGCCATCCTGGACGCCGCCCGCCACCTGATCACGCGCGAAGGGTTCCGCGACGTGTCGATGCGCATGATCGCACGCGCCGTCGGGTGCAGCGTCAGCAGCATCTATCTCTACTTCCCGAACAAGGACTCGCTGATCCACACCCTCATCTACGAGGGGTTCGAGCGGTGGTACGAGGAGAGCCTGTCGATCGCGCGGCTGCCCGAGCCGCCGCTCCGGCGCCTGGAACGACTGTCCCGCCGGTACGTGGATTTCGGGCTGGAGAACCCGGAATGGTACGAGGTGATGTACCTCTTCCACCCGGAGCGGGTCGCCCGTTACCCACGGGAGCTCTATCGCCGTACCCGGCGCTCGATGGACCTGGTCGTCCAGCTGATCATGGAGTGCGACCCGGAGCGGTTCCGCGACGCGGAGGACGCGCGGATCGCGGCCAACCTGAACTGGTCGCTCCTGCACGGCGTCGTGTCGACGATCCTCGCGCACCGGCTGGATTCGCGGATCGACCGCGAGGCCTACATCCGGGCAGCGGTCGCGCACGCGGTGAGCACCGTCACGCCCGCGTGAGGGCGCGGAACGACGCGCGGAGTCCGTCCCCGAAGTCCGTCCCCGGCCGCGGAACATCCCGAACCTGCCCCGGCACCCCCGCCCCGATCAGCGGAACTCGACCGGCGTGCCCGGCTTCGTCCGCCGCGCCAGGAACCGCGCGTCCCAGTTCGTCAGTCGCACGCAGCCGTGCGACGTGACGTAGCCGATCGTCTCCGGCTCCGACGTGCCGTGGATCCCGTAATGCGGCTTCGAAAGCTGCATCCACACCACCCCGACCGGCGAGTTCGGCCCCGGCGGCAGCGTCGCCGTCGGCTCCTCGTCCGGTACCTCGTGGAACAGCTCCGGCTGGTAGTGGAAATGCGGATCGAACGTCACCCGCGTCACGTGGTAGTCGCCCTCGGGCGATGGCGCGTACCCCGACCCCAGCGTCGACGGAAAATGATGTAGAATGCGGCCTTCGGCGTCGAGCGCGTGCGTGTAGAACCCGTTCTTCGAGACGACGATGCGAGAGACCGCGCCGGTCGGCGGCGCGTCGTCGCGGCGGATGCCGGGGACCCAGAGCGTCGTGCCCGCGGCGAGGGAGCCGGGCGCGACGCCGGGGTTGAGCTGCTCCAGCAGGTCCGGCGCGAGGTGGAACCGCTCGGTCAGACGCTCCCACGGTGACGCGTAGCAGAGGCAGTCGAGCTCGGCCTTTTCGTAGGTGTCGTCCGGAACGTTCACGAACGGCCCGCGCAGGTCGGCGGCGGTGATGGTGTATCGCTCGATCAACGGCCGTAAGTCGGCGCTCGCGGCGAGCCGGGCGTACGTCGCGGAGTCCACGGTTCCGACCGGCTCGAGGCCGTTACGGTACTGGAACCAGTAGACCGCCTTCTCCGTGTTCTTCCCCCAGTGGCCGTCGATCACGCCGGGCGAGAAGCCGACCCGGTCGAGGAGCACCTGGATGTGGAGGACGGAGGGTCCGGCGCCGTCACGGATCGGCAGTCGCGGCGGCCGCATGACGGCGGCGGGCGTGATCTGCTCCCACGTCTCCGCGACCGCACCCGGCGGTGACGCGCCACGCGCGCCCGGTGCGCGCGGCGCCGCGCCGGCGCCCGGCGTCGCCCTCGCGCGCCGGGCGCGATCGCGTTCCGCCCACGCGCGCCAGGACGGATCCCCACGATCCGCCTCCAGCTCGGCCGGGTCGAAACGGCCCTCGCCCGCGACCGGCGTCGACGCCGCTTCGTCCATCGCATCGGGCCGCTCGTCCGTGCAACCGGCCAGCGCCAGGATCGCGGCGAGCGCGACCCCCGTCGCCCCGACCGCCCGGCGAAGCGATGCCGCCGCGTGAGGCGGCGCCGCGGCGTCCGCGGGATGAGGAGGCCCCGCCGCAGCCGCGATGGCCGTCGCGCGGCCTGCCGTTCCGGTTGTTCCCGTGACTGCCCCGTGCCGCGCCGGTCCCGGCCGCAGACGCCCCGGGCTATGCCGTCTTCGCATGCCCGGCCGCCTCGAAGGCGAATGAATCCCGCGGCGTGCGGCGCCGCTCGATGGGTACGCCCTCCGGCCAGAGCGCGGTCGGCGCATCGAGTTCCTCCATCAGACTGAGCAGCACGGGGTGCATCGACGCGGGCCGGTCTTCCGGCTCGCGCGACAGGCATCGCAGGATCAGCGCGTCCAGCTCGGGCGAGATTTCGGGATTGTACCGGGCGGGCGGCGGCGGCGGCGCGCCGCCGAGCTGAGGGTACCGCGCCTCCTCGCCGGAGCGCGGCTCCTCGCCCGCGTAGACCGCCTCGAACGGCCAGCGGCCGGTGACCAGCTCGTACAGCACGGCGCCCAGGCCGTACACGTCGGTCGCGGGGGAGAGCGGCGCGCGGACGACCTGCTCGGGCGCCATGTACGGTGCGGTGCCCATGCGCTCCCTCGGACGCCGGCCCGGGCGGATCCGCCGCGCCGCGTCGAAGTCCGACAGCACCGGCACCGCACTGCGCAGCAGCAGGTTCGCCGGCTTCAGGTCGAGGTGCAGGTAGCCGCGCCGATGGAGGTGGTAGAGCCCCGCGCCCACGTGGATCGCCACCCGCACCGCGTCCGCGATCCCGATCCGCCGTTCCGGCCTGCGCTCCAGCAGGTCGAAGACCGATGGCCCTTCGATGTACTCCATCAGCAGGTACGGCAGCCCGTCGTGCTCGCCCTCGCCGAAGCTCCGGATCAGGTTCGGATGGTCGACGCGGCGCAGCACCCGCGCCTCGCGCCGCAGCGCGGCGACGGCACGGCGATCCTCACGCAGCGACGGCGTCAGGATCTTGCACGTGAACGCGCACCACTCCCGCGCGCTCCACACCTGGTACAGGTGGCCCAGGCGACCCGCCGCGAGATGCCCGATCACCGTCAGGTCGCCCGCGATGCGATCGCCCACCGCGTACGGATACCGCCGCCGAACCGCGCGGGCCGGGCCGCCGCCCACGTCGGTCAGCAGCCCCAGCCGGCGCGGCTGCGCCGGGCGGTTCCTCATGCGGCACGCTGCTCGCGACCGCCGATGAGATCCGCCACCCGACGACGGATCTCATCGAGCGACGCCGGCTTCGCCATGTACGCGTCGCAGCAGCCCGACCGGAGAATTGCCTCCGGGTCGCCCGCCTGCGCCAGCGCCGTCAATGCCAGGATCGCGACCCGCTTCGGCAGCAGCTCCCGCTTGATCCACCGCCCCGCCTCGATCCCATCCATCGACGGGAGCTGCAGGTCCAGGATCACCAGGTCCGGCTCGAACTCCCGCGCCCGCGCGATCGCCTCCTCCCCCCGCCGCGCCGTCACTACCTCGTACTCCGCGCCCAGCAGGTCCCGCAGGATCGTCAGCAGGTCCAGATTGTCTTCCACGATCAGTATCTTCGCCATCCTTCCCCCGCTGCGTTCCACCTACGAGCCCCGCACAAGCCCCTCCGCCGGCTCCGCCGCGACCAGCTCCTCCAGCGGCGCCGACACCGGCGCCCGCCGCGAGATCTCCACCAGGTCCCGCAGCCGCTCCCGGTCCAGCTCCGCCATGTCGAACCCCGCCTCCCGCAACGCGCCCAGCGCGTGCCGCCAGATCTCCTCCCGCTCGAACGAGCCCTGCCAGCCGTACAGCTCCAGCCGACCATCCTCCACCGACGCCGACCACGACACGATCTCCACCGGGATCCGCCGCTTCAGCCAGATCGTTCGCGTCATCCTCGAATTGCGCACCAGCCGGTCGATCGTCGAGCTCGACGCACCGCCCCCGTATTCATGCACCAGGCGCGCCAGCGCGATCGCATCCTCGTTCGCCATCCGCACGCACCCGTGCGACACCGCCCGACCCAGGCTCCCCTCGTACGGCGTCCCGTGGATGTAGTACAGGTTCCGGAAGTACATCTTCACCCGCCCCATCGGGTTGTTCGGCCCCGGTGGCGTGTCCTTGTGCCCCGCCGCCCACTTCCGCGCCGGCGGCCGCCACCACGGATTCCACACCACCCGCGAGATCGAGTAGCGGCCCGTCGGCGTCCGATGACCCCGCATCCCCACCGCCACCTTGTACGTCCGCGTCCGCTCGCCGTTCTCGTAGACGTACAGCCTGCGCGCCGCCGTATTGACCACGATCCGCAGCCGCGCCGCCTCCGGCTGCGTCGCCGCCGGCCGGTCCGGTATCGCTCCCGTCGACAGGGCGAGGACCAACGCCGCCAGCAAGCTCTTCCCCTGACTCGTGTCCATCGCTCCCTCCGGAATTCAGCACAGATTTCACGCATTGAAAGCGCAAGCCACGTGCCGTATACCGATTGCAATTCCTCGCGAAACAATGCGTTGCACCGACGATGGCGGGTGACGAAAAATTGTCCCGCAAGCTGCGTTCGTGGGGCCGTGGGGCCGCCCGGCGCGCCGCCGACTCGGCGCTGCGGCGCGGGGTCGCGCTGACTGCGGCGCGGGGGTTGCCTTCACTGCACGCCCGCGTAGCTTGAAGCCGGGTCGAACGCCGTGTGGCGAAGGTCGGGGCCGCTCTGAGGAGGCGCGTGATGACGGTGGTGTTTCCGGATGATCTGGTGGAGCACGGCGAGAGCCGGATCGTATTCCTGGTGCTAGACGGGCTCGGCGGGCTGCCGGATGCCGAGACGGGGCGGACCGAGCTGGAGACGGCGCGGACGCCGAACCTGGATCGACTGGCGCGCCGGTCGGAGGTGGGGCTGATCCGCCCGGTGGCGGCGGGGGTCACGCCGGGGAGCGGTCCCGGGCACCTGGCGCTGTTCGGGTACGAGCCGGCGCGCTGGTTGATCGGGCGGGGTGTGTTGAGCGCGCTGGGAGTGGGGTTCGACCTCCGTGAGGGGGACGTGGCGGTGCGGCTGAACTTCGCGACGGTGGATGCGGAGGGCCGGGTGGTCGATCGTCGGGCGGGTCGGCCGAGCGATGAGGAGAACCGCAGGCTGGTCGAGAAGCTGCGGGCGGGCGTGTCGGCGCCGCAGGGGGTCGAGCTGTTCTTCGAATCCGAGAAGGAGCATCGGGCGGTGATGGTGCTCCGTGGGGAGGGGTTGTCGGCGGCGCTGTCGGACACGGATCCGCAGGAGACGGGCGTTCCGCCGTTGCACGTTCGTCCGCTGGAGGACGGGGCGGAGGAAGCGGCGCGGGTGGTCCAGGACCTGCTCGACGATGCGCGGCGCGTGCTGGTGGACGAGCCGCGCGCGAACGCGTTGCTGGCGCGGGGTTTCGCCGCGTACGAGCGCTATCCATCCATGACGGATCGGTACAAGCTCCGTTCGCTTGCGATCGCGCGGTACCCGATGTACCGGGGCGTGGCGCGGCTGCTCGGGATGGACGTGCACCCGGTGCCGGACTCGGACGAGGCGAGCGTGGCGGCGCTGGCCGAGCGGTTCGACGCGTACGACTTCCATTTCGTGCACTTTAAGGCGGTGGACTCTCGGGGCGAGGACGGCGATTTCGCGGCGAAGGTCGCGGCGATCGAGGCGGTGGACCGGCTGATCCCGCAGATCGAGGCGTTGAAGCCGGACGTGTTGGTGGTGACGGGCGACCACTCCACGCCGTCACGCTACCGTGCGCACAGCTGGCACCCCGTGCCGGTCCTGCTGGCATCGCCGTGGTGCCGGCCGGCGGAGGTGGAGGGGTTCGGCGAGCGGGAGTGTCGGAAGGGGGAGCTGGGTGTCTTCCCCGCGGTCGAATTGATGTCGCTGGTGCTCGCGCACGCGGGTCGGCTGGCGAAGTTCGGGGCGTAGCATGGCGGGAGTCGAGGATGTGCTCCAGCGCGCGCTGGCGCTGGGCGAGGAGGGGCGCTGGGAGGAGATGGCGCGGATGCTGGCGGAGGAGCTTCAGCAGACGCCGGACGATCCGTACCTGCTGGGCTGGCTCGGCGTGGCCGAGCAGGAGCTCGGAAACGACGGCGCGGCGTACGAGTATTTCCGGCGGTGCGTGGCGCAGGACCCGCTGGACCCGAACCTGCTCGCCCTGGCCGGCTCCGGGCTGGCGGCGTTCGACGATCCGGAGGCGGAATCTGCCCTGCGTGCGGCGGCGCTGTCCGGGCCGGACATCCCCGCCGCGCGGCTCCAGTACGGCGCGTACCTGGCGCGGGCCGGCGTGTTCGAGGAGGCGCTGGAGCACCTCCGGGCGGCGGCGGAGCTGGCGCCGGAGGATCCCACGGTGCACGGCGAGCTGGGCACGGCGCTGGCGCTGAAGGGGGATCTGGACGAGGCGATCCGCGAGATGGAGACGGCGCTCGAGCTGGCGCCGGACGACGCGTGGACGCGGCTCCTGCTCGGGCTCCTGCACACGGAGCTCGGGAACCTCGAGGACGCAGCCGAGGCGCTGATCCAGGCCGCGGACGAGCTGGAGCACGACGCGGAGGCGCACATCCTGGCGGCGCTCGCCGCCGCGGCCGTCGGTTGGGACGATGCCGCGCACGACGCGATCGCCCGCGCTGCGCTCGTCGCCGAGGGGACGGACGTGCAGCTGCTCGAGGAGGCCGAGTCGCGGGTGATCTCCGGGCGCCGCGCCGCGCGGGCTCTGCTCCTCGAGACGGTCGGCCCGTCGGTGCTGCGCGAGCGGCTGTCGCAGCCGTTGTGAGCGCGACGGAGCCTGCCCCGATGCGCGTCGCGCTGCCGCACGAGGCCTTCTCGCTCCCGAACGGGCTCCGGGTGATCGTCCACGAGGACCGCTCGGTCCCGCTCGTCGCGGTGAACGTCTGGTACCACGTGGGCTCGAAGGACGAGCGCCCGGGGCGCACGGGGTTCGCGCACCTCTTCGAGCACCTCATGTTCGAGGGCTCCGCGCACGCGCCGGCGGGCACGTTCGACCGGCTGCTCGAGGCGGTCGGCGCAGTCAACAACGGCTCCACCTCCTCGGACCGGACGAACTACTACGAGATGCTGCCGGCGAACGCGTTGGAGCTCGCGCTCTGGCTGGAGGCCGACCGCATGGGCTGGCTGCTCCCGGCGATGACGCAGGAGAAGCTGGACGCGCAGCGGGACGTGGTGAAGAACGAGCGACGCCAGAGCTACGAGAACCGCCCCTACGGCCTGGCGTACGAGACGGTGCTCGGCGAGCTCTTCCCGCCGGAGCACCCGTACCACTGGCCGGTGATCGGCTCGATGGCGGACCTCGACGCGGCCACGCTGGACGACGTGCACGCGTTCTTCCGCACGTACTACGCGCCGAACAACGCCTCGCTCGTCGTGGCCGGCGCGACGGACGCGGCGGCGGTCCGGCCGCTCGTCGAGCGGTACTTCGGCGAGATCCCCCGCGGGCCCGAGCCGCCCGACGTCGTCGCGCCGCCCGTCGCGCCGGGCGCCGATCGCCGGCGCGTCCTCGAGGACGACGTGCGGCTCCCGCGGTTGTACCTGGCGTGGCCGTCGCCGGCGTATTTCGCGGAAGGCGATGCCGCGCTCGACGCCGCCGCCACGATCCTGGCCGACGGCAAGGCATCCCGCCTTCACCGGACGCTGGTCTACGAACGCCGCATCGCGCAGGACGTGCAGGCGTTCCAGGACAGCAGGAAGCTCGGCTCCGTCTTCTTCATCGTCGTGACCGCCCGGCCGGACGTGTCGCTCGATGAGTTGGAGCGCGAGACGATCCGGCAGCTCGAGACGCTCGCCGGCGGCGGCCCCGACGCCGGCGAGCTGGAGCGCGCCCGCAACCGGCTCGAGACCGCCTTCGTCGACGACCTCCAGCACCTGCTCGGGCGCGCCGACCGGCTGAACCTCTACGCCTACTACATCGGCGACCCCTCGTACGCCGGCGCGGACCTGGCGCGCATCCATCGTTTGGAACCGCGCGACGTCGCCGCCGCGGTCCGCCGGCACCTGGTCGAGACGCCCCCCGTCGTGCTCCGCGTGGTGCCCCGGGGCAAGCTCGGATCGGCGGCGCAATGAACCGCACGTTCGACCGCGCGGCCCCGCCCGCCATCGGCCCGGCACCGTCCGTCCACCCCCCGAACGTCCGACGACTGCGGCTGTCGAACGGTCTCGACGTCCTCGTCGTGCAGCGCCACGGCCCGCCGATCGTGGACCTGCGCCTCGTCGTCCGCGCCGGGGCGGCCGCGGACACGCCGGACCGGGCCGGCCGCGCCGGACTCGCCGCGGAGATGCTCGACGAGGGGACGGATCGCTACGGCGCCCTCGAGCTGGCCGAGGCCGTGGACCGCCTCGGTGCGGAGCTGGACGTCATGGCCACATGGGACGCCAGCGTCGTCACGCTCCACGTCCTCCGGCGCCGGCTCGAGCCCGCGCTCGAGCTGCTGGCCGAGGTCGTCGCGCACCCGACGTTCCCCGAGGACGAGCTGGCCCGCGTTCGCGCAGAGCGCCTGGCCGACCTGACGCGCAAGCGCCAGGAGCCGCGCTACCTCGCGATCGAGACCTTCTCCGCCGCGCTCTACGGCCCGGACCACCCGTACGGCGCGACCCTCTCCGGCACGCCCGAGAGCGTCCAGGCCATCGATCGGGAGGCCGTCGAGCGCTTCTACCGCTCGCACTATCGGCCCGGGAACGCGTTCCTCGTCGCCGTCGGCGACGTCGACCCCGAGGCGCTGCTCGCGCGCCTCGAGCGCGGACTCGGCACCTGGGAGGCGGGGCCGGCCGACTCCGTGCCGCCGCCGCCCCGACCCGCGCCCGTCCCGACCGCCATCTACCTGGTCGACAAGCCGGGCGCCGCACAATCCGAGATCCAGGTCGGGCACCCGGCCGTGCCGCGTTCGACGCCGGACTTCTTCCCGCTCCTCGTCATGAACACCGTCCTGGGCGGAGCGTTCACTTCCCGCTTGAACATGGCGTTGCGCGAGGAGAGGGGCTATACCTATGGTGCCGGGTCGCGCTTCGACTTCCGGCTGGGGCCCGGACCCTTCGCCGCCGCCTCGGCCGTGTTCACCGGCGTGACCGATGACGCCCTCGCCGTCGTCGTCGAGCAGATCCGCCGCATCCGCGAGGAGCCGGTCCCGGCCGAGGAACTGGAACGCGCCCGGAACTTCGTCGCGCTCGGTCTGCCCCGGCAGCTCGAGACCTCCGGCCAGATCGCCCGGACCATCGCGGACATCGAGCTCTACGGCCTCGGTGACGATTACCTGAGCCGTTTCGTCGACCGGGTACGGGCGGTCACCGCGGAGGACGTCCGCCGCGTCGCACGCGAGCACCTCGACCCCGACCACCTGGCGCTGGTCGTGGTCGGCGATCGGGCAAGCATCGAGGGGCCGCTCCGGTCGCTCGGGCTGGGATCGGTGGTCCTCCGATGACCCGGCCCATCGCGGCCCGCGACGCTCGGTCCGCGCCGCGCGGCGGGGGCAGGGCCGGTTGCACCGCCGGCGGTGGGAACGATCATTGCACACCGCGCGGCGCACTCTGACTGGGAGGGGGGTGGAACACCGTGGTTCGGATCCCGTTCGAGAGATTCCGACTGGACAACGGTCTTCGCGTCGTGCTGTCCCGGGACCCTTCGGTGCCCGTGGTGGCGATCAACCTCTGGTACGGCGTCGGCTCCCGGAACGAGCGGCCCGGCCGCACGGGGTTCGCCCATCTCTTCGAGCACATGATGTTCCAGGGCTCGGAGCACGTGCCCGAGACCGCACACTTCGCGCTCGTCGAGAAGGCGGGCGGATCGCTGAACGGCTCGACCTGGCTCGACCGGACCAACTACTTCGAGACGCTCCCGGCGCATTACCTCGAGCTGGGCCTCTGGCTCGAGTCCGACCGCATGGGGTGGCTGCTCCCGGCCATGACGCAGCAGAAGCTCGACAACCAGCGTGACGTCGTGAAGAACGAGCGCCGCTGGCGCGTCGACAACCAGCCCTACGGCGACTGGGACGAACGACTCCAGGCGATGGTCTACCCGGAGGACCACCCGTACCACCACTCGGTCATCGGCTCCATGGAGGACCTCGACGCCGCGAGCCTCGAAGACATCGAACAGTTCTTCCGCACCTTCTACGCGCCGAACAACGCCGTGCTCACGCTCTGCGGCGAGTTCGAGCCGGACCGCGCCCGCGAGCTGATCGAGCGCTACTTCGCCGAGATCCCCCGGGGTCCGACGGTGCCGCCGATCCCCGGCCGCACCGAGATCTCGGAGGTGCTCGGCCAGGCGGTCCGCGACGTGGTCGAGCAGGACATCTCGCTCCCCCGGATCTACCTCGCGCACCGCGTCCCCGCCTACGGCGACGACGCCTTCTACCCGGCCGCCGTCGCTTCGTACATCCTGGCCTGGGGCAAGGCCTCGCTCCTGTACCGGTCGCTCGTGCGCGACCGGCGGCTCGCCCAGGACGTCGTCGCCTACAGCTTCCCGATCGTCGTCGGCTCCGCCATGCTCGTGCTCTGGGCGACGGCGCGGCCCGGCGTCGCGCACGAAACCCTCGAGGCCGCACTCCGCGACGAGATCGCCTCCCTCGCCACCGTCGACGATGCCGAAGTCGAACGCGCGATCCACCTGCTCGAGGCACGACGGCTGATCGATCTACAGCGGGTCGACGAACGGGCCGACCTCCTTTCCATGTACACCACGTTGTTCGACGACCCCGACCGGATCAACACCGAGCTGGACCGCCTCCGGGCGGTCACCACCGCCGATGTGCGCCGCTTCGCCGAGCGCTTCCTCGGCGACGACAACCGAGCGACGCTCGTCTACGTTCCGCGCCGGAACGGAGGTGCCGCATGAGCGCCGTCCGCCGTGACCAGCCCCCCGCGCCCGGGGCGATCCGACCGCTCGCCTTCCCGCGCATCCAGCGCCGCCGCCTCGACAACGGGCTCGCCGTGCTCGCCGCCCGCCACGGCGACCTCCCGCTCGTCACCGCGGCGCTCGTCGTCGATGCCGGCGCCGCCGGCGACCCCGCGCGCAAGGCCGGCCTGGCACAGCTCACGACCGACGCCCTCGAGGCCGGCACCCGGACCCGCTCCGCAGAGCAGGTCGCCTGGGAGCTCGAGCACCTCGGCGTCGAGCTCGGCTCCGCCGCTACCTGGGACGCCGCGGTCCTCCGCATCACCGTGCCCCGCGAGCGCCTCGAGCCCGCGCTCGAGCTCTTCGCCGACATCGTCCGCCACCCCTCGTTCCCCGCCGACGAGGTCGAACGCCTCCGCGATGAGCAGCTCGCGAACATCCTCCAGCGACGCAAGGAGCCGCGCGCCCTCGCCAACGACATGGCCGCGCACTTCATCTTCGCGCCCGACGTCCCCTACGCCCGGCCCCTCGTCGGCACCACCGCCTCCGTCGAGGCGATCGACCGCGACGACATCGAGGCGTTCTACCGGACCCACTACCTCCCGAACGCCGCGTCGCTCCTCCTCGTCGGCGACATCGACGCCGACGACGCCCGCGCCCTCGCCGACCATCACTTCGGCGAATGGCCCGCCGGACAGCCCGTGACCCCCGAGTTCGAGGTCGTCCCCGGCGTCGAGACCCGCACCGTCTTCGTCGTCGACCGCCCCGGCGCCGTACAGTCCGAGATCCGCATCGGCGACGTCGGCGTTGCCCGACACCACGAGGACTACTTCCCGCTTCTCGTCATGAACACCATCCTCGGCGGCGCCTTCACCAGCCGCCTCAACCTCAGCCTCCGCGAACGCCACGGCTTCACCTACGGCGCACGCAGCGGCTTCGCCTTCCGGCGCCGCCCCGGACCCTTCATCGTCCAGGCCGCCGTCGCCACCGACGTCACCGCCCGCGCCGTCGAGGAGGCGCTCCGGGAAATGTCCGCACTCCGCGACGAAGGCGCCTCCGAACAGGAGGTCGCCTCCGCACGCGACTACCTCCGCGGCATCCTCCCCCTCGAGCTCCAGACCACCGAGCAGCTCGCTTCCCGGCTCGCCGACCTCGTCATCTTCGAGCTCCCCGACGACTACTTCCAGCAGTACCGCGAGCACATCGCCGCGGTCTCGCCCGACGACGTCCACCGCGTCGCCCGCGAACACCTCCGCCTCGACCGCCTCGCCATCGTCGTCGTCGGCGACGCCGACCGGATCGCCCCCGACCTCGAATCCCTCGCGCTCGGACCCGTTGTCGTTCACTCAGATTATTGATGGACTTGCACTTACGACGGATTTGCGCGATCTTGGTCCCGGGGGCGCCCCCGAGACCCGGTCCGCGCCCAACCCTTCGATCCTCGCACCCGACCCGAGCATGGACGAACAACGCAACGCCCTGAGCGCAGCGGCCTTCGCCGACCACGTCGCTCCGGTCGACCCGCACGGCGCCGAGCCCGGCCGCATCGACAGCCGGCTCATCTATGACGGGCGCATCGTCCACCTCTCCGTCGACACCGTCCGGTTCCCCGACGGCTCGACCGGTGAATTGGAATTGGTTCGCCACTCCGGCGCCGCCGCCGTGCTCCCGGTCCTGGATGCGCCGGACGCCCCGGATCCGCGCATCCTCCTCGTCCGCCAGTACCGCTACGCGACCGGCGGCACGCTCCTCGAGGTGCCCGCCGGTCGGCCCGACCGGCCGGGCGAGGACTGGGAGGCGTGCGCCCGCAGGGAGCTCGAGGAGGAGGCCGCGCTCCGGGCCGGGCGCCTCGTCTACCTCGGCGCCATCTTCACGACGCCCGGCTTCACCGACGAGCGCATCCACCTCTTCCTCGCCCTCGACGTGAGTCCGGGCACGCAGGCGCTCGACGACGACGAGTTCGTCGAACCGGTCGTCGTCACGCTTTCCGACGCGCTCTCCCGCATCCGCGCGGGCGAGATCGTCGACGCCAAGACGATCTGCACGCTCCACCTCGCCGCGGAGCGACTGGGCGCGGAGAAGTTCTGATCTGTCCACTTCTTTGCGGGGATTGTCCTCTGGATAGGACGGGCGCGCCGGTGCCGGGGCCGGTAGCCGAAACAGCGATGTGTTGAATTACCAAGCGTTTACGTCGCCTGGGAGCGAGTGGCGTCGTGATCCGGGGATGGCACGGGACCTGCACCCTCCCGGGCCCAACCGGACAAAATCGGCCGATGGTTCCGCCGATGGGCCGCCGCGCTCCCTCTCGATGGGGGTATTTATGATCGATGTCTTGCCTGGCGGTGCACAGAAGAAGGAGCTCCGTACCGGCGCGCAGCCGTTGCGAGAACTGGACGACAGCGCGCTGGTCGCCCGGTTCCTGGCGGGGGACAAGCGGGCGTTCACGGAGCTCGCGGACCGGTATCACGTGCGTCTGCTGAACTTCATCTACCGGACGATCGGGGATCGGGATCGTGCGGAGGACCTGGTGCAGGAGACGTTCATCCGGGTGTACCGGCACCTGCACCGATTCGACCAGTCGAAGAAGTTTTCGACGTGGGCGTACACGATCGCGAGCAATCTCGCGAAGAACGAGTTGCGCAACCGGTCTCGGAATCCGCTGGTCCTGTTCCAGACGATCAAGAAGAACTGGGAGGCGGATCATCGGCCGCTGGAGTGGGAGGACAACACGTACCGTCCGGACGACCTGTTCCGGAAGCGGCATTTGAAGGAGCTGGTCGAGAAGGCGGTTTCGCAGCTTCCGGAGCATCACCGGGTGGTCTTCGTGCTGCGGGAGATGGAGGGGAAGACGTATGAGGAGATCTCGGAGATCACCGGCGTGAACCTGGGCACGGTGAAGAGCCGGTTGAACCGGGCGCGGAACAACTTCGCGCAGTTGATGGCGCCGTTGCTGGAGTAGCGACCGCCGGGCCTGGCGGCGGCCGGTGCGGGATCGTGGAGGAGCCCCCTCCGCCTGGCGGCGGAGGGGGCTCTTCGTGCGTGGGTGCCGGGCGGATCGGGCCGGGCGCGCCTGGCGCCGGGGGCGTGGGGGTGGCGCTGCATCGTGCTCGATCTGGAACATCGTCGGCGGTCCGCCAGTACATCACCCCCGAACCGATGCTGTGGTAGATCGGCCGCAAGGACAGGGGAGCCGTGGTGGACCGAGTATCCGTGAGCTGCCAGGAATTCCTGGCGCGCCATTCCGATTTCCTGGACGGGGAGCTGGACGTGCAGGAGTCCGCGCGTCTGGAAGCGCATCTCGCGTCCTGTCCCACCTGCGCGCGGTATGACCGGGTGGTGCGCAGCGGGGTGCGTCTGCTGCGCGGGCTGCCCGAGGTGGAGCCGTCGTCGGACTTCTTCCCCCGGCTTCAGCATCGCATCTACAACCTGGAGGAGGAGCTGAGGGCGGGGAAGCGTGCCCCGGGGGTCGGCGCGGTGGCATCGCTGGCGGTCGCGGGCACGATTGCGCTGCTGGCGTGGAGTCCGCTGCTGCGGTTCGGTCAGGACGGCATCGGCATCGACCGCGGCGCGGAGCGTGTGGCGGCGGAGGCGCCGTCGGGCCCGGGCGCCTCGGCGCGCCGCCCGGCGCCGACTCATCCCGCGCCGGCCGCGGCTACGGGCCCCACGGTCCAGCTCGCCGCCGAGGCCGAGGATCTGCCGAGGATCGATCCTCGCTCCGTGCCGTGGGGCGTCGGCTCGGTCTTCGATGATCGGACCGCGGCCGGCGGGGCGTGGGAATCCTGGTGGCGGATCGGCGTAACGGCCCCCGCGGGCGCGCCCGCCGTACGTCGGTCGCTGCGCGTGGTGGACTTCCGTGCGCCCGGCCCTTATTCTCCCCTCATCATCGAAGTGCCGACGTTCCGGCGAGCATCGGCCGCCGTTCGGCCCGGGAACGCCCGTCTCGCCCGCGACTGATCACGACCCATGCCCCTGCTGAGTCCGGACCGCCTCCTGCGTGCCGTCGAGGGTGGTGAGCGCGGCGGCATCTTCTTCCTGTTCGGGGACGAGGAGTTCCTGAAGGAAGAGGTCGCGGCGCGCATCGTCGAGGCGCATCTGGACCTGGCCACCCGGGACTTCAACCTGGACCAGCTCCGGGGCACGGAGCTCGACGTCGAGCGGCTGGCGTCGGTGATCCAGACGCCGCCCATGATGGCCGAATGGCGAGTCGTCGTGGTGCGCGATGCCCAGGGGCTCGCCGCTTCGCCGCGCGCCCGCGCCGTCGTCGAGGCGCTGCTCGAGCGGCCCGCGCCCGGCCTGGCCCTGCTCCTCGTCGCGCAGCTTCCGGAGCGGAGCCGGGCGAAGTTCTACGACGTGTTGAAGCGCGGCGCCCGTTCGGCCGAGTTCGCCCGCCTCTCCGCCGGGGACGTCCCCGGCTGGCTCATGGCCCGGGCCGAGGCGGAGTCGATCGTGCTGGAGCCCGAGGCCGCTCGCGCCCTCGCCGCCGCCGTCGGCCCCGAGATGGGCGTCCTCTCCCGCGAGCTCGCCAAGCTCCGGGACTTCGTCGGCGAGCGCGGCCGCATCACCACGGCCGACGTCGAGGCCGCGGTCGGGAGCGTGCCCCGCCAGAACCGCTGGGAGTGGTTCGACCTCGTCGGCGAGGCGAAGTTCGAGCAGGCGCGCGCCGCGCTCCCCGTCCTCTTCGACTCGGGCGAGTCCGGCGTCGGCCTCGTCATCGGCCTCGGCACCCAGTTCCTCAGGCTGGCGCTCGTCGCCGCGGGCGGGAAGCAGGCGCTCGAGGCCGAGCTCCCGCCTCACCAGCGCTGGCTCGCCGGCCGGCTCGCGGCGCAGGCCCGCCGGTGGTCGCCGGAGGCGCTCGACGCCGCGCTCGAGGACCTGCTCCGTGCCGACCGCCTCCTCAAATCGGCGTCGCTCGGCGACGAGCAGGTCATCGCCGAGCTGCTGCTCCGGCTCCAGTCGCGACGGGAGGCGCTTTGCGCCGCCTGATCCCGGCCCTCCTCGGCCTGTTCCTCCTGGCCGCGCCCGCGCTCGCCCAGGATCCGGACCTCGACCGGGTCGAGACTCTCATCCGCTCCGGCGACTACGCCGCCGCCCGCTCCGCCATCGACCGCTGGTGGCAGGCCGTCGACGACGGCCGCGACGTCGCGCCCGAAGCCCGCGCACGCGCCCACCTGCTCCGCGCGCGCCTGGCGCCCGACCCCCTCACCGCCGAACGCGACTACCTCGCCGTCGCACTCGGCCACCCGACCTCGCCTCACGCCGCGCCGGCGCTCCTCTCCCTCGGACAGGGACTCCTCGCCGCCGGCGACATCTCTCGCGCCGCGTCCTATCTCCAGCGGCTCGTCGACGACTACCCCGGCACCCCGCTCCGCACCGTCGGCCTCCTCTGGCTCGTACGCGCACGCCGCCTCGACGGGGCGACCGCGTCCGCCTGTACGCTCGCCCGAAACGGTCTCGCCGCCGCCGAAGGCGACCTCGCCACCCTCCTCCGCCGCGAGGCGAGCGCTGCGTGCCCGCGAACCGCCCCGGACGACGACGCCCCGGCGGCCGACGGCCGCAGCGACGCGAAGAGCCCGGACGACCCCGCCCCCGCGGCGACCGGCCGGTTCGCCGTGCAGTCCGGGGCGTTCCGCCAGGCCCGGGGCGCCCACGACCTCGCCGATCGGCTCCGCCGGGCCGGATACGAGCCGCGCCTGGTCTTCGTCGCCGGCAGCTCGCTCCTCCGCGTCCGGGTCGGCCGCTTCCCCTCCGCAGCCGCGGCCGATTCGCTCGCCGACCGACTGCGCGCGGCCGGCTTCCCTGCCGTCGTCGTCCGCAACGCGGACCGCGAGCGCTCTCCCGAGTAGCCGCCGCTCCTCCCCCATCCGGTCCGGCCCTCGCGTCGCTCCCGCCGCCCGTTCCGCCACCCCGCCGCAATCGTACGACGTTTGGCGGCACTAAATTTGCGTATCCGGCCGCCGAAGACGGTACAATTCCTCTCCCCGGGAGCGTGCCATGGCGACGCCGCTCAGGATCCTCATTGCCGAGGATGAAGCGCTGAACGCATTGGCCTTGCGGTCCCAGCTCGAGGCACTCGGCCACTGCATCGTCGGGCCGGCCCGAAACGGTCGGGAAGCGGTCGATCTCGTGACCAGGCAGGCCGTGGACCTGGCGATCCTCGACATCCGAATGCCCGAGCTGACCGGGTTGGAGGCGGCGGAGCAGATCGTCCGCACGCGCCCGATCCCGATCATCCTGCTGACCGGGTTCGGCGAGCCGGAGCTCGCATCGCTCGCGGCGAGCGCGCCCGTCTTCCACTACCTGGTCAAGCCGATCTCCCTCGAGGACCTCGTCCCGGCGATCGGCGTCGCGTGTTCGCGCTTCAAGGAGTGGCAGGCGTTTCGGGCCGATGCGGAGCGGCTGCGCCGGAAGATCGAGGATCGGCAGCTCCTCGATCGCGCGAAGGCCGTGCTGATGGAGGTCCAGGGCCTCTCGGAGCACGATGCCTACCGGCTCCTCCAGCAGGAGAGCCAGCGCCGGAGCCTTCCCATGGTGGAGATCGCCCGCAACCTCCTCATGGCGGACTCCGTCCTGCGCGACACCACGGCGCTGTAGCCGCGGGCACCGGACTTGCGCCCCCTTCGGCGCACGCAACGGGGACGTGATTCCGGAGCCGAACATTCGACGACTGCGTCTGCCGAAGCCACCGGCACGCATCGACCTCGTGCCGATCGGACCGCTGGACGACGGAGGGCTCGACCCACTCGCCGCCGAACTCGCTTCGCGGTTCGGCGTGCCCGTCTTACGCGGACAGCCGCTGGCGCTGCGGTCCGAATGGTGCGATGCATCGCGCGGGCAACTCCAGGCCGACGCCATCCTCGACGCCCTCATCGCCCGGAGATCCGATGACGAATGGCTGCTCGGCGTCGTCGACGGCGACCTCTTCATCCCCGGCCTCAACTTCATCTTCGGCCAGGCCACCGTCGGCGGGTGTTGCGCCGTGATCGGCCTCGCTCGACTCCGCGAGACGTTCTATGGCCGGCCGGAGCCCGACGCCGAACGCTTCCGCCGGCGCACGCTCATCGAAGCCGTCCACGAACTGGGGCACGTCGCCGGTCTCGACCACTGCCCGGAGCCCTCCTGCGTCATGCACTTCTCCGAGACCATCGAGGACACCGACCGCAAGGGGCCCGACTTCTGTCCCCGATGCGCCCCTTGACCCGACCCGTCCACCACGCTTGTTTATCCACCGGGCCCCACGTACTCTATCTCCGCATGGCCGAACCCCGCTCCTCTCCTCGCCAACTCTACCTCGCCTGGGTCGAAGACCAGATCGAGGAGCACAAGGCCGGGCTCCACCGCGATGAACTCGTCGAGCTCGCGGAGGAGGCGGTACGGGAACTGTTCGCCTCCCGCGACGGCCAGTATCCCCTCACCGAGATCCTGCTCCGCGATGCCGTCGACGCCCTGATCTTCCGGCGTCTCAAGCTGCCGAGCTACCGCCAGTGGCTCCGCGCGTGTCAGAACGACACGCCCCAGCGACCTCCAGGGAGTACACCCTCCGCCCCGCCGACCCCGCCCGGAGAACAATAAAGCGTTGTGGGACACCATGTTGCGCGTTTCATGCCCTGCGGTACGACGCGTGCCTACACGTGCCCGACCGTCGTGGTACCGACGTGGTCGAAGGAGGGTGTCCTATGGGAGCGAATCGCAAGGTGGAGCTGCCGAGCGAGCATAAGAGCGATACAGCGGCCGGGATCCTGGTGCGGGACCGGGTGGAGCCCGTGCGTCCGCCGGTCATCTCCGCGTTCATCTGGGGAGGGAAGATCCGGCCGGTGCCGACGTTGCCGTTCGGCCGTTGGAAGCCCAACGCGGCGTAGTCGCGCCAGGCTTCCGGTGTGGATCGGCTCGCGGGCCATACGGCTGGCGGGCCGATGTTTTTTTGTGCGGAAATCGCCGGATCCGTTCGTGGCCTCCTGCGGGCGAGCGCGAGCTCGGGGCCGGGCGCAGAGGAAACCCGTGCGCTCGCCCCGCGCTCGCTCACACCGCGACAGCGGATCGATCCGATCGGGCATTTTGCACACGCGGGGCGCGGATTCTGCGTCGGCGTGCGCCGGTTCCGGCCTGGACGGGAGCGGCGATGGCGAATTTGCTGGGAGCGGGCGTGCTGCTGGCGCTGGCGTTGGGTGCGTGTGGGCGCACGGGTGTGAGGGATTACGTGGCGAGCCCGGTGCTGTCGGAGCAGGACTGGGGGGACCGTCTTCACCTCGCGCGGGCGGGGGTCCGTGTGATCGCGGGGCCGGTCGCGGTGTTTCCGTATGAGCGGGAGGGGGCGGAAGGCGCGCCGGAGCGCGGCCAGTACCAGCTCTTCACGAGGGTAGTCGTGCACAACGTGGGGCGGGAGCCCGTGGATGTGGTGTGGTCGGAGGCGGCGTTGGAGGTCCCGGGCGGCGGCCGCATCCGCTTGATCGATACCTCGGTGGCGACGGGCGCCTCGACGGATGCGGCCCCGCCGCTTGTGGAGCGGGTGGAACCGGGCCATCGTACGGCGCGGGCGTTGATCCCGGAGACGGTCCGCGAGATCGGGGTGGGGGAGCCGATGGTTCCGTTGTGCGATGGCTGTGAGTACCGGCTGGTGATCGTGGTGCGTAGCGGCGGGCGGCACGAGCGCCTGATGCTGCCGTTCCGTCTGAGCGTGAGGGAGCCGGAAGCTTCGGTATTGCGGCCGTCCCGGCGCGACCGGGAGGATTGACCGGCGTGTACCGGGATGTCGCGATCGTGGGGTGTGGACCGGCGGGACTGGCGGCGGCGTGGGCGCTGGCCGGGGCGGGGGCGCGGGTCACGCTGTACGACCGTCAGCCGCAGCCGGGCGGGCGACTCCGGACGGACGTACTGGACGGCACCCGTGCGGACGTGGCCGTGCAGCTCCTGGGCTCGCACTACCGCGAGACGTTCAGGCTGGCTCGGGAGGCGGGTGCGGGCGATCGACTGGTACGGGCGCCGGGGCGGGACGCGCTCTGGCGCGGCGGCCGGGCGCACACGCTGACGTACGGCTCCGTTTCGAGCATGGCGACGTCGAGCGCGCTGCCGACGGCGCTCAAGCTCCGCCTCGCGGCGCGCTACCTCCCGTTCCTTCAGCGACACGCCGGCACGCTCGACGTGAATGCGCCCGTCGCCGCGGCGGTGGCCGGCCTGGACCGCGAGTCGATCGCCGAATGGGGGCGTCGCGAGATGGGCGACGACTTCGTCGAGCTGCTGGCGTACCCGCAGCTCGCGGCGTACTACGCTGCCACGCCCGAGGACACGACGGCGGCGTACTACCACGCGCTCGCCCGGGCCGGGCTCGACGTCGCCGTGTACGGCGTCCGGGGCGGAATGGGCGAGCTGGCGCGCGCGCTGATCGGCGCGCTGGAGCCGTCGGGCGCCCGGTTCGTCGGGGGCACGGAGGTCCGCGAGGTCCGTGCGGGCCCGGCGGGCGTGGAACTGGCCTGGGACGACGGCGGCGCCCGGCACGACGCGGCGGTGGTGGCCGTGCCCGGCCCGGCGGCGGCTGGGATCGTGGAGCTGGCCGGCCCGGCGCGGGCGTGGTTCGCCGGGGTGAGGTCGTTGCCGGCCGTCTCCGTGGCGCTCGTCGTCGACGCGCCCCTCGACGTGAACTTCTTCGGCCTCTCGATCCCTCGCTCGGAACCGCCCGGAGACGTGCTGGCCGCGGTGTGCATTCAGGAAGGGAAGCGGGCCGGGCTGGCCGGGCCGGACAACGACATCGTCGTGGTGTATCCGGCGCCGGCCGCGATCCCGGCGATCCTCGCCGCGTCGCCCGACCAGGCCCTCGCGACCGTGCTGCCGGCCGTGGAGCGCGTCGTCCCCGCGCTCCGGGGCCGCGTGGTCCGCGCCAAAGTCTACCGCTTCCCGGAAGGCGGGGCGGCGTTCTACCCCGGCTACCTACGGCACCTCGCGGCGTTCGACCCGGGCTGGCTCCCGCCGCGCGTCGCCCTGGCCGGCGACTACCTCGTCGCGCCGACGGTCGAGGGCGCCGTCCGCAGCGGGCTGAACGCCGGCCGCCGCCTCCTCGGGCGCTGAGCGCGGCGCGCCCCGCTCCCGGACGACGGCCGTCGCCGCGAGCTCGTCCGTCTCCGCCACCGCCGGCGCGCGGAACCGCGCCGCGCCCGCCCTCCTGTGCTCAGTCGTCCTGCCGGTAGACCAGCCGCCGCTCCTCGCCCCGGCGCACGATCGAGATCGTGACCGGCGCCCCGCGCGCGCCCGCGATGGCCGACCGCAGCTCCCCGATGCTGCGGATCGGCCGGCCGTTCGCGCCGACCACGACGTCGCCGGGCTGGAAACCGGTGCGTGCGCCCGGCGTCCCCGGCGCGACCTGGAGCACGAGCAGCCCCCCCTGCTCCGCGCCCTCGAAATACGCGGCGAGCTGCGAGTTGAGCTCCGTGAACTCGACGCCCGCGACCGTGCGCCGGCCCACGTGGATCATGACGGGCAGGGCGTCCGGGCCCGACGGCGCGGCGACGGCCAACCAGCCGGAATCGCCGGTCCGGAAGTCGCCGTTCAGCTCGCGAAACCGGCGGGCGACCCGTTCGCGCCACTCCGCCCACTCCCGTTCCGTCCGGAGCATGCGCCGGCGCAGGGTGTCCAGCCGCGCGCGCTGGTCCGCCCGCATCCGGCGCAACAGGCTGTCCATCGCGGCTTCGACGCACACGTCGGCGGCCGGGACCACGTCGATCTCCCGCACGCGGCCGTCGCGCCGGATCCGGACGCGCACCGCATCCCCCGCCCGGAGCCGCCGCGTCACCTCCGGGAGCCGGTCGCGGTCCACCTCCGCGCCGTCGATCGCGAGCAGCGTGTCGTGCGGCTGGATCCCGGCGCGCGCCGCCGGCGAGCCGGGCAGCACCTGCGCCACGACCAGCGGGTCGGCCGGCCCGATCGCGATCCCGATACGGGCGCAATCCCGGACATTGTAGACGTGGAACCGCGCCTGGGCGGCCGCGCCATGCGGCAGCCCCGCCGAGAGCGACACCAGCAGCGACGCCGTGACGAACCCCCTCTTCATCGTTCGCCCGCTTCCGTATGCATCAGTACCAGATCCTGTCGGTGGCCCGCACGAGCTGCTTCATCGTGGCCTCCCGCTGTGCGAGCGCCGTCAGGTGATAGCCGTTGATCACCGGGTCGGCCGGCGCCTCCCGCAGCGCCTGGCGCGTCGTCAGGACGATGTGGTCCAGTGCCGCCAGCCGCGCAATCGGGTCCGCGCCCGGCTCCGCGCCGGCCAGTTGCGTGTACTGCGCCAGCGCCGCACGGTAGCTCGCCTCCGCTTCCGCCAGCCGCCGCGCCGCATCCTCCACGTCGCTCACCGGCTGGATGCTCCGAGGCGGCGCGGCCGGCTCCCGGGCCGCGAGCGTCGACCGGTCGACCCCGCCCCGCGCCGCGAAGCCGGCCGCGCCGCCCACGACGAAGATCACGGCCGCAGCGGCGATCCGGGCGAACGGCAGCGCCGGCCTGCGGAACCGCCGGCCTTTCGACAGCAACCCCTCCCGATGCAGCCGGCCCGCCAGCGCCGGCCACGCATCGGCCGGCGGCGGGAGCAGGTCCGGCAGGTCGCGCAGGGCGACCGTCTGCCCGATCAGTGCGTCCAGCTCCCGACGACAACCCGCGCACGCCTCGAGATGCGACGCCTCCGCCGCAGTCGGCGGCTCGTCGACCAGCCTCGCCAGCGCTTCGAGTGTCAGATGCGACATACTTCCTCTCCGTTCACGACTGCGGGCGCTGACGCCAGCAGCTCCCGCATCTTCGCTCTCGCTTTGAACAACTGGCTCTTCGACGTGCCCACGTTCACGCCGAGCGTCCCCGCGATCTCCTCGTGCGTATACCCTTCCACGTCGTGGAGGACCAGAACCCGGCGCATCCCGTCCGGCAGCTCACGCAACGCCCGCTCGAGCCGCATCCGCAGCAGCGTCCGACCCGCGTTCTCCCGGACCGGGACCGCCGCAGGCAGCGGCTCCTCGTGCCGCGTCCGCCGCTCGCGCCACCGCTTCCCCTGCAGCGCGCTGTTCACCGCGATCCGGTGCAGCCACGTCGAGAACTTCGCGTCGCCGCGGAAGCTCGGAAGCGCCCGGATCGCCTGGACCCACGCCTCCTGCGCCCAGTCCTCCGCGAGCGCGTCATCGGCCGCCAGTCGACGCACGACGGCGTACACCCGGGGCGCGTGTCGCTCGTACAGCGCCCGGATCGCGGCCTCGTCGCCGTCCCGCGCGCGCTCGATCAGTTCGCGTTCCGTCATGGCTCTCCGCGGTTCACCCCTTCCGATGCCGCGGCCGGCGTCCAGGGTTGCCCGGACGCCGTCCGCCACGCGGCTTGCTTCTTGCCATTCGATGCACGCCCCGCGGAACGCGAACCCCCGACCCGACCCGAAAGGAGACGGATGGCCCGTCGAGCCCCGGTGCTGCTGTCGTCGATCGCCATTCTCCTGGGGCTGCGGCCCGCCACGGCGCAGGAGAGCCGGTGGGCGACGCTGCGCGACGACGTCGAGAACATGGTCGGCGATGCGTTCCACATCTGGGCCGCGCCCGTGCGCGTCGATGGCTCCGACCTCGCGGGCCTCGCCGCGCTGGGCGGCGCCACGGTGCTCGTCGGGATCTTCGACGACGAGATCCAGGACTGGTTCCGCGAGAACCCCGGGTCGCTGCCGGTCCGCGCGCTCGGGCCCTTGCGGCAGTCGCAGCCGCTCAGCCAGCTCGGCTACACGCGCACGCTGGTCGTGCTGTCCGGCGGCCTCTACCTCTTCGGCCTCGCGACGCGCAGCGAAGGCGTGCGCGAGGCCGGGATCGGCTGCCTCACGGCGGACCTGACGAACACGGCCGCGCGCCACCTCCTCGCGCGGCTCCTGGGCCGCCTGCGGCCGCAGTACACGCGCGACCCCTACATCATCGACCCGCTCGCCTGGGGCGACTGGCCGATGCGCTCGTTCCCGGGCGGCCACATCGCCAACATCATGGCATGCAGCACTTTCTGGAGCAACCACTTCGACTTCGGCGCCTGGGGCGTGCCGCTCTACCTGTTCGCCGTCGCGGTCGGGATGGCCCGCGTCATCGATGGGGCCCACTGGACCTCCGACACGCTCTTCGGCATGGCCTTCGGCTGGGCCGTCGGCCGCGGCGTCGCCGGCCGGTTCGCCGAGCGCGACCGGCCGGAGGCCGATGTCGCGGCCGCGGCGCGCGCCGCGACCCCCGCGATCACGCTCTCCTGGCGCATCCGCTTCTGAGGCCGCCCGCTGGCACTGCGCTTGCGCCCGACCGATCCGTACACACCGGCAGGAGGGACGATGGAACGGCGAAACCTCGACTTCGGCATCGAAGTCACCCCCGACCAGTGGGCGGAGCTCGGCCGCGCCGCCGATGCCCTCGGCGACGACGAGGCCGGCTTCCGCTGGGACGAGGACCACTTCGATGAGATCCGCGTCATGCTGCGCGATGCGGACGCGCCCGACCTCTGGCGCGACTGGGTGAGCGCGCAGCGAACCTACGGCGCGGCCGAGCGCGAGGTCGCGCTGTTCCGCTTCAACGGCGGCCGCCCCTTCGCCGAACTCGAGCTCCCCGACTACGCCGAGCAGCCCGTCGTCTCCGAGGACGAGGAAAGCGCCATGCAGCGCGAGCTGGAACAGTGGCTCCGCGGGAAATGGCGCGAGCTGCTCCGCGGCGCCGGCCTCCACTACGACCGCGGCCACCTCCCCCAGGGCTGATCATGGCTCGCGACGCCGTGTGGCGGCACATCCACGCCGATGGCTGCGACTGGGAGGTCCGCGCCTCCGCGCGCGAGGACCTCCGCGCCGACCCGGCACGCGAGAGCGAGGACGTCCTCGAGTTCCGCTGCCTGGACGCGCTGCGCCCGCCGCGCCGCGTCGCCGTGGCGTCCGGCGCACTCGCCCGCATGAGCGACGACGAGCTCCTCGCCGCCTACCGCCAGGCCCTCCCCATCGCCGGCGACTACTACGGCCGGCCGGGCAAGCCCATGAACGACCTCGGACTGTAGACAGACGCGCCGAATCCGTTACTTTCCATCCGGTCCACGTTCCCCGAACACACGGATCCACATGGCGACGACGCTCCCGGCCGCCGGCGCCGCGCACCTCGAGTGCACGCGCTGCGGCCAACCCTATGAAACCGAAAAGCTCTGGCGCCTCTCGCCCTGCTGCGAGAAGCCCCTCTACGCGCGCTACGACCTCGACCGCATCCGGCCCGGCTTCCAGCCGTCCGACCTGATCGGCCGACCGCCCACGCTCTGGCGCTACGCCGACGTGCTCCCGGTGCGCGACCCCGCCCGCCGACTCTCCCTCGGCGAAGGGTTCACCCCGCTCGTCGACGCCCCGCGCCTCGCCGCCGAGCTCGGGATCGCTCGCGTCTGGATCAAGGACGAAGGCCAGAACCCGACCGCCAGCTTCAAGGCCCGCGGCCTCGCCCTCGCCGTCGCCCGCGCCTGGGAGCTCGGCGTACGCGACGTCGCGATACCGACCGCCGGCAACGCCGGCGGCGCCACCGCCGCATACGCGGCCGCCGCCGGCATCACCGCCCACGTCGTCGCCCCCGCCGACACGCCGCGCCCCATCCTCCAGGAGATCGAGGCGCTCGGCGCCGACCTCGAGCTCGTCGACGGGCTCATCACCGACGCCGCCCGCCGCGTCGCCGAAGGCGCCGCTGCCCACGGCTGGTTCGACCTGTCCACCCTCAAGGAGCCCTACCGCGTCGAAGGCAAGAAGACGATGGGCTACGAGCTCTTCGAACAGCTCGGCGGCCGGCTCCCCGACGCCATCGTCTACCCGACCGGCGGCGGCACCGGCCTCGTCGGCATGTGGAAGGCCTTCGACGAGATGGAGCGCCTCGGCTGGATCGGGCCCGAGCGCCCCCGCATGATCTCCGTCCAGGCCGCCGATTGCGCCCCCATCGTCCGCGCCTGGGAGGCCGGCGCCGACTCCGCCGATCCCTGGCAGAACGCCCGCACCTACGCCGCCGGGCTCCGCGTCCCCCGCGCCGTCGGCGACTTCCTCATCCTCCGCGCCATCCGCGAGTCCCGCGGCGCCGCCGTCGCCGTCCCCGACGACGCAATGCGCGATGCCGTCCGCCTCATCGGCCGCACGACCGGCATCTTCGCGGCCCCCGAGGGCGGCGCCACCGCCGCCGCCGTCCGGCGCCTCCTCGATCGCGGCCTCCTGCGCCCCGACGAAGAAGTCGTCCTCTTCAACACCGGCAGCGGCCTCAAATACGCCACGCCGGCAGCCTGAGCGATCCCTCCGGGCCGGTTGCGGTCACGCCCGGCCGGTAGGCGATGGCGAGCGCGGGCGCGGGTTCGTCCCGCCCCCGCGCTCGCCATCGCTCCGCCCGCTCATCACCGCGGGCACGCCGCATGCGTCGGCCGCCCGACATGAAACATGCGTTTGGTCGGGCGGGGGCGCGCTACCGCTTGCGGTGGCTGCACGTCGGCATCGCCGGCGCCGCAGCCGCCGTGCTCTACTGGCTGCTGCCGTTCGGCGGCGAGGCCGCGCTGCTGCGACTCGTGACGGCCGCGCCGGACGGCCGGTTCGCCGAGGCGATCGTCGTGCCGCAGGAATGGGCCGACACGAGTGGGCTGCTCGCGGGCGCGGTGGTCCGGGTGCCGCTGGTCCTGGCGGTCGTGAATCTCGGGGGCGAAGCGGCGGCGCCGGAGCGGCTGGAGCTGAGCGTGCCCACGCGGTTTCACCTGGTGCGCAACGACGGCAAGCCGCTGTTCGGGCGTCTGGTGGCCGGGTCGCCGCTGGTGCGGTACGCGGTTCCCGCGGCGCTGCCGCGGGTCGCGGCGACGGGGGAGGCGATGCCGCTGGCGGCGCTGGACACGCTCTGGCTCGAGCCGGTGATCCCGTCGTTCTACTGTGTATCGATGGCGGACTCGGTGCCGGATTTCGTGCCTGCGCCCCCGGCGCCGGTCGAGGCGATCGCACGGGTTCAGATCTTCTATTCGTTCGAGGGCGGGGATCTGGATCAGCGGCAGACGGGGCTCCTGACGGTCCAGCTGGACCCGGAGCTCCTGGAGCGGGAGGCGCCCGATCCGCCGCCGGTGTTCCCCACGGCGTACCGTGAGCCGGCGATGCCGCGGCCCGTGCTGGGCCCCCTGCGTTACGGCGGCAGTCGCCGGTCGTTCTGCGGCGAGCCGGAGCTGCCGCTCGAGCTGCTCAGCACGCTCTGGCTCACCCCGCCGGGCGGACGCTTCTTCGTGATCGACCACGGCGGGGTCCCGCGGAAGTACATGTTCGACCTGAACCGGGACAGCATCATCGAGCTCGAGATGTGGGACCCGGACGGCGATGGCGACTTCGAGGCGCAGCGCGAGGCCCGGCTGCCGATCCCGGCGTTCCTCATCCCGCCGCCCGAGCCCGAGCAGCCCGATCTCGCCGTGCTGCTCGGAGGGATCCCCCGCGACAGCCTCGCGGCCTACGACCGCTACGGGCCGATCCTCACCGAACCGTACGAGCCGCTCACGGCGCCGCCGGACACCGCGCCCCGGACCGACCGATTCCGGCCCCGCATCCTGGCCGGCATCGACGACGACGACGACGATTCCGACGATCGCTGGCGGCCGTCCCGTCGCCGCGTCGGGCCCCGGCTCCTCGGCGAGCCCACGCGGGTGCCCGGCCGGCGGGAGCCTGCGGGCGGTCAACCCGACCGGGAGCCGAGGACCGGCCGCGATGCCGATGCTCCGCAACGCCCGGCGCCCGACCGGCCGGCCGCTGAGCCCGCCGCGCCGGCGCGGGACGAGCCGCCGCGCCGCCCCGAACCGAAGCTCCTCGGCCGGCCGGTCGACAGCATCCCGCCGGCGCGGCCGGACACGACGAGCCCCGGCCGCTGAGCCGCGCCGCTCCGGGAACGTTTGTTGCTCAACGATTCGGGGCCGGGCCAGTCCCGGCCCCGATGCCTGAACTCGACCGTAGACGAGGATGAACCAGAAGCAGCGTGCCCACCTGGAAAAGAGACTCCTGCGCGAGCGGGAGCGCGCGCTCCGGGCGCTGGCGCAGTTCGACGAGCGTTCGAAGGTCTCGCAACAGGAGGAGGATGGTGATCTGACGACCTACCCGCTCCACCTCGCCGACGAAGGGACGGACACGATGGAGCAGGAGAAGGAGTTCCTGCTCGCGAGCAAGGAAGGTCGCATGGTGTACTGGATCGACGATGCGCTGCGCACGCTCTACAAGGAGCCGGAGCGGTTCGGCATCTGTGCGGAGTGCGAAGCGCCGATCGCGTTCGAGCGGCTGGACATCGTCCCGTGGACCCGGCTGTGCGTCGACTGCCAGCGGGCGGAGGAGCAACGCTACGGCGCGGCCGCGTAGCGGGCGTCGTGCGCCGTGCGCCGCGGCGCCCGCTCCGTTCCGTGCCCATCGATCCGGTCCGGGCGGTTCCGCCGTTGACCGGCGACTCGCCCGTGCCTTACGTTGACGCGAAACCCGATATCTCCCGCCTGTGATCTTCGTCGCCCTGTTGACCGCCGTCCTCGCGATCGCCGCAGCCATCGTGACGCACCGTCGGATCCGCTCCCGGCTGGACCGCGGCGGGCTCGATGACGCCCACATCCGACAGATCGAGACGGCCGGCTGGATCGAGGTCGAGGATCCGCTGGACCTGGAAGAGATCCGTGCCGCCGAGCGTCGCTTCTGGGAGGAATCCTGGGACGAGCCGGAGGTCGGGTGAGGTGGGCGGCGGGCGTCTCCCGCGCCGCGTCGTCGAGGCCGGCGCGCCGTCGTTAGCACGTCGCATCGGCGGGCCCCCGGACGGTCGCGGGGCCCTCCCGCGCGCTCGCGGCGGCGCGGTCGTCCAGCCCCGAGATCCCACGACGGGACGCCTGGACGCGCCCCGCTCGGCCGCGCTTGCGCCCCGGCGGGCCGCTCCCGAAATTCCGGCCCAACCGCGCACGACAGCGATCGGAGGCCCGAATTGGCGGATGTGACGGTCCGGTTCCAGCCCACGCCCAACCCCAACGCCGGCAAGTTCATCGCCGATCGGGAGATCGTGCCCGGCGACCGGCCGCGGTCGTTCTTCAGCCGCGAGGACGCCGCCGGCGACCGCCTGGCCGAGGCGCTCATGGCGCTCGACGGCGTCGCCAGCATCTTCATGGTCGAGGACTTCGTCACCGTGACGAAGGAGCCCAACGCGGACTGGGGCGCGCTGATCCCGCGGGTCGAAGCGGCGATCCGGCGGAGCCTCTGACCGATGATCACGCCGGAGGCGCTGGACCTGTACGCGGCGCGCCGCGCGCGCGTCCTGGAGCGGCTCGGCGAGGACGGCATCCTCGTCCTCCCCGCCGCGCCCGAGCTCCTCGCCGGCCGCGACCTCGAGCTGCGCTACCGGCCGGACCCCGACCTCTTCTACCTGACCGGGTACCCGGAGCCCTCTGCCGTCCTGGTCCTCGCGCCCGGGCACGACGACGGGCCGTTCACCCTCTTCGTCCGCCCGCGCGACCCGGACCGCGAGCGCTGGACCGGCCCTCGCGGCGGACCCGAGGCCGCCCGCGACATCTATCGCGCCGACGCCGCCTACCCGATCTCCGCGCTCGACGAGAAGCTGCCGGCGCTGCTCCGGTCGCGGGAGACGGTCTACTACCCGATCGACTCGGGCGCCGAGCGCGTCGACGCCCTCGTCCGCCAGGCGGTGCGCCGCGCGCGCGCCACGCGCCAGCGCACGGGGATCGGGCCCCGCTACCTCGCCGATCCGGGCGTGCTCCTCGACGAGCTGCGCATCCGCAAGGACGCCCACGAGCTGAGCCTCCTGCGCGACGCCGCCCGCATCACCGCCGAAGGGTTCATCGACGCCGCCGCCCGCATCGCTCCCGGTGCGGGCGAGTGGGAGGTCGAGGCCGCGCTCGAAGCCGCGTTCCGAAGCCGCGGCGCCGACGGCGTCGGCTTCGGCACCATCGTCGCGTCCGGCGCCAACGCCACCGTGCTCCACTACATCGAGAACCGCCGGCGCATGGCCGCCGGCGAGCTGCTCGTCGTCGACGCCGGCGCGCGCTACCGCGGCTACAACGGCGACATCTCCCGCACGTTCCCCGTCTCCGGCCGCTTCTCCCCGGCCCAGCGCGACCTCTACGACGCCGTCCTCGAAGCGCACGCCCGCGCGATCGAGGCCGTCCGCCCCGGCGCCACGCCCGCCGACGTCCACGGCGCCGCGCTCCGCGTGCTCGTCGAGGCCATGGTCTCGTTCCGCCTCCTCGACGGCGACGTCGACGAGCTCATCGAGCAGGAGCGCTACACGCCCTTCTACCCGCACCGGACCTCCCACTGGCTCGGCCTCGACGTGCACGACGTCGGCGACTACGCCATCCGCGGCGAGCCCCGGCCCCTCGAGCCCGGCATGGTCCTCACCGTCGAGCCGGGACTCTACGTGCCCCCGGACGCCGACTCCGCTCCCCCGGAGCTCCGCGGCACCGGGATCCGTATCGAAGACGACGTCGCCGTCACCGAGTACGGCCACGAGATCCTCACGGCGGCCATGCCAGCGGAGGCCGATCGTATCGAAGGACTTCTGCGCAGAAACGGTTGACCCACGCCGCCGCGCGGCTGTTCACGCCGCGCTCCGTCACCTCCCGCCCGTCCCGCCACTGTTCGTAGTGCACCACCTCGTGCGCCAGGTCGTGCATCACCCGGAACACGGAATCGGGGCTCGAAAAGCCGAAATCCCGCTCCAGCACCTCCACCTTCCCCGCTCCCACGTAGATCCGTACCACGTCCCCCGGCGCATAGTCCGGCGGCGGGATCACGAACACCGCCCACCCCGGCGGTTCCTCGTGCCCCATCACCGTCGCGTGCGGAACCACCGTCACCCGCACCGGGTGCGCGAACACCACCTCGCCCCGGATCCACCTCGCGAACCGCTTGAGCAGCACCCGGGCATCGGCCCGCACGCCGGGGTAGAACCGCAGCCGCAACCCCGGCCTCCCGGTCGCGATCACCCGCGCCTCCCGCGCACGGTGCGGCGGACCGTATCGCACGACCGTATCCCCGCCAGCGCCGATCATTTCGCGCCTCCTTCCATCCGTCGAAGGGGCAATCCCCGAGCCATCCGCGGCGCGCCCCGGTCGCGGACTTGCGTCCACGGGCTGAACGCCGTGGATCGGCCGGTGCCTGGTCCACGGTCTCATCAGGGGGCGCGCGGCGCGATCGAGCGCCGCTGCGGAACGGAAGGAGGGCGAGTGTACGGGAGAACGAAGCGACCCGGTCGCGTCGGCGCAGTGCTCCTGCTGCTGGCCGCGGGGGCGGGCGCGGGGGCGGCGCCGTTGCGCGCGCAGGACGGGCGGCCGGGCCGGCGAGAGGTCACGCTGGAGGATGCCGTGGCATTGGCGCTGCGGCACAACCGCGAGCTACGGCGTGCGCGGCTGGGGCTCGAGAGTGCGGAGGGGCGCGTGGACGAGGCGTGGGGGAACGTCTACCCGCGGCTGAACCTGGACGCCGCCTACACGCGCAGCCTGTCGATCCCGGGGACGTTCCTGCCGCGCATCTTCTTCGATCCGGACGCGAGCCCGGATGAGCTGGTCCTGCTGCGATTCGGCCAGGACAACGCGTGGAGCTTCCAGCTCCGGGTCGAGCAGCCGTTGTTCCAGGCCGCGGCGTTCCTGGGCGTGGGCGCCGCGGGCCGGTACCGCGAGCTCCAGCGCGAGAGCGTGCGCGGCGTGGCGCAGGACGTGGTCACGCGGACGCGCATCGCGTTCTACGACGTGCTGCTGGCTCGGGAGGCCGTTCGGCTGAGCGACAACAGCGTGCGTCGTGTGCGCCAGGTGCTCGAGGAGACCCGCGCGATGCAACGGGTCGGCCTGGCGTCGGACTACGATGTGCTGCGTCTCGAGGTGGAGCTGGCGAACCTGGAGTCGAATCTGCGGCGGGCGCGGAACTCGCTCGCGGCGGCGACGCGCACGCTCGGCGTCGAGCTGGGGCTGGACGACCCCGACGGCCTCGAGGCGGTCGGCTCGCTCGCGGAGTTGGCCGCGGCATTCCCCGACGGCGATGCGCAGAAGTCGGCCGGCGCGGGCCCGGCCGGGTGGCCGGAGCTGGGCTCCGTGAGCCGGGACGAGCTCTTGCAGCTCGCGCTCCGAAACCGGTCGGACCTGAGGCAGCTCGAACTGACGGCATCGTTGCGCGAGACGGAGCTGAAGGTCGAGCGGTCGGCGTATCTGCCGAAGGTCTCCCTGTTCGGCACGTACTCGATCACCGCGCAGCAGAGCGGGGATCCGGATTTCTTCGGCGCTTCGGCGGCCGCGCGGGCGTACGGCCGGGAGATCGGGATCCAGGTGTCGATGCCGCTCTTTTCGGGGTTCCAGCGCCCTGCGCGGATCGCGCAGAAACAGGCGGCGCTCCAGCAGGTGTGGGCGCAGCACGACCTGGCGGAGGCCCGCGCGGAGAACCAGGTCCTCACGTTGCTGGACCAGCTCCGCGAGGCCGGGCAGCGCGCGCGGGCGCAGCGGCTCGCCGTGCGGCAGGCCGAGCGCGGTTTCGAGATCGCGAGCGCCAAGTACCGCGAGGGGCTGAGCAGCCAGCTCGAGGTGACGGACGCCGGGGTCGCACTCCGTCAGAGCGAGTTCAATCACGCGGAAGCGTTGTACGACTACCTCGTGGCCCGGGCCCGACTGGATCAGGCGGTCGGCAGGGTGCCGCTCGTGGACACGGGCACGTGAGCCGCCCTTCGGATCTGAGGATCGATCATGAGTGCGCACTGGAAGTGGTGGGGGCTGACGGCGGCGGGCGCCCTGGCGGCGGCCGCGGCCGGGTGCGGCGGCAGCGGCGAGGCGAAGGAGCCGGAGACGGCTTCGCCCGCGGCCGCCGCCCGGCGGGTGGTGGCCGTGGAGGTCGAGCCGGTCGTCGCCGCGCCGTTCACGGACGTGGTGAGCATCATCGGCAGGGTCGCGGCGAACCGGGATGTCACGATCTCCGCGGAGGAGGGCGGCGTGGTCCGCAGCGTCCTGGCGGACAAGGGCGCGGCGGTGCGCGCCGGCCAGCCGATCCTGAAGATCGACGACGAGCTCCTCGCGGCGCAGGTCGCGCGGGCCTCGGCGGATGCATCGCTCGCGCGGGAGACCTGGGAGCGGCAGCGCCGACTGTGGGAGGTGGACGGGATCGGCACCGAGATGGCGTACCTCCAGGCGAAGTACGCCGCGGACCGCGCGGCCGCGGACCTGCGGCTCCTCTCGGAACGGCTCGATCGCACGACGATCCGCGCGCCGATCGACGGGATCCTCGACGCCCGGATGGTCGAGGTCGGCACCATGGTGGCGCCGGGAACGCCGGTCGTGCGGCTCGTCGACGTGGCCACCGTGAAGGTCGTCGGCGGCGTGCCCGAGCGCTACGCGCCGGACATCCGCGAGGGGGCGAAGGCCGTGATCGCGTTCGACGTGCTCGGCGGCCGCGCGTTCGACGGCCGCGTCGGCTTCGTGGCCGCGACCGTCGATCCGCAGGACCGGACGGTGCCGGTCGAGATCGTCGTCGACAATCCCGATGGTGTGATCAAGCCGGGGATGGTGGCCACGATCGCGATCGTGCGCCGGCGGCTGGACGCGGCCGTCGTCGTGCCGCAGGAAGCGGTGCTGCGAACCGAAGACGGCTACGTCGTCTACGTGGCGGCGGAGCGTGACGGCATCGTCGTCGCCGAGGCGCGCCCCGTGGTCACGGGCGCATCCCGCGACGACCGCGTCGTGATCGAGTCGGGCATCGCGCCCGGTGACCGGATCGTCGTGGTCGGGCAGCAGGAGCTCGCGCCCGGCGACCGGCTCCAGGTGACCGAGCGGAAGGAGACGGCCCGATGAGCGACCGCGAGAGCCGCCGTCCCGAGCGGGACGACCGGCGCAGCTTCCGCAACTTCGCGCCGACCACGTTCGCGGTCGGCCAGCGTGCCAGCATCCTGGTGCTGGTCGCGATCATCGCGATCCTCGGCCTCGTCTCGTACCGGTCGATCCCGAAGGAGTCCAGCCCCTCGATCACGATCCCGATGATCGCCGTGTCGACGGCCTACCCCGGCGTGGCGCCGCAGGACGTCGAGACGCTGGTCACGCGGGTCATCGAAGAGGAGCTCTACGGCATCTCGGACCTGAAGGAGCTGCGCTCCACGTCGATCGAGGGCTACTCGAGCATCATCGCCGAGTTCGAGACCGACATGGACATGGACGAGGCGCTGCAAAAGGTGCGTGAAAAGGTCGACCTCGCGCGCCCGGCGCTCCCGGCCGACGCCGAAGAGCCGACGGTCACCGAGTTCAACTTCGCCGAGTTCCCGATCATGCAGGTCAACGTTTCGGGCGAGTACGACCTCGTCCGGCTCAAGGAGGCGGCGGAGGAGCTGAAGGACCGGCTCGAGCAGATCCCGTCGATCCTCGAAGTCCGGCTCTCGGGCGGTCTCGAGCGAGAGGTCAGGGTCGACGTCGACCTGCCCCGACTCCAGTTCTACGGCCTGGCCTTCGACGACGTCATCGCCGCGATCCGAAACGAGAACGTGACGATCCCCGGCGGCGCGATCGACGTCGGCAACCAGAAGTTCCTGGTCCGCGTGGACGGCGAGTTCGTCGACACGCGCATCATCGAGGACATCGTCATCACGACGCTGGGCGGCCGGCCGATCTACATCCGCGACGTGGCGCGGGTCGACTTCGGCTTCAGGGAACGGGAGAGCTACGCGCGCCTCGACGGCAACCCGGTGGTCACGCTCGACATCGTGAAGCGGTCGGGCGAGAACATCATCGAGACGGCGGACGCGGTGAAGTCCGCGATCGCCGAGCTCGAGCCGACGTTCCCCGCGACGACGGTCGTCAAGATCACCGGCGACGTGTCGAAGGAGATCCACAAGATGGTCTCCAGCCTCGAGAACAACATCATCTCGGGGCTGATCCTGGTCGTCGCGGTGCTACTCTTCTTCCTCGGCGTACGGAACGCGTCGCTCGTGGCGGTCTCGATCCCGCTCTCGATGCTGCTGTCGTTCATCGTGATGCGCGTGGCGGGGATCTCGATGAACATGGTCGTCCTGTTCTCGCTGATCCTCGCGCTCGGGATGCTGGTGGACAACGCGATCGTCGTGGTCGAGAACATCTACCGCTTCCGCGAGGAGGGGTACGACAACGCGACGGCGGCGATCCGGGCGACGGGCGAGGTGGCGTTGCCGGTGATCGGCTCGACCGCGACGACCGTCGCGGCGTTCTTCCCGCTCGTCTTCTGGCCCGGAATCACCGGCGAGTTCATGAGCTTCCTGCCGAAGACGGTGATCATCACGCTGACCAGCTCGCTCTTCGTGGCCCTGGTCATCGTGCCGGTGCTGTGCGCGCTGTTCATGAAGCTGGACGGCGAGCCGCGCGAGCCGCTCGCGCCTTCCGCGCGACGCGCGCTGTTCGGCCTCGCCGGCGCGGTCCTGCTCGGCATCGCGCTCGGCAGCCCGCTCGCCGCGCTGATGATGGGCGCGACGGCGGTCGCGCTCGTGTTCGTGCACCGCCGGATCCTCGATCGCATCGGCCGGCGGCTCCAGGACCGGGCGCTCCCCGCGATCATCGCGGGCTACGAGCGCCGGCTGCGGTGGGCGCTCCGGCACCGGGCACTCGTCCTGTTCGGCTCGGCCGCGACGTTCGTGCTCACCATCGTCGCGTTCGTCTTCCTCAACGCCGGCGTCGAGTTCTTCCCGGAGAGCATCCCGCCCGCCACCGTGTACGCCGAGATCCACGTACCGGACGGCACCCGGCCCGCGTTCCTGAACCGGCTCACGAAGCAGGTCGAGGCGCAGCTCGCGGACGTGCCGGGGATGGAAGATGCGCAGTCCGTGGTCGCGACCGCCGGCGGCCGGGGTGCGAACCTGTTCGGCGGCCCGAGCGGCGACGCGACGGTCACGGTCAATTTCAAGGACTTCGAGGACCGTGCGTACGACGTCTTCGAGACGTTGCGCCGCATGCGCGAGCGGCTGGGCCAGGGTCTGGCCGGCGCGGACTTCCGTCTGTCGCAGACGAGCATGGGCCCGCCGGCCGGCAAGCCGGTGAACATCGAGATCGTGGGTGAAGATGCCGCGACGCTGCGGCGGCTCGCGGACCGCGCGGTGCAGATCCTGGAGAACGCGCCCGTCGCGGCGCGGCTGGACGGCCTCGAGAGCGACATGGCGCGCGGCCGCAGCGAGCTCGTGGTCGAGGTCGACCGCGAGAAGGCGGCGCTCTACGGGATCCACACGCTCAAGGTCGGCTCGACGATCCGGACCGCGATCCAGGGGACCGAGGCGGCGACGTTCCGCACCGGGAACGACGAGTACGACATCGTCGTGCGGCTCGCGGAGCCGTATCGCAGCAATCTGGATGCACTGCGCGACCTCACGGTGATGACGGAGGACGGCCGGCAGATCCCGCTGCCGTCGGTGGCCACCTGGCGCGTGGACGAGGGCTACGGCAGCGTCGTGCGCAAGGACATGGACCGCGTGGCCACGGTCAGCTCGGACGTGGTGGCCGGCGCGAACAGCAACGCCGTCCTGGCAGAGGTGAGGCAGGCGCTCGCGGAGTTCGCCGGCTCGCTGCCGGCCGGCTACACGATCCGCTACACCGGCGAGCAGGAGGAGCAGCAGGAGGCGATGGCGTTCCTGAGCAACGCGTTCCTGATCGCGCTGATGCTGATCGCCTTCATCCTGATCTCGCAGTTCGACTCGGTGATCAAGCCAGTGATCATCCTGACGTCGGTGATCATGTCGACGATCGGCGTCCTGCTGGGGCTGATGCTGTTCCGCATGCCGTTCGGGATCATCATGACCGGCGTCGGCGTGATCTCGCTGGCGGGCGTCGTCGTCAACAACGCGATCGTCCTGATCGACTACGTGGACGTGCTGCGTGGCCGGGACGGGATGGACCGTCGGGAAGCGCTCGTCCGCGCGGGGATGATCCGCTTCCGGCCCGTGATCCTCACCGCGGTCACGACCGTCCTCGGGTTGGTCCCGCTCGCGGTCGGGTTCAACCTGGACTTCATCGGCCTCTACACCCGACTCGACCCGAACCTCTTCTGGGGCGGCGAGCAGGCCGCCTGGTGGGGGCCGATGGCGATCGCCGTGATCGTCGGACTGAGCTTCGCCACCGTACTGACGCTGGTGATCGTCCCCGTGCTGTACTCGGTCGTGGACGACATCGGCGAGTCCTTCCGGCGGCGCTTCACCCGCGCCGTGCCGGCGGAGGCCGGCGTCGCGGCGTCGGCCGGGGCCGCGACGCCGGTCGGAGCGCGGGAGGGCGCCGTCGCGGCCGTCGCGCTGCGGCTGCGGCGGGTGTTCCGGCTAAGCCCGCGTGGTATCGAGGATTAGGCCGTCCGCGCCCCGGCATGCCGCGGCGCGGACCCAGGCCAATGCCAAGTTTTCCCCGCTTCCGGCATCCTTAACAGATGAGGGCGCCGACGCGGGCGCCGTGTACGCCACCGGAGAGATGCAGTGGAAATTCCGTTCGACCCTCCCGTCCACCCGTTTTCCGATGTCGTCGAGATCCGACGCTGGATCGACCGGCTCCACGAGCTGTCGCGCGAGTACCGCGACGACGGCGAGAACCTGCACCTGATCCAGGAGCGGATCCGCGACGCCGAGTGCTGGCTGGAGTTCCGGGGTTACCGTGCCGCCTCCCACGAGCCGGGAGGCGTATGAGCCGACGCCGCGACCGTGGTTGCGCACGGCGCTTGCGTGTGGTAGTTTGCGCGCACAATTCGATGACCGGCGGACGGATTTGCAGGCCGCTTGCCACCGCCGGGCAGGGATGCTCCCCGCGGGCATCGCCTGCCGAACCAAAGGTCTAAAGTGCCGGGCAGATCTGGAGTGCAAGGAACACTGATGCCCCCGCACCCTGAAGTGGCTGCGGGGGTTTTCGTTTGTGGGCGGGGGACGGACGCGGTGCGTCCGGGCGCCGCCGTGAGCGGGTGTGCCATGTCGCGATACGGCTATCTCGAGGCTCTGCGGGAACGCGTCCTGGTCTTCGACGGCGCGATGGGGACGAGCATCCAGGCGCGGAACCTGGGCGTCGCGGATTTCGGCGGCCCCGCGCTGGCAGGCTGCAACGACCACCTGGTCCTGTCGCGGCCGGACGTGATCGAGGAGATCCACGCTTCGTTCCTGGACGTGGGCTGCGACGTCGTCGAGACGGACACGTTCCGGGCGAACCGGCTGACGATGAAGGAGTACGGCCTCGAGGACCGGATCGTGGAGCTGAACCGGGCGGCGGCGGCGCTGGCCCGGCGGGTCGCGGACCGGTTCTCGACGCCGGAGCGGCCGCGATTCGTGGCCGGGAGCATCGGGCCGAGCGGGTTCCTGCCGAGCACGTCGGACCCGACGCTCGGGAGCGTCACGTACGACGAGCTGGCGGAGGTCTTCCGTGAGCAGGCGCGCGGGCTGGTCGAGGGCGGCGTCGACGTGCTGCTCATCGAGACGAGCCAGGACCTGCTGGAGGTGAAGGCGCAGATCGCGGGGATCCGGCGCTACTTCGCGGAGTCGGGCCGCGCCGTGCCGATCCAGGCGCAGGTCACGCTCGACACCTCGGGGCGCATGCTGCTCGGCACCGACATCGCCGCCGCGGCGACGGTGCTCGAGGCGCTCCGCGTCGATGCGATCGGGCTCAACTGCTCGACCGGCCCCGAGCACATGCGCCAGCCCGTTCGCTGGCTCTGTGAGCACTCGCGGCTCCCGATCAGCGTGATCCCCAACGCGGGGATCCCGCACAACGAGGGCGGCGTGGCCGTCTACCCGCTCTCGCCCGACGCGCTCGCAGAAGCGCACGAGGAGTTCGTGACGCGCTTCGGCGTCAACATCGTCGGCGGGTGCTGCGGCACGACGCCGGAGCACCTGAAGGCGGTGGTCGATCGGGTTTGGGGGCGGAAGCCCGCGCGGGCGCTGGTCTGGGACGGCGACGCGTCGGGCGCGCGTCCGCGCCTGGTCTGGCCCGACGCCCCGCGCGTCGCCCGGGTCGCGAGCGCGATGACCGCGGTCGACCTCGTCCAGGAGCCGCGCCCCACCCTGATCGGCGAGCGGGTCAACGCGCAGGGCTCGCGGGCGGTCAAGCGGCTCCTCCTCGCCGACGACTACGACGGCGTCGTCGACATCGCGCGCGCACAGGTCGAGGGCGGCGGGCACCTCCTCGACATCTGCGTCGCGCTGACCGAGCGGCAGGACGAGGCCGAGCAGATGCGCCGGCTCGTCAAGCTCCTCGCCCAGGGCGTCGAGGCGCCGCTCCAGATCGACACGACCGAGGTCGACGTCGTGCGCGCCGCGCTCGAGCAGTACCCCGGGCGCGCGGTCATCAACTCCGTCCACCTCGAGAACGGCCGCGGCCGGATCGACGCGGTGCTCCCGCTCGCCGTCGAACACGGCGCCGCCGTCGTCGCGCTCACGATCGACGAGCAGGGGATGGCGAAGACGGCGGAGCGCAAGCTCGACATTGCCCGGCGGATCACGGACATCATCTGCGGCGAGTACGGCCTGCCGCCCGACGCGCTGATCTTCGACGACCTGACGTTCACGCTCGCGACGGGCGAGGCGGAGTACCGTCGCAGCGCGATCGAGACGATCGACGGGATCCGCCGCATCAAGGCGGAGCTCCCCGGCGTGCTGACCAGCCTCGGCATCTCGAACGTCTCGTTCGGCCTGGCGAAACACGCGCGCGCGGTGCTCAACTCCGTCTTCCTGCACCACTGCGTCGAGGCCGGCCTCGACCTGGCGATCGTCAACCCCGCGCACGTCACGCCGTACGCCGAGATCCCCGAGGACCAGCGCGCGCTGGCCGATGACCTGATCTTCGACCGCCGCGACGACGCGCTCGCGCGCTTCATCGCCTACTTCGAGGAGAACGCCGTCGAGGAGCAGACCGCCGCCGATCCCACCGCCGGGATGACGCCCGAGGAGGCGATCCACTGGAAGATCCTGCACAGGAAGAAGGAAGGGATCGAGGAGCTGGTGGACGCGGCGGTGGCTCGGCGGGCGGCGTTGCTGGGGAACGCCGATGGCGCCCCCGTACGCGTACGCGTACACGTACGCAGCGGCGAAGCCGCGGTGCCCCTGCCCGGGGTGCGGGCCGAGGCCGTGGGGTCGGGCGAAGCCGCCGAGGAGCCAGGCACGGGCACGCGTACGCGTACGCGTAAGGGAGAAGCCATGCACGACGCCGGCGTCTGGGTCCTCAACAACGTCCTCCTCCCCGCGATGAAGGAGGTCGGCGACAAGTTCGGCGCGGGCGAGTTGATCCTGCCGTTCGTGCTCCAGTCGGCCGAGGTCATGAAGAAGGCGGTCGCTCGCGTCGAGACGTACCTCGAGAAGGTCGAGGGGCAGAGCAAGGGGACGGTCGTGCTGGCCACCGTGTTCGGCGACGTGCACGACATCGGCAAGAACCTGGTCCACACGATCCTCGAGAACAACGGCTACACGGTCCACGATCTCGGTAAGCAGGTCCCGGTCAACGACATCATCGACAGGGCGGTCGAGGTCGGCGCCGACGCGATCGGGCTCTCCGCGCTCCTGGTCTCGACCTCGAAGCAGATGCCGCTGTGCGTGCAGGAGCTGCACGCGCGCGGCCTCACGTTCCCGGTACTCTGTGGCGGCGCGGCGATCAATCCGTCGTTCGTCCGGTCGGCGGCGTTCGTGGCGGCGTCGGGGGCGACCGCGGGCGCGGGGGACGGGGAGAGCGGAGCGACCGATGCCGGCGCGAACGGCGCGCGCGGCCACGGCGCCGACGGCGCCGGCGAGCTGTACGCGCCGGGCGTCTTCTACTGCAAGGACGCGTTCGAGGGGCTGGCGACGGTGGAGGCGCTGGTCGACCCGGCGCGGCGCGAGGCGTTCGTGCGACGGCGTCACGAGGAGATCCGCGAGGGCGTCGCGAAGCGCGCGGCGCTCAAGGAGAAGGCGAAGTCGCTGCACGCGGATCGACGCGTGCGCGGCCCGTCGCGCGACATCGAGATCCCGGCCGCGCCGTTCCTGGGCGTCAAGGTCCTCGAGCGCCTGCCGCTCGCCGAGCTGTTCCGCCTCATCGACCTGAATACGCTCTACCGGCTCCACTGGGGCGCGAAGAACGCGAAGGGAGAGCAGTGGGAACGCCTCGTGAGCGAGGAGTTCGAGCCGCGGCTGAAGCGCTACCAGCAGGAGACGCTCGCCGGCGCGAAGGTCCGCGTCCGCGCGGCGTACGGCTTCTTCCCGGCCGCCGCCGCCGGCGACACGCTCGTCATCTACGACCCGGACGCGCCGGACGCCGAGCTGGCCCGCTTCGAATTCCCGCGACAGCAGGACCGTGAGCGCCTCTGCCTGGCCGACTACTTCGCCGCCGTCGATTCCGGCCGCAAGGACGTGGCCGGCTTCACCGTCGTCTCCGTCGGCGACGAGCTGCTCGAGCGGTCGAACGCGCTCATGACCGGCGGCGACTACGGCGAGGGCTACTACCTGCACGGCTTCGGCGTGCGCCTGGCCGAGGCCGCCGCCGAGTACGTGCACGGCATCATGCGCCGGGAGCTCGGCATCCCCGCCGACCGCGGGCTCCGCTACTCCTGGGGCTACCCGGCCTGCCCCGACCACCGCCAGCACGAACTCGTGTTCCGCCTGCTGCCGGCCCGGGAACGACTCGGGATGGAGCTGACCGACGCCGGCGCGCTGGTGCCCGAGCTGGCCACGGCGGCGCTGGTGGTTCATCACCCGGAGGCGAAGTATTTCAGTGCGGTGTAGAGCGGCGGCGAGTGGGATGGCGCGTGGGGCCATGGCGGGGCCCCCTCCGCGTACGCATACGCTTACGCGTACGCCTGCCCCTACCCTCAACGCCCGAGGAAATCCGATGAACAGCCCGGATCACGAACGCCTCCAGGTCTACCGGATGAGCATCGATGCCGTTGCGGCGGTTCACACGGCGATGGCCGGGATTCCAGCGGGTCCCGCGAGCCTGTTGGACCAGCTCAGGCGCGCCGCGATCTCCATTCCGCTCAACATCGCAGAGGGCGCCGGCGAGCATCGTTGGCGCGAGAAGGCGCGGTTCTACCGCATCGCACGGCGGTCGGCAGCGGAGTCGGCGGCCGCGCTGGATGTCATGCTCGCGCTCGAGCTGGGCGATGCCGAGGGGCTCCGAGGGATAAAGCGGTCGTTTACGGGCATCATCGCGATGCTGGTCCGCCTGGGCGCGGCGATGGAGGCGCAGGCGACGGGCAGGGGCAAGCGTTTGCGTACGTGTACGCGTAGGCGTACGGAATGATGGGCGATCGAATGAACGGAATTGAATGATGTCGCCCTTCCGCGACCTCCTCACCGACCCCCGCCCGCACGTCTTCGACGGCGCGATGGGCACGATGCTCTACCAGAAGGGCATCTTCATCAATCGCTGCTACGACGAGCTGAACCTGAAGGAGCCGGAGCTCGTCAAGGAGATTCATCGTGCGTACGTACAGGCGGGCGCGGAGCTGGTGGAGACGAACAGCTTCGGTGCGAACCGGGTGAAGCTCGCGCAGTACGGGTTGGAGGACCGGGTCGCGGAGCTGAACGAGCGGGCGGCGCGTCTGGCGCGCGAGGCGGTGGGGGAGCGGGCGCTGGTCGGCGGCTCGATCGGGCCGCTGGGGATCCGGATCGAACCGTTCGGGCCGACCTCGGTCGAAGAGGCGCGGGCGTTGTTCCGTGAACAGGCGGAGGCGTTGCTCGAAGGCGGCGTCGACTTCTTCGTGCTCGAGACGTTCAGCGACCTCGAAGAGATCCGCCAGGCGCTCCGCGCCGTCCGGGAGCTCGGCGACGTGCCGGTCGTCGCGCAGATGACGGTGCAGGAGCAGGGAGACACCGCCTACGGCACCGCGCCCGAGACGTGTGCGGCGCGGCTCGAGGAGTGGGGCGCCGACGTGGTCGGCTTCAACTGCTCGGTCGGGCCGCACGGCGTCCTCGAGGCGATCGAGCGGATCGCGCCGCGCACCCGGGCGCGGCTGTCGGCGCAGCCGAACGCCGGGATGCCGCGGGACGTGCACGGCCGCAAGATTTACATGGCATCGCCGGAGTACATGGCGAAGTTCGCCGAGCGGCTCATCCGGGCGGGCGCGAAGTTCGTGGGCGGCTGCTGCGGCACGACGCCGGAGCACATCCGCGCGATGTGCGAGTTCGTGCGGCCGCTGAGCCCGCGCTTCGCGCAGGCCGGCGGAGGGGTGTCCACCGCCGCGGCGCCCCCCGTGCTGCGCGACGTGGCGCATCGCGCGCCCGACGTGCAGGCGATGCCGCTCGCACAGCGCTCGAAGTGGGGCGCCCGGCTCGCCGCCGGCGCGTTCGTCACCTCGGTGGAGATCGTGCCGCCGCGCGGAGTGGACGCGACACGGATGCTCGCCGACGTGCGCAAGCTCAAGGTCGCGAACGTCGACGCGGTGAACGTCCCCGACGGCCCGCGGGCGCAGAGCCGCATGGGCGCGCTGCTCACCTCACTGCTCATCGAGCAGCAGGTGGGAATCGAGACGGTGACGCACTACGCCTGCCGCGACCGCAACCTGCTCGGCATGCTGAGCGACCTGCTGGGCGCCGCGGCGATCGGCCTCCGCAACCTGCTGCTCATCACCGGCGATCCGCCGAAGATGGGACCCTACCCGAGCGCGACGGCGGTGTTCGACATCGACGCGATCGGGTTGACCAACCTGGTGCGGAACCTGAACCACGGCCGCGATCCCGGGGACAACGCGATCGGCGCGCCGACGCAGTTCGTGATCGGCGTCGGTGTGAACCCGGCGCCGATCGACCTCGCGCACGAGCTGAAGCGGTTCGCCTGGAAGGTCGAGGCGGGGGCCGAATTCGCCGTGACGCAGCCGGTGTTCGACGCGACGCAGCTCGAGCACTTCCTGCGGCGCACCGAGGGGCAGCGTCCGCCGATCGTGGCGGGCATCTGGCCGCTGGTGTCGGTACGCAACGCCGAGTTCCTGGCGAACGAGGTGCCGGGGGTGACCGTACCCGACGAGATCATCGCGCGCATGCGCCGCGCCAACGAGAAGTCGAAGGAACACGCCATCGCGGAAGGAATCGCGATTGCACG
>DASVDG010000054.1:0-2412 GCA_036381255.1 Longimicrobiales bacterium | reverse complement strand
CGGCCAGCGCCGCCCGCAGCGCCGGGAGCACCGCTTCGATCGGGAGGTCGGTCATCACGCCCGCATTGTAGCGACACGCGCGGGGGGTGTTCCAGAGGTGGGGCGCGGGCGGGCGCGATGGGCGATGGGCGGGTTAGGGGTATGGCGACGCGGCGCGACGCGCGATGAGCTTTGCTCGCGGGGCAGGGTATCCGCGCGAGAAGCCGCCGTCAGCCGTTCCGGCTTCGTCCGCAGGCCCGGGCCGGTCGAGGGGCGCAGGCGCTCACGCCGCCCATGCGGCGGACAACACCTCCGCCTGCTCCAGGACGGTCTGCGTGGCCCGTTCCTGCTTGTCCGGTGGGTACCCGTGCTTCCGCAGGATGCGCTTGACCAGCACCCGGAGCTGCGCGCGCACGCTCTCCCGCAGCGTCCAGTCGATGGTCACGTTGTGGCGCACGGTCTGCACCAGCTCGCGCGCGATGGCGCGCAGCGTCTCATCTCCGAGCACCTTCACGGCGCTGTCGTTCGTCTCGAGCGCGTCGTAGAACGCGAGCTCCTCCTCGGTGAGGCCCAGCACCTCGCCGCGTGCGTTCGCCTCCCGCATCTCCCTGGCCAGCGCGATCAGTTCCTCGATCACCTGCGCCGCCTCGATCGCGCGGTTCTGGTACCGGCGGACGCTCCGCTCGAGCATTTCGGCGAACGAGCGGGCCTGGACGACGTTCTTGCGGCGCCGCGCGGCGATCTCCCCCTTCAGCAGCTTCTGCAGCAGCTCCACCGCGAGGTTCCGCTGGGGCATGCCGCGCACCTCGGCCAGGAACTCGTCGGAGAGGATCGAGATGTCCGGCTTCTGCAGCCCGGCCGCGGCGAAGATGTCCACGACACCCTCCGTCGCGACCGCGCGCGAAATGATCTGCCGGACGGCGTGGTCCAGCTCCTCCTCCGGCCGCGCCGCGCCTGGCGCACGCTTGACCAGCACCGCCTGCACGGCCTGGAAGAACGCTACGTCGTCCCGGATGCGTAGCGCCTCCTCGTGCGGCACCGCCAGCGCGAACGCCCGGGACAGCTCCCGCACCGCGCGCACGCAGCGCTCCTTGCCGTTCTCCTGGGCGAGGATGTGTTCCTGCGCGGCGGGCAGCATGCCGAGCCGCTCCTGCGGCGTCCCGGTCATCCACCGGGAGCGGTCGAACCCGTGGAAGAGGCCGCAGCACACCTCGTACTTCTCCAGCATCACGGCGACGGCCTCGTCCTGGTCGAGCGCCGCACGCCCGGTGCCGCCGCTCTCGGTATACGTGGCCAGCGCCGCCTTGAGCTCGTGGGCCAGCCCGAGGTAGTCCACGACCAGCCCGCCGGGCTTGTCCCGGAACACCCGGTTCACCCGCGCGATCGCCTGCATCAGCCCGTGCCCGCGCATCGGCTTGTCCACGTACAGCGTGTGCAGGCTGGGCGCGTCGAAGCCGGTCAGCCACATGTCGCGCACGAGCACCAGCCGGAGCGGATCGCCAGGGTCGCGGAACCGGCTGGCGAGCGCCTCGCGGCGGGGCTTGTTGCGGATGTGCGGCTGCCAGTCGACGGGATCGGAGGCGGACCCCGTCATCACGACCTTGATCGCCCCGCGCGCGTCGTCCTCGTCGTGCCATTCCGGCCGGAGCTTCATGATCTCGCGGTACAGCTCCACGCAGATCCGCCGGCTCATGCAGACGACCATCGCCTTGCCGTCCAGCGCCTCGAGTCGTTTCTCGAAGTGCTCGACGATGTCCTGCGCCACGAGCCGGAGCCGCTTCTCGGCGCCGACGATGGCTTCCAGTTGGGCCCACCTGGTCTTGAGCTTTTCCTTGCGCTCGACTTCCTCGCCCTCCGTCGCCTCCTCGAAGTCCGGGTCGATCTTCGGCCGCTCGGCATCGTCGAGCGCGAGCTTCGCGAGGCGGCTCTCGTAGTAGATCGGCACCGTCGCGCCATCGGTCACCGCGCGCTGGATGTCGTAGACGCTGATGTAATCGCCGAACACGGCCCGGGTGTTGGCGTCGGCCAGCTCGATGGGCGTGCCCGTGAAACCGATGAACGAGGCGTGCGGCAGGGCGTCCCGCATGTGCCGCGCGAAGCCGTCGATGAAGTCGTACTGGCTGCGGTGCGCCTCGTCCGCGATCACCACGATGTTGCGGCGCTCGGAGAGCGTCGGATGGCGGTCGCCCTTCTCGTCGGGGAAGAACTTGTGGATGGTCGTGAACACGACGCCGCCCGCGGCGACGGAGAGAAGCCGGCGCAGGTGCGCCCGGCTCTCGGCCTGCACCGGCGGCTGCCGGAGGAGGTCCTGGCAGCGCGAGAACGTGCCGAAGAGCTGGTCGTCCAGGTCGTTGCGGTCGGTGAGCACCACGAGCGTCGGGTTCTCCAGCGCCGGCTCGCGGATGATCCGGCCGGCGTAGAACGCCATCGTCA
>DASVDG010000053.1:0-23975 GCA_036381255.1 Longimicrobiales bacterium | reverse complement strand
CGCGTCCTTCTTCAACTCCTGGATGAAGAGGACGTCCGCACCGGCGCGGTGCACCACTTCCGCGATCACCCCGATCAGCGGCCCGTAGTCCGACTTGTAGTCCCGGCGAAGCGCGCCGAAATCCTGGATGTTCCAGTACATCACCGTGATCTGCGGCACGACGCCCTCCCTCCACGCGCCCGACGATCCGTCGTGGATCGGCGGTACAGTCCCGGCGAACCGCCGTTCGCGGCGGCACCGGTCGTTCCGAAGTCGGAATCATGGCGGGCCTCCCATCGGCCGCGCCGTGTTGCGATGTTCGTCCTGCGGGGTCAGTCTGCGAGAGTCGATTACCGCTCGACTCGAGGCGCGTGATGCGGGGTGTGGCGTGCGTCACGCGAGTGCGGTGATACATCGATGCGGCATGGCGCCCGCCGCCGGGCGAGCACCAAACGTGGGCAGTATAATGCTCGCGGCGGCGTCGGCGCAAGCCTGTCCTTCGGGCCGCCTCACGGCTCCGTCGCCGCCGCGCCCATCCGCACCACTTCGAATGCGCCGGTCGGCACGCGCTTCAGCTCGGCGAGGCGCTCGTCACCCCGGCACGGGTCGGGCGCGGCGCATTCGTGCTCAGGTCGAAGACCGCGCCCGAGACCGCACGCCATGAGCCGCCGTCGCGCTGCCCGTCCCGTTACGCCCCGGCAGCGCGGCCGGCTCCGCGGCGACACCACCGATCGGCGTCCGCCGTGGATACCACATGGCTCGCGGGGTCGATTCTGGATTCCGTAACCCGGTCCGCCGGAACCGCGCCCGCGGGACAAGCCAAAACCCGGGACCAGGTCCGCTACCCGGGTCCGCTACCCGTTCAGGTCCCCTACCCGTTGACACCGCGCGTCGCTCCCTGCTAACTTCCGCGCCATGAACGCATTGTGCACGCTCCACCATCGGCGCCACGCCCACCATCACGGCCCGGACGGGCCGCGTTGGCGCGCGTGCGCACGCCGGTAGTCCGGGCGTCGCACCGTCGGATCGCCGCCGCGGCTCGTCCCCCACGGACGGGCCGCGGCGTTTTTTTGCTTGATGAGCCGGAAACGCCGGACCGGAAGGGAACGGTCGTGATGATTCGTATCGCATTGCCGAACAAGGGGCGGCTCGCGGACGCCGCGCGCGAGCTGCTGGAACGGGCGGGGCTGGAGCTCGAGCTGCGCGCCGAACGGGCGCTCCAGGCGTCGCTGGGCGGCGACTTCGAGGCGATCTTCGTGCGCGCGGAGGATATCCCGGAGTTCGTCGCCGACGGCGCGGCGGACGTCGGGATCACCGGCAGGGACCGCGTCGCCGAGGCGGGCCGGCCGGTCGCGGAGCTGCTCGACCTCGGCTTCGGCCGCTGCCGCCTCGCCGTCGCGGTACGCGACGACAGCGAGATCCGCTCCATCGCGGACGTCGCGCCCGGCACCCGCGTCGCGACCTCGTTCCCGCGGCTGACGGAGCGGTTCTTCCGCGAGGCCGCCCGCGAGGTGTCGCTGGTGCCGGTCTCGGGCGCGGCCGAGATCGCGCCGCACCTCGGCGTGGCCGACATCATCGTCGACCTGGTCTCGACCGGCTCGACGCTCCGCGTGAACGGGTTGCGCGAGGTCGCGACCGTGCTGGAGTCGACCGCGCTGCTGATCGCGCGGCCCGAGCTGCTCGCCCGGCCGGAGGGCGAGCGCCGCGCCGACGAGCTGAGGACGGCGCTCGAATCGGTGATCCGCGCCCAGGACAAGCGCTACCTGATGGCGAACGTGCCGCGCGACTCGCTCGCCGAGTTGAAGCGGATCCTGCCGGGCCTGAACGGCCCGACGATCGTCGACGTCATGGACTCCGGCCGGATCGTCGCGGCGCACGCCGTCGTCGACCGCCGCGACGTCTACCGCGTGATCGCCGACCTCAAGGCGCTCGGCGCGACAGGGATCCTGGTGACGCGGATCGAACGGCTCATGCCGTGAACGCGGCGCGGCGGCGTGCGTCCGCCACGCCGCTCTCCGTGCCCGCGCCGGTCGCGCCGCCGTCAGACCTTCGCCGCCAGCGCCCGGATGCGCTCCGCGATGTACAGCTCCAGCGCGCCGGTCGTGGCACAGCGGACCGGGTTGCCGCTGACCGAGCGAGGCTTGGCGAATCCCTGGACCCGGGTCTCGATCGCCGATGAGCCGGCGGCGACCGGGCTCACGAGCGTCACGACGTCGAGCGTCACCACGTAGGTGAGCGCGTTCGGCCCCGTGACGCCGGTGCCGCAGTTGACGATCTTGGTCAGCGGCGCATCGCCGACCTTGCGACGCATCCGCTCACGCTCGAACCCGAACATCCGTCCACGCGGGTCGAGGACGGCGCCGGGCAGCTCGAGCTCCGCGTACACGAGCGGCACCAGCTTCCACGCGAGGTCCGGCGCGACGTCGACCACGTGGCGCGCGGATGGGTCCGTCGTGTGGGTCGTCACCTCGTAGGCGCTGGACACGCCCTCGATCCGGGTCGTCACGGGCACGCTGGCGTGCGATGGCAGCTCGTGGCCCGATCCGGCCGGGGCGCACGCCGCGAGCCCCACGGTCGCGAGAATGACGTGGGTGCACTTCATTCGACCCTCCCGTTCGGATGGCACCTGATGCAACCGGCACGCGGCCGCCGCCGCGATCCGCCGGCGACGTCAGCGGCCGACCTCGTCGATGTGCTCGACGATCCGCCCGACCAGACCATAATCCCGGGCCGCCTCGGCGTCCAGCCAGAAGTTTCGGCGCGTGTCCCGCTCGATCCGCTCGACCGGCTGACCGGTCTGCCGCGCGAAGATCCGGTTGATGCGCTCGCGCATCTTCACGATCTCACGCGCCTCGATCTCGACGTCCGCCGCCGTGCCGCCCACGCCGCCCGCCGGCTGGTGCAGCAGGAACCGGGTGTTCGGCAGGCAGTAGCGGTCCTCCACCGGTGCAGCCACGTAGATCAGCGCGCCCGCGCTGGCGACCCATCCCGTGCCGACCATGCGGACCTTCGGTCGCAGGAACCGGATCAGGTCGTGGATCGTGTCTCCCGATTCCACGTGGCCGCCCTGGGAATTGATGAAGAGCGTGATCGGCTCGTCCGAATCGCTCGACAGCGCGATCAGCTGCGCCATCACCTGCGCGGCGAGCTTCTGGTCGATCTGTCCGGCAATGATGAGCGTACGCGACCGGAACAGACGCTCGCGCAGAGAATCGGTCAGCGCCGACGGCGGCGCGTCGGGGGCAGGCGTCTCGAACATGGATTCCTCCTCTGGCCTTGCATGATGCCGTTCGGAGGAAAGCTACGCCGCGCGCCCCTCCCCGTCTTGAACATCTGGATCACATTTGCGGTACTCGCCTGGCGTCCGCCCGGTCACCCGCTTGAAGACCCGCGTGAAGTGGCTCTGGTCCGCGAACCCCGTCTCCAACGCCACGTCCGAGAGGCGGCGGTCCTCCTCGAGCAACTCCGCCGCCCGTCTCACCCGCCGCACGGTCACGTACGTCCACGGCGCCACGCCCTCGACCTCGCGAAACACCCGCGTGAAGTGCGGCCGCGACAGGTTCACCTCCCGGGAGATCCGCACCACGTCGAGCGGCTCGCCGAGGTGCTCCTCGATGAACGCCTTCGCCGCCTCGACGGCCTCGCGCCAGCGCGCCGGCGCGTCGCCCGGCAGCGTATCCGGCTCCGGACCGCCGGCCGGACCGGCGCCCGGCCGCTTCGCCTCCGCCCGGACCAGCGCCGGGCGCCAGCCGCCGGGCGCCGACCGGACGCCGCCGTGCCCCGGACGCTCGACGCGACCGCCGAACACGAACCATTCCGGCGGACACACCTGGATCCGCGCCGGCGGCCGCGCACGGAGCCACTCCGGCCGCCCGGACCGGAACCGCGGCGACGCCGCTTCCTCACCCCCCTCCGGCGGAGCCGTCCGAACCTGCATCGGCGCCATCAACACGACACCCTCCGATTCATCGTCTGTCCCCGCGCAGCCACGCGCGAGCCCCGACGACGCCGCCCGCACGTGCCCGGGCGAACTCGCCGCGGCACGGCCGCGTCGCCCGCGTCCGGCGCGTCGTCCGCCGCCGCCGCTCCCCCGCCCGTCACTCCCGCTTCAGCCGGTCCAGGAACCGCTTCCGCGCCTTCGCCACCTTCGGCGCGACCACCGCGACGCAGTACGGCTGCGTCGGGTGGCGGCGGTAATACTCCCGGTGATACTCCTCCGCCGGGTAGAACGCCTCGAACGGCTCGACCCGTGTCACGATCGGCCCGTCCCACACGCCCGCCGCCTCGAGCTCCGCGATCACCTCCTCCGCCGTCCGGCGCTGCTCGGGCGAGTGGTAGAAGATGGCGGACCGGTACTGCGTCCCGACATCCGCGCCCTGGCGGTTCAGCTGCGTCGGGTCGTGGATCGTGAAGAACACCTCGAGCAGCTCGCGGTAGCCGATCTCGTCCGGGTCAAACGTGACCTGCACGACCTCCGCGTGCCCCGTCCTCCCCGAACACACCTCCTCGTACGTCGGCCGCTCCACGTGGCCGCCCGAGTAGCCGGAATCCACCTTCTCCACGCCCCGGAGCAGCTCGTAGACGGCCTCCAGGCACCAGAAACACCCGCCCGCCAGCGTCGCGACCTCGGTCCGTTTCGCGGTCATGACTCTCCCATCCACACGCGGCTGCGACGGGCGACGCATCGAGCGCCGCCCTCCCTCCACGATAACCGCCCGGCACGCACCGGGCCAGCGGCCGCGATCGCTCGCGAAGCCGCCGCAGCCGCGTGCGATGCCCCCGCCCCCGCGTGCGATGCCCCCGCCCCCGGCCCCGCCGCGGCCGCCGGGCCGCTACCGGCGCGGCAGCTTCTGCCGGATCGCGCCCAGGTGATAGGCGATGTGCGCGATCGCGCCGACCGCTCCGCCGAACGCCTTCTCGTCCGCCATCGCTCGCGCCTGCACCGCGTCGGTCAGCGCCTCGTACCCCCGGCGCAGCGCGTCGCGAAGCTCCGCCCACGCCGCCTCGTCCACCGTCGTGACCCGCCAGCTCTCGCCCCAGTCCCGCGGCTCCCAACGATCCAGAATCCAGTCGGTCGACGCGGACAGCGAGAACACCAGGTGGTGCACCTGCCCCGCGATCGTCGTGCCGCCGGGGCCCGACGGCTGCGACGCCTGCTCCGCGCTCAACCGATCCAGCGTCCCGAACAGCGCGGCCTCGCCCCCGCTGTCCGTGAAGTAGCTCCACGCCTCCGCCGGCCCCTCGAACCCCTCGCGCAGCACCGCGAGGAGCTGCTCCAGCGCCGCCGCCGGCGCGATCGTCATCCCGTCCATACCGCCTCCCTTTTCGAAGCATCGACCCCGACCGCGCCCCGTGCCGGTCGGTGCGACCGGCCAGGATAATATTCGGGTTTTCTTCGGTCAAGGGCGGCGTGGAGTCTCCCGGCACGCGCCGGCAGACACGCGCGGCGACGTGGCAGGCCCGGCCCGACGCTCACCGACGCTCACCGACGCTCACCGACGCTCACCGACGCTCACCGACGCTCACCGTCACCCGTCGGCGCCGGCCCGATCCGACGCTCCGCATCGCCCGGCGCCGCGGGCACGATCAGGTGCTCCGCGAACTCGACGCGCTCCTCGAGGAGCGCCAGCCGCCGGTTCATCTCCTCGAGCGCCCGCTGGACGCGGTCGTCGGCGGCGCGGGCGGCCGCCCGCTTTTCTGCGACGAGCGCCTCCAGGTACTCGCCGATGCGCCGGGAGATCGGGCGCAGCAGGACGACCGCGGCGGTCGTGACGAAGAACGTGACGGTAATGATGACGCCTGCGAGTTCTCCGGTCATGATACGGCTCCTCCGGGGAGTGGGTCGGTGCGCCGGCCACGGGGAGCCGGGCGGCGCCCCGCGGTGCGCGGGACGGCGAACGTCGTCGCCTACGGGTCCGCGCCGGCGTCGGCCGGCCGGATCCGGGCGCGGACGATGTAGGGCACGTTGAATTCATCCGTGACGATCGCCCAGAAGCGGTCGCCGCGCACGATCGGCGGGACCCACCGGAACACGTCCAGCGCGGCGACGGCGCTGCCGACGTAGCGTCCGTCGGCGTCGTAGACGTCGTAGCGCCGCAGCGAGTCCGGCGCCGGCGTCTCGGCCCAGAGCCGCCCCTCGTCGGAGAGGAAGATCGACGTCACCGCCGGCTTCACGTCCGGGATCTTCGACCAGTCCCGGTCCCCGACGCCGCGCTTTCGCAGCACCTCGCGGATCGACGAGATCGCCGAGTCCCGCTCCGCGTCCGTCACCGGCACGGGCGCGCGCCGGGTCTCGAGGATCAGCGTCGTGTCGCCGCCGGGCATCCAGCGCTTGATGCGATACGACGCCTCCCCCGGATCGGTGGACCAGACGGCCCCGTCCGGGCCGATCTGTTGCTCGCCCCGCGGATAGAACGGTACGGCAATGAATCCACGCACGCGGCCGCCGGACGCCTCCCAGTAGAATCCGCCCGGCGGATCCTTCGGGTCCGACGGCGGCGGCTCCGGGACCGGGAGCGAATCGACCGGCGTCATCGTCCGGTCGAAGACGCGCAGGATCCTCCGCCCCGCCAGACGAAACTGACGCATTTCCAATCCATCGGGAGCTCCGGGTGGCGCGATCGGGTCGGTTCGGGTCCGGCGCGAAATCGGGCGCGGTGCATCGCGGGTGCGACCGCGTCGACGTCCGGCGCGGGGCCCGCCCGCCTTCGACTTACCCGCGCCTCCCACTCCTCGGCGCGAGCGCCGCGCTCGGCCGGTCGTTCGCGCAGGCGGAGGGCACGCCCGGCGGCCGTGCGGTCATCTTTTCCCATCCCGCCAGTCGCCCAGCACGCGGTCGCCGATGTCGACGGATTCGAACCGACCGCTCGGGACGATGCGTGGACCGCCTCGATCCGGCTCGAAAGTCCGCCGCGGCGCCGGGACCCCGCCACCCTCACCCGCGCGCCATCAGGCCTCGGCCTTCACCGAACCACTCCGCTCTGGGGAACGTCACGGCCACGCCGATCGCGTACACCGGCACCGCCGCCCACAGGATCCGTTCCGACGCAGTGAGCAGGTAGAACACCGCGCTCAGGAGCGCGGGGCCCTCCAGGAGCGCCCAGGAGATCACGAGGTTCGTCTGCACCGCGCGCAGCTCCCCGATCGGCGGACCACTTTCCTCACCGGTAGAGCGCTCCACGATCCGCAGCGCCCGGCCACGAAAGGCCAGCGCGGCCGCGAAGCCCAGGATCGCGGCACCCGCCCAGATCCAGAACGCCAGCTCAGCGGTGACCGCATCGGGTGCAATCCCCACCTCGCCGCCGCTGGTCTTCAGCCAGCCCACGATCCAGAAGAGGGCCACACCGGCCGCGAGCGAGCCCGCGACGATCCGTGCATCGCGAAGATGCGGCTGAGTCGACTGCTGCATCCGTCGTGCTCCCGGCTATCGGTGGAACGGAACGGCGATTGACTCCTCATCCACGAGCTACGCGATGCCGTCCGGTCCCGGGGCCCCGGCTCCAAACGGGCGCGGCCCGGGTAGATCATCGGCGCCCGAATCACGATGCACCCGGCGCCGACCGAAGTAAAGGGGAATGCCGCGCGCACCCTGGCGTGCCCCCGGCCGACTCGGCCCGCCCCGGGCCGGCGCCGCGATCGACCGGTGGGACGTGGCGGCGCCGCCGCGACGGCACGCGCCGGCGCCCCCGGCCGGCGGCGCGCGGCGAGCGTCGCGGTTGTGCAGGTGCGCTCGTCTCGTTCGTTCTCCGGGTAGAGGCGCCGGCCGGAGCGCCGGCCCCGCCCGGATCTCGCGTTCCGCACCCGCGCGGCGCCCGGCGCACGCTGCGATCACTCCGCTCGCAGGGCGCCGCGGTCCCGTCCGGGCGACCCGTTCGACGAAGGAGGCTCTCATGCGCAACACCCTCGTCCGTGGAATCGTCGCCGTCGCCGCGCTCGCCGCGGCGTGCGCCACGTCTTCGAGTCAGGAAGCCGATCCGGCCGTCGGCTCGGACGCCATCGATGCCGCCGGCGACGTCGAGCCGCAGGAGGTCGTCGTCGCGGCCCAGGCCCGCAAGGCCGAGGTGCAGCCTGCGGTCGCGCCTACCACGTTCAGCGACAACTCGCTACGGCTGCGGAGTGCGCCGGGCGCACCGGTCCTCCACCCCGACTGGAACACCGAGTCCTACGACCTGATCCAGGAGAACGCGTTCCTCGCCGTCGTGAACAACCCGCTCTCGACGTTCTCGATCGACGTCGACCGCGCGTCGTACGGCAACATCCGCCGATTCCTGCGCGACGGCGTGCGCCCGCCGAAGGATGCCGTGCGGATCGAGGAGATGATCAACTACTTCCCGTACGACTACCCCGAGCCGGAGGCGGACGCGCCGTTCTCGATCACGACCGATGTCGCAGCCGCGCCGTGGCGGCCGCAGCACCGTCTCGTGCGCATCGGACTCCGGACCGCGAGCGTCGACACCGAGGACCTCCCGCCGAGCAACCTCGTGTTCCTCCTCGACGTCTCCGGCTCGATGCGGGCACCGAACAAGCTGCCGCTCGTGAAGCGGTCGCTGCGGCTGCTCGTGAACGAGCTGCGCGAGGACGACCGCGTCGCCATCGTCGTGTACGCGGGCGCGGCGGGGCTCGTGCTGCCATCCACGCCCGGCAGCGAGAAGGCGGCGATCCTGGAGGCGATCGATCGGCTCGAGGCCGGCGGATCGACCGCAGGCGGCGCCGGGATCCGGCTCGCGTACGACATCGCCCGCAAGAACTTCGTCCGCGGCGGCAACAACCGCGTCATCCTCGCCACCGATGGCGACTTCAACGTCGGCGTCTCCAGCGACGCCGAGATGGTCCGGCTCGTCGAGGAGGAGCGCCGCGACGGCGTCTTCCTCACCGTGCTCGGCTTCGGCACCGGGAACCTGAAGGACTCGAAGATGGAGAAGCTGGCCGACCACGGGAACGGCAACTACGCCTACATCGACGGCCTGCTCGAGGCGCGGAAGGTCCTCGTCCACGAGATGGGCGGCACGCTCCTCACCGTCGCGAAGGACGTGAAGATCCAGGTCGAGTTCAACCCGGCGCGCGTCCAGGCCTACCGCCTGATCGGCTACGAGAACCGGCTGCTCGCCGCCGAGGACTTCAACGACGACACGAAGGACGCGGGCGAGATCGGCGCCGGCCACACCGTGACCGCGCTCTATGAGATCGTCCCCGCCGGGATCGAGCCCGAGGTCGAGATTCGCGGCGTCGACCCGCTCCGCTACGGCGCGCGTCCCGAGCCCGCCGCGGCAGCCCACGGCGACGAGCTCGCCTACGTCAAGATCCGCTACAAGGCGCCCGACGGCGAGCGCAGCCGGCTGCTCGAGCGACCGATCGTGGACCGCGGCGAAGCGCCATCGGAGGACTTCAACTTCGCGGCCGCCGTCGCCGCGTTCGGCATGCTGCTGCGGGACTCCGAGTACGTCGGCCGGTTCGAGCCCGAGGCGGTCGTCGAGATGGCGAGCGCCGCGCGGGGCGAGGATCCGCACGGCTACCGCGCGGAGTTCGTCCGGCTGGTCCAGCGCTTCATGGAGATCACACGGGGCGAGGTGGTCGCGGGGCGCGGGCGCTGACGACGACGTGGCGGGCGTCCGGCGCGGGCGCACCCCTCGTCCGCGCCGGTGAACCGCCCGCCTGCCGCCGCGTCGCCGCCGCGTCGCCGCCGCGGTCAACGCTGGCAGTCCGGCTCCGTGAAGCGTATGACCGTGCCCGACAGCGCGCTCTCCCGGTCCAGGCTCACCGCCTGGCCCACGACGGTCCCACTCCCGACGCGCTGCACCTCCCCGAGCCCCACGACCGCCTGGCCGCCCATCTGGCGAACGCGTTCGAGCAGGGCCGCCAACACCTCCTCCATCGGCGTCCACGGGTCCTTTCTCGTCGCGCTGATGAGCCCGATCTCCTCGTACGGGCACTCGGGCAGCTTCGTGCTGTACAGCCGGATCTCCTCGCCCGCGGGGCGCGGCGGGAAATCGCCGAAAGGCGTCGAGCGGACGGCCGGCCCGCAGGCCAGGAGCAGGCTCCCGATCCCGATCGTGAACAGGACTCGCTTCGCATGCATTTCGCCCTCCCGCTTCGAACGGAAAACGACCGGTGCGCTGAGCCGGACGGCTCGAACGCGGATCCGCCGTTCGACGCCGTGCGCTCTGTGCACCGAAATCCCGGCGCAGCGCAGCGGCGGTTCCGCGGTCCACCTTGACACCCCACCCGCCCCGCCGCTAGCTTCCGCCCCATGAACGTTTTGCGCGCGCTCCAGCATCGGCATCACGCCCACCGCCACGGCCCGGACGGGTCGGGGTGGCGCGCGTGCGTACGTCGATAGCTCGAGCGTAGCGCAGGCCCAGCGCCCACCGCGGCCCGTCCACTACCGGACGGGCCGCGGTTTTTTCGTACCCGGTGAACGATGAAGCCCATGCCGCTCCTGGTAAAGGAAAAAATCCCGGCCGCGCCGCGCCTCGCGGTGCGAGGCGCGCTCGACGCGCTGACGCCCGCCGATGAGGCGAGTCTGTTCGACCGCGGCCGCGCGTCCGACCCGGAGGTCGCGCGCGCCGTCGCCGGGATCGTGGCGGACGTCCGCGCCCGCGGCGACGCCGCGCTGCACGAGCTGGCGCGCCGCTTCGACGGCGTCGCGCTCGACGCGCTCGAGGTGCCACGCGAAGCGTGCGACGCCGCGCTCGCCGCGCTCGATGCGGACGTCCGCGCCGCGCTCGAGCTCGCCGCGGAGCGGATCGCCGCGTTCCATCGCGCGCAGCTCCCGCCGCCGCTCGAGGTCGAGCTCGGCGACGGGATCCGCCTCGGTCGCCGCGCCGAGCCGCTCCGGCGAGTCGGCGTGTACGCGCCGGGAGGTCGCGCGGCGTACCCGAGCAGCGTGCTCATGGGCGTCGTCCCGGCGCGCGTCGCCGGGGTGGGCGAGGTGGCCGTGTGCTCGCCGCCCGGGGAGGACGGGCGCCCGCCCGCGGCGGTGCTGGCCGCGTGCGCGATCGCCGGCGCGGACCGCGTCTTCGCGCTCGGCGGCGCCGGCGCCGTCGCCGCGCTGGCGTACGGCACGACGACGGTGCCCCGCGTCGACCGCATCGTCGGCCCGGGAAACGCGTACGTGACCGAGGCGAAGCGGCAGGTCACGGACGCCGTCGCGATCGACTCGCCCGCCGGGCCGTCCGAGGTGCTGATCGTCGCCGATGGGACGGCGGACCCGCGGCTCGCGGCGCTCGAGCTGGTCGCCCAGGCCGAGCACGACCCCGACGCCGCCGCGGTGCTGGTCACGACCTCCGGCGACGTCGCCGACGCGGTCGCCCGCGCGCTCGCCGCGCTCGTCCCCGCCCAGCCGCGCCGCGCGATCGTCGAAGCCGCGCTCGCCGCGCGCGGCGCGATCCTCTCGGCCGGCACGCTGGACGACGCGCTCGCCTTCGCCGAGCGCTACGCGCCCGAGCACCTCGTGCTCCTCGTCGAGCGCCCCCGCGACGCGCTGGACCGCGTCCGCGCCGCCGGTACCGTCTTCCTCGGCCCGGCCAGCTCCGTGGCGTTCGGCGACTACCTCACCGGCGCCAACCACGTCCTCCCGACGAACGGGCTGGCGCGCGCGTACAGCGGGCTGTCCGTGCTGGACTTCCTGCGCTTCACCACGGTCCAGGAGCTGACGAGCGACGCCGCGGCCACGCTCGCGGCGCCGACTGTCGCGCTCGCCGAGGCCGAAGGGCTCCCCGGCCACGCCGCGGCCGCCGCCGCGCGGGGGGCGCGGGCGAGCGGGGCGCCGAGCGCGGGGGCGTGCGACCCGACCTCGACGCCCCGGCAGCCCACGACGACGCCGACCGCCGGAAGCCGCGCGACCCCGGCCCTCCCGCTCCGCGCCGCCTACCGGGCCGTCGACCTCTACGACCCGCAGCGCCGCCCCGTCGCCGTCGACCTGAGCGACAACACGAACCGCTTCGGCGCGCCGCCCGCCGCCGCCCGCGCCCTCGCCGCCCTCGGCGACGATGCGCTGACGCGCTACCCGTCCGTCTTCGCCGACGGGCTGAAGGAGGCGCTCGCCCGGCTGCACGGGGTCTCGCCCGAGAACATCGCGACCGGGTGCGGCTCGGACGACGTCATCGACTCCGCGGTCCGTGCCTTCTGCGAGCCCGGCGACGTCGTCGCCTTCCCGGAGCCGACGTTCGGGATGGTCCCGCTCTTCGCACGGATGAACGCGGCGCGGCCCGTCGCCGTGCCGCTCGGCGCGGACTTCGCGCTCGATCCCGACGCGCTCCGAGCCGCGCGCGGCCGCATCACGTACGTCTGCCGCCCGAACAACCCGTGCGGCACAATGTTCGAGCGCGCGGCCGTGGAGCGCCTCTTCGACGGCGACGGCATCGTCCTCCTCGACGAAGCGTACGCGGACTACGCGGGCGATTCCATGGCAGACCGGGCCATCGCATCCGGGCGCGCCGTCGTGCTGCGGACGATGTCCAAGGCGTGGGGGCTCGCCGGGCTGCGCATCGGCTACGCGATCGGGCCGGCGCGGCTGGTCCGCGAGATCGAGAAGAGCCGCGGGCCGTACAAGATCACCGCCGCCGCGGACGCCGTCGCGCGCGCGGCGCTGGCAGAGGACCGGGCGTGGCTGGACGATGTCGTCGCGCGGACGGTCGAGAACCGCGACCGGCTCGTGGCGGCGCTGACGCGGCGCGGGGTTCGGGTGTGGCCGTCGGCGGCGAACTTCGTGCTGGTCGCCGTGCCGGCGGAGCTCTCGGCCGCCGCGTTCGGTGCCGGGCTGCGCGAGCGCGGCGTAGCGGTGCGGGTCTTCCCGGACCTCCCCGGCGCTGGCGACTGCGTGCGCGTCTCGATCGGGCCCTGGCCGATGCTGGAGCGGTTCCTCGACGCGCTGGATGCGGTATTGCCGGAGACCCCGGCGCCTGCCGCGGGACCGGGGACCGCGCCCCGGACCGGAACGCCGCCCGCCGCCGAGTCGGCGCCGACGGCCGTCGTCCCGAGCCGGAGGCGGCCGTGAACGTCGTCGTCTTCGACACGCGGGTCGGCAACCTGCACTCGCTGTGCAAGGCGATCGAGGCGGGCGGCGCGCGCGTGCGGGTCGAGGCCGATCCCGCGCGCCTGCTCGACGGCGACGCGCTGGTGCTGCCGGGCGTCGGCGCGTTCGGTGCGGCGGCCGGGCGACTCGCGCCCGCGGCCGCGGCCGTCGCCACGGCGCTGCGCGACGGATTCCCGGCGCTCGGGATCTGCCTGGGGATGCAGCTCCTGCTCGACGCGAGCGAGGAGGGCGCCGGCGCGGGGCTCGGCGTGATCGCCGGCCGCGTCCGCCGGCTGCGCGCGCCGCGCGTGCCGCACATGGGGTGGAACGCGGTGGAGCCGGTGGAACCGGCCGACCCGATCTTCGCCGGCGCCGAGCCGCTCATCGCATACTATGCGAACAGCTACGTGGCCGAGCCGGCCGACGCGGCGCGCGTGATCGCCTGGACGGAGTACGGCGGCGAGCGCTTCCCCGCCGCCGTCCGCGCCGCGAACGCGTGGGGCGTACAGTTCCACCCGGAGAAGAGCGGCGCGCCGGGGCTGCGGCTGCTCCGCAACTTCCTCCGCCAGGCCGGCGCCGTGTCCGTCCCGAGGAGGATGCCGTGATTGTGTACCCCGCCGTGGACCTGCGCGGCGGCCGCGTCGTCCAGCTCGTCGGCGGCCGGCCCGACGCCGAGCGCATCAGCCTCGCCGACCCCGTCGCCGTGGCGCGACGGTGGGTCGACGCCGGGTTCCGCGCGCTGCACGTCGTCGACCTGGATGCGGCGCTGGCGCCCGATGTCGCCTCCGGAACCGGCGCCGGCGAAACCGCCGACGCCGCGCGCACGGGCACGCGCGAGCGCGCGGGAGCGCGATTCGCGCCCGCGCTCGCCGCGATCCTCTCGGCCGTCGCGGTCCCCGTGCAGGTCGGCGGCGGGGTGCGCGACGAGGCGGCGGCCGACGCGCTCCTCGCCGCGGGCGCAGCGCGCATCATCGTCGGCACGCGCGCCGTCGAGGACCCGGCGTGGCTCGAGGCGCTCGCCGTGCAGCGGCCGGGGCGCGTCGTCGTCGCCGCGGACGTCCGGGACGGCGTCGTCGTGACCCGTGGCTGGACCGTCGGCACGGGGCTCGCAGCGGCGGCGCTCTTCGAGCGGCTCGACCCGCTCCCGCTCGCCGGCATCCTCGTCACCGACGTCGGCCGCGAGGGGCGCATGGCCGGCGCGGATGCCGACCTGTTCGCCCCGCTCGTGCGCGCGACGCGCCACCCGGTCATCGCATCGGGCGGGATCAAGGATGCCGAGGACCTGCGCGCCCTGGCTCGCGTGGGCGCCGCGGGCGCGGTCGTCGGCATGGCCCTCTACACCGGCGCGATCGACCCGCGCGCCACGGCCCGGGAGTTCCAGCAGTGAGCGACATCATCCGCGAGACCGGCGAGACCCGCGTCCACGTGCGGCTCGACCCCTTCGCCGGCGCCGAAGGCTACAAGACGGCCATCGCCACGGGCGAGCCGTTCCTCGACCACATGCTCAACACCCTCGCCCGATACGCCGGCTGGGGGCTGGAGGTCGAGGCGGAGGGCGACCTGCGGCACCACCTGGTCGAGGACGTCGCGATCACGCTCGGCCTCGCGCTCCACGAGGAGATCCCCGAGACGTGCCGCCGCTACGGCGACGCGACCATCGTCATGGACGACGCCATGGTCCAGGCCGCGCTCGACGCCGGCGGCCGCTTCTGGTACCAGGGCCCGCTCCCCAGCGCGCTGTACGACCACTTCCTGCGATCGCTCGCCGAGAACGCGCGCATCACGCTGCACGTCCGCGTCCTGCGCGGGAGGGACCGGCATCACGTGGTCGAGGCGGCGGTGAAGGCGGTCGGGCTGGCGCTGCGCGACGCGCTCGCGGCGGGGGAGGCGGTGTTCAGTACGAAAGGGGGCGTGCGGGTGTCCGGCGCGGGGACGGGAACGGGAACGGGGACGGGGACCGAAGCGGCGGAGGGGGAGGAAACGTGCTGAGGAAGCGGGTGACCGTCTGTCTCGACGTGCGGGATGGGCGGGTCGTGAAGGGCGTGCGGTTCGAGGGGTTGAGAGACGTGGGCGATCCGGTCGAGCTGGCGGCGCGCTACGAGGCGGAGGGGGCCGACGAGATCGTGTTCCTCGACATCTCCGCGTCCGCCGAGGGGCGACGCACGCTGCTCGACGTCGTTCGCCGAACGGCGGAGCGGCTGTTCATCCCGCTGACCGTCGGCGGCGGCGTGCACGACGCGGACGACGTCGCTCGCGCGCTCCGGGCGGGCGCGGACAAGGTCTCCATCAACACGGCGGCCGTCCGGCGGCCGGAGCTGCTGGCCGAGGCGGCGGCACGGTTCGGCGCGCAGTGCGTGGTCGCGAGCATCGACGCGCTGCGCGAGCCGGCGTCGGCGCCCGGCGGCGCGGGCCGCGCGACCCGGGGCCGATCCGCCGGGCCGGGTAACGACCGGCCCGTGCCCGCACCGGCGGCCGGCTCGCGCTCCGGCTATCGCGTCTACACCCACGGCGGGCGCCTGGCGACGGGTCTCGACGCCGTCGCCTGGGCGGCCGAGTGCGCGGCGCGGGGCGCGGGCGAGGTGCTGCTGACGAGCATCGACCGGGACGGCCGTCGCGACGGCTATGAGCTCGAATTGGTTCGGTCCGTCTCGGACGCGGTCCCGGTGCCGGTGATCGCGAGCGGCGGCGCGGGGTGCGCCGCGGATTTCCGCGCGGCGTTCGACGCCGGCGCGGATGCGGCGCTGGCGGCGGGGATCTTCCACGACGGCGTGCTCGGCGTGGGCGCGGTGAAGCGGGAGCTGGCGGCGGCGGGGGTCGCGGTGCGCTGGCCGGCGGAGGTGGCGCCGTGAGGCCGGAGCCGCTCCGCACGCTGCTCGAATTCGCCGTGGAGGTCGCGTGGCGTGCCGGGCGGGCGACGCTGGCGCACTACCAGACCGGCGTCGCCGTCGAGGCGAAGCCCGACCGCTCGCCGGTGACCCTCGCGGACCGCGAGTCGGAGCGCCTCGTCCGGGAGCTGATCGAGGCGCGCTTCCCGGAGGACGGGATCCTCGGCGAGGAGTTCGGCGAGACGCGGCCCGGCGCGACCCGCCGCTGGATCGTCGACCCGATCGACGGCACGCGGACGTTCCTCCGCGGCGTCCCGTTCTTCGGCGTGATGCTCGCGCTGGAAGAGGCGGGCGAAGCGGTGGTCGGCGTGCTGCACTTCCCCGCCCTCGGCGAGACCGTCTGGGCGGCACGGGGTGAGGGGTGCTGGTGGGACGGGCGCCGGGCGCGCGTCTCCGGCGTCGACCGGCTCGAGGACGCACTCGTCGTCGCGACGGACGCCGAGAACATGGAACGCGAGGGCCGCGGCGCCGCCTGGGACGCGCTCCGCCGCTCCGCCGGCCTCGCCCGGACCTGGGGCGACTGCTACGGCTACGCGCTGGTGGCGACCGGCCGGGCCGAGGCGATGCTCGACCCGGAGCTCTCCGCCTGGGACGCCGCCGCCGCGCGCCCGATCGTCGAGGAGGCCGGCGGCGTGTTCACCGACTGGCGCGGCGTGCCGACGCACACCGGCGGGAACGCGATCGCGACGAACGCGGCGCTCGCGGAGCGGATCCGCGGGATTCTGGTCGACTAGGCGGCCCGCGCGCCGGGCGCAAGCGACGCCGCGCCGGCCGGCGCCGCCGTCCGGTCCGGACGGGCCCGCGCGGCACCCGACGGAGCCGGCCGCACCGGCGCCCGTCGGCCGTCACACTTCGAGGGGCGAATGAGGATCGACACTCCGAGCGACATCGGAACGCTGGACTTCGAATCGGGCGGCGGCCTGATCCCCGTCGTCGCGCAGCACGCGTGGACCGGTGAGGTGCTGATGCTGGCGTACGCGAACTGCGAGGCGCTGGCCCGCACGCTCGAGACCGGGGAGATGTGGTACTGGTCGCGCAGCCGGGGCCGGCTGTGGCACAAGGGCGAGACCAGCGGCAACGTGCAGCGCGTCGTGTCGCTCCACGCCGACTGCGACGGCGACGCCGTCGTCGCGCGCGTCGTGCCCACCGGCCCGTCGTGCCACACCGGCGACTGGAGCTGCTTCGCCGCCGCGCCGCCGCTCGCCGCCCTCGCGCGGGTGCTGGCCGAACGCGCGGCGCGCGCCGCGGCCGACGCTCGCGCTCCGTCGCCCCCGGCCGGAACGTCGGCCGTGCCCGGCGTCGTCGAGGCGACGGGCGCGCCGGCAGCGGGCGCGCCGGCCACCGCGCCCCGCGCCGGCAGCTACACCGCGCGGCTCCTGCGCGACCGCAACCTCCGGCTCAAGAAGCTGGGCGAGGAAGCCGTGGAGCTGGCGATGGCGTGTGCGGATGGCGACCGCGAACGGGCCGCCGAGGAGGCTGCGGACCTGGTGTACCACGCGCTCGTCGCCGCGCTGGGCGCCGGCGCGGCGCCGGACGATGTGCTCGCCGCGCTGGAGCGACGACTCCCCGCCGGCGGCTAGCGCCGCTTCTTCCGGCCGATCGCCAGGCGGTACACGGCCAGGATCAGCGTCGCGCCGGCGACGGCGATGAGCAGCGAGCGCAGGTCGAAGCCGGTGATCCCGCCCCAGCCGAGGAGCTCGGTCGCGATGAAGCCGCCGAGCAGCGCACCCGCGATCCCGAGCAGGATGGTCACGAGGCAGCCGCCCGGATCCTTTCCGGGCATGAGGAACTTGGCGATGCCGCCGACGATCAGGCCGAAGAGGATCCAGGAAAGCAGCCCCATCCCCGCCTAGACCTTGAACCCTGAGACCAGCTCCTTGAGCCGCTCGGCAGCCTCGAGGAGCTGAACCGCGGACGCGCTCATCTCCTCGGTCGAGGCCGACTGCTCCTGCGCGGCGGCGCTCACCTGCTCGGCGCTGGCCGCGTGCATTTCGGCGGTCGCACCGACGGTCCGTACCGTCTCCTCGACGGTCGCGACGCCGCTCATGTTGTCGCGCGCGACTTCGGCGACCTGGACCGCCGCTTCACGCACCTCGTTGACCGCCGCGATGATCTCGTCGAACGCGGTCTCCGCGCCCTTCGACACCCGCTCGACGCCGGCCACCTTGCCGGTCCCCCGCTCCATCGTCGAGACGACGGTGCGGATCTCCCTGCGGATCTCGCGCACCGTCAGCGCGACCTCGTCCGCGGCCTTCGCGCTCTGGTCCGCGAGCTTGCGCACCTCGTCGGCGACGACCGCGAAGCCGCGGCCGTGCTCGCCCGCGCGCGCGGCCTCGATCGCCGCGTTCAGCGCCAGCAGGTTCGTCTGGCTGGCGATCCCCTGGATCGTCTCGACGAAGTCGGTGATCTTCTCCGATGCCTCGTCGAGCGTGTGGACCTCCTGGCCCGAGGCCTCGACGACCTCCCGGATCTCGAGCAGCATCTCGAGCGCCTCGCGGATGTCGCGCTGCCGGCTCTGCGCGAGCAGCCGGATGCGGTCGCCCAGCTCGTTCATCCGCTCCGACGACTCCGTCGCCTCGGCCGCGCGCTTGCGGATGTTCTCCAGCGCCAGCTCCACCGTCTTGAGCCCCTCGACCTGCTGCTCGGCGCCCGACGTGATCCCGACCATCGCCGTCGAGACCTCGCCGCTCGACGCGGCGACCTGTTCCGAGATGCTCGACAGGTCCGACGCCGAGGCGCTGATCTGCTCCGCCGTCGTCACCGTCTCGCCGACGATCGTGCGCAGCCGCTCCGCCATCGAGCTGAACGCGCCGGACAGGTACGTGAACTCCGTCGGCATGAAACCGCTGACCTGCACGTTCAGGTCGCCGGAGCCGAACTGGTTCGCCGCCAGCACCAGCCGGCGCAGCGGCCGGTCGATCGCGCGGACCGTCCCCAGCACGATGGCCGTGCTCACGATGACGGCGAGGATCAACGCGGCGAAGAGCCACGGCTGGCGCTCCGCGGCCTCGCGCCGCACCGCCGCCGCCGCGGTCGAGACCTTCCTCATCTCCTCGGCGCTGAGCTCCTGGATCTGCCCCTTGAGCTGCTGAAGCACCTCCTCCGTGCCGGCGAGGATCGTGACCGCGCGCGTCTGCCGCCCCAGGTCGCGCAGCGCATGCGCCACGGCGTAGTAGACCTCGAGACGCGCGTGCAGGTCCTCGATGCTCGCGAGCTGCATCTGCTCCGAAGCCGCGAGGCCGGAAACCCGGGTGTAGCGGCTCTTGAGGTCGTGCACCTGCGCGCCGAGACGACGGAACTCCTCGGCGTCCGCGGCGCGGCCGCTCACGAGGTAGCGCTCTCCCACCGCGATCTGGTCGAGGATCGACGCCTGCAGCCGCATGCCGAGGTCGCCGCCCTCGTACAGCACGTCGATCTGGCCCGAGACCTGGTCGGCGAACTGGTTGAGCAGCGCGACCCCGGAGAACCACATGAAAAGCATGCCCGCGACCAGAACGCTGTATGCGGCGAACAGCCACACCTGGATCCGGTTCAAGACGCCCGTCATCGCTCGCATGGACCATCCACGGTTGAATTCGGGGAGGGTGGGCCAAAATGATACCCGTTTCCGCCACTGTCAACGCCGGAGCTCCCGGCCCGCTCCCCGTCCCCCGGCGCTTGACAGCCGACCGGACGCGGGTTAACACGAGTAGCCGGCGCGCGGGCGGATGCACGCGCGACCGACACGACGACGGACGGCGGGCCGGGGCCGGCCCGTCCGGCTGGAGCGCGACGCTCCGCACGGCATCCGGCTCGCCCGCGACCGGCGTCGCGAATCCGAACCGAGCGCGGCGTCCTCGTCGACCCGCTGATCCTGCGTCTGACGCTCCCCTGGTGAGCGTCGCAACCCTGAGGCCGAATGAACGACACGCCGCCCCCCGCATCTTCGCTGAGCGGTCGTCGGGACCGGACCGTCGAAGCGCTCTGCGGGCACTTCGCGAGCGACCGCCTCACGCTGGAGGATTTCGAGCGACGCGTCGACGCGGCGCAGCGCGCGCGCACGATCGCCGAGCTGGACGCCCTCCTCGCGGATCTCCCGTCGCGGCCGGGCCCGGCCGCGACGCCCGCCCCCCGTTCGGCGGCGGCCGCGCCCGCGCGCCGGCCCACGCGCGGGAACGCGATCGCGATCTTCGGCGGTACCTCCCGCAAGGGGCCGTGGGCACCGCCGGAGCGGATGCTGGCGTACGCCACCTTTGGCGGCATCGAGCTGGACTTCCGCGAGGCCCGATTGCCGCCGGGCGTGACCGAGGTCACGGTCTTCGCCTTCATGGGCGGCATCGAGATCATCGTCCCGCCGGGCCTCGCCGTCGAGAGCGAAGGCGTCGCCATCCTGGGCGGCTTCGATCAGACCCACGACGTCGCGACCGCGACGGCGCCGGACGCGCCGGTCCTCCGGATCCGCGGCTTCGTGCTCATGGGCGGCGTGAACATCCAGGTGCGGCACCCCGGCGAGAGCGCCCACGACGCAGCGCGCCGGGCGCGCGACGAACGCCGGCTCCGCGCCGCGGAGCGGCGGGCGCTGCGCCACGGGTAGCGGCCGGCCGCGCCCGCCGCGTGCCCGCCGCGCCCGCCGCGCGCCCGCCGCGCGACCGGGTGCGCCTGCCGGTCCCGCCGCGGACGACGATCGCGCCGCTAACCCCTCGGCCGCACGTGCCGCGTCGGCGTCGCGGCCAGCGGATCGTCCGGCCAGTAGTGCTTCGGGTAGCGGCCCTTCAGATCCTTCTTCACCTCGAAGTACGTCGTGCGCCAGAAGCTCGCGAGGTCCTGCGTGACCTGCACCGGCCGCTGCGCGGGCGACAGGAGGTGCACCGTGAGCGGCACCCGCCCGCCTGCGATGCGCGGCGTTTCGTGCCAGCCGAAGACCTCCTGGAGCCGGACCGCCAGCGCCGGCGCCTCCGGATCCGTGTAGTCGACGCGGATCTTCGAGCCGCTCGGCACCTCGATCCGGTCTGGCGCCCACGCATCGAGCCGCTGCCGCCGGTCCCACGACAGCAGCCCGAGCAGGACCGCCGCGAGGTCGAGGCGGTTCAGCTCCTCCGCGCGCGTGACCCCCTGGATGTACGGACCGAGCCACTCCTCGAGCGACGCGAGTAGCGCCTCATCCGATACGTCCGGCGCCTCGGGGTCGAGGCGGTGAAGGAAGCGCAGCCGCTGGCGCAGCCGTTCGGCATCGCGCGTCCAGGGGAGCAGGCCGAGCCCCTCGGCCCGCACGCCGTCCAGCAGCGCCCGGGCGACGGCGCCGGCGTCCGGCGCCTCGAGCGCCGCCTCGCGCACCACGAGCGCGCCGAGCCGGTCCGTCCGGCGCGCGCGCACAGCCCGCGCCGCGCGATCCCAGGCGACGGTCTCCTCGCGCTCGACCTGGTCCCCGAAGTACGCGTCGACATCGGCCGCGTCCAGCGGCGCGGCGAGAAGGATGCGGCCGTCCCGGCCGACGTCGTTCAGCTCCGCCGCCACGATCCACGGCGCGTGGGCGAGCGGCTCCGAAACCGGGACCGTCGCGCCGCGGCCGTTGCGCAGCAGGAACCGCCCTTCTCCACCCGCCCGCCGCCGCGCAATGCGATCCGGGTAGGCGAGCCCCAGCAGCACGCCGCACGCCTCGACGGCGCCGGCGGCCACGCCCACGCCGAGCCGGCCGCGCCAGTGCGCCGCCTCGCGCAGCGCGCGCCCGCAGCCGCCGGCGTGCACCGCGTGGCCGCGCCACGTCCCCGGCGGCCGCCCGGTGCGCCGCGCCTCGGCCAGCGCCTCGAGCCGCAGCCGCAGATCCGCGTCCGTCGGACCGTCCTCCCGCCGCAGGATGTCCCGGCCACCGAGCAGCGCCGCGATGTCGCACGCCAGGGCTCCGTGCCCCAGCTCCACGCCCCGCAGCAGCATGTGCGCGACGCGCGGATGTACCCCCAGCCGCGCCATGCGCCGGCCGTGCGCCGTGACCCGGCCCGCGCCGTCCAGCGCGCCGAGCCACGTCAACAGCTCACGCGCCTGGGCGTACGCCGCCGCCGGCGGCGGATCGAGCCAGCGCAGCTCGCGCGGGTCCGCAACGCCCCACGCCGCCAGCTCCAGCGCCAGCGGCGCGAGGTCCGCCTCCAGGATCTCCGGCGGCCGGTGCGGCGCGAGCTGCCGGTCCTCCGCCTCCGTCCACAGCCGGTAGCACACGCCCGGCCCCAACCGCCCCGCCCGCCCCCGCCGCTGCGCAGCCGACGCCCGCGACACGCGCACCGTCTCCAGCCGCGTCATCCCCGTCCGCGCGGAGAAGCGGGGCACCCGCATCAGCCCGCTGTCCACCACCACCCGCACCCCCTCGATCGTCAGGCTCGTCTCCGCGATCGACGTCGCCAGCACGACCTTCCGCTCCCCCGGCGCCGCGGGCGCGATCGCCCGCTCCTGCGCCTCCTCCGGCAGATCACCGTACAGCGGCAGCACCCGCACGCCGTCGATGAGGTCGCCGGCGCCCCGGCGGCCGCCCTCCACCGGCCCCCCGCCTCCGAGCCCCATCTCCCGGAGCATCGCCTCCGCCCGCCGGATCTCCCCCGCCCCCGGCAGGAAGACGAGGAGGTCGCCCTCCTCCGCCGCGAGCGCGTCCCGTACGACGCGCGCCACGGCCGCCTCGATCGGCCCGTCCGGCCGCCGCGCCGCATACCGCGTCTCCACCGGGAACACGCGCCCCTCGCTGCGGATGATCGGCACGGAGGATCGCGCCGCATCACCCGCGCCCTCGCGCCCACCGCCGCGCCGGCCCAGCACCTCCGCGACGCCCACGCCGTCCAGCGTCGCCGACATGACCAGCACCCGCAGGTCGTCCCGCAACACCTCCCGCGCCTGCAACGTCAGCGCGAGCCCTAGATCCGCGTGAAGGCTCCGCTCGTGGAACTCGTCGAAGATGACGAGCCCGACGCCCTCCAGCGCCGGGTCCGCCTGGAGCATCCGCGTGAGCACGCCCTCGGTCACGACCTCGATCCGCGTGGCGCGGCCCACCCGCGTCTCCAGCCGCACCCGGTACCCGACCGTCTCGCCGACGCGCTCGCCGAGCAGCGCCGCCATCCGCCGCGCCGCCGCGCGCGCGGCCAGCCGCCGTGGCTCGAGCATCACGATGCGGCGCCCGGCGAGCCACGGCTCGTCGAGCAGCGCCAGCGGCACGCGCGTCGTCTTCCCCGCGCCGGGCGGCGCCTCGAGCACCACGCTCGTGTGCGCGGCCAGCGCCGCGCGCACGTCGGGGATCACGGCTTCGATCGGGAGGTTGGTCATCACGCCCGCATTGTAGCGACACGCGCGGGGCGTGTTCCAGAGGTGGGGCGGGGACGGGCGCGACGTGCGATGGGCGGGTTCGGCGCGCGGCGACGCGGCGCGCCGCCGCTCCGGCCGTCGCGGGCGCTCACGCCGCCCACGCGGCCGACAGCACCTCCGCCTGCTCCAGGACGGTCTGCGTGGCCCGCTCCTGCTTGTCCGGCGGGTAGCCGTGCTTGCGCAGGATCCGCTTGACCAGCACCCGGAGCTGCGCGCGCACGCTCTCTCGCAGCGTCCAGTCGATGGTCACGTTGTTGCGCACGGTTTGCACCAGCTCGCGCGCAATGGCGCGCAGCGTCTCATCGCCGAGCACCTTCACCGCGCTGTCGTTCGTCTCGAGCGCGTCGTAGAACGCGAGCTCCTCCTCGGTGAGGCCCAGCGCCTCGCCGCGCGCGTTCGCCTCCCGCATCTCCCTGGCCAGCGCGATCAGCTCTTCGATCACCTGCGCCGCCTCGATCGCGCGGTTCTGGTACCGGCGGACGCTCCGCTCGAGCATCTCGGCGAACGACCGGGCCTGGACGACGTTCTTGCGGCGCCGCGTGGCGATCTCCCCCTTCAGCAGCTTCTGCAGCAGCTCCACCGCGAGGTTCCGGTGGGGCATGCCGCGCACCTCGGCCAGGAACTGGTCGGAGAGGATCGAGATGTCCGGCTTCTGCAGCCCCGCCGCGGCGAAGATGTCCATAACACCCTCCGTCGCGACCGCCCGCGAGATGATCTGCCGGACCGCGTGGTCCAGCTCCTCCTCCGGCCGCGCCCCACCTGGCGCACGCTTGACCAGCACC
>DASVDG010000052.1:0-34295 GCA_036381255.1 Longimicrobiales bacterium | reverse complement strand
CGGCGGCGTTCCGCTGGGACGACGTCGCCGACCGGCTGCTCCAGATCTGCCGCGCGGCCGCGGCCGGGAGCGGCACCTCCGGGAGGAGCACCTGATGCGCGTCGCGATCGTCCACGACTGGCTCACCGGCATGCGCGGCGGCGAGCGCGTCCTCGAGGCGCTGCTCGACCTCTGGCCCGACGCCGAGATCTTCACGCTGCTGCACGTGCCGGGCTCCGTCTCGCCGAAGATCGAGAGCCGCCCGATCCACGCCGCGTTCATCGGCCGGCTGCCGGGCGCAGCACGGCACTACCGCCGCTACCTGCCGCTCTTCCCGTTCGCCATCGAGCGGCTCGACCTGCGCGGCTTCGACTTCGTCGTCTCGAGCAGCCATTGCGTCGCGAAGTCCGCGATCCCGGTGGCCGGCGCGCCGCACCTCTGCTACTGCCACACGCCGATGCGCTACGTGTGGGACCTGTACCCGGACTACTTCGGGCCCGGCCGCGCACCCTGGCCCGTGCGGCTCGCCATGGCCCCGCTCGCGCCGTGGCTGCGCCGGTGGGACGCGGCGACCGCCGAGCGGGTCAGCGCGTTCGTCGCCTCCTCGGGCCACGTGCGCGACCGGATCCGGCGGTGCTACGGCCGCGATGCGACGGTCGTCCACCCGCCGGTCGACATCGGGCGGTTCCGGCCGGCGGCGCAGCGCGACGATTTCTACCTGATGGTCAACGCGCTGGTGCCGTACAAGCGCGTCGAGCTCGCGGTCGAGGCGTTCAACACACTCGGCCGTCCGCTCGTCATTGTAGGAACGGGGCCCGGCCTGGAGCGGCTGCGACGGATGGCCCGGCCGAACATCCGCTTCACGGGATGGCTGCCGGACGATGACGTCGCTGACCTGCTCGCTCGCTGCCGCGCGTTCATCCACCCCGCGAACGAAGACTTCGGCATCACCGCGGTCGAGGCGCAGGCGGCCGGCGCGCCGGTCATCGCGTTCCGCGCCGGCGGCGCACTCGAGACCGTCGTCGGCCCGACGGCCGAAGAGGCGGAAGCGTTCGCGGGCGGGACCGTACCGGGCGCGACCGGGCTGTTCTTCACCGAGCAGACGCCGGGCGCGCTGGCCGCGGCGGTCCGCGCGGCCGACCGGCTCGCGTTCGAGCCCGCCGCGCTGCAAGCGAACGCGCACCGCTTCGATGCACCGGCGTTCCGGCGCGGGATCCGCCGCGCCGCCCGCCGCCTGTTCGCCGGCGCCGACCGAGAGCCGCACCGGCGTACACGACCCGCGGCGCGACCCTGATCGGGCCGCGCCGCATCCGGCCACCGCGCCGACCGGCCGGTGGCCCTGACCCCAACCTCTACAGGAGGTACCGTATGCGACGCACGAATGTCGGGCGGATCGTCACCGGGTTCGCGAGCCTCGCCCTCGCCCTCGCCACGCTCGCGTGCAGCGACGACGGGACGGGCCCCGCTGACGACAACCCGCCGGCCGCCATCACCATCACCATGAACGACAACACGTTCAGCCCGCAGGTCGATACCGTCGCCGTCAATGGCACGGTGACCTGGACAAACCAGGGGCAGTCCGCGCACACCACGACGTCCGAGGATGGCGACTGGGACAGCCAGGCGGTCGACCCGGGCGAGTCCTACGACCACCAGTTCACGACTGCCGGGACGTACGCGTACGAGTGCACGTTCCACCCGGGTATGACGGGGACGATCGTGGTGCGGTGAGACCGGCGCGCTTCGCGCGCCGGGAGCGCCCCCTCCCCTCTCCCCCCTGCCCCGGGGCGGGAGCGCGGCCGTCGGCCGCGGGAGCGCGCCCTGGTTGGTGTGGGAGCGGCGCCGGTGGCGCCGGGAGCGGGCCGTTGGCCCGGGAGCGCCGGCCTGGCTGCCGGCGGGAGCGGCCGGCTGCGCCGGCCGGGACGGACCCGGGCGCGGGCGCTGCGCGCCCGGGGGCGCGGCCTTCGGCCGCGGGGGCGGCGCTGCACTGCGTGCAGCGCCGGCGTGGCAGCCCGAACGCCTGGGCCTGTCCCGGCCATCCCGGCGCGCCCATAGCGCGCCGCCCCCGGCCGGCGCCGCAGGCGCCGCCACCCCCGCCGGCGCCAGCCGGCGCCCCCGGCCGCGCAGCGGACGTCCCGGCGCGAAGCCCCGCTCCCGGGGCCGCAGGCCCCGCCCCCCGGCGGCGCAAGCCGCCGGCTCCCCGCGCCCCGACGACCGCGGGACCGGCAGCCCTGCGGTACCGCCGGAGCAAACGTGGCCGGCGGTCAAAGCAGCGCGGCTCCCGGCGCGCCGCAGGCGCGCCGGTTCATTCGTCAGCGACTCCGCGGTTCCCCATGAAGAACACGGCCGCCATGAGCGCGATGAGCAGCACGGCGTACGCGGCCGCCGCGCCGAAGTCGTAGGCGCGGAGCTGGGACAGGATCTCGATCGAGATCGGGCGGGTGCGGTGCGTGTACAGCAGGATCGACGCGACGAACTCGCCGAGTGCGGTGACGAAGGCGAGGAGCGCGCCGGCGAGGAGGCCGGGGAGCACGAGCGGGAGCGCGATGCGTCGCATGGTGTGGGCCCAGGACGCGCCGAGCGACGCGGCGGCTTCCTCGAGCGCCGGGTCGAACTGCCGGAAGCTGGAGAGCGCCGCCCGCGTGACCAGCGGGATGTTGCGGATGAAATAGGCGAGCGGCAGGATCGCGGCGGTGCCGACGAGGACGAAGCGGCCGGCCCACGGCTGGTCGGCGCTGAACGTGGTCGCGAGTGCGATGGCGAGCACGGTGCCGGGGAGCGCCCACGGCAGCACGACGAGCGTGCCGAGCAGGCCGCGGCCGGGGAACGGCTTGCGGACGAGCAGGTACGCGGCGACGAAGGCGAGTACGACGTTCATCGCCGTCGCCGCGGTGGCCATGCGCAGCGAGTTGACGACCGGCGTCAGCAGCTCGGGGCGCGTGAAGAGCGCGCGGTAGTTCTCGAGCGCGTACACGGGCGGGAACAGCTCCGTCGTCCAGGTCCCTTCGGGGACGAAGGAGACGAGCAGCACGGTCGCGTGGGGGAGCAGCAGGAAGACGACGATCGCGCCGGCGGCGAGCGCCCAGCCGAGGCCGGCGATCCTGCCGCGCGTCGCGTCGCCTGTCGGCCGGGGCCGTGCGGGTGCGGCGCCCTTCCCCGCGCCCGTGTAGGCGCGCCGCGCCTCGTAGCGCTGGAGCAGCGCGAGGAACAGCATCGACGCCACGGCGAGGACGACGGTCTCGACGGCGGCCATCCCGAGCTCGCCGTTCAGCTTGCTGGCGAAGACCTGCGTGGTCAGCACCCGGAACCCGCCGCCGAAGACGTAGGGCGCGCTGAACGAGCCCATCGACGTCATGAACACGAGGAGCGCGGCGCCGCCGATCGCCGGCGCCAGCATGGGGAGCGTGACGCGTCGCAGCGTCGTCCAGCGGGAGGCGCCGAGCGCGGCGGCGGCCTCCGCGTGCGCCGCATCGAGCCGCGCGAGCCCCGCGGCGGTGAAGAGGTAGAAGTAGACGTACATCGTGTACGCGTGGACGAGCAGGATCGCCCACGCGCCGTTCAGCCGCCACGGCGGCGCGTCGAGCCCGAGCACGAGCTGCGCCTCGCGGGTGATGAAGCCGGACTCGCCGTAGAGGAACAGGAACGCGATCACGCCGACGAGCGGCGGCAGCGAGACGGGGAGCGCGGCGAGCGCGCCGAGCAGGCGCCGGCCGGGGAACTCGCGGCGGGCGAAGAGGAAGGCGAGCGGCACGCCGATCAGCGCGGAGAGCAGCACGCTCCCCATCGAGATCCAAACACTGTTCCAGAGCGCGCCGAGCTCGGAGCCGCTGCCGAGGAAGCGGGTGTAGTTCGCGGCCGAGAACGCGCCGTCGACGCGGATGCTGTCGAGCAGCACGAACAGGTTCGGGTAGAGGACCAGCCACAGCAGCAGCCCGATGACCGGCACGGCGAGGAGGAGCACGCGACGGTCCCGCAACGCACGCGCGCGGCCGCCGGTCCGCGCGGCGCGGACCGGCGTCGAGCCGCCCGCACCGCCCGGACCCGGCGCGGCATCGGCGACGGCGACGCCGCCGGAGCGTCGCTCCTCGAGCCCCGGCCGGCCGGCTCCTGCCTGGCCGGCCGGTGACGTGTCTGACTTCATGATCGTTCCATCCTCGCAACGACTCGGTGCGGCACGCCCGGGCCGCGGGCGTCCGGTCCCGGAGCGAATCTCGTGGAGGACCCGCCGGGGGACAAGGGCGGACGCGGCGCGGCGGCCGCGCACCGCGGCGGACTGTCCGACCCGGGCGACGCGCGCTACAATGCACCTGTCATCGCCGTCGGCGCCCGGTGCCGCCGTGACGAGGGCAAGTCCGTCGTCGTCACGATGACCGGCCCGCGGCACGCGCCCGACATACGCCCCGGACACGCACGCCCATGCCCGTCAGCCCCGACTTCGCCGCGTACGTCCTCGAACAGCTCGGCCGCATCGTCCCCGTCACGTCGCGCCGCATGTTCGGCGGCATCGGGATCTACGGCGACGGCCTCTTCTTCGCCCTGATCGATGACGACACCCTGTATCTGAAAGTGGACGACGCCACCCGGCCGGCCTTCGAGGCGGCAGGGATGGAGCCGTTCCGCCCCTACGGCGACGACCGCGCCATGGCGTACTACACGCTCCCCGGCGACGCGCTCGAGGACGTCGAGCTGCTCGCGCCATGGGTCGACCGGGCCATGGCCGCCGCGCGGCGGCAGGCCGCCGGGAAGCGACGCCGCAGCTCTTGATGTGCCGCGCCGCCCGGCGCACCGGGCGCGGCCGGCGGGGCACAGCTGTTGCGAACGCGCGACGCCGCCACTGAATCAGGAGCCCCCATGCCCGGAGAGACCCGGGCCGGCCACGCGGACACCGGCGCGGTCCAGGACGAGCCCGGCCTGCTCGAAGAGGCGAACGGCCCAGAGGACCTGCCGCTGCTCGACGACGACGCGCCCCGGCCACCCGCGGCGGACGAGTTCGAGCTCGAACCCGCCGCCGACCTCATCGAGGACGACGACCACACCGCGCGCGACCGGCTCATCTCCCGGTTCGAACGCCGCGACCTCGCCCGGCGGATCGAGTGCACCAGCGGCAACATGTCCCGCGCCGCACGCATCGCCGGCGTCGACCGGACCACGCTTTACCGCCTGATGGACAAGCACGGGTTCACCGTCCAGCGACGGATCGGTGAGCGGCGCTCCGGCGCCCACCCGGGCGGCGCGACCGACGAACCGTGACCGCGGACCCGCTGCCGCCACACTCACCAGGAGAGACCGTGTTCGGATCCGAGGCACCGGGCGACGACGCGATCCGACCGCCACACGCGGCGACGAACGGCGGCCCGGCCGGTACGCCCCTCTTCTCCGGCCCCGACGCGCCGGAACTCGTCGCGGAGCTCGCCCACACGCTCCGCTCCCACCTCACGCCCGTCGTGCTCCTCGCGGAATCCCTCTACGCGTCGGCCGCGAAGGACGGCAACGACGCCCGGCGCGAAGCGCTCGCGCTCCTCTACGGCGCCGCGTTCGGCGCCAGCGCATTCGCCGGCCACGTCATGGAGCTCGCCCGCGGCGGCGACGACCTGGCCGGCCGCGAGCCGGAGCCGCTCTCCATCGTCCAGCTCCTCGACGACGTCTGCGACGCGCTCCGACCCATCACCGACCACCGCGCCCTCGCCGTCCGCGTCCGGGCCGCCGAACCCGACGACCGCATCGGCCATCCCATCGCCCTGAACCACGTGCTGGTCGGTCTCGCCGTCGCGACGCTCGAACACACCGAGCACGGCTCGCTCGAGCTCGCGGCCCGCCCCGCCGGCACGCTGGACGTCGACTTCACGATCCGGGCACCGGCCGCCCGCGTCGACCCGGACGCCATCGCCGTGCTCGACCGTCCCGTCGAACCGCGATCCGGCCAGGCCGGCTGGCACTGGTCGACCGCCGGCGTGGCCGTGTCCTGCGCTCGCCAGCTCCTCCGGAAGATGAACGCCGGACTGCGCATCGACGCCGGTACGGACCGCGGCCTGTCGTTCCGGTTCCGGATGCGGCTGCCGCCCGTCGACCGCCGCTAGGCGGAGACCCGCGTCAGCCCAGGATGCGCGCGCCGCGATCGAAGACGGCGCGCGCCGCGCCGCTCTTCGGCGGCTCGCCGTCGAGCGCGAGCGGGACGACCGGCGCGAGGCTCCGGTCGCGAAGCACGATGTCCGCGGCCTGGACGACGGGCGCGCGCTCGACGATCCCCGCGAAGGCGACGAACGCGTCGACGACGGGCCGCGCCTCGAGGTCCGTCGCGCCGTCGCCGACCATCAGGATCGGGCGCGGCAGCGAGGGTGCCCAGCGTTCGAGGACGACGCGCTTGCCACCGGCGTACGCGAGCGGCGAGCCGGCGTCCCAGCCGGCATACGCGCCGCTGGCATCGAAGTGGACGTCGACGGCGGCGACGTGGTCGTCGGGCAGCCCGAGGGCGCGGGTCAGCACGAGGACGGCGGGGCGCAGCCCGCCGGAGACGACGCGGACCTCGACGCCCTCGCCCAGCAGCGCGGCGACGACGTCCTTCGCGTCCGGCACGAGCGTCTCGACGTAGCGCCGGCCGAGCGCTTCGAGCCGTTCGCGCGACGGGCGCACGAGCTCGACGCGGCGGCCGTAGACCTCCTCGAGCGGGACGACGCCGCGCATGGCCGCCTCGGTCAGCGCGACGACCTCGGCACGGTGCTCGGAGGCGAGCTCCTCGATCCCTTCGATCGACGAGAGCGTGGAATCGCAGTCGAAGACGACGGTGCCGTAGCGCACGGGCTCAGGACGCGGGCGAAAGGAGCGATGCGCCGGCCGCGGCGCGGCAGACGTGCACGGTCGCCGTGCGGCCGGTCGCGGCTCGATACGTCGCGGGGACGATGCGCAGGAAGTCGGCCACGGCGTCCTCGGCAACGAGCGAGACGGTGCAGCCGCCGAAGCCCGCGCCGCTCAGCCGGCTGCCGTAGACGCCGTCGATCGATGCGGCGGCGACGAGGGCGTCGAGCTCGGGGATGGAAACCTCGTAATCGTCGCGCGCGCTGGCGTGGGACTCGGCCAGGAGTCGGCCGAAACGATCGAGGTCGCCGGCCTCGAGGGCGCACGCGGCGTCAAGCGTGCGCTCGATCTCGCGCACGACGTGGCGGGCGCGGCGCCGCACGGGCTCGGGCAGCTCGCCCTCGCGCCGATCGAGCTCCGCCGCGCTGATGTCGCGCAGCTCGGCGACGCCCAGCAGCCGCGCGGCCTCGCGCGTCTCGCGGACCCGGTCGTTGAACGCCGAGTGCTGGAGCTGGCGGCGGATGCCGCTGTCGGTCGCGACCACCCGCACGCCGGCCGGGATCGGGATATGGCGGTCCTCGAGCGTGCGGCAGTCGAGGAAGAGCGCGTGACCCTCGCGGCCGCGCACCGAGATGAACTGATCCATGATGCCGCAGTGCACGCCGGCCCATTCCATCTCGGCGCGGCAGCAGAGCCCGGCCAGCTCGCGGCTGTCGACGGAGAGGTCCACGAGGCCGAGCAGCGCGATCGCGCACGCCACTTCGAGCGCCGCGGACGAGGAGAGCCCCGCGCTGGCCGGGACGTCGCCGGCAATCGCGAGCTCGGCGCCGGCGAGCCGGTAGCCGGCTTCCTCGAGGAGCGCCGCCACGCCGCGCAGGTAGGCGGCCCAGCCGCTGCCGGGCTCCGTCAGCCCGTCGAGGGAGAACGCGTCCGTCCCCCGGAAATCGGCGGCGACGGCGAGGATCCGGCGGTCGGATCGGCTGCGCGCCGCCACGACCATGTCGCGATCGATCGCGACGGGGAGCACGACGCCGCCGTTGTAGTCGACGTGCTCGCCGATCAGGTTCACGCGGCCGGGCGCACGGGCGAACACGTCGGGCTCGCCGGCGAACGCGGTGCGGAACGCCGCACGCGCCCGCGCGACGGCCGGCGACCGGGCGGGATCCGCTGCGTGCTCCGACATCGGAGCGTCCGGTATCATGGCGATCGTCAGGGTTCGAGGGGGACGGCATCGGCCGCGGCGGCGCGGAGCCGCTCGGCCGCGGTCTCGGGCGCGGGCGTCTGGACCGCGACGCCCACCGAAGCGGCGCGCGCATCGCGGTCGTCGGACCGGCTCGACTCGCCCGCCGCCGGCCGGATCTCGATGCGGAGATGCGCGCCGGCGTGCCCGCCGTCGGCGACCGGCGCCTGGCGGATCACCAGCGTGCACGGCGCCGTCGCGCCAGGCAGCGCGTCGCAGGCGCGCAGCACACGGCGGAGCAGCATCGCCAGCTCGAGCCGTTCCTGCGGCCGCAGCTCGAGCAGCGACGCCAGGTGCCGCCGCGCGACCAGGTGCAGCTCGTACGGGTGCCGGGCCGCGAACGGGACGTAGGCGACGAACGCATCGTTCGACCCGACGACCCGCCGCCCGTCCCGCTCCTCTTCCGCCAGCAGGTCGCAGTGCAGGCAGCGGCCGGTCAGGCCGTAATACTCGCGCTCGCGCTCCAGCTCCCGCGCGGGGATCGGCGGGAGGTACGGGTACGCGTCGATCCGACCGTGCGGGTGCGTCCCGGCGGAGCGCCGCTCGTAAATGACGACGCACCGCACATCGGGATCCTTGCTGAGCGCCGCGTACCGGTCGGACCACACGCGGATCAGCCGCTCGACCGCGACGACGGGGAGCGCGCCGAGCGTCGCGTCGTGCGACGGCGAGTACACGACGACCTCGCCCCGGCCCGCCGCGGACGCGGTCGCGTGGAGCGCGGCCGCCGGGGGCGCATCCGCCGTCGCGCCCGCCGCGGCCGGGCCGGGCCGCTCCGTCGCCGACCGGCGCTCGAACACGGCGAACTCGAACGTCTCCAGCGGGATCTCCGTCGGCGGGCCGCCCGGCGCCGTCGGGCACATCGGACACGGCGCGGCCGCGGCCGCGTCGTCGCCCTCTGCCCGCCCGACGACGAGCCACTCGCCGCGGAGCGCGTCCCAGCGAAGCTCGCTCACGGCCGGTCCATCGCAGCCGTCGCAGCCGCCGCATCACTCGCGGCGAAACCGTACAGCAGCAGGTATCGGCCGTCCGGCAGCTCGAGGCGCTCCACGCGCATCGGCGCCGCGTCGGGGAGCGGAGAGGACGGCTCTTCGGGCGGGGACTCGGGTCTTCGGTCCGGCATCACTACGGTCGAAGGCGTGGTGCGGATGGACACTCGGTAAGATAGCGGCGAGCGACGCCCGTGAAAAGCCGGGCCGCGACCGACCGGGCGCCGGCCGGGGGTACGGCGCCGATCGGCGCCCGGTCCCGGGTCGATCCGGGCCCGGACGCGAGCGCGCCCGGCGCCACCGGGCGCGCGCCGGCGCTCACTCCGCCGCGACGCCCACGTCCACCGCGGCCGGTGCGGGCGCACCGACGATCGCGCGGAACGTCTCGAACAGCTGCGGGTCCAGGAGCCGGCCGGCGTCGCGCTCCATGATCCGCAGCGCCTCCTCCCGCGTGAGCGCGGGCCGGTAGCTGCGCGCCGTCGTCAGGGCGTCGAACACGTCCGCGACGCACAGGATCCGCGCGATCAGCGGGATCGCCTCGCCCGCGAGCCCGTCCGGGTAGCCGCCGCCGTCCCAGCGCTCGTGATGGCTCCGCACGATCGGCCGGATGTCCCACGGGAAGTCCAGCTCCGCCACGATCCGGTCGCCCTCCACCGTGTGGCGCCGCATCACCTCCCACTCCTCCGGCGTCAGCTTCCCCGGCTTGTTCAGCAGCTCCGCCGGGACCATCGTCTTGCCGACGTCGTGCAGGAACGCGCCCATCCGGATCCACGTCAGGTCGCGGCCGGTGAAGCCCAGCGCCGCCGCCAGCCGGCAGGTGTAGTCCGCGACCCGCTGACAGTGGCCCGCCGTGTACCGGTCCTTCGACTCGATCGACTCGCCCCACGCCTCGACCACGCGCAGGTACGCGTCCTCCAGGCGGTCGAGGTGCCGGTTCAGGTCGAGGATGTCCCGCCGCGCCTCCAGCTCCGTGAACAGTCGGTGTGCACGGTTCAGCGACGCCAGCGCCTCCTGGTTCCGACCCTCCGCACGGTGCACCAGCGCCAGCTCGCGCTCCGACTCCGCGTGGAGCAGTCGGTCCTCGCTCTCCTCCGCCAGCTCGATCGCCAGCTTCAAGTGCAGCTCCGCGAGGTGCGGCTTCTCCGTCTCCCGATAGAGAATGCCGTAGAACTTGTACGCTTCCGCGAGCCCCGAGCTCGAATCCAGCCGGCCGAAGATCTCGAAGGCGCGGTCGCAGCACTCGCGCGCCCGCCCGTACGCGCCGCGCTTGAGGTACAACTCGGCACGGTTGATCTCGATGCTGCCGAGCGTCGCGGTGTCGCGCAGTCGGTCCGCCACTTCGAACGCCTGGTCGAAGCACGACTCCGCCGAATCCCAGTCGCCCTCGTCCACATGGGTGATCCCCATGTTGGTCAGCACCCACGCCGCTGCGAGGTCATCCCCCAGGCGACGCAGACGGGTCAGGGCGGTTCGGTAGCGGTCGAGCGCGGCGGCGACGTTGCCACGGATGTTCTCAATCGCGCCGAGATTCTGGTCGATCATCGCGGCCAGTCGCTCGTCGCCTACGGTTTCGGCAATGGATCGGGAGCGCAGATAGAGCCGCCGGGCCGCCTCCAACCGTCCGCGGGTTTGCTCAACGACGGCCAGAGAATTCAGGGCGGCAGCAACGTGCTCCGGCAGCTCAGCCTGTTCCGCGACGGCGAGGCTCGCCCCGTACACCTCCTCAGCGATCTCCAGGTCCCCGCGCTGGCGATGGACATGGCCGATCCAGCGAAGCAGCTCCGCCGCAGTGCGGGCGTCGCCTTCGGCAGATAGACGCAGAAACGCGGCGTTGTAGTGCTCGAGCGCCTCACCTAGGGCACCCACCCGCTCCGCCGTGCGTCCGGATTCGATCAGATCAGTCAGCGACGGAGACCGTTTCGCCAGCCCGTCGCTATCCCGCACCGGTGTTCACATCAATTCACCGCCAAGCAATACCGCGTGAAATGATCCAGCCGCGCCCGCACCACCTTCCGGGTCGTATCGACTTGGCTCTCCAGCGGCTCGAGGTTCTCGTAACCCCACCGCCCCGGCGCGTGCACGATGATCAGCCGGCTCGGGTCCGTCACGTTCGTCGCGCGGGCGTACGAGAGCTCGAGCGTCACCGGCCTGCGGAACCGGTGCAGGTCCACCTGGAGCACGCGGCCCAGGAAGCCGAGCACCTCCGTCAGCGCCGTCAGGTCGACCTCCACATAGCCGTTCGACCGCAGCTTCAGCGTGAACAGGACCGGCTCGAGCACCGCGCCGAACGGGACCTCCAGCGTGTGCCCCGCCAGGTGCACCTCGCCGCCCAGCAGGCCGATCACCTGCGAGACCGAGAGCAGCGGCAGATCCTCCGGCAACGTCTCCTCGACCAGCGTGTACAGCTCCCCGTCCACGCCCTCCACCACCGCCGCCTGGGCTGGACCCGTGAGCGCGTCCGGCGCCGGCACGACTCCATGCTCGCAGCTCGCGACGAACAACACGCCGAAGAGCACGAGGACGACCGAGATTCGCCTCCAGGATCCGTTCATGGAATCGCTCCTCCGTCGATCTTGGATATCGCGGCTGGCGGGGTACGCCGGGGCCGGCCGCGCGGCGCCGCCGGCGTTCCGGGTGGAGGATCCACACGGAGCAAGATTCGCGCCATGCGACCCGAATCGCACGGCTGCCGTCCCCGCACCACGAAACCCGGCCGGCGTTCACGTGCCGGGGTGTAACCAAGTATTACAACCGTCAAGAGTTGTGTCACGTTTCGTTACGGTCGAGGCGGGTGGGGCCGTTGAGCGGCAGGCCAGGAGCGCTGCGCAGGAGGCCGGGGGCCGCTGCGCGCGAGGCCGGGGGCCGCCCATGATCCGACGCACCACCGCCACCGGACCAGTGCCGCTGCGTGCGAGGCCGAGGGCCGCGGCACGGGAGGCCGGGAGCCACTGCGCGGGAGGCCGGGGCCGCGCGAGGCGGCGCGGGTCAGCGGGTGACGACGGCTTCGAGCATCCAGTACGACTCGTCGGTGAGGAAGAACTCGCCGAGGGGGGAGGTGCCGTGGAAGAAGTGGAGCAGGAGGCGCAGTCCGCCGCCGGGGCCGCGTGCGCCGAACCCGGCGGCGGCGGAGAGCTGTGTGCGCCAGCCGGTGCGGTCGGCGCTCTGGAGGTCGAGGCCGGCGAGGGCGGTGATGTCGTCGTCGTCGCGGAGCGGCCATTCGGCGTCGAAGCCGAGCTGGAGCGCGGCGTCGTCGTGGAGGCCGGGGTGCCGGACGCGGAGGAGCGGCTCGGTCTCGGTGAGGGAGCGGAAGATCCAGGTCGAGCCGCCGTAGACGCGGGTCGAGGGTCGGACGTGGTAGGCGATGAGGAAGTCGACCGCTTCGTGGGCGTACTCGATGCGTCGAGCGTCGGAGTAGGCGATGATCTCGTCGCCGAGGTGGGAGCTGCGGTGGAGGATGCGGGTGCGGACGGAGAAGCGTCCGTCGTTCCAGGTGATGGGGAGGGCGACGGTCCAGTCGGAGGCGGTGTAGTCGCGGCTGGGCACTTCCATGCGGAACCGGGCGAAGACACCGGCCTGGATGGCGACGACGAGGCTGCGGCCGGGTGCGATGGAGTAGCCCCAGAGCGGGAGTGTGCCGCCGAGCGAGACGACGCCCTGGAGGTCGCGGCGCATGTCGTCGGGGTCGCCGAACCGGATGCCAGGGCGTTCAGCGGGGGTCTTGTCCGGGTCGAAGAGGTCGGTCCAGGCGAGGCCGGCGGCGAGCCGGATCTCGTGGGGATCGGCGAGGAGCGGTGCGAATTGGGGTCGTGGCGGGAACCACTGCCCGGACTGCCGCGCGGCCGCGGGGGCGGCGAAGGCGAGCGTGAGGGCGAGCGCGAGGGCGAGGGTCGGCGTGGGCGCGGGCTTGGAGCCGCCGCGGCCCGCGAGCGGGGCGTGTCCGGGGTGGCGTCGGCGCAAGGATGTCGCCGCGGCGCCGGCGCGGGAGGGTGCGCGGCGCCGTCGGGCCGGGGTCTGCGTGACGCGGTGGGTGTCGCGGTCGTCTTCGTACGCCGTCATGGCGAAGGTCTCCATCGGTCGTCGCGGTCGTGGTCGGCCGTGCGCGGGCGTGCGCTGCGGCGCGAGTCGGGAACGTAGCGGTTACGCGGGCGGAGCGCACGCGGGGAGGGTCGGATGAGCGACCCCATTGCGTGCCGGCGCGGGGTTGAATTATCATCCTGCCACCCGGGGGCCGCGGCCGGCCGTGGAGGGGCGGTGCGCCCCGAGCGGCCGGCCGCGGCCTCGGTTCTCCCGAGGTCCCTACCGTGTTCGGGCGCGTGTGCGTCCGGGATCCTCCCCGCGGACCGTCGCCACTGTCGGCGGCGTCCATGAATTTCCTGAGACAGGAGGATTGGCATGAAGAAGTGGGCGTTGGTCTTCACGGTGGCCGTGATCGGCGCGGCGCTGCCGCAGGCCGGCCATGCGCAGGGCATTTCGCTGGGCGCGAAGGCGGGGCTGAACATGGCCGACCTCTCCGGCGACGACATCTCGGACGTGAACATGCGGACGGGCTTCACGGTCGGCGCGTACCTGACGCTGTCGACGCCGGGCATGTTCGCGCTCCAGCCGGAGGTGTTGTTCTCGCAGAAGGGCGCGACGATGGAGGGCGAGATCCTCGGCACGTCGTACGAGTCGCACATGAAGTCGACGTACATCGAGGTGCCGGTCCTGCTGCGCGTCGGCGTGCCGATGCCTGCGAGCCCGGCGAAGCCGTTCCTGTTCGTTGGCCCGTCCGCCGGGTTCCTGCTGAGCTCCAAGCAGGAGGTCGAGGCCGGTGGCGAGAGCGAGGAGGAGGACATCAAGGACACGATGAAGTCGATGGACTGGGGCGCGGTCGTGGGCGCCGGCCTGGACTTCGGCTCGCTGAGCGTCGACCTCCGCGCGAACTTCGGTCTGTCGAGCATCGACGACACGCCGGAGGAGAACGACCTGAAGAACCGTACGTTCTCCGTGATGCTCGGCTACAAGCTCCCGATCGGGCTGTAGTCGACGCATCATCGTGAGCAGGGAGCGGGCGCGGGCCGGCGGGAGTCGGCCCGCGCCTCGTTGCGTGGTGGACAAAGCTCCGCTGCGCTTCTACTTTCGGGGACACACGAGGATAGCGAAACTCCTCCCGCTCCGATCGGCGATGGCCGACCCGGGAGTGGACCGTGGCACGATGCATCAGGATGCCCTCTCCCCGCTCCGCCGGACCGACAAGCACTACCTCGCCGCGGGCGACGGGGTGCTGTTCGATCCGCCGCACCCGCTGTGGCTGGACCGCCCCGGCTTCTGGGACGGCGGCCGGTTGTTCCTCCACACGCTGAAGCCGTTGTTCACCGTCTCGTTCGTCGACGCGGCGGGGCGCGAGCTCGCGCCGCGGCCGCTGTCGCGGGAGTGGACGCCGGCCGAGCTCGCCGCCGCGTACGCGGCCGACGGCATCGCGCTCGAAGAGCGGCGCGTCGTGCTGCCGGGCGGGCGTTTCGTTTCGGAGTGGACGCTGACGAACACGGGTGCGCAGCCGGTGTCACTGGTGGTGGTCGGGTGGACGGCGCAGGAGGCGGCGGCGCTCGCGGACCGAGCGGGCGTCGAGGGCGGGGCGGACGGCGTCGCCTTCACGGTGCGGGCGGAGGACGCGCAGCTCGGGCTCTCGACGCTCGATGTGCGCTGCGTGCTGCGCTTCGCGGGCGAGCCGGCCGACGGCTGGGCGGCGTACGAGACGCAGCAGACGCGGTCGTTCCCGAACGCGCCGTGGTGGGACGGCGCGCCGTTCCGCGACCGCTGGCGCGACGGCGGCCTCGCCCGGGAGCTGCGCCTCGCGTCGGAGCCGCCGGCGTCGGGGCGGCGGCTGGTCTACCTCGGCGTGTCGCGGCGCGTGCGGCTCGAGCCGGGCGCCGCCGCTGCGCTGGCGGTGATGCTCGAGGCGGCGCCGTGCGACGCGGCGTACCGTGTCCCCGCCCCGCCGCCGCCCGTGCCCGGCCGCGCCGCGGAGGCGAGCCGGGCCGCGTGGCGCGGCTACTTCGCCGCGGCGCCATCGCTCGCCGCGTCGGACCCCTGGCTGGAGCGCTACTTCGCCTACCGCTGGTATGGCCTGCGGCTGAACTTCATCGATCCGGCGGGGAACTACGCGCACCCGACGGTCGCGGAGGGGATCGAGTTCTTCCACTGCCCGATCGCGTACAGCGCCTGGTGTCACGCCCGGGAGCTGCGCTGGCTGCCGGACCCGTCGCGGGCGCGGGGCGCGCTGCTGACGTTCCTCGACCATCAGACGGAGGACGGGCGGCTGCCGGGGCGGGTCTACCTCGACCACATGCGGCGGACGGATTTCTACTTCGCGGACTGGGGCTGCGCGCTGGACGCGCTGGAGGAGGTGCACCCGGACCGCGGCTTCCTGGAGGCGGCGTACGGTCCGCTCTCCCGGTACGCGGCGTGGCTGGACGCGGACCGCGACCGCGAGGCGAGCGGGCTCTACGACGTGCTCGACCCGTACGAGACCGGGCAGGAGAACATGAGCCGGTACACGGCCGTCGATCCCGATGCGGACCGGCAGCACTTCGACTACCGACTGCGGCTGAAGGGCGTGGACCTGACGGTCTACGCGTACCGCCTGCGCCGCGCCCTGGCGCGGGCTGCGGCGGCGCTCGGCCGGCCGGCGGAGGTCCGGGCGCACGATGCCGTCGCCGACCGGATCGCCGACGCGGTGCGGCGCCACATGTGGGACGCGGCGTCCGGCATGTTCTCGGACCTCGACCCGCGCACGCTCGCGCGGACGGGCGTCCGGGCGGCGGTCTGTTTCTACCCGTACATGACGGACCTGGTCGGGCCGGAGCATCTGCCGGGGCTGGAGCGCAACCTGCTCGATCCGGCGGCGTTCTGGCTGCCGTACCCGGTGCCGTCGACGGCGGCGGACGACCCGACGTTCAGCGCGGACGCGGAGTGGAAGGGCGTACGGCAGAACTGCGCGTGGAACGGGCGGGTCTGGCCGATGGCGAACTCCCACCTCGTCGACGCGCTCGGCCACGTCGCGACGACGCTCGACCCGGCATGGCGCGGCCGCGCCGCGGAGCTGCTCGGCCGGTTCGTGCGCATGCTTTTCTTCGACGGCGACCCGGCGCGGCCGAACGCGTTCGAGCACTACTCGCCGATGACGGGGCGGCCGGGCGTGTACCGCGGCCTCGACGACTACCAGCACTCCTGGATCAACGACCTGATCATCCGGTACGTGGCGGGGTTCCGGCCGATGGCGGGCGGCGGCTTCGTCGTCGACGCGTTCCCGTTCGGCCTCGAGCGGCTGCGCCTCGAACGGTTGCCCTACCGCGGCGCGACGGTGACGATCGCGATCGACGACGGCCGGGTGGCCGTCGATGTGGACGGATCCCGTCGGGCGGAGGGCTCGGTGGGCGAGTCGTTGGAGGTGTCCGCATGAGCGAGGCGACGACGCGCGAGCTCGAGGCGGTGTCGACCTTCGCCGCCATTGCGCGCACGCTGACCGAGTCGCTCGAGCTGCCGGAGGTGCTGCACCGGATCGCGTGCCAGGTGCTCGAGCTGACGGACTCGCAGGGCGTTAGCGTCATCATGCCGAAGGGCGAGCTGGGCGTGGTCGTCGCGCACGAGTCGCCGCCGCCGCCGTCGAAGCTTCCGGTCGGCTTCACGTTCCGGCCGGACCCGGGCCTGCGCGAGATGCTGGCCGCTCGCCGCGAGCCGCTCACTCGCCGCCCCGCTGCGGCCCCGGCGCCGCCCCTCGCCGACCCGGCCATCGGCGTGGTATCGTAGTGGATGCGGCTCGCGGGCCGCACGCCCGGCGCCCGGGCGGCCTCGTTCGGCGCTCGCGGCGGCCGGGCAGAACCCAATGCGACGAGGAGCAGAACATGACGCGTTACGAGGTATGGGCCATCGGGAGGGTCGAGTCTCCGTTGACGGATCTGGCGGCGGCGCCACGGCAGCCGGACGAGGGTGCGCCCTCCGCGTGGCTGGTCTTCGAGCCGGACGTCGCCGAGGGCCTCGGGAGCCTGAAGCCCGGCGACGAGGTCTTCGTCCTGACGTGGCTCGACCGCGCCCGTCGCGACGTCCTGAGCGTGCACCCGCGCGGCGACGTGTCGCGGCCGCGGGAGGGCGTCTTCAGCACGCGGTCGCCGGACCGCCCGAACCCGATCGGCCTGCATCGGGTCGAGATCGCGGCCGTCGACGGCCTCCGGGTGCAGGTGCGCAGCCTGGAAGCGTTGGACGGGACGCCGATCCTCGACGTCAAGCCGATCCTCTCGAACGACATCGGCCGCCGCTGATCGCGGGCGGAGCTCACCGCTCCCGCCGCGGCGGTGCCGGCACGAGCGATCGTTGATCCCGGCGCCGCGAGGCGCATCGCGAGCAGCAGCCCGCTGAAAGCGACCCGCACTTCGCGGCGCGACAGATCCTGCTATACCGTCACAGCCGCACCCGTCGCAGGAGCTGCGCGTTGACGGCGACGATCACGGTGCTCGCGGACATGAGGATCGCGCCGACGGCGGGGTGCAGCACGATCCCGGCGCCCGCGAGCACGCCGGCGGCGAGGGGGATCGCGACGACGTTGTAGCCTGCGGCCCACCAGAGGTTCTGGAGCATCTTCCGGTACGTCGCCCGGCTCAGCTCGAGGATGCGCGGCACGTCGCGCGGGTCGCTGCGGACCAGGACGACGTCGCCGGCCTCGACCGCGACGTCGGTCCCCGCGCCGATCGCGATCCCGACGTCCGCGGTGACGAGCGCGGGCGCGTCGTTCACGCCGTCGCCGACCATCGTGACGGTCCTGCCGCTCCGGCGAAGCTTGCGGATCTCCTCGACCTTCCGGTCGGGGAGCACTTCGGCGAGGACCGTGTCGATGCCGAGCTCGGCCGCGACCGCCTCCGCGACCGGCCGTGCGTCGCCGGTGAGCATGACGACCTCGACCCCGGCGTCGTGGAGTCGCCGCACGGCCTCGTACGATTCCGGCCGGATCGCGTCCGCCACCGCGAACACCGCCCGCGGCGCATCGCCTTCCAGGAGCACGACCGTCGTCTGGCCGCGGTCGGACGCCCGGTCGACGGCCGCGCGCAGCTCTGCGGGCAGCTCGATCCCGCGGCGTCGCAGCAGCGCCGGTCCGCCCACCGCCATGTCGCGCCCGTCGACTGTCGCGCGTACGCCGTGACCCGGGGTCGCCTCGAACCCCCGCGCCGCCGGCACCGCGATGCCCCGCTCTTCCGCGCTCTGCACGATCGCGCGTGCGATCGGGTGCTCGCTGTCGCGCTCGACCGCCGCGGCGAGGGCGAGCGCTTCGTCCTCGCCGGTCCGATGCGCCGGGGCGCCGTGACCTGCGCTCGCGCCGGGCGGGTCGCCCGCGCCGGAGATCTCGCCGGCGTCGGCGCGCGCGCCGTCCGCCGCGCGTGCCCGGTCGGCCGCACGCTTCGCGGCGCCGCCCTCGTCGCCCCCACGCTCGCGCCCGCCCACCACCGCCACGTCCACCACCCGGAACTCGCCGCGCGTCAACGTGCCCGTCTTGTCGAACACGACGGTGTCGACGCGGCGGGCCTCCTCGAGTCCGCGGCGGTCGCGGACCAGCAGGCCGCTGCGCGCGCCGAGCGTGGTCGAGATCGCGACCACGAGCGGGATCGCGAGTCCGAGCGCGTGCGGGCAGGCGATGACCAGCACGGTGACCACCCGTTCGACCGTGAACGCGGTCGGCGCATCGAGCGCGAGCCATACACCGAGCGTGAGCGCGCCCGCGCCGATCGCGACGAGCGTCAGGAGGAACGCCGCGCGGTCGGCCAGCGCCTGCGCCCGCGACCGCGACGTCTGCGCCTCGGAGACGAGCCGCATGATCCCGGCGAGCGCCGTGCGTTCTCCGGTCTTCGTGACCTCGACCCGCAAAGAGCCGGCGCCGTTGACCGTGCCGCCGAGGACGCCGTCGCCCTCGCGCTTCTCCACAGGGCGCGACTCGCCCGTGATCATCGACTCGTTCACCGCGCTCTCGCCCCGGCGCACCACGCCGTCGGCGGGAACGGCCGCGCCGGGGCGGACCAGCACGACGTCGCCCTCGCGCAGCGCGTCGAGCGGGACTTCCTCCGTGCGTCCGCCGTCGACGACGCGCTGCGCCGTGGCCGGAAGCAGTCGCGCCAGCTCCCGGAGCGCGCCGCTGGCCTGCCGGATCGAGCGCATCTCCATCCAGTGGCCGAGCAGCATGACGGTGACGAGCGTCGAGAGCTCCCACCAGAGCGGCATCCCCTCGTAGCCGAGCGTGACCGCGAGGCTGAACAGGAACGCGACGGTGATCGCGAGGGAGATCAGCGTCATCATCCCCGGCAGCCGGTCCGTCAGCTCCCGGACCGCGCCCCGGAGGAAGACGCTCCCGCCGTAGACGAAGACCGCGGTCCCGAAAGCCGCCGGTACCCACGCCGATCCCGGGAACGTCGGCGCCTGGTAACCCAGCCAGACCTGGAGCTGCTCGCTCCAGACCAGCGTCGGGACCGTGAGCAGGAGCGAGATTCGGAACCGGTCCCGGAACATCTCGACGCTGTGGCCCGCATGCTTGTCGTGGGCGGGCGCGTGGGCCGCGTGCGCCGCATGGGCCTCGTGCTCCCCGTGGTCCCGGCGTCTCGCGTGGGCGGCTCGAGCCGCGTGCTCCGCATGGTGCGGCGCGCGGGCGCCGGGCAGGTGGCCGGCCTCGTGCGGCAGCTCGGGGTGCTCCGGGTAGCCGGGCTCTGCCGGCGGCTCCTCGCCGTTCCCGGGCGGGCCGGCCGCGTGTCTCGCGTGGTGATCGCTCATCGGGGCTCCGGATCCGTTCGCCTGCGGGGCGTGCGCCCGGTCGAACCCGCACGCCGCACGCCAGGGCGTACGGCGCCACGGCCGAGCTTGCAGTAGGGTGAGCCCGAGCGGGTCCGGCCGTGCGGCGGCGTCGCGGCCGCGCGCTTCTCGGCGGCGGCGCCGGCAGCGCGACCCCGGGGCGCCACCGATGCGAATCCGGGCCGGCGCGTCGAACTCGCCGGCCCGGATTCGCTGAAAACCGCTGCGGTTTCTACGCGCCCGCGATCACGTCGTCTGCGCGAGGTCGCGAACGGCGTCCGCGAGCATCCGCACCTTCGCGGCGTCGCTGGAGGCGCTCGCCTCTCCTTCGAGTTGCGTCGCCAGGCGCGTCAGCGCGTCGCGCCGTGTGGCGGCGGAGGCGTGCTCCGCGTCGGCCAGCGCCTTCCGCACCTCGGCGATGCGACCGACCGAGAGGCCGTTCGACCGCTCGAGCTGGTCGACGTACGCCCGCGCGAGCGCGAACGACGGCGGCCAGACGAACTTCGGCTGGCCCTGCGCGTTCAGGTACTCGAGCTTCACCGTGCGCGCCGCGTCGATTTCGTTCTGCGAGATGTACTCGCTCGGCACGAGCTGGAAGACGTCGAGCCCGCGCGCGATCTCCGAGCTGTAGATCGCGCCGTTGTACCAGTAGACCGACCAGCTCCCGCCGCTGACCATGCGGTTCGGGTCGACGGGGCCGCGGTCGAAGAACGCGATCTCGCGCGGATTCGCCGGGTCGGTCCAGTCGAAGACCGAGATCCCGCCCTGGTACCACGCCTGCACCATCACGTCGCGGCCCGGGATCGGGATCAGCGAGCCGTTGTGCGCGACGCAGTTCTCCAGCGTCGTCTGCGGCGCCGGCAGCTTGTAGTAGCTCTGGAACTCGAGATCGCGCCCGTTCTCGATCGTGAAGATCGCGTCCGCGCCCCACTCCTTCGGGTCGCTGGCACGGCACTTCGGCTGGCCGCCGCCGCCCCACTCATCGCTGAAGAGCAGCTTCGTGCCGTCGTTGTTGAACGTGGCCGAGTGCCAGTACGAGAAGTTCGAGTCCGCCACCGCGGCGATCCGGACCGGGTTGACCGGATCACGGATGTCGAGCAGCAGGCCGTAGCCTTCGCAGGCGCCGCCGGCCAGGCCGATCGCCGGGTACACGGTGATGTCGTGGCACTGGTCGGGGCCGGGGCGCGGACCCTCGGCGTCCCGCTCGGCCTGCATCTGCGCGACCATCCTGGGGAGCGCCTCGCGCAGCGCGGCGCTGTCGGCCGCCGTCGGCGCGCCGCTGCCGCCGCGCGCGTCGACGATGCTGTCGAGCATTGCCGCCACCACGCGCCCGCGCAGGACGCGCGGGTAGCCATCGATCTCGACGACGAAGGCGCCCTGCGCGCGGGCGCGCTCGATCGCCGCCAGGTCCTCCGGCGCCGGGCCGTGCTCCGGCGGCGCGACGAGGCCGTCGAAGATGCGCGGCGAGTTGACGATCGCCGCCTGCTCCGGGTTCGCGAGCGGGACGCGGATCACCTCGATCCGGAACAGCGCCGAGTTCGGGTCCTCGTCCGGGGGCGCGCTCACGCACCCCGGCAGCTCCTCCGCCGGGCGAACCGGCGCCGAGCCGGAGACGTAGATGTAGACGTTCTCCGGGTCGTCCGGATCCTCGAGCACCGTGTGCGTGTGCGAGCCGCGGCACGTCTGCACGTTCGCGATGTACTTCGGGTTCCGGATGTCGGTGATGTCGAAGATCCGGATCCCGCGCAGGCGGTCGTGGCTGACCGCCTCGGACACGCCCTGAGTCCCGCAGTCGAGCCGCCCGCCGTACCCCTCGCCCGAGACGAAGAGCAGGTTCTTGTAGACCGAGACGTCGCTCTGCGACGCCGGGCAGACGTAGCCGACCACCAGCTCCGGCTGCGCCGGGTCCGAGACGTCCCAGACCTGGAAGCCGTTGTAGTTGCCCTGGATGACGTAATTGCCCGTGAAGGCGAGGTCCGAGTTCGTCACGCCGACGAAGTCCGGCGCCGTCGGCGTCTGCGAGACGACGCGCAGGTTCCAGACCGCCTCCTCCGCATCGAGCAGGCCGGGTCGGAGGCCGACGCGCGGGTCGCTCGACGTCTCGGCTCGCGGCGATTCTTCCACCCGCGGAGCGACGCGCGGCTCGGCCATCGGGTCGGTGTCGGGCGTGACCGCGCCGGACGTGGTCAGCGTCGGGCCGCACGCGGCGGCGCCGAGCAGGCCGACGGCCAGCGCGAGCGATCCGAGCCGGGATACCGCCCGGGCTGCGGGGAACGGTGGGGTAACGGGTTTCATGTCGGCTTCCTTTCCTGGCGACAGGTGTGGCTGGGGAATGGTCGACCCCGGGGAGCTCATGGCGCGCTTCCCGCGCCGCCGAGCGACGACAGCATGCGCTCCATGCGGGCGATCTCCGTGAGCTGGTCCACCTGGACGTCCGAGGCGAGGCGGAACGCGATCTCGTCCTGCCCGGCGCCGTCGGTCGCGAAGAGGTCGTGCACCATGACGACCGCGCCGCGGTGGTGCTGGATCATGTAGGTCAGGAACAGCCGGTCGAACTCGGCGCCGCGCGCCCGCTCGAGCGCGTCGAGCTGCTCCGGCGTGAGCATGCCGGGCATGTGCATGGCGTGGGCGGCGCCGTGCGCCATCGGCCGAGTCCCGTCGGCGTGCACCTCGGGCACCGGCTGTCCGCGATCTCGCAGCCATCGCTGCATCGTGGCGATCTCGTCCTTCTGCGCGTTGATGATGCGCGCGGCGAGCGTCCGGATCGCCGGGTTCGTGCTGCGGGTCGGGACGAGCCCGGCCATGACGAGCGCCTGTGCGTGGTGCGCGATCATGCCGGTCATGAAGCGGACGTCCGCTTCGGTGTAGCGCATGCGCGCGCTGTCCTGCCGGGCGTAGAAGAGGGATTCGAAGTCGGTCGCCGCAGGCGACGGCGCGCCGGGCGTCTCCGCTCCACCCCTCGCCGCCCCGCCGCACGCCGTCGCCGCGAGCACGGCGACGATCGCGGGGCTCGCCCAGCCTAAACGGGATAGTCTCATTTCGGACCGGGTCACGGGTCAGTGGCTGGCATCGGGTCGGGTTCGGTTTTCCAGGAACATACGCAATACGCGCCGGCACGTGAAGGGGTTCCCCCCGACTTCACGTCCGATCCCGGTCGGTCGGTCCGCTCCGGCCGGGTCGCCGGTTCCGCAGATAGGCGATCACGCGGAGATTGAACGCGCAGAACATCGCCCACGCGAAGCCGACCGCGTAGCCGGCCAGGATGTCCGTCGGGTAGTGCACGCCCAGGTACAGACGCGAGAGGCCGACGAGCGCGATGATCCCGACGGCGACCGCCACCGCCAGTCGCTTGAGGGGCGACGGCGGATTGAGCTCGGCGAGGATGTACACCAGGGTGACGTAGATGATCATCGATGCCATGGCGTGCCCGGAGGGGAACGAATACGATGCGGCGTAGTGGGCGCGCCACTCGAAGACCTGGGGGCGCGGCCGTTCGAACGCCAGCTTCAGCGCGAGGTTCAGCACCACGCCGCCGGTCGCCGCCGCCCAGAGCAGCAGCGCGCACGCGCGCCGGTGCGTCGACCAGAGGAACGTGCCGGCCAGGAACACGAGCGTCGCAATGACGACGGGTGAGCCGAGCGAGGTGAGCTCCAGGGCGGCCACGTCCAGCCACGGCGTCGCGAAGCCGTCGATCCAGAGGAGCACGCGGTGGTCGAGCCGCAGCGTCGCGCCCTCGAGGACCGATTCCGCCAGCTCCGCGAACCCCCACACCGCCGCGACCGCGAGCGCCAGACCGACCAGCAGGAACAGCCCGACGGCCGAGTAGAGACCGCGCACGTGGGGCGCCAGCCAGTCGATCGACGCGAAGAGCGCGTCCTCCACGAGCCGACGGCCACGCCGCCACCACGTCGTGTGCTGGAGCCGGGAAAGATCCGGGAGCCGCTTCACGCCACCCCGGGGTGCAACCGCCGTACCGGCTCCGGACGCCGGCCACGATGGCGACCGGGCATGGCCGAACCGCGCCGGGCGCGGCGCCGGGGGCGTGCGCCGTCGATGGCGAGCCGGCCCGGTTGCGGCGGCCGCGCCGCCCCGGCACGGCCGCCGCTATCGGATGCCCGGGCCTAGCGGCGCGGCGCTCCGCCGTCGTCGACCGCGCCGCTCTCGGCGCGGGCTTCGTCGGCGGGCGGCCGCGCGCCCGACGCCTCCTCGCCCCCGCTCCGGCCCTGCGGGCGCTGCCGGTTGGCCCGCCAGATCAAGTACAGCGAGATGGCGGTGAGCGTGTAGAGCAGGATCGCCGCCGGGTCGTGGGGGATCCCTCCCAGGATCTCCCCGAGCGTGAGGCGGCCGTCCTCGGCGGTCTGCACGAGTGTCGTAGAGAGCGACATGGATGCACTCCTCCCCGTTCCGGGCGCGATCCGGGGATCGCGCCGTTCCGTCCTGTGTTCGGTGATGGTTAGGACCGGATGCGCCGCGCCCGTTCGATGGCCACGAACGGGGTGCCGCGGTCGCGGGTCGCGCGCTGCGACGGTCGCCGGGTCCGGTTCCCGGTGCCCGATGCTACGCGGTGCGGGGCGGAGGCAGCGACGTGCTCTGGGAGGAGAGGGTGCCCGCGCGCGCGGCCGCGAGCGCGGCGGAGAACCCGAGGCGTGCCCGCTGGAGGGCGCGGACGCGACTGTGCTCGGGCGCGATTACGCGCGGCGCGGCCGCGCCGGCGCCGTGGGGCGCGCCGGCCCGTGGCGGAAGCCGGACGAGCGGACCGTTCGAATCCGCGAGCCGGTCGATCGAGACGCTCTCGCTCGCCAGGTACGCCGGGGCGGGTGGCCGCTTGCCGGCCGACAGCGAGTCCCGCGAGGCATCGCGGACGGGTGCGCCCGCCGCGGCGGTCCACGCCGGCGCGTACTCCGGCCGCGGCACGCCGGCGAGGGCGAGCAGCACGAGCAGGAACGGCGCGAACGGTCGCAGTCGGGTCATCGGCGTACGGCTCGATCCGGTGGTCGGGAGGCCGCAGGCCCCCCGTGGCCGAGAAGGATCTACCCTCCGGAAGGTTACGGGTTGCCGACGGTTCGCTCAAGGCGTCGGGCCGCGGCGCGGCCGGCGCGGTCCGGCGGCGGCGGGCCGCTCACCCGCCGGTGCGGATGAGCCGCTTCGCCATGGCGACCGCCTCGGCGGAGCCGGCGAGCGCGAGCACATCGTCCGCGCGGATCTCGTCCCTCCCCCGCGGGAGCAGCACCTCCTGCCCGTCGCGCAGGATCGCGAGCACGGTCGCCCCCGTGAGGCCGCGGAGGTTCAGCTCCGCAAGCGTCCGGCCGACGATGGGGCTGTCCGGCCCGATGTGCACCGGCACGGGCTCGCCGAGCCCGGGGAGCATCGCGTGCACGTGGCCGAGTGCACGGCGCCCCCGGATGTCTTCCTCCCGCGCCATCTGCTGCGCGAGCGCGGAGACGATCACTTCCGCGCCGGCGCGCGCGTGGCCGTGCAGCTCGGTCGCGCTGCGCCAGAACGCGAGGGCGAGGACGGCCAGCACGACGGCGAGCACGATCGCGCCCTGGAACGGCGGCAGGAACGGCTGGGTGATGGCGACCAGCGGCGCGCCGACCAGGATCAGGATCGCGAGCTGGAGCGTCACGATGAGTGCGCGACGCGGCGCGGCGGCGAAGTCGGCCCTGCCCTCCGCCGTCGCGGGGAGCGCCCGGAGCGCCAGCCGCAGGCCGAGGCGACGGGCCGTCCGGACGGTGCCGACGACGAGGGGCACAGCGACGAGCACGGAGCCCGCGACGACCATCAGCCGGGCGACGTCGACGTCCAGCCCGGTCGCGGCGGAGAGGAGCGCCGAGATCCGCTCAAGCTCCAGCGACGTGCCGATCACGAGGAGCGCGAGGAGCGCGGCATCGAGCAGGAGCAGCCGCACCAGGCGGCGGACCGGGGAACGCCCCGCGCCCGCACGCCGCGCGGCCCGCAGCCGATCGACCCACGACCCGTAGAGCGCGACGAACGTCTGGAGCGGCTTCGGCAACTTGCGGTCGACGAACGTCGCGACCGGGTCCGACGCGCGGATCAGCCACGGCGTGCTCAACGTCGTCAGCGCCGAGACCGCCACCACGCTCGGGTACAGGAAGTCGCCGGTCGCGCCCGTCGCGAGCCCGAGCGCCACGATGATGAACGAGAACTCGCCGATCTGCGCCAGGCTCATCCCCGTCTGGACCGACGTGCGCACGCCGTGCCCCGTCAGGAACGCGCTGATCGACACCGTGACGACCTTGCCGACGACGACCGCCAGCGCGAGCGCCAGTACGGCGCCCGCGTGCCGCGCGATGAGCACGGGATCGATCAGCATCCCCACGGCGACGAAGAAGATCGCGGCAAAGACGTCGCGGATCGGCTCGACGAGCGGGACGACCACCGCCTCCTCGCCCGATTCCGCGACCAGCGCACCGGCGATGAACGCGCCCAGCGCCACCGAGTAGCCCAGCGACAGCGCCAGCAGCGAGGCCGCGAAGCAGATCCCCATGCTCGTGACCGTCACGATCTCGGGCCGGCCCAGCCGGACGAGGTAGCGGATCAGACGCGGCACGAGGAGCAGGCCGACGATGATCAGGCCGCCGAGGAAAACCGCGAGCCGTGCCGCCGTCGTCGCGAGCGCCACCGTCGAAAGGCCGCTCCCCAGCGAGACCGCCGTCAGGATCGCCAGCAGGAAGATCGCGATCAGGTCCTCGACGATCAGGATGCCGAAGGCGAGCCGCGTGAACCGGCCCTTCACCGCCTGCTCCTCGAACGCCTTGATGATGATCGTGGTGCTGGAAATGGCGATGGCCGCACCGGCGTACACGCTCTCGAGGACGGTCCAGCCGAACGCCTGACCGACGAGGTAGCCCAGCCACACCATGGCGCTGCTCTGGCTCACCGCGATCAGCCCCGCCGTCGGGCCGACCCGGATCAACGTGCGCAGGCTGAACTCGAGGCCGAGCGAGAAGAGCAGGAGGATCACGCCCAGCTCGGAGAGCGTTCGGACCACCGCCTCGTCCGCGTTGAACGGCACGGCGGGGAAGTTCGGCCCCACCAGGAAGCCGGCCAGCAGGTAGCCGAAGACCACCGGCTGGCGCAGCCGGTGGAAGAGCACGGTGGTGACCGCGGCCGTGCACAGGACCAGCGCCAGATTCTGGAGGAATTCGGGGATCTCCTGGACCGCCTCCGGCACCGTGCGCGCTCCTCTCGTACCGTCATCCGCATCCGGGGCCGGTGTCACGGCGCGCGACGGGCACCCGGTGGCGGCCGCACGCCTCCGTGCCGCCGCTCGCCCGATCCGCGGCCACCCCCCGGCCGATCCGGGCGGCCGCGCCCCGGCGACACTCGGCCGCCACGCCCCGCGTCACCCTGCACCGACCGGGCCGATCCCCGGCCAGGGGCTTGAGCGCGGGTGCGATTTTCGCTATCTTTCCCGGTAGCGGAAGGGGAGTAGCCACGCGGGAGCGACAACCCGCGCGGTCGAATCGTCAAGACTGCGCCGCCGGCGCACGGTTCGGCCGGTTCCCTGGGAACAGGCGAGACCTTCGCAGGTGATGGGCCCCACGCGGGTCCGCGCATGCGGAGGTTTCGCCTTTTTGCGTTCGATCGTACGGAGGTGAGGATGAACAACGTCAAGGTCTTCGTGCTGATGGCCGGGCTGACGGCGCTCTTCGTGGCGCTGGGCGGCGCCGTCGGCGGGCAGGGCGGGATGGTTTTCGCGCTGCTCATGGCCGGCGTGATGAACTTCGTGATGTACTACGCGTCGTCGACGATGGTGCTGCGCATGTACGGCGCGCAGGTGGTGACGGAGCGCGACGCGCCGGAGCTGTTCGAGATGGTCGACCGCCTGCGGCAGCGCGCGGGGCTGCCGATGCCGACCGTCGCGATCGCGCCGCACCCGCAGCCGAACGCGTTCGCGACGGGGCGCAACCCGGACAACGCGGTGGTGTGCGTGACGGCCGGGTTGATGCGCCTCGTGGATCGGGAGGAGATGGAGGGCGTGATCGCGCACGAGCTGGCCCACATCAAGAACCGCGACATGCTGCTCCAGACGTTCACCGCGACGGTCGCCGGCGCGATCTCCTACCTCGGCAACATGGCCATGTGGGGGCTGATGCTGGGCGGCGCCCACGACGACGAGGACGGCGGCAATCCGATCGGCGCACTCGTCATGGCGCTCGTCGCGCCGATGGCGGCGATGCTGATCCAGTTTGCGATCAGCCGGCAGCGGGAGTTCAAGGCGGATGCCGTCGGCGCCGAGATCTGCGGCCGTCCGCTGGCGCTGGCCGGCGCGCTCCGGAAGCTGGAGATGGCGGCGCGGCAGATCCCGATGAACGTCGCACCCGCGGTGGCGCCGCTGGCGCAGGTGAACCCGCTCGCCGCACACGGCGGCGGAATGAGCCGGCTCTTCTCGACCCACCCCTCGACCGAGGAGCGGGTGGCGCGCCTGGAGCGGCTGGCCGCGACCATGAACGCCATGGTCGGGTGACCCGGCGCGCCGTCGTGAGCCGGTCCTCGCGCGCGGGTGCGCCGGCCCGCCGCCCCGATGCGGCGGAGGGGCCGAATGCATGACATCTGGGTCTGGGCCGGCTTCAACGCGCTCGTGCTGGCGATGCTGGCCCTCGATCTCTTCGTCTTCCACAGAGAGGCGCACGAGGTCCGGGTGAGGGAGGCCGCGGGATGGAGCATCTTCTGGGTGCTCCTCTCGCTGGCCTTCAACGCCGGCGTGTACCGGTTCATGGGTGCCGAGGCCGGCCTCGAGTTCCTGACCGGCTATCTGATCGAGAAGGCGCTCAGCGTCGACAACATCTTCGTCTTCGTCCTGATCTTCAGCTACTTCGGCGTGCCGCCGAAGTACCAGCACCGGGTGTTGTTCTGGGGCGTGCTGGGCGCGCTGCTCATGCGCGGCGCGATGATCGGCGCGGGCGCGCTCCTGATCGCGCGGTTCGACTGGATCCTGTACATCTTCGGCGCGTTCCTCGTCTTCACGGGGATCCGCATGGCCGTGCAGGACGAACAGTCGATCGAGCCGGAGGCGAACCCGGTGATCCGCCTGGTGCGCCGCTTCTTCCCGGTGACGCACGTCTACCACGGGCAGCGCTTCTTCGTGAAGGAGCCCGTGGGCGCGCGGGGCAGGCTGCGCCGCGTCGCGACGCCGCTCTTCGTGGTGCTGGTGCTGGTCGAGACGACGGACCTGATCTTCGCGGTCGACTCGATTCCCGCGATCTTCGCGATCACCCAGGATCCTTTCCTGGTCTACACCTCCAACATCCTCGCCGTGCTGGGGCTGCGCGCCCTCTACTTCCTGCTCGCCGGGATCATCCACAAGTTTCACTACCTCCAGCTCGGGCTCAGCGTCGTGCTGGTGTTCGTGGGCGCGAAGATGCTGCTGGCGGAGGTGTACCATGTGCCGATCACCCTCTCGCTCGGCGTGGTCGCGGCGGTGCTCGGCAGCTCGGTCGCGGCTTCGCTGCTCTGGCCGAAGCACGCGGAGGTCAACGATCCCGTCGAGCACGATCCGCTGGAGCCACGCCCCGAGCCGGCCACGGCGCCGGTCGAGCCGGACCCGGAGGTGGCGGAAGTGGAACGACACGACGCAGGCGCCGACGCGGATCGGACGCGGTAGCCCGGCCGGCCCCTCGACGCCCGTTCTCGCTCGATCCATCGCCTGCCGAAGCCGCTCCCGGCCGCGGTCGGAAGACCGCGGCCGGGAGCGGCGCTCCGTCATGGTACGAATCGCGCTCGAACTCTCGGAGGAGCTCCGCTGGCTCCGGGCGGGCCGGCCCGGCCGTGCGCGGCGGCCGGCCGGACGGGACGCGCCCTCGCATCACGCCGGACCGAGGATCGTATGACCGACGCGTCGATCGCTGCGGAACTGCTGCTGGTCCTCCTGCTCATCGTGATGAACGGCGTATTCGCCATGTCGGAGATGGCCATCGTCTCCGCCCGCAAGGCCCGGCTCCAAGCGCGGGCGGACGAGGGCGATGCGGGCGCGAGGTGCGCGCTCGACATGGCGGATCACCCGAACCGCTTCCTCTCGACGGTCCAGGTCGGCATCACGCTGATCGGCATCCTTGCCGGCGCGTACGGCGGCGCCACGATCGCCGCGCAGCTCGGCGATTACCTGGCACGGATCCCGGCCGTCGCGGCGTACAGCGGACAGCTCGCGCTCGGCCTCGTCGTCGCGGCCATCACGTACCTCACGCTCATCCTGGGCGAGCTGGCGCCGAAGCGGATCGCGTTGATCCACCCGGAGCGGATCGCCGCGCGGGTCGCCCGGCCGATGCACTACGTCTCGATCGCGGCCCGGCCGCTGGTCCACGTGCTGGGCGTGTCGACGGACGGCGTGCTCCGGCTGCTCGGCATTCGAAAGGCGGAGGGGCCTCCGGTCACGGAAGAGGAGGTCGCCACGCTGATCGAGCAGGGCACGGAGGCCGGCATCTTCGAGGAGGAGGAGCAGGAGCTGGTCGGGCGCGTGTTCTGGCTCGGCGATCAGCGCGCGTACACGCTCATGGTCCCCCGTCACCGCGTGGTCTGGCTCGACGTCCGGGACCCGCCCGAGCTGAACCGGGAGAAGATGATTCTGCACCGCTACTCCCGATTCCCGGTCTGCGACGGCGGGATCGACCACGTCCTCGGCGTGGTCGAGGTCAAGGACCTCTGGGCGCGCGTGGTCGGCGGTGAGCCGCTGGACCTGCGTGCCGCGCTCCGCGAGCCGCTGTTCGTGCCCGAGCGCATGCGCGCGCTGCGCCTGCTCGAACTGTTCCGGGAGAGCGGCGTCCACTACGCGATCGTCGTCGACGAGTACGGCGGGACCGAAGGGCTGGTCACGCTCAACGACGTGCTCGAGGAGATCGCGGGGGACCTGACGGTGCCCGCCGAGCCGAGGATCGTGCGCCGCGACGACGGTTCTTGGCTCGTGGACGCGACGCTGACCATGGACGAGTTCTGGAAGGCGCTCGGGCTGACCGAGCGCCGCGGCGCGGAACGGCGGCGTTACAACACGCTCGGCGGGTTCGTGATCACGCGGCTCGGGCGCATCCCGGTCGCGGGCGCGGCGTTCGAGGCGTTCGGCTTCCGCTTCGAGGTCGTGGACATGGACGGGCGCCGCGTCGACAAGGTGCTCGTGACCGCGGTGCCCGGGGCGGCCGGCGCGGAGGCGGCCTAACGCCGGCGCACGCCCATCGTGTCCGCGGGCGGCGTGATCCCGCCGGGGACCGGCGTCGGCGGCGCCGTCGGGACGATTCCGACGGTATCGCCCGCGCCCGAAGCCGGCGCCGGGGGCGGCCCGCTCGGGATGTAGACGACGCCGAAGTCCGGGCGCGACAGGTCCGGCGGCGGGTCGTAGACGGTGACGCCCGGGTCGGCATCCTGCCTCAGCACGGCGACGGTTTCTCCGGCCGGTCCAAGCTGCCGCCGTTCGCGCGGCGCCTCCTCCACCGGGATGCGCGCACCCACGCCTTCCGCATCCTCGCCGATCTCCGCCGGCGCCACGTCCTCCTCGTCGGCGACCCCGTGGTCGCCCGGTCGGCACGCCGCCGCGCCCAGGTACGCCACCGCAATGAGCACGACCGTCGTCCGGGTTGTCACGCGCATCATTCACCTCGCGGCTCTGCCGGCCTCGCGGCGTGTGCCGGTACCGGATCGAGTGCGGATTTCGCGTCCCGTGCCGGCGCGGTTTCGTGTGTCCGCCCGGTCGCGTGTGCCGGCAGCGTGCCCCGGACGGCGTCGCGCTCCGGAGCGTCGGTCGCGGCGGCCCGACACGCGGGGCTCGCGTCGTCCCGGTCGTCCGATGGCGCGCCCTGCGCGAGCCACGCGCGGAACCCCGGCGACGACCGGACCAGGCGCCACTCCTCCCAGATCGAGAGCGCCATGGCACGAACCGCGCCGCCGCCGGGGCCGCGGGCCAGGCAGCGGTCCAGCAGCCACCCCTCGAAGTCCTCCGGCGCCGGGTCATCGGCCACGGCGGCCTCCAGCAGCTCGCGCTTGATGGACAGCCCGATCGCATCGGGCGTGGTGTCGCGCTTTCGCCGCCGCCGCCGCCCTTCGGACGCCTCGAGCGCCGCGAGGAGCTCGCGGCAGAGCTCGCCGGGCCGTACGGCCGCGTCGTCGCCGCGCATCACGCCTCCGCGCCGGAGCGGACGGCCGGGCCGCGCGCCCCGTCGCCCACGCTCACGACGACGGTGTAGCCCGGTCGCTCCGGCCTCGCGTAGCCGCGCTCCAGGGCGGCGATGTCCAGCTCGACCGTCGCCAGGTCCTCGATCAGGACGGCGGGCGGCGCGATCGGGCGGAGCGTCGTGATCGTCTTCACGTACCCCCTGCACGAATGGCACGTGTCGACCCTCCGGATCTCCTCCTCGCCGTCGGGGACGAGTCCGCCCTGCCGGCGGTGGTCGCGCTCGCCGCAGAACGGGCAGCGCAGCACGACGATGTTCCAGTCGGCGCCGCAGCGCGCGCAGCGCAGCCGACGAGCCCGTTCGATTCCGCGCGACTCGGCGAGGGCCGGCCAGGCGCCGCAGACCGGGCAATACCCGTGGTCCCAACCCGGGGGCACGTGACCGGCGAGCCGGCGGCCGCTCGCCTGGAGCAGCGGCCGCGCGGCGAGCTGCGCGACGGCGGCGAGGGCGTGCGGGTCGGCGTCGACTTCGGCCGCGATCTGTTCGATGCGTGGCGTGTCGTGCGCGACCGCCGCCTCCAGGAGCGCCGCGGCGTCCAGGCGACGGAACCGGAAGCGACGGAGCGACGCCGCGCCGGGCGCCGATTCGTCCGCCGCCGTCTTGACGAGGCGACGCACCCAGCGGCGTGCGCGGCGCGCATCGACGCGGATCGTCGTGCCGTGCAGGAGCGGCGCGGCGGCCGGTCGGGCCGGCGCGGGCGCGTCCGGCGCCGCCGTTCCCCAGGCCGGGTCCTCCAGCGCGTCCAGCGTCGTCTCGACCAGCGCGAGCCAGGCCCGCCACTCGGGGTTCAGGTCGGCCACTGCCTCAAGAGCCGATCTCGCTCCGGCAGCCCCGCTGCGGGCAGCGATCCCGGGCACTGCGCTTCCGTGGCTCTGCATGGCGTCTCCCAGTACATGTTCGACCCGCCGTGCATCTCGACGACGGCATCGCGATTCCCCGGGTCGGCGCCGGGGCCGCCGCCGCGGACGCGCGCCGACTCCGGCGCCGTGCACGCGGCGAGCCCGGCCGCCGCGACGATCACCGACCAGCGATGAGGCTTCATCGGGTCACTCCTCCCCCTGCGCCTGCTCGTCCATGCGCTGCTTGCGGAGCCCGATGAGGCCGAGCAGCGCAAGGACCACCGCGCCGGCGGCGGAGAAGAGCGACGCCTCCGCCAGCCGTGCGCTCGGCAGCTCGGGCACCCGCGGCAGGCCGTACACCTCGGGCTCGTCGACAAGCAGGAAGAAGGCGTTCAGCCCGCCGAGCGGCCCGTCCGGGTCCGCGCCGTACAGGTACGCATCGGTCTGCCCGCGCTCGTGGAGCTGCGCGACCCGGCGCCCGGCCCGCTCCCGTAGCTCCGCGATCGGGCCGAACTGGATCGAATCCGTCGGGCACGCCTTCGAACACGCCGGCTCGATCCCCTGGCTCATTCGATCGTAGCAGAGCGTGCACTTCTGCGCCGTGCCCGAGACCGGGTTGATGTCGATCACGCCGAACGGACACGCCGGGATGCAGTCGCGGCACCCGTTGCACACGTCCGACTGGATGACCACCGTATCGAATTCCGTGCGGATGATCGCGCCGGTCGGGCACACCTCGAGGCAGCCGGCCTGGACGCAGTGCTTGCAGACGTCGCTCATGAGCAGCCAGCGGCCATCGTACGCGCCGTCGAACTGCTCGATGAACTTCACGTGCCGCCAGTGGATCCCGTCCAGGCGCAGCGTGTTGTCGTAGCTCCGCCCCGACAGCTCCGTGACGCCGCCGTTCCGCGCCGGGAGCTGGTTCCACTCCTTGCACGCCACCTCGCACGCCTTGCAGCCGATACAAACGGTCGTGTCGGTGAAGAAGCCCATCGGCTCCGTCCGAGCGCCGGGCGCCGCCTGCGGTGCCGTGGACGGGGCAGCGCCCTGCGGCGTGCCGGTTCCCGCCGGCCGTGCCGGATTCCGCGTGAGGATCGGCAGCGAGCGCGTTCCCATCACTCCTTCTCCACGTTGCACACGAAGGCTTTCCCCTCGTGGATAGAGACGTTGGGATCGCCCACCCAGGACGTGAGATCGTTGACCACGTCGCCCACGGCGAGCCCCTGCCACCCCCAGTGCCAGGGCATCCCCACGTGGTGGACCTTCCTGCCGGCGATGTTGAGGACACCGATGCGGTTGGTGACCAGCGCACGCGCTCTGATGCGGTGGCGTGGACTGGAGACGATGACGAAATCGCGGTTCTCTATCCCACGCTCGCGCGCCAGGTCACGGCCGATCTCTATGAACAGCTCGGGCTGCAGCTCCGCCAGATAGGGGAGCCAGCGGCTCATCGCACCCGCGAGATAGTGCTCGG
>DASVDG010000051.1:0-26500 GCA_036381255.1 Longimicrobiales bacterium | reverse complement strand
GGCGAGCGACGGCGCGATGCGTCCCGTGCCCGTCGGGCCGTCCGTCGAGCGGCACGACAGGACGGCCAGTGGAAGCACGATCGCCGCGGCGGCGCGGCAGGTCCAGCGAAGCAGGTGCACGATGCGGGTACGAGGAGTGCTCAGGGAGGAACTGCTCGGGCACGATGACGCCTGGCCGGCCGGTGCCGGCCTCGTGCCGGCGGGTTATTTTCAGTGCTGAAACATCTCTCTTCAGGCGGCATTCGCATGGCTACTCAGACCCGAGCGGAGCGCAGGACCACCGCCGGCCTTTCCCGCGACCAGCTCGTGGGCGCGTACCGTACGATGCTCCTGTCGCGCCGGCTGGACGACAAGGAGATCCAGCTCAAGCGTCAGAACAAGATCTTCTTCCAGATCTCGGGCGCGGGGCACGAGGGATTGCAGGTGGCCCTGGCGCCGCACCTGCGGCCGGGTTCCGACTGGTTCTACCTCTACTACCGCGACCGGGCGCTCACGCTCGCGCTCGGCGTCACGGCGTACGAGCAGCTACTCCAGGCGGTCGCGGCGGAGAGCGACCCGGCGAGCGGCGGACGCCAGATGCCGTCGCACTGGGGGAAGCGCGACCTGAACATCGTCAGCACCTCGTCGCCGACGGGGACGCAGTTCCTCCAGGCGGTGGGGTGCGCCGAGACCGGCTGGCGCGCCTCGCTGGTCGAGAGCATGCGCGAGGCGATCGACGATTTCGCGGACGATGAGGTCGTGCTCGTCACGACGGGCGAGGGGCAGACGTCGGAAGGCGAGTTCTGGGAAGCGCTCAGCTCCGCGTGCAACATGAAGCTGCCGGTCGTCTTCGTGGTCGAGGACAACGGCTATGCGATCTCGGTGCCGGTCGAGGTGAACACGCCGGGCGGCAAGATCAGCGAGCTGGTCAAGGGGTTCCCGGGCCTCTACGTCGAGGAGGTCGACGGCTGCGACGTGGTCGCGTGCCACGAGGCCGCGGGGCGGGTCGTCGCCTACGCGCGGGAGCGCAAGGGCCCGGCGCTGCTGCACGCGCACGTGGTCCGGCCGTACTCGCACTCGCAGTCGGACGACGAGCGGATGTACAAGCCGGACGAGGAGCGGGAGCTCGAGGCGCGGCGCGATCCCATCGTCCTGCTGCGCCAGCACCTGATCGAGGAGGGGCTGGCCACGGCGGAGGAGCTGGACGCACTGGAGCGGGAGGTCGAGCAGGAGGTGCAGGAAGCGGCCGACCGCGCACTGGAGCAGCCGCAGCCTGCGCCGGAGACGGCGACGCTCTACCTTTACTCGCCGGACGTGGACCCGACCTCGGAGCGGTTCGACACGGAGGACGACCCGCAGTACGAGGGCGACGAGACCACGATGGTCGACCTGATCAACGCGTGCCTGCGCGACGAGATGGAGCGCGACCCGCGCATCATCGTCTTCGGCGAGGACGTCGCCGACGCGAGCCGGGAGGAGGTCCTCGAGAAGGTCAAGGGCAAGGGCGGCGTCTTCAAGGTGACGTGGGGGCTCCAGCGGCGCTTCGGCGCGACGCGCGTCTTCAACTCGCCGCTCGCCGAGGCGAACATCGTCGGGCGCGCGGTCGGGATGGCGACGCGCGGCCTCAAGCCGGTCGTCGAGATCCAGTTCTTCGACTACATCTGGCCGGCGATGATGCAGATCCGTGACGAGCTGGCGGCGATGCGCTACCGCTCGGCGAACGCGTGGAGCGCGCCGGTCGTGATCCGGGTGGCGTACGGCGGCTATCTGAAGGGCGGCGCGATCTATCACTCGCAGACGGGCGAGGCGCTGTTCACGCACACGCCGGGGCTGCGCGTGGTGCTGCCGTCGAACGCGGTCGACGCGAACGGGCTGCTGCGCACGGCGATCCGGTGCGAGGACCCGGTCATCTTCCTGGAGCACAAGCACCTCTACCGCCAGGTCTACAACAAGGGCCGTTATCCGGGACCGAACTTCATGATCCCGTTCGGCAAGGCGAAGGTGGTGCGGGAAGGCACGGACGTGACGGTCGTCACCTGCGGCGCGGTGGTCAAGCGCTCGCTCGACGCGGCCAAGATCGCCGAGGAGCGTGGGATCAGCGTCGAGGTCATCGACCTGCGCTCGCTGAGCCCGTTCGACATGGAGACGATCGCCGATTCGGTCCGGAAGACGAACAAGGTGATCGTGGCGCACGAAGACGCGCTTTCGTGGGGGATCGGCTCCGAGATCGCGGCGCGCATCGCGGACGAGCTGTTCCCGTGGCTCGACGGGCCGGTCAAGCGTGTCGCGTCGCTCGACACGTGGGTGGCGTACTCGCCGCGGCTGGAGGAGGCGATCCTGCCCAACCCGGACGATGTGCTGAAGGCGATCGAGGAGCTGCGGCGGTATTGAGGGAGCACTTCAGGAGTCGGCAATCAGGATTCGGGGGAGCGGGTGCTGGCGGGGCTGGCACCCGTTCTCTTTCTTGGTCGAGGGGGTTTGGGGGGTCAGGGGCGGGCGGGGGTGATGACGGTGCGCTCGTAGAGGGCGAGGATGCTGGCGCGGCTGATCAGGCCGAGGAGGCGGTGGGTGTCGGGGTCGACGACGGGGAGCGCGCCGGCGCCGCGGACGCCCATCCTGCGGATGGCGTCGAGGAGCGAGTCGCCGGGGGCGACGGTCTGGGCGGGGTGCGCGATGTCGGCGGCCAGGAGCAGGCCGGTGAGGTCGGCGTAGTCGCGGGCGAGGCGGCCGAGGTCGGCGACGTTGATGACGCCGACGAAACGGAGCTCGTCATCGACGACCGGGAACTCGGTCTGCTCGCCCTGGCCGAGGCGCTCGAGGAGTTGGGCGACCGTCGCGGCGTGGCCGATGACCTGCGGGTCCGAATCGTAGGCGTCGGCGACGCAGAGCCCGGCGAGGACGTCGCGGTCGGCGCCGTGCTCGAGGCGCTCGCCACGACGCCGGAGCCAGCCGCTGTAGAGGGAGTCCGGCTCGAGGCGCCGGGCGACGACGTAGGCGATGACGGTGGCGAGCATCAGCGGGAGCACGATCGCGTAGTCGTTCGTCATCTCGAACACGATCAGGATCCCGGTGATGGGCGCGTCGGTCGCGGCGGCGACGACGGCGCCCATGCCGACGAGCGCGTAGGCCTCGGGGTGGAGCTCGAGGCCCGGGAACAGCGAGGCGACGGCGACGCCGAACGCGCCGCCGGTCGCGGCGCCGATGTAGAGCGAGGGCGTGAAGACGCCGCCGGACCCGCCGCTGTTCAGCGTGATGGCGGTCGCGCCGATCTTGCCGATGGCGAGCAGGGCGAGCGCGTACCAGGGCATGAGGCCGAAGACCTCGAGGCGGACCGAGAGGTGGCCGTAGCCGACGAGGATGCCCTGGGACGCGAGGACGATCGCGCCGACGGCCGCGCCGCCGAGCCACGGCACGGCCCACGGCGGTACCGGCAGTTTCGTCGAGAGCGCCTCCGCCCGGAAGTAGGCGCGAATATAAAGGACCGCGACCAGCCCGGCCACGAAGCCGAGCAGCGGATAGAAGAGGAAGACCTCCCGGTGGAGCGCGTAGCCGTACTCCATGGGGATCGGGAACGCGGGGTGGTTCCCGAAGAAGCTGCGCGAGACGACGGCGGCCACGACGCTGGCCACGACGACCGGCGGGAACGCGCCGACGGCGAAGGAGCCGAGCATCTCCTCGAGCGCGAAGAATGCGCCGGTCAGCGGCGCGTTGAACGCCGCGGAGATCCCGGCCGCGGCGCCGGCGCCGACGAGGATCTTGACGCGCGAAGCGTCGAAGCGGAACGCGCGGCCGAGGAGCGAGCCGATCGCGGAGCCGAGCACGGCGACGGGACCTTCGCTCCCGGCCGAGCCGCCGCCGCCCAGCGTCACGGCGCTGGCGGCGGTCCGGACCAGCGCCGGGCGCGTCGGTATGTTCCCGCCGCGTCGGGCGATGGCGAGCTGGACGTCGGGGACGTTGAGCCCCTGGTGGCCGCGACCGAGGCTCTTCATGAGCCACCACGCGAGGGCGAAGGCGGCGGCGGTCAGCAGCGGCCGGTACAGCGGCAGCCCCGACCGGCCCAGGCGATCGCCGGGCCAGACGAAGAGGGCGTGGTGCGCGAGGTCGATCAGACGGTAGAACGCGACGACGCCGAGCGCGCCCGCGACGCCGATCGCGACGGCGAACGCGATGAGGATCGCATTCTCGCTGAGCCCCAGCGCGTTGAATTCGTCGACCACGCGCTGCCACAGGCCACCCGCCCGGAGCACGCGCGCGGTCGCGCGGCGCCGTACGCGGGCCACGGTGAGCCGCCGGCCGCGGCGGCGGTGCGGGTGGGGCGGGGCGCGTCGGTCGGACATCCCGGTGCTTCGATCCGCGATTACGCCAGGTTCCCGATCAATGCCACCACCCGCTCCAGCTCCTCGGGCGCGTTGTAGATGTGGGGGGAGAGGCGCATCCAGCCGTAGTCGTATTCACCGATCACGCGCGTCCTCACGCGGAACCGACGGCCGCCGGGGCCGAGCGCGTCGGCGGCGCGCTTCAGGAAGCGCCTGTGGCCGGCCGGGTCGCCGGGGCCGGGCTCGGATTGGATCGCGTTCTGCACGCTGCGATGATGCGGCCGGGGCCGCCGCTCGCGCAAGGCTGGCCCGCCGCGGCATCGAGGCGGTAGAATGGGGATCGTATGAATGCGACGCTCCGATTCCTTCGCGAGTACGTCCGTCCCCGACCCCACGGGGTCGAGGTGGTCGAGACCCGGTACGCCCGGGGCGGCGAATCGCTGCCGGCGCGGCTCTTCCGGCCGGCCGGCCGCGGAGACCGGCTGCCGACGTGGATCGTGCTGCACGGCCTGACGTCGCACGGCCGCAAGCATCCATCGCTCGACCGGTTCGCCCGCGCCGTCGCCGCCGGCGGCTCGGCGGTGTTCGTGCCGGAAGTCCCCGAGTGGGGCCGGCTCCACGTCGCGCCGGGCGTGACGGGACCGAGCGTGCACGGGGCGATCGACGCGGCGTGCGAAATCGGCGCGACCGACCCGGACCGCGTGGCGGTGCTGGGCTTCTCGTTCGGCGCGACGCAGATCCTCGCCGCCGCCTCGGCCGACCCGACCCTGGCCGGACGACTGTGCGGCGTCGCCGCGTGGGGCGGCTACTGCGACCTGCGCCGCCTGTTCCGCTTCGGATTCACGGGCGAGTTCGAGCACCGCGGCTCGCTCCACCGCGTCGAGCCGGACCCGTACGGCGGCTGGGTCATGGGCGCCAACTACCTGACGCACGTCCCGGGACTCGAGGATCACGAAGACGTCGCCCGGGCGCTGGCCCGTCTCGCCGCGGAGAGCGGCCGGCGCGGCCTCTTCGCCGGCGACCCGGCCTACGACCCCTTCAAGCGGGAGCTCCGGGCGGCGCTGCCCCACGGCCGGCGCGAGATCTTCGACCTGTTCGCCCGCACGCCCGAAACGCCGACGCCGGACCCCGCGCTCGCCGCATGGATCCCGGAGGCGCTCGCCGCCGCCGCGCTACGCGTGGACCCGCTGCTCGATCCCGGCCCGCTGCTGCCGCGACTCCCCGTGCGCACGCTCCTCGCCCACGGCCGCGATGACCGGCTGGTGCCGTTCACCGAGACGCTGCATCTCGGCGACGTCATCCCGGCCCACTGCCGCGACAGCCTCACGGTCACGTCGCTCTTCGCGCACTCCGGCCTGAACGCCGCCGCGCTCGGGCCGATCGGCCTGGGGCGGGAAGCCGCGCGCTTCGTCCGACTGCTCCAGCGACTGCTCGGGTTCGTGGCCGCGCCCGCGTGAAACCCAGCGCGGCGGGTCGGGTATGCTACCCGAGCACGGACGACCCCTACGCGACCGCCGGCCGGGACCGGCGTGGCGAGTCGAGTGGCGACCACGCATGGACCCTTCGGCCATTCCCGTATTCCTCGCCGGACCGTTTCCGGTGCTGCACAGCGCCAACGTCCTCGATCGCGAGGCGGAGGTGCAGCTCGATGTCGGGCTGATCATCGGCGGGCTCCCGACGATCCTGGCGGCCACGGCGTTTCCGCTCGACGACACGTGGGAACGCGTCGAGACCGCGCTCACCAGCGGCGATGCACGACTGGGCGTCGCCGGGGTCCCGCACGAGGTCGAGTCGGTGATCGGCCAGGCGGAGGTCTTCCCCTCGGCGTACGTCGGGCTCGAATGCGCCAATGGCGAGCGGTTGATCCTGGCCCACATTCGCGGTTCCGACCCGGCGCAGAATCCGGAGACGTACGCCCGCGACGTGATCGCCGCGCTGCTGAACGGGCAGACGCCGGCGGAGCTGGGCGAGCTGATCGAGGACTGAACGCCGGGGCGGGCGCGCACCCGCCGCGGCGCCGGCGACGGGCGTCCGGGGAGCCCTCGCGGCGCCGCGACGCGACCGACCCTCAGCGGAGCATCCGGCCCAGCAGGAACCCCGCGCCTACCGCGATCGCCGCGGAGCGCAGCGGGTGGACCCGCACGCGGTCCTCGAGGTCGGTCCGCATCATCCGGAGGTCCCGCGAGCGGATGTAGTCGGCCGCGTTCTCGAGTGAATCGGCGAGTCCGTGCGCCATGGAGCCGACTCGCACGCCGACGGCGCCGTCGCGCGATTCCACCCAGGTCCCCGCCCGATCGACCGCGTCCGCCGCCGCGTCCAGCCCGTTCCCGGTCGTCGCCCGCATCCGCTCCGGCGCGTCCTTCATCGTGCGTCGCGCGCTCTCGGCCCGCTCCATCACCCGGCGCTCCGCGCCCTCGATCGCGTCCGCCGCGCGCTCGTGCATCCGCTCGAACGCGCCTTCCGCCCGACCGACCAGCGACTCGGGGCCGGCCCCCATCGAATCCAGCGCCTGCGCGGCCCACTCGTAGTGCCGTTCCTCGTCCGACGCGTTGCGTCGCAGGACCTCGGCCACGTCCGGGGGATGGCCGGCTGTGCCCGCGGCACGACGGTACTTGTCCCGGACCTGCCGCTCATTCGCCTTGAACGCCAGCAGGATCCCCTTGTCGCCATCCATCGCGCCGACCTTCTGGACCGCCAGCTTGAACGCGCCCGTCGGGATGTGCGAGAGCTCGATCGGCATGCCGCCGTGCTCCCGGATCAGACGCGTCAGATCCGTGATGTGCCGCTCGTGGTCGCCGCGGAATTCCAGCAGCGTGCTCCGAAGGGTCTCGGCCTCGATGTTGTCGATCGCGATCGTGTACGCCTGCACCGCATCGTGGTCCAGCTGAAGCAGGTCGTTCAGCTCCGCGACCAGGCCGGCATCCGTCTGTGTGGAGCGCCCCTCCATGTCGTCCTCCTGCTCACCGTGCCGGGGAACCCTGCCGCGCCGCACGGAACGCACGACGCGCCTCGGCACGGGGCACTGCAACCCGCGTTCCGTCCGCGGACGGCCCCGGCGGCACGCGACCTGCCCTCCCCGTGCGGGGACACCCCACGCACCGGAGGATCTCGTGAGACGACCCCGACGCCCCCGCCGACGCACGCCACGACCGCGCGAGCGGCGCGCGCGATACGATCGCGAGTACCGGCCGTCCGAGCCGATCCCCGACCCCTGGGGCGGGCTCTACCCGCCCGTCGCGTGGGGCGGCGGCGCCATCTCCGGCCTCGAGGGCGGCGGCCCCTCCCCCTTCGAGCTCTACGGCCTGAGCCCCTACGACGAAGCGTACGACACCCGCCGCGCCCCCGGCGCCGCATTGCGGCGGCCGCCCGCCGAGAGCCGCAGCTTCGGCCGCCACGGCGACGCCGCACTCCGGCGCTGGGCCCGCGAGCACGGGTACGACGCAGGGTACGCGATACGGCCCAGAACGGGCGGCAGGCGGTACCGGTGGCGGGGGCGGCGCGGACCGGGAGGGCCGACACGGCGGCGCCGCACGTAACCGCCAGCGCGGCGGCGCCGCACGTAACCGCCGGCGCGCCGGCGCCGCCCGCCATACGGGACCGGCTCCCGACCGACCTCTACCGGATCCGCTTCACACCGATCCCGTCGCCGGGCGTGGGGGACGCATCGAGGCACCATTGCCGCCGGAACACCCGGCACCTGCCATCGCGCCGGAAGCGCACCCCTATCGTCCTGCCGCAGCACCGAGAAGCGCACCCACGACGCCCGGCACGGCCGCCAGCGCCCAGGCCACCATTGCGATCGCCGCCGCGCGAAGTCTGCTCGCGCCGCAGATGATGACGACGCCTGCGGCCCAGAGGATCGCCTGCCAGATGGCGAAGACCTCGAGGCGCCCCAGCAGCGGAACCAGAACCGGGTCCATACCGCGGTCTCCCACGAAGCGGAGCACACCGAGGGATCCGTGGCGCACGACATCCAGCCCGGCTTCCCCGTGCAGGACCACGAGTAACGCGGTCGCGACCTCCGCGAGCGGCCGCGTGAAGGCAGCATAGGTCGCGATCAGCATCGTGCGGGAAAACCCGGGTTCGACGCCGGCCATCCGCCCGCCCACCCAGAGAAGAGCCGCGACGGCGGTGATGGAGATGAGGTACCCGATCGGCACGAATGCCGCGCCGAGCACCTGCATCAGCGTCCCAAACGAGCCCAGCGCCTCCGCAGCTCGCGGATTGCCCGCGACGGCCGCGCGCATGACCATGGCGTTCGCAGGCATCAGCGCGAAATGTACCGCTATGGCCACGACCAGGAGCGTGACGAGCGGTGGGCCGACCCGATCCTGCGCGCGCCGCCGAAACAGCTCCGCGGGCGAGAAGAAGACATCGATGCAGTCCTCCCACCTCGCCACCTTCGCCCGCCGATCCGCATCGGCCCGCTCTTCCTTCTGTGCCGCCTGCTCGACATCCGCGTTCATGGAACCTCCCTCCGGGTCGGAGTTCGAATGGATTCGAGACCGTATGCGCTCCGGCGGCGCGAGCCCGGGCACCATCCACAAGCGCGGCCGACCATGGCTCCGGATTGCCCGCGCCGATGAGCAACGAGAAGGCTCGGCGCGCGGGTCCGTGGACGACGCGATCGCGACCCGCGACGAACACGAGCGCCTTCACCTCGCCGGCGGCCACCAATGTTACCACGCGTCCAGTACGAAACAACAAAAAAATGCAGGCCGCACCGCAAAGTCGGTGTGGCCTGCGTTTCCGAAGATGGGCCGGGTGGGGCTCGAACCCACGCGCTTCGGATTAAAAGTCCGCTGCTCTGCCAGCTGAGCTACCGGCCCGGTCCCGCCCAGGGTGGGAACCCTTGAATTTAGCAGAATTTCCCCCGAACTTCAACCGAAACGGTTGCTCGTGACGTCGAGTCCGGGTACACCCTGACCGGGGTGCTCGGGGCGGTCGCACTCGGCGTACGATTGCCCGATGGGGCGGCAGCTCCGCCTCCGCACCCCACCCGAACGCTCACGGCCGCCCCCGTGCGGCCGCCCGTGCTCGCCGTCCCCGGGGCGCTCCCCGGTGCCCGTGCGGACGCGCGTGGTTCACTCCCGCAGCTCCGCGCCGCCGCGCAGTGCGATGCGGTGGCCGACCCACGCGCCGGCGACGGCCGCGGCCATCTGAACCAATAGTAGCGCAGCGGTCAGCAGCGGCGTGAGCGCTTCCCAGCGGAGCGAGGGGAAGACGAAGACGAGGAGGTTCAGCACGAACCATCCGACGATCGACGTGAGGCCGATCGTGATGCCGTGGAGGATCGGCGCGCGGAGCGAGCGGAAGCCGGTGAACAGGCCGCCGATCCAGAATCCGAGCGCCACGGCGCCGATGCCGATGGCGCCGGGGTCCGTGGCGGGGCCGATCAGCCCCAGCGCCGCGAGCGCGAGTGCGACGAGCGACGTCGTCGCGATGGCGACGAGCCAGCCCGCGGCGACCCATAGGGGGTGCACGTTCTGGAGGTGTTCCGTATGCAAGCCGCCGTTCCTGCGTGGGTCCGCGCCGAGTGCCGCCCGCGCGGGCCGCGGGCGGAGGTCCGTGCCGGCCGTGGGCGGATGCCGGTTCGGGGCCGGGCACGGTCTGACCACGCACGGACCGGGCCGCGAACCCGCGCTGACGCTCCGATGTCGGGGTCACCCGAGCCCTTCCCTGCCGGCGGGCGGAGGCGGAGAGGGTTACCCGGAGCCGGGTATCCACGACGGAGCGGCGCCGGTTTCGGTGGACCGGCGTTCAGAGCTCGAGCGCGAGCTGGACGGGCGCGAACGATCGGCGATGATGGGGGGTGGGGCCGAGGCGGGCGAGCGCCGCGCGGTGCTCTGGCGTGCCGTACCCCGCGTTCCGCTCCCAGCCGTATGCGGGGTAGCGCGCGGAAAGACGGTGCATCAGCCGGTCGCGGGTGACCTTGGCCAGGATCGACGCGCAGGCGACGCTGTGCACGCGCCGGTCGCCCTCGACGACCGCCGTCTGCGCCTCGCCCAGCAGCGGGACGGGGAGTCCGTCGACGATGACGTGCTCGGGCGTGACCGCCAGCCGGTCGAGCGCCCGCCGCATGGCCAGGTGGGTGGCGCGGAGGATGTTCAGGCGATCGACCTCGCGGGGGCTGGCCGCGCCGACCGCGAACGCGAGCGCCTGCCGCTCGATCTCGACGGCGAGTCTTTCGCGAACTGCGGGCTGGAGGCGCTTGGAATCGTCGACGCCTTCGATGAAGCAGCCTCGCGGCAGGACCACGGCGGCAGCCAGGACCGGGCCGGCGAGGGGTCCGCGCCCGGCCTCGTCGACACCGGCCACGTGCCGGAGCCCGCGCGACCAGAACGCTTCCTCGAATGCGAGGAGCGCGGCGGGGTCCACCGATGCCCGGGCCGCCCGCCGCGCTCCGCCGCCGCTGTTCCGGCTTCGTCCGTCTTTCGCCACGCGACGCGTGGAGATCAGCCGCGATGCCGTTCCCGGATCCGGGCCGCCTTGCCGCGCAGGGCGCGCAGGTAGTAGAGCTTGGCGCGGCGGACCTTGCCCCGGCGGACGACGTCGATCTTCTCGACGGTCGGCGAGTGCAGCGGGAAGACGCGCTCGACGCCCACGCCGTTCGAGATCTTGCGCACCGTGAAGGTCTCGTTGATCCGGCCGCCCTTGCGGGCGATGCAGACACCCTCGAAGACCTGGATGCGCTCCTTGTCGCCCTCGCGCACGCGCACGTTCACGCGCAGCGTGTCCCCGGGCGCGAATTCCGGAATGTCGTCCCGGACCTGTTCCTGCGTCACTTCATGTAGAATGTCCATCGTGGCCTCCTGAACGTGTCTGCCGGAAGGCGCGCCTTCGCTCAGCCTTCCGCAGTCCCTCCGATCAACCGAACGTGCTTCTCCCACAGATCCGGACGACGCTCGCGCGTCAACCGCTCCGCCTGCTCCCGCCGCCACGCCGCGATCCGCGCGTGGTCGCCGGACAGCAGGACCTCCGGCACCACATGCCCCCGATACACCGCCGGGCGCGTATACGACGGCGGGCTGAGCAGCCCCTCGTCGTAGAAGGAGTCGGTCGCCGCCGACTCGTGCGTGCCCAGCGCGCCGGGCAGCAGCCGGACCACCGCGTCGGCGATCGCGAGCGCCGCGTACTCGCCGCCGCTCAACACGAAATCGCCGAGCGAGACCTCCTCGGTCGCCAGGTGCTCGGCCACCCGCTGGTCCACGTCCTTGTAATGGCCGCAGAGCAGCGTCAGCTCCTCCTCGACCGAGAGCCGGACCGCGTCCTCGTGCTCGAAGCGCTCGCCCCGCGCCGACATGAGCAGCACCGGCCCCGCCGGCCGCAGGTCGTCCAGCGCCTCGAAGAACGGCTCCGGCTTCATGACCATGCCGGTGCCGCCGCCGTACGGCTCGTCGTCGACCGTCCGATGCCGATCGTGCGTGTAGTCCCGCAGGTCGACGACCCGGTACTCGACCAGCCCCGCCTTCGCCGCGCGGCCGGGGATGCTGAGCGAGAGCGGCCCCGTGAAGAAGTCCGGGAAGATCGTGACGATGTTGATCCGCATCCGCTCCCGCCTACAGGTCGAGCAGACCCGGCGGCGGATTGATCACGATCCGGCCGGCCTCCACATCGACCTCCTCCACGATTCGCTCGACGAACGGCACGAGGAACGAGCGCCCCGCGCCCTTCACGTCGAGCAGCTCCGCCGGCTCGGTGTCGTACACCTCGCGGACCCGGCCGACGACCTCCCCCTCGACCGTCACGACCTCGCAGCCGAGCAACTGGTGGTAGTAGACCTCGCCCTCTTCCAGCGGCCGCAGATGCTCGATCGGCACCAGCAGGTACCGCCGCGCGAACGGCTCGACCGAGGTGCGGTCGTCGTACCCCTCGAACTTGACCAGCAGCCCGCGCTTGAACGGCCGATGACGCTCGACGACGAGCGTCGGCGCGCCGGCCTCCAGCTCGCCGTCCTCGCTGCCGAGGCTCACCTCCCGGCCGGGCGCGTAGACGTCCTCGACCTCGTCCGTCAGCGGCCAGATGAACACCTCGCCCCGGGTGCCGTGGAGCTTCGCCACGTGCCCGACGACCAGGTACTCCGGCTCGCTCCGCGCCTCCGTGTCCCCGGCCGAGCCGCGCCGCGCCGCGCGTGGTTCGTCATCCGAGCCGTGCGCGGCCACGTCGCGTCACTCCTTCGACTCTTCCGCCGCCTCGGGCTCCGCTTCGGCCTCCGGCGCGGCCTCGGCCGCAGGCGCTTCGGCCTCGGGCGCGGCCGCTTCCGCTTCGGCGGCCGGCGCTTCGGCCGCCTCCGCAGCGGGAGCCTCCGCCTCCTTGGCCGGCGCTTCGGCGGCCGCGGCCTTCTTCGACGTCGTCTTGCGGGCCGGCTTCTTCGCCGGCGCCGCCTCGGCGGCGGGCGCGGCCTCCGGCGCCGCGGCCACGACCCCGGCCTCGCCCCGGCGCACCTTCTTGATCAGCGACTGCACCGTCGGCGTGACCTCGGCACCCCGCGCGATCCAGAGGTCGACCTTGGCCAGGTCGATCCTCAGCTCCATCGGGTCGCGCCGCGGGTTGTAGAAGCCGACGTTGTCGATGTACGCGCCGCCGCGCGGCGACTGCCCCTCGGCCACGACGATGCGGTAGCTGGGCTGCTTCTTCCGGCCCACGCGCCGGAGGCGAATTCGTACAGGCATGGCGTCTCTCGTTCTGGTTCTCGTTCGGGGCTCGGTCAACCGAGTCCGGGGAAGCGGGGCATCATCGGCATGCGGCCGCCGCGGCCGCCCAGCCCCATCCCCCGCATCTGCTTCATCAGCTTCTGCATGTCCTTGAACTGACTCAGCAGCCGATTGACTTCCTGGACGGGGCGGCCCGACCCCCGGGCGATGCGGGCCCGGCGGGACCCGTTCAGGATCTCCGGCCGCTGCCGCTCCTTCGGCGTCATCGACAGGATGATCGCCTCCACGTGCTTCATCCGCTTGGGGTCGACCTTCGCCTGCTTCAGCAGCTTGTGGTTGACGCCCGGGATCATCTTGAGCAGCCCCTCGAGCGGGCCGAGCTTCTGGAGCTGTCGCATCGCGATCAGGAAATCCTCGAGGTCGAACTTCCCTTCCTTCGCGACCTTCCGCTCCAGCCGCTTCGCCTCGTCCTCGTCGAACGCCTGCTGCGCCCGCTCGACCAGGCCGACCACATCGCCGCGCTGGAGGATGCGGTCCGCCATCCGGTGCGGGTCGAAGACGTCGAGCCCGTCCGGCCGCTCGCCGATCCCGACGAACTTGATCGGCACGCCCGTCGCGCCACGCACCGAAAGCGCCGCGCCGCCGCGGGCATCGCCGTCCATCTTCGTCAAGACGACGCCCGTCAGGCCGAGCGCCTCGTGGAAGCCCTCCGCGATCCGGACCGCCTCCTGCCCGATCATCGCGTCGACCACGAGCAGGATCTCCGTCGGCCCGACCGCCGCCTTCACCCGCCGCAGCTCGTCCATCAGCTCGGCATCGATCTGGAGCCGGCCCGCCGTGTCGAGCAGCAGCGTCCGGTGACGCCCGGACCTCGCCCGCTCCAGCGCGCGCGCCGCCAGCTTCGCGACGTCCCGCTCCTCGCGGTCCGCGAAGACCGGCACGCCGACCTGGCCGCCCAGCGCCTCGAGCTGGTCGATCGCCGCGGGACGGTACACGTCCAGCCCCGCCAGCAGCGGGCTCTTCCCCTCCCGCGCCAGCCGCTTCGCCAGCTTCGCCGCCGTCGTCGTCTTCCCCGAACCCTGCAGCCCCGCCAGCAGGATCACCGTCGGCCCGACCGGCGCGGTCTTCAGCCCCTCCCGCTTCTCGCCCAGCAGCGCGACCAGCTCGTCATGGACGATCTTGACGATCTGCTGCCCCGGCGCGACCGACTTCAGCACCTTCTCGCCGAGCGCACGCGCCTCGACCTTCGTCAGGAACTCGCGCGTCAGCCGATAGTGCACGTCGGCCTCGAGCAGCACGCGACGAATCTCCCGCAGCCCCTCCTTGATCATGGGCTCCGTGAGCAGTCCCCGCTGCTTGAACCGGCCGAGTACGCCGTCGAGCTTTTCGGAAAGTTCCTCGAACATGCCGTCCGTCGTGCTGCAATTCACAATCCAAAGCCTTTAAGTATACCCAATTCTGGCGAATCGCTCAAGGGGACGGGAACGAGAACGGGATGGGGCATGGGAAAGGGAGAAGGAAGGTCCGAGTTCGAGGAGAACGGCTGGGAGGCAGCGTTGGGTCCGGGTGGCGGTCGGAGCGGGTATGGAGATGCCGCGTCAAGAGGTCTTGGGGCGTCCTTTACGAACGGCCGCGGGTGCACACGCGTCCTCGCGGGGCCGGTGGCGATGATGGGACCCGGCGAGGGTCCCTCAGGCCGGGGAGCCTGGTGGAGGGAGGAGCGCCATCAACGCCCACTCCCCATCCGCTCCCGCATCACGGACACAGCGACATCACTGAAGTGCTAGACGCGGTATCGCACTGTAGGTGGCCGCCCCGTCCAGCTCCGGTATACCGAGTTGACCGAGACTGTTGTCGCCCCAGCAATAGACGTCGCCGGCATCGGACAGTGCGCAGGTATGCATCCCGCCGGCGGCGATCTCGACGATGCGTACGCCTGCTGGCAGATCCACGAGGACAGGTATGCTACTGTTTGCTGATGGATCGCCATTGCCGAGTTGTCCGGAACCGCCCCTCCCCCAGCAGTAGACCATCGCATCGGCAGTCAGTCCGCAGCCGTGTTCACCGCCTACGGCAAGTTGCACATACTGTCCGTTCGGCTCAGCGATGGGCATGGGTGCGTGATTCGGCTCGACAGATCCGTTGCCAAGCTGGCCGAACATGTTGTCGCCCCAGCAGTAGATGGTCCCTGCCGCACTAGAGGCACACATGTATGCCAGTCCGCCGCCGACCTCGGCGAGCGCAGGCGAATCGGGGACGGTGAACTCGGCAGGCGTCGGTCCAATGCTCCAGCCCCAGCAGTAGAGGGCATCGGAAACGGTGATCCCGCAGGTATGAGCGAACCCGCGGCTGAGTCGCCGGAAACGCACACCGTCCGGGGCGAGAACACGCGTGGGCGTGAATCGGTCCTCATACGTGCCATCGCCGAGTCGCCCCTCATACCCGGCGAATCCCCAGCAGTATGCGTCGCCCGAAGCGGCCACCCCACAGCTGAAACGGTCGTCTGCTTCGACCGACACAAAATCCTCTCCGGTAGGCAACGAGATGGGGCGTGGCGCTGTCGGGCCTGTCACATCCCCATAGTTTGCGGCACCCCAGCAATACCAGGAACCAGCGGTACTCTTGCCACAGGTGTGCGATGATCCAAGGCTCAGTGACTGGAGGACCACCCCGGCTGGCAACTCGACAACCCCTGCGACGCTGCTGTATCGAACCGCGGTACGGTAACCGAGCTGCATGGCATCATTGTGGCCCCAGCAGTACGTCACATCCGCAGCCGTTATGGCGCAGGTGTGGCGAAGCCCGGCGCTCAATTGGCGCACCGTGAGCCTGATACGAAACTCCTCGCTGGTCGCTTGGGTCAAGCCAGGCGACGTAGCAACGAGCCGATAGGTCCCTGGCCGGTCGATCCGCAGATCGGGGAAGGTGGCGATGCCGCCGACGGCACTCACGGTCGTCGTTCCGGTCAGCGTCGCGCCGTTCGGGTTCTCTGCCAGGGCGACGGTCACGTCACCGGTGGCAGTCGAGATCGTCGACCCATCTTCATCCTGGATCGCGACCTGGGGAGCCGGCGCCGTTGCCATCGTTCCCTCGGTCTGAGAAGGCTGCACGACGAATGTGAGGCTCGTCGGCGTGCGATCCGGGCCACTCGGACCCACGCCATCGTCCGAGCTACATCCAAGCGCTGCCCCGATGACGACCAACACCAGGATATTTCTCATGACGCGGCGGCAAGAGGTGATGGAGCGGGTGGCACGACCGAAATTAGTGCGTTACGTTCGGCCCCACAACCCGCTCAACTGGACCGTCCCTCTCCCTCCAACGCGAAACCCTTGCAAGCCGTAACCCGCTCCCGATCTCCTTCACCCATCCCACTCCCTAACCTGACCACTTCAGCCGACCCGGATGATCTGCTCGCGCCCCGTGCCGACGGAAACGTACCAGATCGGCACGCCGGTGAGCTCCTCGATGCGCCGCATGTAGTCGCGGGCGGCGCGGGGGAGCTCGTCGACGGAGCGGGCGTCGGCGGTGGAGGTGTTCCAGCCGGGGAGCGTCTCGTAGATCGGCTCGGCCTGGTCGAGGAGCGTGAGGTCGTCGGGGAAGTCGTCGAGCTCGACGTCCTCGATCCGGTAAGCGGTGGCGATGCGGATCTCGTCGAACGTATCGAGGACGTCGAGCTTGGTCAGGGCGAGGCCGGTGAGGCCGTTGACGCGGGCGGCGTAGCGGACGACGACGGCGTCGAACCAGCCGCAGCGGCGGGGCCGGCCGGTGGTGGCGCCGTACTCGCCGCCGAGCTCGCGCAGCGCCTGGCCGAGCGGGCCGTGGATCTCGCTGGGGAGCGGTCCGCTGCCGACGCGGGTGGTGTAGGCCTTGACGACGCCGAGCGCGGCGTCGATGGCCGTGGGCCCGATGCCGGTGCCGGTCGCGGCGCCGGCGGCGGTCGTGGTCGACGAGGTGACGAACGGGTAGGTCCCGTGGTCGATGTCGAGGAGCGCGCCCTGTGCGCCCTCGAGCAGGATGCGCCGGCCGTCGGCGATGGAGCGGGTGATCTCGCGGCCGACGTCGGTGACGAGGGGGAGCAGTCGGTCGCGGGCCGCGAGGACGTCGTCGGCGACGCGATCGGGGTCGAGCGGCTCGGCGCCTGCGGCGGCGAGGCGGTCGTTGGCGCGAGCGGCGGCCTCGTGGATCAGCTCCCGGGCGCGGTCGGCGAGGCGCAGGTCGGCGACGCGGATGCCGCGGCGGGCGACCTTGTCCTCGTAGGCCGGCCCGATCCCCTTCCCCGTGGTGCCGATGCGGCCGGCGCCGCGCGCGCGTTCGGTCACCTGGTCCAGCCGCTTGTGGTACGCGAGCAGGAGGTGCGCGCGGCCGCTCACGCCGACGCGGCGCTCGGCATCGATCCCGCGGGCCACGAGCCCGTCCAGCTCCTGGAAGAACTGTTCGAGGTCGAGGACGACGCCGTTGCCGAGCAGACAGCGTTTGTCCTCGTGCAGGATCCCGGACGGGATCTGGTGCAGGATGAACTCCTCGCCTCCGACGTGCACGGTGTGCCCGGCGTTCGCGCCGCCCTGGTAGCGGGCCACGACATCGGCCTCGTCGGCCAGCACGTCCACGATCTTTCCCTTCCCTTCGTCGCCCCACTGCGCGCCGACGACGACGAGGCACCGGTGTCCGTTCATTTCAGCCTGGATCAGGGTTGCGTTGCGTCCGCGGAAGGGTAGCAGCAACCCTGCGGGGTCGCAACGGGGGATACGCCGGCCGCGCCGATGGGGCGCGGCGGCGCCGCGGCCGCCGGCCGGGGCGGTCTTTCCCGGGTCGGGACATCCTCTCGCGCCGGGTCGCCTTCTCGCGCCGGGAGGTCAGCGGGTGCGGAGGAGATCGAGGGCGCCCGAGACCAGCGCGACGGTGAGTGCGACGCCGGCGCCGGTGAGGCGGTCGGGCGAGTCGTCCGGGCGGTGCACGCGCAGGAGGGAACGAGCCGTGCCGCGCAGCAGCGTCAGCGCCGGGTAGCCGGCGCGGCCCAGCGGGACGTGATCGACCAGCACGCCGGCCGGGAGGTCGCGGCGCTCGGCTGCGACGCCGAGCGCGTCCGCGCTCGCGAGGAGCGCCGCCGCCAGATGCGGTGCGAGGGCGCGTCGGCGGTAGGCGCCGATGCGCTCGGCGATGCGGAACGCGCCCTCATCGTCGAGGCCGTCCAGGTTGATGATCCCGTCGACCGGCTGGAGCCAGCGCGCCGCGTCCCATGCGCCGGCCAGCCCGAGCTCCTCCGCGTCGGTGACGAGGAAGGCGACGTCGCGGTGGTCCCGCTGGCGCAGCGCGAGGCCGAGGAGCGCGGCGAGGCCGGTCGCGTTGTCGAGCGCGCCCGGCGACGCGTTGCCGGCGTGGCAGCCGGCCAGGAGCATGCCGCCGACCGCGCCGAGCGCGCCGAGCGAGAGCACGAGCGTCCGCGAGACCAGCGCGATGTCGATCAGCCCGATCACCGCGAGCGCGGCCAGCGCGATCCAGGCGAACGCCACGAGCACGATCGCGGCGACGCGCAGGAAGGTCGAGACCGGCTGCGACTTGCTGTCGCGGTGGGCCGCGATGAGGTAGCGTGGCCGCGCGCCGGGGCGGTGCACGAGCCAGTTCGCGCCCTGGACGCGGCCCCACGGCAGGCCGGTGATCGCGCGCCGCGCGAATCGCGCGCCGAGGGCGATGAGCGCCGCGACGGCGCCGAGCGCGCCGAGCGCGGCGAGCGGAGCGCGGAGGGCGAGCGCCAGCGTGGCCCCGGCCAGGCCGAGCACGCAGACGACGCCGCCGACCGGGACGCCGAACCGGCCAGGCCATGCGGAAAAGGTGAACGGCGCCTCCCGGACCGTATACCCGAGCTCATCGAAGCGGAGGCGGAGCTCCGCCTCCACCTCGGCGGCGCCGGCGCTGCCAGTGCGGCGCGGACGGGCGAGCGCCCGGATCGCGTCGCGCGCGAAGTCGCGCCCCGCGTCGTCGGGCGCCCGGCTGGGGTCGCGATGGGCCTCGAGGCGGAATTCCATTCGCCCGTGTCCTGCGGGGTGGCCGGGTCAGAGCAACCCGGCGGCTTGCAGGACCCGGGCCACGCGCTCGCGTTCGGCGGGCTTCAGCGCGCCGAGCGGCGGGCGCGTCGCGCCGCCGGCGTAACCGAGCAGGTCTAGCGCGGCCTTGACGCCCGGCACGCCGAGCCGCGCCACGACCTCCCTGTGCACCGGCGCGATCCGCTCCTGGATCTCGCCGGCGGTGCGGCTCTCGCCCGCGCGGTACGCCCGATACAGCTCGGCGCATTCGGCCGGCGCGAGGAGCCCGACCGCGATGATCCCGCCCGCGGCGCCGAGCTCCAGCGCGCCGTACAGCATCGCGCCGCTACCGACCAGGAGCGCGCACGCCCCGCGGCACGCTTCCGTGTACGCGGCGAAGCGCTTGAGGTCGCCAGACGAATCCTTCATCCCGGCGACGTTCGGGTGCCGCGCGAGCTCGCCGACCAGGCCGGGCTCCAGGTCGATGTGCGTGTACTTCGGCATGTTGTAGACGAGGACCGGCACCGGAGAGGCATCGGCGAGCGCGAGGTAGTGGTCGCGCAGCGACGCGGGCGAGAGGACCGAGCCGAAATATACGGGCGGATGGACGAGCACCGCGTCGGCGCCGGCGTCCGCGAGCCGCCGGCTCTGGGCGATGGCCGCGCGCGTCGATTCCGCGCTCACGCCGGCCAGGATCCGACGGTCCGCCGGCACGAGATCGCGGGCGAAGCCGATCAGCCGCTCCTTCTCCTCCACGTCGAGCAGGATCCCCTCGCCCGTCGAGCCGAAGAGCAGGACCCCGTCCAGCGGGTGGTCGAGCCAGCGACGCAGGTTTTCACGGAAATGGACCGGCGCGACATCGCCGGTCACGGGGTCGAACGGCGTCGTCACCGGGACCATGATGCCGGTGAACCGCGGGTCTCGCTCAGGCAAGGGTCCTCATCTTCAGCTCGAAGTCCGACGGGTTGTTCGCCGCCGCCATGGCGACGTCGAATTCCACGACGTTCGACGACACGAGGTCCATCAGGTGCTGGTCGAACGTCTGGGCGCCGTACGTCTCGCGCCCGTCCTCGATGAGATCGAAGATCTCCGCGGTGCGCTCCGCGTCGAGGATGCAGTCGCGGATCGCGGCCGTCGCGACCATGATCTCGCACGCCGCGACGCGGCCGGCGCCGTTCCTGCGCGGCAGCAGCCGCTGGCTGACCACGGCGACGAGCGTCTCCGAGAGCCGCACGCGTACCATCTCCTGCTCGTCCGGCGGGAACACCGCGACGATGCGCGAGATCGTCTGCACCGCGTTCTGGGTGTGCAGCGTCGAGAAGACGAGGTGCCCGGTCTCCGCGGCCTTCAGCGCGATGTCGATCGTCTCCGTGTCGCGCATCTCGCCGACGAGCACGGCGTCCGGGTCCTCGCGCAGCGCGGCGCGCAATCCGGTCGCGAACGAGTCGGTGTCCATCCCGACCTCGCGCTGCGTGATCGAGCTCAAGTTGTCCCGGTGCAGGAACTCGATCGGGTCCTCGAGCGTGATGATGTGCTTGCGCCGGTTGCGGTTGATGTGCCCGATCATCGCGGCGAGCGTCGTGCTCTTGCCGGAGCCGGTCACGCCCGTGACGAGCACCAGCCCGCGCTCCGATTCGGCGATCCGCGCGAGGATCGGCGGCAGGCCGAGCTGCTCGAGCGTCGGGATCTCGATCGGGATCACGCGCATGACGATGCCGAGCGTGCCGCGCTGCCGCAGCAGGTTGATGCGGAACCGGCCGAGCCCCGGCGCGCCCCAGGAGCAGTCGTAGTCGCGCAGCTCGTCGATCCGGTCCCGGTCCCACTGCGGGATCAACTGGAGCGCGAGCTGCCGGGTCTGGTCCGGCGAGAGCTGCTGCCGCGTGATCGGGACCAGCTCGCCCTGGATCCGGGCGCGCACGAAGTCGCCCGACTTGATGTGGATGTCGGAGGCGCCCTGCTGGATCGCCGCCTTCAGGATCTCGATCATGGCACCGTCGCGTTGAAGATCACCGAGTCGGAGGTCGCACCGCAGTGAAGTTAATAGCCGGCCCGCTTGTCGACTACGTTGAGGAGCGTCCGGCCGGCCAGGAAGCGGGCGAGGTTCTCCTCGAGGAGCGCGCACTCCCGCTCCCAGAACCGCTGCGTGTACGCCGACACGTGCGGCGTGATCAGCACGTTCGGGAGCCGCCAGAGCGGGCTCTCCGCCGGGAGCGGCTCCGTGGCGAAGACGTCGAGGGCGGCGCCACGGAGCCGGCCGGCGCGCAGCGCGTCCGCCAGCGCGGCCTCGTCGACGAGCCCGCCCCGGGCGACGTTGACGAGTATCGCGTGCGGCCGCATCCGGCCGAGCGCCGCGGCATCGATCAGACCCCGCGTCTCGGACGTCTCGGGCGCGGAAACGACGACGACGTCGCTCGCGGCCAGGAGCCGGTCGAGCCCGTCCCGGCCGTAGACGACCTCGACGTCGTCCTCCTGCGGGCCGGGCCGCCGCTTCAGCGCGATCACGCGGGCACCGAGCACCCGGACGCGCGTCGAGACCTCGCGGCCGATCCCGCCGTAGCCGACGATCCCGACGGTGCTCCCCGCGATCTCGCGGACGGGCGCGTCGTCGGCATCGAATTGCGCCTTCCCCCAACGCCCCTCGGCCTGCGCCCGCACCGCGAGGTCCAGCCCGCGGGTGAAGTGCAGGATCATGGCGAGCACGCTCTCGGCCATGGCCGGGGCGTGCACACCCGCCGAGTTCGTGAAGACGACGTCGCGCTCCAACATCTCGGGCGTGAGCGACGACCGCACGCCCGCCGTGCCCGTGTGGACCCAGCGGAGCGCACGCCCCTGGCGCAGGATCTCCGCCGGAACGCCGAAGCCGAAGTACGCTTCCGCGTCCTGCACGGCCTCGAGCGCCTCGGCGGACGCGGTCGTGCCGCCGTCCGCCGTGGCGTCGGCGGGCGCGGAGACGACGTGGAGCGACCAGCCCTGCGGCAGCACGGCGCGCAGGCGGTCTGCCACCCAGTCCGGGAAGCGGAAGATCGGACGGCGGTCGGCCAGGTCGACGACCAGTCGACGCATGAAACGTTGCCTCACTCGTGGTTGCGGTAACGACTCCCCGTACACGCTCCAGGCGCCGACGGGCGCCGTTCCCGTTCCCGTTCCCGAACGTGAACCGGACGGCCGGGAACGGGAACGGGAACGTTTACGGGGAATGGCGATTTCGCGCCGATGCGCTAATAGTGCACGCGGTTCAGTAATGGGAGACCTTGCGGACGCCCGGGATCTGCACGAGTCGATCGATGGCGGCGGCCCAGCGGCCGCGGGGGCCGGAGACGTCGTACGCCGCGCCGATGCGGTCCGGCTCCCGCTCGACCTCCGTAAGTTTCACGATGAAGCCCGCCTCCTGCAAGGCGTCGCGGACGACCGCGAGCAGGCCGGGCACGGCGTCCATGGTGACGAGGACGCGCCGCTCGAAGCGGCGTCGGATCATCGCCTCCTCGACGCGGCCGAGCGCGACCAGCGCGACGACGACGAGGAGCGCCGTGCCGACCGCCTCGACGTACGCCCGCGCGCCGACGGCCATCCCGATCGCCGCGACGACCCACAGCGTCGCCGCGGTCGTCAACCCGACCACGCTGCCGCGCGCCTGGATGATCGTGCCCGCGCCGAGGAAGCCGATCCCGCTCACGATCTGCGCTGCGATGCGCGCCGGGTCCGCGTTCGTCTGGAGCGGGTCGGCGAGCGCCGCTACGCCGATGGACAGCTCCGTGAGCAGCGCGGCGCCCACGCAGATCAGGAGGTTGGTCCGGAAGCCGGCGGGCTTGCCGCTGACCTCGCGTTCGAGGCCGATCGCGCCGCCGAGCACGGCCGCGAGCAGGAGGCGCAGCAGCAGGTCGAGGCGCAGGAACGCCAGGCCCTGGAGCCATTCCACGACCCGGTCGAGCCACTCCGGCGCGGCCGGCGCTTGCATCCCCGCCGCTCCCTAATCGTTCAGCCGGCGCAGCTCCTGGAGCAGGCCGGTCTTCCCCCGGGTCCGGTCGTCGACCGCCTTCAGCACGCGGGCCGGGTGCCCCGCGGCGACGACGCCCGGCGGGATGTCCTCCACGACGACCGCGCCCGCGGCCACCACGCTGCCGCGGCCGACCCGGCACCCCTCGAGGACGACCGCGTTCGCGCCGACCAGCACGCCGTCCTCGATGATCACCGGCGTCGCGCTCGGCGGCTCGAGCACGCCCGCGAGCACCGCGCCCGCGCCGATGTGGCAGTCCGCGCCGACCAGCGCCCGCGCGCCGACGACCGCGTTCATGTCGATCATCGTCCCCGCGCCGATCACGGCGCCGATGTTGACGACCGCGCCCATCATGACGATCACCCGCTCGCCGATCTGGACGCCGTCGCGGATCACCGCGCCCGGCTCGATCCGCGCGGGCACGCCCTTCAGGTCCAGCAGCGGCACCGCCGAGTTGCGACGGTCGTTCTCCAGGTGATGGTAGCGGATCCGGCCCGCCTCGCGCTCGAGCACGCCACGCACCGCATCCCACTCGCCGACCAGGATCGTCGTGCCGGCGCCCGTCGGGAACACCATCAGCCCGTCGCCGTCCTCCACCTCCAGCGCGTCGTCGTGCCGCACGTAGACGCGGACGGGCGTCGTCTTCTTCGCGTTCGCGATGATGTCGCGGATAGTCTCGTAGTCCATGGTCCCCTCCCGGTCGCCCGGCGGCCGGCCACGGCGCGGCGGCGCGGTCGCCGGCCTCAGTCCAGCCCCAGCACCTCGCGCATCGAATACCGGCCGGGCGGCCGTCCGGCCATCCAGCGGGCGGCGACGACGGCGCCCTCGGCGAAGAGCGAGCGGTCGACGGCCGCGTGGCCGAGCTCGAGCCGCTCGTGCGCCCCGAGGAACAGCACCCTGTGCTCGCCGGCGACCGAGCCGCCCCGGACCGCGTGGAACGCGATCTCGCCGGTCGGCCGCTCGCCTGGCCGGCCGCTCCGGCCGTCGCGACGGAGCGCGGCGAGGTCCGCGCCGCGCCCCGCGGCGACCGCGCCGCCCAGCGCGAGCGCCGTGCCACTCGGCGCATCCGCCTTGCCGCGGTGGTGCGCCTCCACGATCTCGACGTCGTAGCCCTCGGCGGGCAGCCGACGCGCGGCCTCTTCCACCAGCGCGAGCAGGAGGTTCACACCCACGCTGAAGTTCGCGGCCACCAGGACTGCGGTGCGGGCGGCGACGTCGTCGAGCCTCGCGCGCAGCGCGTCGTCGAGCCCCGTCGTCCCGACGACGAGCGCGCGGCCGGCCAGCGCCGCGGCCTGCGCGTCGAGGACGCGGGCGAGGAACGGCGGCGCCGAGAAGTCGAGGACGACGTCGGCGTCTGCGATCATCCCGGCGGCCCGCTCGGGCGTCTCGATCCGTGGGTATGCGCCGTTCGCGTCCACGTCCCGGCCATCGCGGCCGATCCCGCCGACCAGCTCGACATCGCCGGCTTCGCGCGCGACCGCGGCGACGGTGCGGCCCATCCGGCCGGTGGCGCCCGAGACGACGATGCGCGTGGCCACGGCCCTCAGCGGCCCGGCCGGATGCCGACGTCGCGCAGCGCGTCGAGCAGCGCCTCGCGCGCCTCGGGGGCGGCCGGCGTCAGCGGCAGCCGCAGCGGGCCAACCTCGAAGCCCAGCCATTCTACCGCGGTCTTGACCGGGATCGGGTTCGTCTCGGCGAAGAGCGCGCGGATCGCCGGCAGGTACCGGAGCTGAAGCGCCGTCGCCTCGGCGATGTCGCCCGCCAGGAACTTGTGGACCATCCGGCTCGTGTCCGCCGGCGCCACGTTCGCCAGCACGCTGACCACGCCCGTGCCGCCCAGTGCGAGGATCGGCACGACCTGGTCGTCGTTGCCGCTCCAGATCGCGACGCGATCGCCGACCAGGCGGGCCAGCTCCGCGACCTGCACGATGTCGCCGCACGCTTCCTTCACCGCGATGACCCGCGCGTCCTCCGCCAGCTCCGCGATCGTCGGCGGTTGGATGTTCACCGCCGTCCGCCCCGGCACGTTGTAGACGACGATCGGCAGGTCCGCGGCGTCGAGGACCGCCCGGAAGTGCGCGATCAGCCCCCGCTGCGTCGGCTTGTTGTACGGCGGCGCGCTGACCAGCAGCGCATCCGCGCCCGCCTCCCGGGCCTGGCGCGCCAGGTCGGCGACCCGCGCCGTGTCGCTCCCGCCGCACCCGGCGATGACCGGCAGCCGGCCCGCATTCTCGTCGACGACCACCTCGATCGCCCGGCGCTGCTCCGCCGGCGACATCGCCGCCGCCTCGCCGGTCGAGCCGCACACGACCAGCGCGTCCGTCCCCTCCCGGTGGTGGAATCGGACCAGTTCCCGGAGCACGCGCTCGTTGACGCCGTTGTCGTCGAAGGGCGTGACCAGCGCCACGCCGGAGCCGGTGAAACGGGGGTCGGCCATCGCGCTTACGGGTTGTTGAGGTCGAGGATGTCGGACCGCGTCACGTCGGACTCGTCGTCGTTCGGCGCGAGGTCGCGCTCGGTCGAACGGGTGAAGTCGGCCTCGGTCTCGTCGTACCCCGTCACGGTGAAGAACGAGCGGAACACGGCGTTCCCGCACTTCTCGCAGACCAGGTCGCCGCTCGGCTGCCGCTCGTCGAAGATGTACTCCTTGCCGCACTCGAGGCAGACCTGGACCAGCACGCCGTCGGCCGGGCGTCCGATCTGGCCGCGCGCCTCGTGGCCCGGCTCGTCGCTGAGCTGGTGTGCGCGCAACGCCTCCAGGCTACGCTGCTCCCCGTGCAATTCGTTGGGCAGGCGTTTCGGCGACGGCCCCCTGCGCTGCTCCCTCATAGTGCTCCCCGTGGTTCAGGGGAGTGCGGGGGCCGGCACGCCTTTCCGGTCGAAGCCCATGCGCTCCCGCACCTCCCGCAGCGTCTCCCGCGCGATGTCGCGGCAGCGGGCGGCGCCGTCGCCGAGGATTTCGTGCACCCGTTCGGGGTGCGCCTCGTACTCGGCCGCCCGTTCGCGCATCGGCTCGAACGTGCGGGCGATCGACTCGGCCAGCATCCGCTTGCACTCCACGCACCCGAGCGTGCCCGACCGGCAGCCTTCCTCGATCCGCGCGACCTCGTCGGCCGGCGTGAAGAAGCCGTGCAGCGTGAAGACGTTGCAGACCTCCGGCCGGCCGGGGTCGCTCCGCCGGACCCGCTGCGGATCCGTCACCGCGTTCCGCACCTTGGCCGCGATCTGCTCGGGCGAGTCGAGCATGCCCACGGTGTTCCCCTTGGACTTGCTCATCTTCGCCTCGCCGTCGAGGCCGCGGATCCGGCCGGCCTTGCCGATCAGCGGCTGCGGCTCCGGGAAGTACTCGCCGAACTGCCGGTTCCAGCGACGCGCGATCTCGCGCGTCAGCTCGAGGTGCTGGAGCTGGTCCTCGCCGACCGGCACCGCATCCGCCCGATAGAGCAAGATGTCTGCCGCCATGAGGACCGGATAGTTCAGCAGCCCCGCCGGGATCGACTCCATCCCGGCGGCCTTGTCCTTGAACTGCGTCAT
>DASVDG010000050.1:0-2085 GCA_036381255.1 Longimicrobiales bacterium | reverse complement strand
CCGTCCGGATTCACCTTCGCGACCGCCGTGTCCGTGCTCGACCACATGATCGTCGCGCCCGGGACCGGCTCGCCGTCCGCATCACGCACGGTGGCCGTGAGCCGCGCAGAATCGCCGAGCGCGGCGAAAGACAGCGCGGCTTGTGAGAGCGTGAGGCTGGGCGAGCCGTCCTGGCCCTGGCCCTGGCCGCCCGGATCGGTGGGCGGGCCGTCGTCGTCGCCGCAGGCGGGGGGTGCGAGGAGGATGAGCGCCGCAAGGGCCGCTACGGCGCTCCCCCGGCGACTGCCCGAACGCCGCACGTCGGATCGCAGCGGTTGCCGCAACATCGTGTCAGGTCTCCTGGTCGAGACCGGCGCCGTAGCGTGCGCGGCCACGGCCGCGGCGTGGTTCGCCGCGCGAACGACCGCGACGCGCTGCGGGGCGCCGACCTATCGTACCGCGCGGGTCTCCCCGCCGAGTGCGTTGTCTCGGCGGGCCGGTCCGGGTATCTTGTCCGTGGGAGCCGTCCGGGGATGCGGCACACGGAGTGCTGAGGGCCGGTTCCGTCGCGGTGCCTACTTCGAATACCGGAAACCCCCTCCGAACCGGCTCATCCCGCCCGCAACCCGGCCCGCCGCAAGTGCAGACCGCTATGCCACGCTCGATCGAGCCGACCGCCAGGCGCGACCTGACCGCGCTCCTCGCCGCCGCGGCATCCGGTGACCGTGAGGCGTTCGACCGCGCGTACTCGCTCGTGTACCGCGAGCTGCACCGTCTTGCCCGCGCGCAGCGCCGCCGGTGGAACGGCGACGACACGCTCGACACAACGGCGCTCGTCCACGAGGCATACCTCCGGCTGGCGGCGTGGAGCCCCGAGCACTGGGGCGGTCGTGCCCACTTCTTCGCCGTCGCGGGGCGGGCGATGCGGCAGATCCTGGTCAACTACGCCGAACGGCGTCGGGCGGCGAAGCGGGGCGGCGGCAGGGTCGCCCCGCTCGACGCCGTGGCGGATGAATTCGCGCCGATCGCGCCCGAAGTGGCGGACGAGGTGCTGGCGCTGCACGAGGCGCTCGAACGGCTGGAGCGGCTCGATCCGCGACAGTGCCGCATCGTGGAGTGCCGCTTCTTCGCCGGCCTGTCGATCGAGGAGACCGCGGAAGCGCTCGGCATCTCGCCCGCCACGGTCAAGCGGGATTGGAGCCTGGCCAGCGCCTGGCTCTACCGGGCACTCACGGACGACGACCGCGGGGATGCAGATGATCGTGCAGGTCAGGACGGAGGCGCCGCCGACCCGGGGGGCAGGCAGACGTCATGACCGGGGCGAACTGGCACCGCGTTCGGGAGGTGTTCCACGCCGCGCTCGAGTGCGACGAGAGTGAGCGCGCGGCGTTTCTGCGCGACCGGTGCGGCAAGGACGCGGCGCTGCTCGCGGAGGTCGAGGGGCTGCTCGCGGCGGCGCCGCGCGCCGGTGAGTACTTCGCGGGCCTGGCCGAGCGCATCGGCACCCCGGCCGCCGGCCGTCCGGCCGACCTGACGGGCCGGCGACTCGGCGCCTGGCGCCTCGTCCGCGCGATCGGCCGCGGCGGGATGGGCGCCGTGTACCTCGCGGAGCGCGACGATGGCGAGTTCCGCATGCAGGCGGCCGTCAAGCTGCTCCCGCTCGGGCTGCGCACGCCCGACGCGCGAAGGCGGTTCCTCGCCGAGCGACGGATCCTGGCCCGCCTCGCGCACCCGGGCATCGCGCGCCTCCTGGACGGCGGCGTTGCGGACGACGACACGCCGTACCTGGTCATGGAGTACGTGCGCGGCGACCCGATCGACGCATGGTGCAGCGCGCGCGAGCTCTCCATCGACCAGCGCCTCGACCTCTTCCTCCGCGTCTGCGATGCGGTCGACTACGCGCACCGGCAGCTCGTCGTGCACCGGGACCTCAAGCCGGACAACATCCTGGTCGACGCCTCGGGATCGGTGAAGCTGCTGGACTTCGGGATCGCGAAGGTGCTGGAGGACGGCGATGACGGGGCCGTCGCCACGACCCGCATCGGCGATCGCCCGATGACGCCGGGGTACGCGAGCCCCGAACAGGTCCGCGGCGAGCCGGTCACG
>DASVDG010000049.1:0-16340 GCA_036381255.1 Longimicrobiales bacterium | reverse complement strand
TCACCGGGTCCAGCGCCTGCTCGAGCGTGCGGATCAGCGACTCCGCCCTCCGCTCGTGGGGTGTGCGGTTGCGGGTGTTCGCAGGCGCATCGCCGAGGGCGCGACCGGGCGTGCCGCGGCGGGTGACGTCGGCCGTAGCGTGGCGCGGGTCGTCGCCCACGCCATCGGCGCGGGCCAGGGCGGAACGGAGTGCGGCCTCAGCGCCGGCGTCGACCGATCGTCCGAGCGCGGCGAGCAACCGGTCGGCGCGCCGGCAGAGCTCCGGGTCGGGTCCGCCGGGGATCGCGGCCAGCGCGGCGAGCACCCGGCGGGCCGCGGCCGCGGCGGCGGATGCCGCGTGAAGCCGGCCGTCGCCGGTGAGCGCCGCGACACGCTCGGCGACGCGTGGCCGGGCGGCGTCCAGCGCCTGGGCGACGGCGCGCGGGTCGACCGGTGTCGCGGGGGCGGCGGGCGCGTCCAGGGCCGCCTGGAGGATCTCCACGGCGGCCGCATCCGGGTCGGCGACCGATCGCGCGACGGGCGTCCGGCTCCGCGCCATGCCCCGTGTCGCGTTGCCTGCCGCACGACCTGCCGCGCGACCTGCCGCGCGACCTGCCGCGCCTGGTGCCGTGCCCGGTGCCGTGCCCGGTGCCACGCCAGGTGCCGCATCCGTTGCCGCGCCCGGCACCACGCCCGGCGCCGCACCGGACCCCGCTGCGCCCGCCGCGTCGCCGATCTCGACCACGGACCAGACCGGTCGCCCCGCGACGCTGTACGCGACGAGCACTCGGTGCGGGCGCTCCGGTGCGACCGTGACGCAGGCCGCGGGCGTGGCGCTCGCGGCCTGCATTGCATCCGGGGCACCGGCCGCCCCGGGCGCAGCCGTCGCGGATGCAGCCGCCCTGGGCGCAGCCGCTTCGGGTGCAGCCGTCCCGGGTGCAACCGCTTCGGGCGCAGCCGCCTCGGGCGCGGCTGCACCCGCCGGGGTCGGCGCACGCGGGCCGGCGGTCGGCGTCGCCGCCCCCGCCATCCCTGCAACTAGGGAGGCCGCAGGCCGTCCCGCCCCCGGCGACGCCGCTGGCTGCCTCGCTCCCGGCGACGCCGCCTGCGTCGCCTGTTCCCACAGCGCGCTCAACTGCTCCTCCACTTCGAACGCCGCGGCGTCCGCGCGCTCGATCGCGTCGAGTGCGTCGGGGTCACCGGCGGCGAGGCGGTCGACGAGGGCGTGGTACGCGCCGGTGCCCGCACCCGTCGCCGCCGCCCCGATCGCCTCGCCGCCGACCTCGGCGACGTCGACTCCGATCGCCTCGCGTCCGGTGGCGGCGCCACCCGCTCCGACCGCCGCATTGCTCGCGTCCCCTGGGCCGGCCTCGTCCGCGCTGCCGTGCAGTACCGCACCCTCCGCCCCCACCGTCCGCCCGATCGCGGTCAGCTTGGCGCGCAGTCGGTCGAGGAGGCGGAGCGCGCGGTCGAGGCCGCGGTCGGGGAGGAAGTGGTATGTGTGCACGACCTCGTGGGGCGAGCCGAGCCGGTCGATCCGGCCGATCCGCTGGATGAGTCGCACGGGGTTCCACGGCAGGTCGTAGCTGACGACGTGGTCGGCGTCCTGGAGGTTGAGCCCCTCGGCGAGCACGTCGGTCGCGATCAGCACGTCGACGCGTTCGCGGGCGGGCGGTGGACGGACGTGGTTGGCACGCGGTGCGAAGCGTTCGATGACGGCGCGGCGGCCGGCGGGCGTGGGGCCGAGGAACGCGCCGTCGCCGTCGATGAGGGCGACGGCGCCGCGGCGTGCGAGCGCGCGCCAGAGGTGGCGAGCGGTGTCGCGGTACTCCGTGAAGATCAGCACCTTGCACCCGCGCAACTCTCGGTCCAACAACGCGATGAGGCGGTCGAGCTTGGGGTCGGCGCCGACGGGCGCTGCGCCGCGGTGGCCGATCGTCGGGTCGCGGCCGGCGGAGGGCGCGGCACGGCGGTGGTGGCTTCGAGTCGCTTCGGCGGGCGGCGCGCCGAACCGGCGGAGCAACCGGGCGAGGCGCGCGCGGTCGGCGACTGCATCGCGTCGCAGCCGTTCGAGGTCCAGGCCGGGCGGCGGCGGCAGGAGCGCGACCGCTTCGAGGATGAGCTGGGCGGGGTCGCCGTCGCCGCCGCCGTACAGCGCGCGGTGGTCGCGGGGGCGGAGCAGGCGGCCGTGGTCGAGCGCGCGGATGAATGCGTCGAGGAACCGGACCTGGCGCCGCAGGCTGACATCGAACGCCGCGACGCTCGACTCCAGGCGCTTGAGCAGCCCGGCGCGGACCAGCTCGGCGACGCCGGCCGTCGTCGCGTCGCCGGCGGCTGCGACGGAGCCGGCGATGTAGCGTTCCGGCCGGAGCGGTGCCAGCGTGAGGCGCTCCAGCGTGTCCACGATGGCGTCGATGCCGGGGCCGACCGTGTCGAGCGAGTATCGGATCGGCACGGGCGGCGCGCGCCGGGGAAAGACGAGCGGCGATGCGGCGCCGGGCGTGCGGATCGCGCCGTAGCGCACGCGCAGGAACGGGCGCGTGCGACGGATCACGACCTCCCGCAGGACGGGGAGCAGCGACGGTGGAGCCGCGCCGCCGGCATCCGCGGCGGCGCGGAACGCTTCCCGGAGGTCCGGCACGCCGATGTCGCGGAACGCGCCGTCGCCGCAGAACAGCCGGAGCTGGAAATACAGGTCCCACACCGAGTTGTTCACCGGCGTCGCAGTCAGCAGTACGACGCGCGCGCCGCGGCACAGCGCGGCGAGCGCCCGGTAGCGTCGCGTCCGCGGCGACCGGAACGCATGCGCCTCGTCCACGACGACCAGGTCCAGCGCGGCGAGACGCGCGTGCGGGTACGTCCCCCGGCTCAGTCGCTCGTGTGTGAGCCAAGCGAGGAACGCGCGGTCCGCGGCGCCCGTCGCGGCGACCGCCGCATCCGCGCCACCCTCCCCCCTCACCCCGCACACCCCACGCACCCCTGAACTGCGCCCCAGCTTCCGCAGCGCGCCCAACCACTCCCGCCGCAGCGCGGCCGGCGCCGCCACCGCGACGCGCCCGCCACGGCGCAACTCCCGCTCGATCAGCGCCAGCGCCACGTACGTCTTCCCCAGCCCCACACTGTCCGCCACCACCACCCCGCGCCGCGCATCCAGGATCCGCGCCGCACGACGGACCGCAGACGCCTGGAACGCCGCCAGCGCGAACGTCGGCGGTTGGGATGCCGCTCCACCCTCCGGCCAGGGCTCCCCGAACCGTGCCGCGAGGATCCGCAGCGCGATGCTCCGCGCGCCGCCGGTCGCGTACGCCACCCGCGGCTCCCGCAGCCACGCCGTCGCCCGGCTCCACCCCCCGTCACCGCCCCCGTTCCGGTTATCCACTTTTCCACATCGCGGGGCGTTATCCACGGGCCGTGGACAGGCGTTCGAGGGCGGTGCGGACGACGGGGGCGACGTCGTATGCGCGGTGCCAGATGCGGTCGAACCGGGCGGTCGCTGAGGCGGCGTGCGCGGCGTCGGTGAGGGCGCACGTAAGTGTCGGTCCATCACCGTTTTGCGGTGTGCCGAAGTAGATCCCGCCGAGGAGGGTCAGGCACCCGCCGCCGGCGAGTCCGCGGAGCACGGCGAAGTCGGGGTACCAGGCCTGGAGTCCGGCGGCGCGGACGGCGATTCTCCCACTGTCGAAAAGTCGGAGGAGCGTGCGTGCATCTGCGGCCGCATCACGCCCTTCGCCGGACCGTTCGAGCGACGCGGCGTCGAGGCGGCCGAGCAGGACGCGCCAGCGCCGGACGCCGGCGACCTCGTGTTCGGCGAGGTCGACGGCGGCGAGTCGGATGCGGGCGACGGCGAAGTCGGCCTCGGCCGCGCGTGCGAGCGAGGCGCCGATCACCTGTCGGAGCGAGGGCGCCGAGTTCTCGTGGATCAGGATCGTGCTCATCGTGGGTCCCCCCGGAGCCAGCGGTCGAAGGAGCGGAGTGCGTGCACGTCGTCGTGGGTCAGGCCGTAGCAGGAGGCGACGAGGGCGTCGAGCTCGTTCTCCTCGTCGTCGTCGATCGCGCCGCGTTCGTGTGCGCGCGTCGAGATCGCGCGCAGCCGTGCGGCGGTGGGCCCGGCGTCCCAGCCGCGGGGGAGCGGTACGAGTGCGACGGTCCAGGCGAGGAACCGGAAGCGCGCGTCCTTCGCCCGTTCGGCGACGGCGCGGGCGAACGTCCGCACCGGCAGCGAGTTGAGGAAGGCGGCGAGGAGGAGCGCGTGCCCGTGGGTGCGGGTCGGGATGAAGTAGACCGTATTGAGCGGGACGAGCGGCACGTCGCGGCCGGCGGTCCCGCGGACGCGGGCGGGGAGCGCGGCGGCCTCGAGGGTGAGTGCGAGGTCGTGCCACGCGACTTTCGGCCCGAGCGTCGCTTCCGAGAGCCGGAACAGCGCGCCGGGCGGCAGCGAAGCTCGCTCGCCGGAGCGGGCCTGGAGCGCGTGGCGGTGCCGGTCGAGGTAGCGGGCGAGTCGTGGTGGCGGCGCGTGCGGCGCGGCGGTGCGGTCGTCGTGGACCCAGCAGACGTGGTCGGTGGTGCGGAAGCGCCACGCGGCCAGGTCGCTGCCGCGGACGATCGGCCGCAGCGCGTCCTCCTCGATGAGCGCGCGGAACCGCCGGGCGTCGTCGGCGGCGCGGCCGTCGCGTCGCGCGCGGTCGTAGCCGAGCGCGCGGACCCGGGCGAGCCCGCCGAGCTTCGGCTCGACGTGGCGGAAGACGAGCACGTCGTTCGCGCCGGTGACGACGCCGCGCCGCACGCGCACGCCGGGCAGGTCGCCGAGCGGCGGCCCCGCGGCCTGCATGCGACGCAGCGCGGCGCGCGCGTCCGGCGGCGCGATCATCCACGGCGATTCGGCGTCGTCCGGCAGGACCGGCAGCTCGGACTGCGGGACGCAAAACCGGAGCGGCTCCGTGCCGCGACGGATCATGGACACGCGAACGACGGGCGAGTCGGGCCGGGACCAGGAGTCGGGTTTCGACGCGATGTCCGCGGGCGCCGTCGCGCGGTTCGCGCCGTCGCGCGAGCCGGCGGATCGCCCGAGGCCGGGCGCGGCGGCGTCCCGGTCCGCGCCGGCGCCGCCGCCGCCGGTGGCATGGTCGTCGCCTGCGGCACCCCCACCCAAGCCCGCGCCGGCATTCGCCGCGCACTTCCGTGCCACGACCGCGACCGTGAATGCGTCAGCCCGGAAGATCGAGTGCTGGTCGAGGGCGTGGTCCTCGATCGAGGCGAGCGCGGTGCACTCGAGGAGCATCCGCCGCGCGCCGGCGCCGTACAGCGACCGCAGCGTCTTGGCGGGGAGCAGCATCCCGAGCGTGCCGCCGGGCGCGAGGAGGCGGAGCGAGCGTTCGAGGAAGAGGAGCGAGAGGTCCACCTGCGCGCCGACGCCGCCGGGCGCGCCGGCCAGCAGCGCGCCGCGACGCCAACCCGCGCGGCGGCAGACCGCGTAGCGGGAGCGCACGATGCGCCCGACCGATGCCGGCCACCGGTGCGCCCGCACCCACGGCGGGTTCGAGAGCACGAGGTCGAAGCCCCCCCCGGTCGCCTCGGCGAAGTGGATGTCGAAGCTGAAGAACGGCAGTGCGCCCGCGTCGTCGAGCGCGCTGCGGAGCCGGTCCAGCTCGGCCAGTCGGCCGTCGACGTCGCGCGCCACCGCCTCCGCGCGCCGCGCGGACGCGGGGCGCTCGCCGAACAGGTCGCGCGCCGCGGCCTGGGCGACGCACTCGCGTCGCCGCGCGACGAGCCGCCGTTCGATCCCGTCCAGCCACGCGGCCGCGAGACTCGCCTCGGCCCGCGCCAGCGCCCGCTGGAGCGCCGGCCGGTCTTCGGGGCCGGCCGAGAGGTAGCGCCCGGCAAGCGGCGGGATCGCGCGCAGCGCGCGCCGAACCCCGGCATCCAGCGCGGCGCGACCCACCGCGTCCTCGAGCCCCGCGCCGGCGACCAGGTCGAGCGGGTCCAGGAGCGCGTCGCCCTGGCGGATGCGACGGTCGAGGTTCGGCAGCGGCTCGACGCGGCGATGCGCGGCCCGGCAACCGTCGCCGTTCGACGCGCCGGGCTCGACCCCCGCGGGTGGATCCTCCCCGTCCACCGCCAGAGCCAGCCACAGCCGGAGCGAGCATAGCAACGCCGCGTCGTCCTGCACGTCGACACCGTGGAGGCAGCGGCCGACGATGTCCCGCCGCACCGCCGCCCGGTCCGCCGCGCCGAGCGCCGTGCGAAGGCGCGTCAGCCGCGTCAGCGCGCCGAGCAGGAACGCGCCGGAGCCGCACGCCGGGTCGAGGACCCGCAGCGATTCGAGCACGCGCGCGACCGCCCGCCGTCGGTCCGGCGCGAGCCCGCCGGCATCGCCGTCCCGGACCAGCCGCGCCGCCGATCGCGGGTCCACGCCGGCCGCTCCCGCCAGATGCGCCTCGAGTGCGGCCGCGACCAGCCGGTCGACCACCGCCGCAGGCGTGTAGAACGTCCCGCTCGCGCTGCGCCGCTCGGCCGCCATCAGCGCCTCGAAGACGCGGCCCAGCATCTCCGGGTCCACGCCGACGTCGCCCGCGCCGTCCGCCGCCGCTTCCACCGCCTCCCGCGTCGTGAAGCGGTAGCGCTCGAGCAGCCCGTCGAACGCGCCGGCGACGGCCTCGTCCGGTAGGTCCAGCCCCGGATGCCGGCGCTCGAGTGCGTGGCGCTCGAAGAGGCCGCCGTTCAGATAGGGCAGCTCACCCAGCGCGCGCGCCTCCGCGCCCCGGCGCTCCGGGCGGGTGTTCAACGCGCCGAAGAACAGCGGCGCGAGCACGGCGCGGTAGAAGGTGCCCGCGGCGGGCGCACGGCGCCACCGGTTCAGCAGCGACGGCAGGTACGCGGCGTCGCCGGCCAGGTGTCCTTCCCTCTGCAGGAAGTACAGGAACATCAGGCGCGACAGCAGCAGCAGCGCGAGCGCGTCCCGGTCCGCCGCGGCGCCCGGCGCGATGCCGGTCCACGCCGCCGCGATCCGCGAACGCTGCACGCGGAAGTCCCGGAAGAACTGCCGCGTGACCCGGCTCCGGTCCAGCGCCCGGGCGTGCCGCACCGCCAGCGCCACGCCCGCCTCGCCCTCCCGCGCCGCGAGCTCCTCCAGCGCCTCGATGTCCGTCCGCTTCGGCGCCGCGCGCTCCACGCAGAGCTGACGCAGCTCGCCGCCGAGGCCGAACGTCGCCAGCGTCAGCCGACGGTAGCGCGGCCCCGCGAATACGAACAGGTGCAGCCGCGCCGGGTTGTGCGCACGCACCCGCCGCGCCGTGCGGGCCGTCGACTCCGACCCCGCATCGTCCAGCTCGACGACGAGCGCAGCGAGCCCGCCCCGCTCGCCCGCGGCGTACACGCGCCGCACACCGTCCACGCCGGCGAGCCCCCAACCCTCCGGCGCCACCCGCCGCAGCGGCGACGCCGTCGGGAAGCCGAGCGCGCGGAGCAGCGACGCGACCCGGTCGGGACCGGTCGCGGCGCGCAGCAGCGTGTCGAAGGAAGCGTTCGAACGTGACACGCCCGACACGAAGCGGCCGCCGTCGGGGCAACGCCATGGACGGGTGGGACGAGGTGGGCGGGGGCGTGGACGTGGGCGGGCGTAGGCGCGAGCGCCGGGGCGAGCGTGGGGGCAAGCGTGGGGGCGGGGGCGAGGGCGAGCCGGTGGAGACGGGCGAGACACCGCGAGACGGCGCGAGACGGCGCGGGACGGCGCAGGACGGCGCGGGACGGCGCAGGACGGCGCAGGACGGCGCAGGACGGCGCGGGACGGCGCAGGACGGCGCGGGACGCCGCGGGACGCCGCGGGACGGCGCGGGACGGCGCCGCCCGCTACGCCAGCTCCCAGCCCTTCACGCCGTCGGCATCCGGCCGGACCAGCACCACGTCGCCGGGGTCGTCGGGGTCCACCACGCCGAGCACCAGCACCTCGCTCCGGAACCCGGCCACGCGCCGGGGCGGGAAGTTGACGACGGCGAGCACCGGCGTGCCGACCAGCGACTCGGGCGAGTAGCGCCGGGTGAGCTGCGCGCTCGACTGCCGCACGCCGACCGGCTCGCCGAAGTCGACCCACAGCTTGATGGCCGGCTTCCGCGCCTCGGGGAACGGCTCCGCGCGCACGATGGTGCCCGCGCGGATGTCCAGCGCCTGGAAGGTGTCGATCGTCGTTTCGGCTTTGATCCCCGGCATCCTCATCCACGCTCCTGGATCCGTGCCGGAGGCGCGCCGCCGGCGAGCTCGCTCGGCGGGCCGCCCCGGCCCCCCACCCGTCGCATCCGGCGCCGCGCGCTCACCCGCATCCGCCCCGGCGCCTACATCCGCGCCGATTGCCTGCCCCGATCGTCCGCCCCCGCGCGACCCTACCGGAACACGAACGCCAGGATGATCTCGAGCACGATGAGCAGCACGATCGTCGCCTCGAGGATCTCGGCGCGGCCGGTCGCGGCCTCGTCGTAAAGCATCTGGTACGTGTCGCGGATGATCGCCAGCTTCCGGTCGACAGAGCCGGTCCAGGTTCGGACGCGGAACAGCTCGAGCGCGGCGCCGTAGATGCGCGCCAGGTACACGTCCTCCGTGACCTTGAGCGCGTTCTCCGCCTTCTCCGTCAGCTCCGTCACCTCGGCGACGAGCCCGTGGAGGTCGCGCGCCAGGTCGGCATAGCGGCGTACCGTGAGCCCGCGCACGCCCTTCCGCGCCGCCTCGACCCGGTCGTACATCCGCGGCAGCTCGCGGTCGAGCAGCTCGTCGTAGTAGCGCATCTCGAGTAGCTGCGCGTTGGCGACCTCCAGCACGTCGGCCACGTCCGTGTCGCCCGACGGCTCGTACAGGAACGCGTGGTCCCACGTCAGGACCGCGAGATCGTCGCGGTGGTACGAGAACGTGTGGCGCAGCAGGTCGTTGCGCGCGCCGTCGGAGAGCGGCCTCGCCTCGCCCGAGAGCAGCGGCGCCAGGTCGACGCGGCCGAGCAGCTCCTCAGCCAGCACCGGCCCGTCGAACTCGCGGACCACGGAGATCTGGTAGTCCTCCTCCAGTCCGCCGAACGACGGCCGGCCGAGCGCCGGGCCGATCAGCTCGAGCAGCCGCTCGAGCAGCTCCGTCCAGAGCCGCGCCGCGTCCGGGCCCGAGACCGTCCGCTTGATCGCGCCCGACAGCGCGACGAACTCGTCCCACGCCAGATCCGACGCCAGCAGCCGCAGCGCGAGCGAGACCACGCCGAAGTCGTAGACGCGCGCGATCGCGTCGATCGTGTGCCACGCGCCGTCCAGCTCCAGCTCGATCGGCCGCAACCCGATCTCGATCGGCGGCACGCCGAACGCGATCGCCTTCGGATCCGCGCGCCGCAGCCGGATGCGCGTGACCGCCGCGGGCGCGAGTCGCGCGGCGATCGCTTCGATCTCGGACAGGTCGACCGCGTCCGCCACGTCGTAGAGGCGCATCGCCACCACGGCACCCTGCCGGACCCCCGGCGCGGCCGCCCGTTCGACCATTGCGGCTCAGTCCAGGAGTGAGGTCTGGGCGAGGACTTCGGAGGGGACCTCGTGACAGGCGCGACACCGCGCCTCGTACGACTCCAGCCCGCCGACCTGGATCGTCGGGCCCTCCGCCGGCGCCGGCCGGCCGTCGACCAGCCGCTGGTTCCGCGTCGCCAGCGCGCCGCAGCGGATGCAGATCGCGTGGAGCTTGTCGACCTTCTCCGCGATCGCCAGCAGCGCGCCCATCGGGCCGAACGGCTCGCCGCGGAAATCCATGTCCGTACCGGCCATAATGACGCGCAACCCGCGGTCCGCCAGCACGTTCGCCGCGCGCACGACGCCCGGGTCCAGGAACTGGACCTCATCGACCGCGACGACCTGCGTGTCGGGTCGGATCTTCTCCATCAGCTCCGTCGAGGACTGGATCGGCTCGGCCTCGATCCGGCCGCCGTCGTGCGAGTGCACTGCGGAGATCCCGCCGTAGCGGTCATCCAGGTAGGACTTGAAGACCTGCACCGACTTGCGCGCGAGCACCGCGCGCCGCACCCGCCGGATCAGCTCCTCGGACTTGCCGCTGAACATGACCCCGCTGATGACCTCGATCCAACCGCCGCTCACGTTCTGGTTCATCCCCGGAGTCTACGCGGCGGGCCCCGCCGCTGTCCAGCACCCCCGGCGAGGGTCAAGGCTCCCGGACCTCGCGGACCTCCTCGGCCGTGTCGGCGACGTCCCGGTCCCCGGCGCCGTCCGCGAGTGCAGGCAGCCGCAGCCCCTCGCCGATCTCGTGGTACGGCGGCAGCGGGATCGGCAGCCGCCCCGCCACCTTCACCTCGCCCGTCAGCGCCCGGGCCGCCGCGCGCTGCGCGACCTCCGCCTCGCTCCACGCGAGGAGGTAGATCTCCGTATCTGGAAGCTGACGCAGCAGGTACGGATTGCCGAAGCTGATCACCACGGCGCCGTCCGCCGCGAGCCCGTTCGCCAGCTCCGCCACGCGCGACGGCAGACCGAGCTCGCCCTTCCACGGGACCGCGCGTGAGAACGACGAGAAGATGACGACGTCCGCCCCGCGCGCCGCGCGGCGCGCCCGCGCGATGTCGCGCGACCGCGACCGCTTCCACAACCGCACCGTCTCGACCTCCGCGCCCTGGCGTTCCAGCACCTGCGCGAAATCCTCGCCGTCCTCGCTGTGACGCGAGTCGTCGTAGACGATCTGCACCACTCGCCGGCCCGTGAGCGACAGCGGCAGCGCCGACTCCGGCCGCCGGACCAGCGTCAGCGATCGGTCGGCCACCTCCTGCGCCCAGCGCTCGTGCTCCGGCGCGGAGAGGACGGCTCGCAATGCGTCCAGGTCCACGACTCGATCGTCGTCCAGGCCGACCGCCGCCTTCGCCTCCAGGATCCGCCGGACCGAGGCCTCGATCCGCGCCGCCGTGATCCGCCCGGCCTCGACCGCCTCGACCACCGCATCGATCGCCTCCGTCGCACTCGGCGGCATGAGCAGGATGTCCACGCCCGCCCGCACCGCCGCCACCGCCACCTCGCCCACCGTGCGGCCCTCCCGGATGCCGTCCATCATCAGGCCGTCCGTCACGATCAGACCCTGGAAGCCCATGGTGCCGCGCAGCAGATCGGTCACGATCGTCCGCGACAGCGTCGCCGGCAGGTCGGGGTGCTCCGGGTCGAGCGCCGGGACCGACAGGTGCGCCGTCATGATCCCTGTGACCCCCGCCGCGATCGCCGTCCGGAACGGCACCAGCTCCACCGTCTCCAGCCGCCAGCGCGTCGCGTGGATCGCCGGCAGCGTCAGGTGCGAGTCCTGCTCCGTGTCGCCGTGGCCGGGGAAATGCTTCGCGACCGTCAGCAAGCCACCCGCCCGCGCACCCTCCACGAACGCCGCGACACGCTCCGCGACGTCGATCGGGTCCGCGCCGTACGAGCGCGTGTTGATCACCGGGTTCGCCGCGTTCACGTTCACGTCCGCGACCGGCGCGAACGCCATGTGGACCCCCGCCGCCCGCGCCTCCAGCGCCGTGATCCGCCCCGCCTCGTACGCCAGCGTGGGCCCGCCCGCCGCCGCGATCGCCATGTTCACCGGAAGCACGGTCCCGCCCTCCAACCGCGTGCCCGGACCCCACTCCAGGTCCGCCGCGACCAGGAGCGGCACCTGCGATGCACGCTGGAGGTGATTCAGCCACACCGCCGTCCGCACGCCGTCGCCCTTGCCGACGATCAACCCGCCGACCTTGTCCTCGACCACCAGCTCCCGCGCCCGCCGCGCTTCCGCGCGCGGCAGCTCGCCGCCCGGAATCCACGGCATCACCATCTGCGCCACCTTCTCCCGCAGCGTCAGCCGCGAGAGCGTCGCCTCCACCCACTCCGACGACGACGGCGCTGGCAGCCAGTGCCGCCGCGACGACGGGATCGACGACGTCCGGTGCAGCGACGACCCGTGCCGCGGCGACACCGCCCGCACCGCCCGGTGCGCCGCCGCGCGGTGCGACGTTGGCGCGGCCGCCGATCCGGCAATGGACGACGTCGGCGACGACGACATCGGCGAGGATACTCGCCCCGGAAGCCCGGCCGCCCCAGCCGCGAACGGCGTGTACGCCTGGACCAGCGACGGCCGCCCGGACGCGGCATGCACCAGCGGCGCGTGCAACGGCGATGGAAACGGCAACGGCGCGACGAGCGCCACCAGCGCGGTGAGGGCGAGATGCGTGCGCATAGCCACGTCTCTGCTGCTCAGGGGTGCCGGCCTCCCTCCACGAGGGTGGACCGGCGAAGAACGTGCCTGTGGGTTCGGCTGCTTGTGTGGGGAGAGCGGCGGGGAACGCGCAAGCCTCCAGACAACCGGTACACCCGCCAAGATGACCCCCGCGGAGGCATGGACGCAACCCCCGGCGCGCCGCCCGTCGCGACGCCCGTCGCGACGGCGCCCCCGTCGATGCGGCGTTCGACGCCGCGGCCGGCCGCCCGCCACGACCCACCGCGGCCGCCGCCACACCGCCCGCGCCCGCCTCGCGCACCGCCCCGGTTCCGATGCGCGGCTGCGGCCTCGGCTGCTGATCGCCGGGCAGGCGGTCCCTTGCCTGCCGTACCACCTCGGTAGCGATGCGCGGCATCGGCCGATGGTCGACGGGCGGCCCTCCCCTTGGCTACCGTACCGGTCCGGTTGCAGCCGCATCTGCGGCCGCAGGCGCCGCGGCCCGATACGCCACCGCCACGTCCGGCGGCCCCCGCCTCCGACTGCGTCCGCGCCTCCTCGCGCTCCCGGCGCCTACGGCGTCCGCGCCCTCGACTCCTACGGCGTCCGCGCCTCCGACCGCGTCCGCGCCTCCGACCGTGCCCGCGCCTCTGACCGCGTCCGGGCGTTCGACCGCAGTCGCACCTCCGACCGCAGCCGCGAGACCAGCCCGCTCACAGCCGCGATCACCCGCTCGTCCCCCTCACGCAGCAGCACCGCGAGGATGTGCTTGCAGACCTTCTCCCTCCAGATGTGATCGCCGCAGTCGCAGCGCGGCAGCCGCCGCGTGTACAGGTCCACCCAGTGCGCCTCACGGCCGCCCCAGACCTGGTAGCGGCCGCGCCCCATCCGGCGGACCCGCAGCCCCAGCGACCGCTCGAGCCGCGCCGGATCCACCCCGCCCGCCGCTTGCAGGTCCACGTACGCGCGTCGTCCGTGCGTCTCCATACCCATTGCCGGGACCCCCTTGTCCTTCGTCAAGTCATTGTCGTGCAAGAGTATATACACTGCGCGGCCGCGAAGTGTCCCCCGACGACGCCGAAGATCCGCCCCCACGGGTCCGCCAAGCCGCTTGACACACCTCCCGCAGCCACCCAATCTTCCATCTCCGCCCACTCTCCCACGCGCCTCCGCCGTCGAGTGACACGGGTCCGGACCGCCGGCCCGATCGTGACCCGACACCGGGGACGGCCGGGAGACGCACGTTCACAACGCCGAAGCCGCGCATCCCCCGGCAACGACGCCCGATCGCTCTCAGGCAACGACGCCCGATCGCTCCCGGTGCCCGTATGAGCTCAGAGAACGGATCCGCAGCCGGCCGCAGGACCCTCGCCGAACAAGCCGAAGCGCTCCTGCGCTCCCTGGCCGGCGTGCTCCTGGCCCGCGTCATCGCCGACGACCGAGGGAGGCTTCGCGAAGTCCACGCGCTGACCGACGACAGCGACACCCCCGGCCAGACCGCCCGCAACATCCAGTCGGCGCTCCTCGCCCGCTTCGGCGTCCTGGTCGACATCGACCGCATCTTCGTCAACCCGTCGGCGACCGGGACCCGGAACGGCAAGCGGCCGCACCACACGGCTCCGCCCACCGCCGACGATGGCGGCACGGACAGCCCCCGGACGCGCGCGGCCGCCGACGGCAGCACCATGCACCGCAACGAAGCGACGGCCCACGCCGAGGACAGCGATGCGTTCCGCTCGGAACGGCCGGCCGCCGCCAACGGCGCGTCCCGCGCCGAACGCCCGCGCGCCCAGACGCCGCCGGCAACGCTCCCGACGCTCGACGCCCTCGAGATCGAACGCAGCCACGCGCACCGCGTCCGCTGCCGACTCTCCATCGACTGGGCCGGCCACCGGTTCGACGGGAGCGCCGAAGTCGTCGATGGCCCCGGCGCCCGCGCCGAAGCCGCCGCCCGCGCCGCCATCGCCGCGCTCAACAAGGGCAACGCGGCGTCCGCACTCGCACTCGAAGGCATCCAGGTGCTCGAGATCGCCGGACGCCACTACACGACCGTCGCCCTGCGCACACATCGCGGCCGCGCCGTTCACTACCTCGCCGGCGCCGCCCCGATCGAACACTCGGCCGAGGACGCCGCCGCCGATGCCGCCATTCAGGCCGCCGGCCCGTGTCTCGATCCCGCGCCACCGAAACCACGCCGCACCCTCGCGGCCGCTTCATAGACCCATTCACCCCGACCACCAGGAAAAGGAGCCCCCGACCTGCGAAGCGGAGCCCCAGCAGCGTAGTACAAAGCGGAGCGTCGCGACCGATTAGCGAAACACGGTCGACGCCACTCCGAAGGGAGGTGACGCTGGGTGTTTTCGGCGCTTTTTGAGTTCATCAGCGCGATGCTGAGCCTGGTTGTTGCCGGGTGGATTCACGTAGCTGAGTGATTGCAGGCGGGGGCTTCAATCCGTTATGAACAGATACGCCTACTATTACGTCGCACTGGTCAGTGCATTGGCTACGGTCGTGGTGGTTGTGCACGACTGGTCGACGCTCATCCAGCTGCCCACTGATCATCTCCTTGGTCTAGGCGCGCTCATTGGCCTTAGTATGTTCTCTGAAACGATGGCTGTGCATATTGCGGTCGTCGATTCAAAAAGGGCCGTAAGGTCGTCAATTGGCTTCCTACCACTTCTTACATGCGTCATTATATTTCCACCGGAAGCCGCAATCGCGACAACGGTAATTACTGAATTGTTTAGTGAGCTCGCGCTCGCAAGGGTTCGCGCTATTTGGAAGACGTTCATCAATGTGAGTCAATCGATATTGGCTGTTGCATTGGGAACGTTGATGTACAGAGCACTCGGAGGTAATCCAGGTATTCCGATTAGTGTCAATTTTGTCGCGTTCTTCGGCCTTGCAGCGACATTTTTCTTTACGAGCACGCTCATTGTGAGCGCCTTCTTCGCGATTAGGAAACGGAGTAACTTCGTTTCGGTATGTCGACAAGTAGTTGGACCCAGTGCTATTAATATATTATACGGCTTGCTTGCGAGCCCTATTGCGATTTTTGCCGCGTTTCTATATGAAAGACTATATATTGGTGGTGTGTTGTTGATCATATTGCCGATATCCTTGGTCCGCTATTCGTACCTTTCCAAGATACAGCTTCAGCAAATTAACAAAGACCTACTCAAGGTCTTGATTAAGACCATCGAAACCCGTGATCCGTATACGTCAGGTCACTCTCTTCGAGTATCCCGGCTTGCTCGTATAATTGCAGAGGAATTGGGACATTCATTGAAGCAAGTCGAGATGATCGAAACCGCCGCACTCCTTCATGATATCGGCAAGATTGATAGCATCTACGCGGAAATCATACAGAAACAAGACGCGCTAACAGAAGAAGAGCACCGGGTCATCAAGACTCACGCCGTTAAGGGCGCGGAGTTGCTCAGGAGTCTCACCTCGTTCTCCGATGAGCTGATCCGCGGCGTTCGCCACCATCACGAGCGGTATGACGGCAAGGGCTACCCTGACGGTCTAAAAGGCAAGGAGATTCCGATTGCAGCGCGGATCATTATGCTGTGCGACGCGGTCGATGCGATGCTCTCGGATCGCCCATATCGATCTGCGCTTAGCGTCGAACAGGTTGCCGAAGAAATCCGTCGCTGTGCAGGTAGTCAGTTCGACCCCGATATCGTCTCTGTTGTACTTCGCCGTGGTGCGCTCGCTCGAGCCGCCGAACAGATTCGGGACGAGACAGTCGCATTACGCGAGCTCGTCGGGGATTAGGCGCAATTCGCCCTCCCATAATCCGGCGCGCCCGCTGCCCCCGATGGCCCGCCAGCGCGGTTGCAACGGTTGGAGTAGCGAGTCATGACATAGGCCGTCTGGATCACGAATGCGTCGAGAACGATCCGGGCAAATAGGTGCTGACTGCGTCAGGGAAGCGGTTCCGATCGATCCCGCCCGTCTCGACCTCGTGTCGGATCCAGCATTCGACCACCCACTCCCAACCGAGCAAGGATCGGACTTCGGTCGGCCGATGCCCGATCATGCGCTTCATCTGGTTGCTCATGGTGAAGCCGTCCGGGTAGCCGGCCCGGGCGGCAATTCGGAATACAGTGCTCCGCTCGGCATGGAGATGTACAATGGCGTACAGGAGCCGGGCGAACTGGAGCCAG
>DASVDG010000048.1:0-4610 GCA_036381255.1 Longimicrobiales bacterium | reverse complement strand
CGTCGGACGCCGCCCACCCACACGTCCGCCACCACGTCCGGCGGCGCCGACAGCGCCAATATGGCCGGGAGCGTCTCCGCCGTCCAGCCTGCTAACGTCGGGTGGTCGAGGTCGACGGCGATGAAATCGGCGAGGCGGCCGGCCTCGAGGCGGCCGGCGTCGAGGCGCAGCGAGCGCGCGCCCGACTCCGTCGCCAGCTCGAGGAGCAGCGGCGCGACCTCGAGGCGGCCGCCGGCGCCGGGGACCGCGAGGACGACGCGCCGCAGCCGTCGCAGCCGCTCGTGGTACTCGACGAGGCGCATCTCCTCGAACGGGTCGATGACGGTGTGGCTGTCGCTGCCGAGCGCGACCGGCGTCTCCGCGTCGAGCAGCTCGGCGCCGGGGAGGAAGCCGTCGCCGAGGTCGCGTTCGGTGGTCGGGCAGGCGCAGACGGTCGCGCCGGCGTCGCCGAGGAGCGCGACCTCCTCGGGCGAGAGATGCGTCGCGTGCACCGCGGTGAAGCGCTCGTCGAGCACGCCCTCCGCCGCGAGCAGCTCGACAGGGCGCAGGCCGTACGCCGCCACGCAGTCTTCGACCTCGCGCGGCTGCTCGCTCACGTGCATGTGCACGGCCATGTCCCGGGACGTCGCCCACGCGTGCAGCTCGCGCAGCCACGCTCGTGGCACGGCGCGCACGCTGTGCGGGGCCACGCCCACGGTGACGCGCGGGTCGTCCCGGAACGCGTCCTGGAGGTCGGCCGTGTCCCGCAGGTACGCGTCCAGCTCCGGCGTCGCGAAGCGACGCTGCTCCGGTGCGAGCGGGCGGCCGATCCCGCCCGTCGCGTAGCAAACGTTCAGCAGCGCGATCCGGATCCCGACGTCTGCCGCCGCGTCGAGCACCCGGTGCGCCAGCTCGTTCGGCTCCCGGTAGCGCCGCCCCTCGGGGTCGCGGTGCAGGTAGTGGAACTCGCCCACGCTCGTGATCCCCGCGCGCAGCATCTCGAGGAAGCAGAAGCGCGAGGCGTGGAACACGTCCTCGGCGCTCATCGCGAGCGCGGCCGCGTACATCGACTCGCGCCAGCTCCAGAAGTCCGCCTGCGGATGCGTGGCCGGGCGCCACTGCGTGCGCCCGCGGATCAATCGCTGGAACGCGTGCGAGTGCGCGTTGATGAAGCCGGGGAGCAGCGCGCGGCCGGGGAGGCGCTCGACCTCGGGACCCGCGCCGCCGCCCGCCGCGCCCCCCGCGCCCCCCGCGCCCCCCGCGCCCGCCGCCAGCGCTCCGGCCGGTCCGACGCGCGTGATCCGGCCGGTCCCGGTGTCGTACTCGACGCCGAGGCCCGCCTCGAAGCGGCCGTCGCGGTAGATCAGGTCGGGGATCAGGAGCGGCATGTCGAGTCCGGATAAGCGGAGGCGCCCGGCGCGCGGCGTCGCCGTACCGCGGCGCGTCGCGCCCCGGGCCGAGCGCGCCTCCGACGCCGCGGGCCGGGGCCGGGGTCGCGAGCGGGAGAGGATACCGACCGTCGCACGGGATGGCAAGCGCGGCCCCCGGATCCGTGCGGAGCTGAGCCCGCTCAACGTGTTTTCGGAACACGATTTGCGCCGATCGTACATGGACGCCGACCAGGGAGGCGCCATGCAAGAACTCAGACTGCACAGAAGGCTCGCGCTGTTCCTCTTCGCGGTCCCGATCGCCGTTGCGCTGCTGCTGTTCCGGTTCGACTTCGCCGGGCTCCCGGGCGCCGGGCCGGGTATGCGGCTGAAGGTCGACCTGTCGGAGCGCAAACTGTACGTGATCGAGGACGGCGAGACGGTACAGACCTACAGCATCGCCGTCGGAACGCCGAATCACCCGACGCCGACGGGGACGTTCCGGACGGGCCGCATCGTGTGGAACCCGTCGTGGAACCCGCCGAACTCGGAGTGGGCGCGCGGCGAGAAGCCGCGTGCGCCCGGCGACCCGAAAAACCCCATGCGGGGGGTCAAGATCTACTTCCGGGAGCCGTCGTACTACATCCACGGGACGAACGATCCGGAATCGATCGGCACGGCCGCGTCCCACGGCTGCATCCGCATGACGGAGGGCGACGCGACGGCGCTCGCGCGGCGGATCGAGAACGCCGGCGGCAGCGTGCCGCTCGTGATCGAGCCGTGATCGGCGGCGTGGGTCGGCGCACACCTGCGTGACGGCGTGCGCCGCCCTCGGGTCCCCCTACCCCCGCGCGCGGTACCTCGGGGTGCGCGCGCGGCCGGACCCGCCCGGCCACGATGCCGCGGCGCCGGTGGTACTCGCCCCGCGGCACGCCCGCGGCGACCCGGGCCACGCACGCCCCATCGCGCCATGGCACCGCACCGCCCCCGGGGCCAACGTTGTCGCACAGCCTGCTCCGGCGTAACTTCGAGCGGAGAGAAAGGATGCGACCCATGCCCGCCCGATCGGATCGACGCCGCTGGAGCTACGCCGAGTTCGCCCGCCTGCCGAGCGACGACGGCAACCGCTACGAAATCATCGCGGGAGAACTCTACGTGACACCCGCTCCACGGCCGCTGCACCAGAACGTGATCCGACAGTTGCTCGACCGGCTCGGACGATTCGTAGACACCCACCGCCTGGGCTGGGTGCTCCCCGGCCTGATCGACATCCTCTTCGCCGAGGGCGACTACCTCGAGCCCGACCTCGTCTTCGTCCGCAGCGAGCGCAGCAGGAGGACCCCGTCGCGGTGAGGATCCACACGGACGTGCTGACCTGGACGCCCGCCGCGGACGGACCGACGCTCGAGATCTCCGTCCCCGCCGTGCTCGCCGGGTTCGATTGATGCCGCCCCGGGTGCGTGCGGCGCCCGCGGCGCCATTGCGTCGCCCTCGGCCCCCGCGACCGTCGCCCCGATCCTCCCGCGCACCCCTCTTGCGCGCCTTAACGCTGTTAGGTATTTTATCGGCGGTAGGTGGAGAATGAGCAGCAAGGAACGAAGAGAACGGGAGCGCGCCGAGACGCGGCGCAAGATCCTCGACGCGGCACGCGACATGTTCGTCGAGCACGGCTACGAGGGGACGACCATGCGGGCGATCGCCCGGCGGATCGAGTACACGCCGACGGCGATCTACCACCATTTCCGGAGCAAGGAAGCGCTCCTCTACGAGCTGTGCGACGAGGACTTCCGCGCGCTGGGCGCCGCGATGCAGCGCATCGGGACGGTGGACGACCCGCTCGAGCGGATCGACAGGATCGGGGCCGCCTACGTGGAGTTCGCGCTGACGTACCCGATGCATTACCGGCTCCTGTTCATGACGCGGCGGCCGGCGCTCGACGAGGCGGAAGCGCAGCGCACGCACGGCGATCCCGGGCAGCGCGCGTACGCCATGCTCCGGGAGGCCTGCGCGGACGCGATCGCACGGGAGAGGCTGCGGCCCGAGTACGACGATCCGGACCAGGTGGCGCAGATGCTCTGGGCGACGATGCACGGCATCGTCTCGCTGCACGTCGTGAGGAAGCCGGAGGCGTGGATCGATTGGCGGGATACGCGCGACACGGCGGCGCGGCTTCGCGCCGCGGTGCGGCGCGGCCTGTCCCGCGACGGCACCGGCTGATTCTTTTTTTACCTTCGTACCTAACGGTGTTAAGTCATGTTACAACGTTTCGGGAGAGCCGCGGGGGCGACGGCGATGGGCGCGCCGCCGGCGAGCGAGGCGGCGACACGACGGGGAGGGCCGACTGCAATGTCGATTGCGATGAGGAAGGCGGCGGCCGCGAGTGACGGGCGCGCCGGCCCCGCGGCCGGCCGTGCGCTCGTGGTCTTCCTGATGGCGGCGCTCGTGCCGACGGCGAGGCCAGCGTGGCTGCGTGCACAGACGGTCGATCCGTTCGCGGGGTTGGTCGAGGAAGCGTTGCGCAACAACCTCGCCCTGGAGCAGGCGCGGCTTGCGGAGGCGCGGGCCGGGGCGGCCTTGCGCGAGGCGCGCGGCCGGCTGCTGCCGTCGCTCGCACTGGACTATCGGTACACGGAGCAGGACGGCACGCTGAACTTCGGCGACCTGGTGAACCCGGTCTTCGGGGCGCTGAACGAGCTGTCGGGGGCGAATCGTTTTCCGACGGACGTCGACCTGACGATCCCGTTCCGGAACGACTCGCGGCTGCGGCTGGTGCAGCCGCTGTACGATTCGCGGCTGTGGGCGAGCCGGGCGCTGGCGGGGCATCGCCGGGATGCGGCGCACTACGCGCGTCGAGCCGCGGCGCGGCGGCTCGCGGCGGAGGTGCAGGCTGCGTACCTGAGCGTGGCCGCGGCGCGGAGCGCGGCGCGGATCTACGAGGCGGGGCTGGCGCTGGTGCGGGAAAGCGAGCGGGTCGCCGGTCGTCTGGTGGAAGCGGGCCGGGCGACGCCGGACGTGGTGTACCGTGCGCGGGCGGAGCGGGGCGAGGTCGAGCAGCAGCTGCTGAGCGCGCGGGAGCGGGTGCACGCGGCCGAGCGGCGGTTCAACCGGCTGATGGGGCGTGGCGTCGACGCGCCGGTGGAGGAGATCCCGGATTCGCTGTTGCGCTTCGAGGTCTCGCTCACGGAGGAGGAGGCGATCGCGCACGCGCTCGCGCACCGCGAGGAGCTGTTCGGCGCGGCGTCGCAGTCGGCGGCGGCGGAGGCG
>DASVDG010000047.1:0-13301 GCA_036381255.1 Longimicrobiales bacterium | reverse complement strand
TCTCGGCCATGTACACCGCGTCGTATTCGGTCGGGTACCAGTTCTCGCGGCACAGCGAGAACAGCACGCAGCGGACGCGGAAGTTGCCGTCCAGCTTCGAGAAGCCGGTCTTGAAGTCGAGCTGCCCGAAGATGCGGAGGTCGTCGAACAGCGTCAGCGTGGCGTTGAACCCGCCGGTGAACTCGGGGATCGTACGGCCGAGGAACACGGAGGGCGCGACCAGCTTGCTGCCTTCGTAGCACGGCGTCGTGCCGCCGGCGCCGTTATCGCACATCATCGAGCTCTTCGGGATGCTGTCGCCGTCCCAAGCCGCGCTCACGACGCGCGGGCCGAACCACGAGCCGACGGGGTAGCCCACGCGGTGCTCGATGTATGTGCCGCCGCTGAGGTAACCTTCATCGGTGACATCGCCGAGGCTGACGACCTCGTTGCTGTTCGTCGCGAGGTTGAACCCGATGTCGAGCGCGTGCCGGTCGGTGCGCCAGGGCGTGCCGGTGACGAGCAGCTCGATCCCGCTGTTGCGGATCTCGCCGGCGTTGATGTACTGATCGCCGGAGTACCCGGTCGACGGCGCGACCTCGCGCAGCAGGATCGCTTCCCGCGTATTCTGGTGGTAGTACGTCAGCTCGACGCCGACACGGCCGTCGAGCAGGCCTGCGTCGAAGCCCACCTCGATCTCTTCGCCGACCTCCGGGCCGAGCTCCGGGTTCCCGATGTTGTCCGGCGTGACCGTGCCGACGCCGCCCGGCCCGGTCACCGATCGGTACGTCGGGATCGCGGCGAACGCGTCCGGCTGCAGCCCCGACCGGCCGTAGGCGGCGCGCAGCTTGAGCGTGTTCAGCGCGTCGAAGCTCCAGAACGGCTCCTCGCTGACGACCCACGCGGCGCTGAACTTCGGGTAGGAGACCAGGTCGAACTCGCTGCCGAACGCGCTGTTGTCGTCCATGCGCAGCGCGGCGGTGAGAAACAGCCGGTTCTTCCACGCGAACTGCTCCTGGACGTACGCGCCGAGCGTCACGTTCTCGACGGCGTACTCGCTGCTGACGCGGTCGCGCGTCGTGGCGCTGATGCTGGTCAGCCCCGGCGTGGGGAACGCCTCGCCGTAGGCGTAGAGGTGCTCGTAGTAGTAGCGGTAGAGCTGCCCGCCGAAGGAGGTGCTGCTCTCGAGCCCTGCGACGCCCGGGACCGGAGCGCGCACCGTGGCGCTGTAGTCCACGGTCGTATAATCCGTGCTACGGTCCCACATCTCCTTGTAGCCCTCGTCCGCCGACGGCTCGAATTCCAGCCACCGCTCATCGTGGTGCATGAGCTCGTTGTCCTGCTCGCGGGTGTAGTCCCGCCCGATGGTGAGCCGGTGGCTGAACCAGGGTGTGGGCTGGTGGTCGATGTTGATGCTGACGGTCGTGCGTTCGAGGTCCTGCCACGAGTCGAAGAGCGCGGCGTAGACTTCGGGGGCGTAGCTGTAGAAGCCGCGGTTGATGTCGTCGAGGTGGTCGGGGGTCGCGAAGTAGGTGGTCCACGTGTTGCCGCCGCCGCCAGCCTCGAAGGCGAGGTCCGTGCGGCCGGTGAGATAGCCGATGCTGCCGGTCACGTTGACCTCGTTCGTCGCGGCGACGGTCACGTTGGCGCGGGCGCCCCACTTCTCGACGCCGTTCTCCGGATCGACGCCCGTGCTGTTCTCGTAGTTCCCGGAGACGTAGTACCGGGCCCGGTCCGTGCCGCCGGAAACGCTCAGGTCGTACTGCTGGACGTGGCCGGTCCGCCAGATCTCGTTGCCGCGGGACTTCTCGAGCTCGACCATGTCGATCGTCTCGCCTTCGCCGATCTCGCCGTCCCCATTGACATCGAAGTAGTTGACCCAGAGCCTGCCCTCGGGGTCGGCGAACCAGTTCGCCCCCTGCTTGATCGAGAGGTTGAAGCGGGCGTCGCCGGCGGCGCCCTTCTTCGTGATGATCTGGACGACGCCGTTCGACGCCTCCGTGCCGTAGAGCGTCGCGGCCGCCGGGCCCTTGATGATCTCGATGCTCTCGATGTCCTCGGGGTTCAGGTCGTTCCAGCGCGAAATGCTGCTCGAGCCGAACGCCTGGTTGATCGGGCCGGTCGACTGGTCGTTGTTCACGCGGACGCCGTCGATGTAGACGAGCGGCTCGCCCGACAGCGAGAAGCTGTTCCCGCCGCGGATGCGGACGCGGTTGCCGCCGCCGATCATCCCCGTGGTGTTGATGATCATCACGCCGGCGGCGCGGCCGTTGATCAGCTCGGTGATCGTGTTGACGGGCGCCTTTTCGACGACGTCGGACGCGCGCACCTTCGCGATGGTCGTGCCGAGCGCGCGCTTGGTCTCGCCGCCGGCGGTGCCGGTGACGACGATCTCGTCGAGGGCGAGGGCGGATTCCTCGAGGGCGACCCGGACGTCGAGCTGACCCGCACGCGCCTCGACGGTCACGGTGCGGTAGCCGATCATGGAGACGCGCAGCGTGAACTGCGCGCCCTCGAGGCCGGGCAGCAGGAAGCGGCCGTTCTGATCGGTCAGCGTGCCGCGGGTCGTGCCGTCCACGGCGACGGCGGCGCCGGTCAACGGCTGTCCCGTCGCGGCCGACACGACGGTGCCGCCGACGGTGGCCGACTGCTGGGCGGCCAGCGGCGCGGCCGCCGCGAAGGCCAGGGCCAGCGCCGCGCAGGCGGCCCGGCCGGTTCTGCCGAAGGATCGGGCGCGGCGGCCCGTGGTTCCAGACGATCCTGACTGCATCGACTCCTCCTCGTGGGTGGTCCTCACGCCGCCGTAGCGGGCGACGCACGAAGCGCCAACGTCACCGCGGGTCGGAAGTTTTCGGGATGCGCTCGCCGTGACGGGCGGAGGCCGTGCACCCGGGTGCCGACGGTTCGCGTGTCGATCCGTGCCGCACCGCGGGGCGGCCGTCGGGGAGACAACATTGTGTACAATGCGCTCTGCTTGGGCGAACCGCAAGTGGACCCGGGGCGAAGCCGGCACCGGTCCGTCGCGCGCTCATGCTTGTTTCGCGATTCGGTGCGATTTACCTTCCTTCCCCCCGTGCGGAGGTGTCGGTGAAGCCGCCGGCGCACCTGCATGGTGCCCCTCCGGGGATCTCTCAAGGGAGGACATCATGCGTGCTGCCGCGATCACAGCCCTGGTCGTACTGGGCGGCCCCGCCTTCGGCTGGGCGCAAGCCGCCCCGTCGGGAGCGGCGGCGCTCGAGGTGACGGGGTACGCGGATTTCGGCTACCACGCGGGCGAGCGTCCGGGCCCGGACGGTTTCCTCGGCGGCGCGCTGCTGGGCACGGCCGAATACGCGGCCGCCGACGATTGGACCCTCTTCGCCGAGATCGGCGCGCGCGCGCGGCCCGACGGGCTGGATCTGTCGGTCGAACGGATCGCCGTGCGCTGGCGCCCGCGGGACGCGCTCACCGTGTCCGTCGGCCGGCTCCACACGCCGCTCTCCTACTGGACCGCGGCGTACGCGCCCGGCTCGTGGAACCGGACGAGCCTCTCGGTGCCGGCGATCGCGGACCCCGCCACCGGGCTGTTGCCGATCCACGCGGTGGGCATACGGGCGGACGGGCGGGTGCCGGTCGGGCCGATCGAGCTCGCGCTGAGCGCCGCCTACGCGAACGGGCGCGACGTCGCGCTCTCGGGACCGGGCGATGCCGGCGACATCGACGGCTACCGCGCCTGGGCGCTCGCGGCCGAAGCGCGGCCCGACGGGCTGCGCGCGCTGCGCGTGGGCGGCGCGGTGTACGGCGACCGGCCGCTCACGAGCGCGGGTATCGAGGTGCCGGAGCGGATCGTCGCCGCGCACGCGGCGTGGGCCGGCGAGACGTCGGAGCTCGTGGCCGAGTACGTACGCATCCGTCACGACGACCCGCTCCTGGACGAGGCGCGCGTCAGCCGCAGCTACTACGTCCAGCTCGCCTACCGGCTCCCCGAGCGCTACGGCCGTGTGAAGCCGTACCTTCGGCTCGAACGGTTCGATGCCGCGGAGGCGGACCCGCTCCACGCCGCCGGCGACCCCGGGCTGCGCGCGACGGTGTTCGGCGTGCGGTACGACTTCCTGAGCTCGGGCGCGTTGAAGGCGGAATTCCGGTCCGAGCGCCGGCCCGGCACGGACCGGTACCGGAGCCTGGACCTCGAGGCCGGCTTCCGGCTGGCGCGGCGCGAGCCGCCGCTGCCGCTCGCCGCGCTGCCGCCGGCGCCCGCGCCGGACACGGCCGGGCCGACGGCGACGAAGGCCGCGGACCCGGCGGCCGACACGGAGCCGGCGCGCCGGCCCTCCCGGACGCCGGACCGAAGCCGCCGCGCCGCGGCGCCGCCCCGCGCGCCCGAGCGTCGCGTCGCGCCGGTCGCGATCGTCGTGCACCCGTCCACGCCGGTGACCGACGTCACGCTCCCGGAGCTGCGCCGCATCTTCCGGGGCGAGCAGTCGGTCTGGCCCGGCGACGAGCGGGTCGTGCTCCTGGTCCGCTCGCCGCTGCCGTCCGAGCGCGACATCGTGCTCGGACAGATCTATCAGATGGAGGAGACGCAGTTCCGGCAGTTCTGGCTGGGCAAGATCTTCCGCGACGCGACGGCGTCGGGGCCCAAGGTCGTCGCGGACATCGACACCGCCCGCAGGCTGGTCGCGGCGCTGCCGGGCGCGATCAGCTTCCTGCCGGCGGCCGAGGTCGGGCCGGGGCTCCGCGTGCTCCGGATCGACGGCAAGCTCCCCGGCGAGCCCGGTTACCCGCTGCAATGAGGAAGCCGTCGCTGCGCTCGATCCGCCTCGAGTCGCTGCTCGAGGCACCGCTCCGGCTGCGGTCGATCCGGACGCGGCTGATCGTCGCATTCGGCTCGCTGCTCGCGATCGGCGCGCTGAACGTCCTCGCGTTCTACCACGCGGCGACCCGGCGCGAGCAGGTCTTCACCGAGCTGCGGCGCGCGATCGAGCGGCAGACGACGATCCTCGAGGCGCTGCACCAGCTCGAGAGCACGCACCGCCAGATCAAGCTGCTCTCGGGCGTGATCGGCGTGCAGGGCCCGCCGCCGTCGGAAGCCGAGCGGGAGCGCTTCGCGGAGCGCGTCGACTCGCTCCTCGCCCGGCTCGCGCGGCTGCACGAGCTCTCCGATCCCGAAGACCGGCCGCAGATCGACGAGATCCGCGACAAGATGGCCGCGCTCGTCGAGGCGTGGAAGGAGTTCAACGGCAACCGCGGCGTCGATCCCGTCCGCGCGCTCGAGGCCGTCGTCACACGCGCGGAGCCGCTGGCGGTCGAGCTGATCAACCGGGACGTGCCGCAGGCCGTCGAGCGAGAGAAAGCGCGTCTCGCCGACGTCAGCGAGGCGTTCGTCCAGATGGACCGCGCCTCCTCCCGCTCGCTCTGGATCATCTTCGCCGCGTCCGCGCTGCTCGGCAGCCTGCTCGCCGTCACGACGTCGCGCGACCTGCTGCGCGCGATCGGCGCGCTGCGTACGGGCGCGGAGCAGATCGGCCAGGGCGACCTCCACCACCGCATCCGTATCCGCCCCGGCGACGAGCTCGCCGAGGTCGCCGCCAGCTTCAACGACATGGCCGAGCGGCTCCGCGAGCGGACCGAGGAGATCGACGAGCAGCGCAAGTTCTCGGAGTCGCTGCTGCTCAACATCCTGCCGCGGCGCGTGGCCGAGGAGCTGCGGCAGAAGGGGCGCGTCGACGCGAAGTACCTGCCGGACACGACGATCATGTTCGCGGACCTCGTCGGCTTCACCCGCCTCTTCGACCTCCTCTCCGTCGACCGGATGGTCCGCCTGCTCGACGAGCTGTTCACCGACTTCGACCGCATCGTTCGCGGCTACGGCCTCGAGAAGCTCAAGACGATCGGCGACGCGTACATGTGCGCCGGCGGGCTGCTGCGCGAAGGCGCGTCGCACCCCGTCGACACGGTACTGGCCGCGTTCGACTTCGTCCACGCCGTCGAACGCCGCGCCGAGGCCGAGCGGCTCCCGCTCGCCATCCGCATCGGCGTCCACACCGGCCCCGTCGCCATGGGCGTCGTCGGGATCGACAAGTTCGCGTTCGACGTCTGGGGCGAGACCGTGAATTTCGCCGCGCGCCTGGAGGCGGCGAGCGAGGAGAACCGTATCAACCTGTCGACCGCGTCGTACGTGCGGGTCAAGGACTTCTTCGCCTGCGACGCGCGCGGCGAGATCGAGACGAAGGACGGCAAGTCGCACGCGATGTACTTCGTTCGCGGCGTGCACCCCGAGCTCGTCGGCGACGGCGCGCCGCCGCCCGCCTTCCGCGAGCGCTACCGCGCGTACTTCGAGAAGGTGCCGGCGAGCTACCCTGAATCGCTGGTCCTGGCGTGAACGCGCGCCGCCCCGGCGCGCGGACCCGTGGACCGCCGGCTCCGCTCGCCGGAGCGTTTGCCCGTCCTCTTCGCGGCCGGCGTCCGTCGCGCTTCGACGCGATTCCGGCCCGGTACCGGGCGCGAGATGCCGGAATCGCCGTCGGGCTCGGAACGCGTCGAACACGGCCCCTGCCCTGCTCCGGGTTCGCCCCGGCGCACCGCTCCCCCGCACGGATCTTGCTCCCGGCTCCCCCTGCGCACCCGCCTCACGCGGGCGGCCCTGAACAAGGCAGCATCCCGAGGAGGACCCCGCCATGCCCGAGCAGGACCGCAGAGACGAGGAACAGCCCGTCCGCCTCCAGGTCGCGAGCGCGAAGCCGCAGGACGTGGGGCGCGGCGTGGCGCGGGTGGACCAGGCGGCGCTGCGGCGGCTGGGGCTGCGCGAGGGCGAGATCATCGAGATCGTCGGGAAGCGGAGCACAGGCGCGCTGGCGGTGCCGCCGTACCCGGAGGACGAGGGGCTGAGCATCATCCGGCTGGACGGGCTGGAGCGGGCGAACGCGGACGTGGGGATCGGCGAGTCGGTCGAGATCCGGCGCGCGGAGGTCCGGCCGGCGCGCCGGATCGAGCTGGCGCCGGCGCAGAAGAACGTGCGGCTGACCGGCTCCGGCGAGATGCTGCGGCGGACGTTCCTCGGGCGGCCGCTGGTCACGGGCGACGTCGTCTCGACATCGGTCTACCGCCGCGCGGCGATGGGGCCGGAGTCCGGGATGTTCCCGGAGGACATCTTCCGCATGTTCTTCGAGCAGCCGGCGTTCGGGCTGCAGGAGATCCGGCTGCGGGTGGTGTCGACGCAGCCGAAGGGGATCGTGCAGGTCGCGGAGGACACGGAGATCGAGCTGCTGCCGGAGTACGTCGAGGCGGCGGAGATGCCGCGGCGCGCGGACGTGACGTACGACGACGTGGGTGGGCTCGGCGACACGATCCAGCAGGTCCGCGAGATGATCGAGCTGCCGTTGAAGCACCCGGAGCTGTTCGCGCGGCTGGGGATCGACCCGCCGAAGGGCGTGCTGCTGCACGGCCCGCCGGGCACGGGGAAGACGCTCCTCGCGCGCGCGGTCGCGAATGAGGCGGACGCGTCGTTCTTCCACATTGCCGGGCCGGAGATCATGGGGCGGTTCTACGGCGAGTCGGAGCAGCGGCTGCGCGACGTGTTCCAGCAGGCGCAGCAGCAGGCGCCGTCGATCATCTTCATCGACGAGCTGGACTCGATCGCGCCGAAGCGGGAGCAGGTGACGGGCGAGGTCGAGCGGCGCGTCGTCGCGCAGCTGTTGACGCTGATGGACGGGCTCGAGCCGCGGCAGAACGTGGTCGTGATCGCGGCGACGAACCGGATCGATGCCGTCGACGAGGCGCTGCGCCGGCCGGGCCGCTTCGACCGCGAGATCGTGGTCGGCGTGCCGGACCACCCGGGCCGGCGCGACATCCTGTCGATCCACACGCGCGGGATGCCGCTGGCGGAGGACGTCGACCTGGACGCGCTGGCGCGGACGACGTACGGCTTCGTCGGCGCGGACCTCGCGGCGCTGGCGCGCGAGGCGGCGATCGAGACGCTGCGTCGCAACTTGCCGGACATCGACCTGGAGGCGGGCGAGATCCCGGGCGAGGTGCTGGAGCGGCTCCAGGTCACGGGGCGCGACTTCGAGAACGCGATGCGGCGGGTGCAACCGTCGGCGCTGCGCGAGATCATGATCCAGGTGCCGGACGTGCACTGGGACGACGTCGGCGGGCTGGACGAGGCGAAGCGGATCCTGCGCGAGGGCGTGGAGCTGCCGCTGCGGCACCCGGAAGCATTCCACCGCCTGGGGATCCGGCCGGCGAAGGGGTTCCTGCTGTTCGGCCCGCCGGGCACGGGGAAGACGCTGCTGGCGAAGGCGGTCGCGCGGGAGGCGGAATCGAACTTCATCGCGACCAAGTCGAGCGATCTGCTCTCGAAGTGGTACGGCGAGTCGGAGCAGCAGGTCACGCGGCTGTTCCAGCGCGCGCGGCAGGTCGCGCCGACGGTCATCTTCTTCGACGAGATCGAGTCGCTCGCGCCGCAGCGCGGCGGCGGGCTCGGCGAGCCGGCGGTGACGGAGCGCGTCGTCAACACGCTGCTCTCGGAGCTGGACGGCCTCGAGGAGCTGGAGGGCGTGGTCGTCATCGCGGCGACGAACCGGCCGACGCTGATCGACCCCGCGCTGCTGCGCCCCGGCCGGTTCGACGAGCTGGTCTACGTGACGGTCCCCGACCGCGACGGCCGGCTCAAGATCCTGCGCATCCACACCGAGGCCATGCCGCTGGGCGGCGACGTCGACCTGGAGACGCTGGCGGACCGCACGGAAGGCTACACCGGCGCGGACCTCGAGGACCTGGTCCGCCGCGCCGGGCTGCACGCGTTGCGCGAGAGCATGGAGGCCGCCGACGTGCCGATGCGCTTCTTCGAGCGGGCGCTCGGGGAGGTGCGCGCGTCCGTCCCGCCGGAGACGGAGCGCGAGTACGAGCGGCTGGCCGAGGAGCTGAAGCGCCGGGCGAACGAACCGCGCCGGATCGGCTTCGAGGTCCAGGGCGCGGGCGAGCGCGAGCGGCGCCGCGAGGCGGGCGGCGAGCGGCGCCTGGCGGCGGACTAGCGGCCGCGCCGCGTGAGATGAAGGGCGCCGTCGCTCGTGCGACGGCGCCGCTTCAGTCGACCATCTGCGGCAGCGTCGTCAACTCGAGCACCTCGAAGCGCCGCACGCCGACCGGCAGCTCGATCTCGACGGTCTCGCCGACGCGGGCACCCATGAGCCCGCGGCCGAGCGGCGACGACATCGAGATGTGCCCGGCATCGATGTCCATGAAGTCGCCCGCGACGATGGTGTACGTGAACTCGTCGCCGGTGTCGACGTTCTTCACCGTCAGCTTCGAGCCGAACCCGACGCGGTCGGTCGGGATCGACTTCACGTCGATCTTCGACAGCTCCTGCATCCGCTGCGTCAGGTGGTTGATCCGGGCCTGGACGAACTTCTGCCGGTCGAGCGCCGAGTGGTACTCGGCGTTCTCGCGCAGGTCGCCGAGCTCGACGGCCTTCTGGATCGCCTTCGGCAGCGTGACGCTGAGCTCGTGGCCGAGCTTCTCGAGCTCCTCGGAAATCCGGGCCTTGATCTCTTCGAGCATGATGCCCTCCCTTCCTGTGGCCGCGCCGCCCGTCGACTCGATTCCGAGGCGGGCGGCGCTGGCAGGCAAAGCGACGGCCCCCCGGCGCCGGTCCACGAACGGCGCCGCAGGGCCGAAGTCCAGGAGATTCTCTCCGTTGAAGATAGCACATCCTGGACGGAAAGGGGAGTCCCGCGGGCGGACGCGAGCGCGGGGGCGAGCGTGGTCGGCTGCGCGTCGGGATCGTCGAGGTCGTCGGCGCGGAGGGCGGATCCGGGATCAGCCTGGGCGCGTACGGCATCATCCCGACGGCGGGGCCGATCTCGATCCAGCCGGAGCTCCTCCTCACGGCGAAGGGTTACTCGGAGACGGGGGAGGTGTTCGGCACGTCGGTCGAGACATCGTTCAACACGATGTACCTCGAGCTGCCGGTGCTGGTCCGCTACGACATCGAGATGTCGACCAGCCCGATGACGCCGTCCTGTTCGCCGGCCCGGCCGCCGGGGTCCTGACCAGCGCCAAGCTAAGGGCGGAGACGGATGGCGAGAGCGACGAGGCGGACGTGCGGGACACGACCAAGTCCATGGATTTCGGCGTGGTGTTCGGCGGCGGCGTCGACTTCGGCACGTTATCGGTCGACCTTCGGCTGGACCTGGGCCTCACGTCGATCGACGACTCGGCCGATTCGAGCGACATCCAGAACCGCACGCTTTCGCTGCTGGTCGGTTACCGACTGCCGTTCGGCCTGTAGTCTTCCGTCGAAGTCTTGACCCGCGCTCAGAGGCGCGGATCGTTGCGCGGGCCGGCGAACGCCGGCCCGCGCAACGTTTGCGGGCGCCGATGTCGACCGGGCGCGGGTACCGTCCGACTGGCGCGAACGGGTCTGCTCGACCGGTCGGGGCCGAAGACCGGCAATCGGCACCCGCTCCCACCCGGCCACTCGGCGTCTCGCGGCCGCTCACCGACCTCCTGAGGCAATGGCCATCAGAACAGCGTCTGCCGCCGGTTCGCGGCGAGGATGCGTGCGGCGCGGAACAGCCCGTCCGCGGACTGGAGCAGCTTGCCGCGCAGTCGCGGCGGCAGCGCCGGGTGGGTCTCGAGGAAGCGCCGCACGGTCGCGGCGACGGCGGGCGAGCTGTGCCCGCCGAGCGTGGCGTCGAGCCAGCGCTTGGGGAAGAAGATGTCGCCGGTGCGCTGGATCTCCTCGAGCAGCTCGAGGCTGGGCAGCACGTATCTTTCCGCGTGCGTGGCGCGCAGCGGGTGGTGGAGATAGGAGACGGCCTCGAGGACCCATGCCTCGCGCCGGCGGTTCGCGGGATCGGCGAGCGACGCGAAGAACGCGTCGCGGACGGCGGCGTCGGCCGACAGCGCCGGGATCAGGAACTCGAAGCGCGCGCGCCGGTCCGGGTTCTCGATGCGGCCGCGCTGCGTCTCGAGGATCTCGTCCCACCCGTCGACCTCGCGGACGGCGAGCTCGAGGGCGAGCGTCGTGTAGTCGCTCTCCGCGAGCTGGAGCCCCGGGATCTCCTGCTCTTTCCGCCAGATGCGCAGCAGGCGCCGGACGCTCGGCGTCGTGAGCGCGACGGAGCGGTAGGCGCGGAAGAACAGCGACTTCCGGCTGGGCGTCTCGGCGCGCTCGAGGTGGCGCCACAGCAGCGACTCGACCTCGAGCGCGCGCCGCTCCCGCTCCGCGGCGGAGAGGAACCGCCAGTACGCGCGCGTCATGGTGCCGACGATGCGCTGGACGTTCAGCTCGTCGGTCTCGGTTTCGAGTGCCCGCGCACCCAGATCGATCAGCTCGCCGGGCGGGACCTGCCCTTCGAGCATCGCGTCCCAGAGCGTGATCCAGGCGATGCCGCGGACCAGCGGCTCGCGGATCGACGGCAGGTGCCGCAGCAGGTGGCGACGGCTGCGCTCGTCGAGGACGAACAGGCCGTAGCCGATGCCGCGGCCGTTCGCGAGCACGAAGTCCGGCGCCGGCAGCCCGACGGCGGCGACGACGTCGACGGCCGGTCCGTCGAGTTGGACCGGGATGACCCGGACGGTGTCGGGGTAGGCGAGCAGGACCTCGAGGCTCTGGCGCCAGATGCGCCCCTTCCCCGACGGATCGGCCTGGGTCAGCCGGAGCGCGGCGATGCGGCCGTCCTCGAGCTGCAGCGTCGTCGCGACGGTCGGCCGGCCGGATTCCTCGACCCAGACCGCGCTCCACGCGGCCAGGTCCTCGGGCGAGCGGCGGTCGAGGATCTCGATGAGCTGCGGCCAGGTCGCGTTGCCGTACGCGAACGTGTGCAGGTACTCGCGCAGCCCGTCTCGGAACGTCGTCTCGCCGACGAGCCGTTCCAGGTGCTTCATGACGATCGGCGCCTTCTGGTAGATGATCGCGCCGTAGAGCGAGCCGGCCGCGCTCAGGTTCTCGAGCGGTTGGCGGATCGGGTTCGCGCCGTCCGTCCGGTCGACTTCGTAGGCGGCCGGGTAGTGCGAAAGCAGGAACCGCAGCTCGTGGTCGATCTCCGGGAACGACGGGTTCACGATCTTCGCCGCCATGAAGTTGGCGAAGACCTCCTTCGTCCAGACGTCGTCGAACCAGTTCATGGTGACCAGGTCGCCGAACCACATGTGCGCGGTCTCGTGCGCGATCAGGCTCGCCCGCCCGAGGCGCTGCGCCTGCGTGGCGGAAGCCTCGAGCAGCATGCTCGACGCGTTGTAGAAGATCGCGCCCGGGTGCTCCATCCCGCCGAACTGGAAGGAGGGGATCAGCACGAAGTCGAACTTGTCGAAGGGGTACGGGATCCCGGTGTAATCCTCGAGCCACGCGATCGCGGCCGCCTGGAGGTCGAAGATCTCGTCGCGGTTGCGCGCGACCTTCTCCGCGTCGGTCTCGCGGTGGTACATCTTCAGCTCGCGCCCGCCGCGCACGGCGGTCTCGACGCGGAACTCGCCCGCGGCGAACGAGAACAGATACGTGCTGATCGGGCGCGTCTCGGCGAAGCGGAGCACCGCCCGGTCGCCGATGACGTCGCGGTGCTCGAGCGCGCCGTTCGAGACGGCTTCCCACGCCGCGGGCAGCTCGAGCGTCAGCGTGTAGCGGGCCTTCAGGTTCGGCTGGTCGAAGCTGGGGAACGCCTGCGACGCGCGGTCGGGGACGAAGAGCGCGTAGAGGAAGTCGTCACCGCGGTTGAGCGGCTCGTCGCCGGCGTCGAACTCGATGTCGATCTCGGTCTCCGCCCGCCCGAGCGCCGCGGCCGGGATGACGATGTGGCCGTTGACCGTGCGGTAGTCGACGTCGCGCTCGTCGACGCGCACCGCGCGCACCCGGTCCGGCGGCTGGCGGAAGTCGAGGACGAGCGGCCCCGCGGCGTCGCCGAGGCGCAGCCGGATCCGCGCGCGGCCGCGGATCGGCTCGCCGCGTGATTCGGGGATCGAGAACCGGACGTCGTAGCGCAGGTCGGAGATCGTGCGGGCGCGGTACTCGGCAAGCTCCCAGGAGACGCCGGGCGAGAGGTCGGGTCCGGACGGGCGCTCACCGGACACGATGGCGAACACGGACGCTGCGCTCAGTGCCAGCGCGAGGATCGGGTTCATACTTCCGCCGGAAGAACACGGGATGTCGGGTAGCCGGTGGAAGATGGCGGGATTCCGCGTGTTACGCAACGTGCCCGCCCGCATGCGCCGTCAAGTCCGGGTACATCCTGACCCAGGTGCTCGGCTCGCTCGAACTCGGCCTCTACGAGGACTGGGGGCATGGCCAGGACCTCGGGCTGCATGCCGGGGTGGTCATTGGCTATGATCTGCCAGGGCGTGCGTCC
>DASVDG010000046.1:0-21705 GCA_036381255.1 Longimicrobiales bacterium | reverse complement strand
GGCGATCCACGTGGGCAACGGCTTCGGCAAGCTGCTCGGCGTGACGCAGGTCCGGGAGCTGGGCGAGCTGGAGACGCCGATCCTGCTGACCTGCACGCTGTGCGTCTGGCGCGCGGCCGACGCGATGGTCGAGTGGCTGCTCGCGCGGCCCGGCATGGAGGACGTCCGGTCGATCAACCCGGTCGTCGGCGAGACGAACGACGGCTTCCTGAACGACATCCGGAGCCGGCCGATCCGGCCGGAGCACGTGGTCCGGGCGCTGGAGAGCGCGTCGTCGGGGCCGGTCGCGGAGGGCGCCGTCGGCGCGGGCGCGGGCACCATTGCGTTCGGCTGGAAGGGCGGGATCGGGACCAGCTCCCGGCGCCTCCCCGCCGAGCTCGGCGGCTACACCGTCGGCGTGCTGGTCCAGTCCAACTTCGGCGGCGTGCTCACCATCAACGGCGCGCCGGTCGGCCGCGAGCTGGGGCGCTACGCGTTCCAGTCGGTGCTGGAGGCCGTGTCGTCCGCCGACGTGACGGGCGGTGCGGAGGCCGGCGACGCCGGGGCATCGCGCGGCGCCGGCGCGGCCGACCGGGCGGCCGCCGCGCGCCCCGACGCCGATGCGGTCGGCTTCTCCCCCGACGGCAGCATCATGATCGTGGTCGCGACCGACGCGCCGCTGGACGCCCGCAACCTCGATCGCCTGGCGGAGCGCGCGCTCGTCGGCGTCGCCCGCACCGGCTCGAGCATGACGAACGGGTCCGGCGACTACGTGATCGCGTTCTCCACCGCGGAATCGGTGCGGCGGCCGCGCGGCCGGGAGCCGCTCACGATCGCGGACCTGCCGAACGATGCCGTCACTTCCCTCTTCCAGGCCGTCGCCGAGGCGACGGAGGAGGCGATCTACAACTCGCTGTTCCGGGCCACGACCGTGACCGGCCACCGCGGCACCGTCGAGGCGCTGCCGCTCGATCGCACGCTCGAGATCCTGCGCCGGTACGACGTGCTGCGATGGGACGAAAGGCTGCCTCCCGCGCGGCCACGCCGCTGATGGACGGCCGGCGGACGCCGACGCCGGATCGGCGCCCGCCGGCGCCGATCCGGCCGATGTGACCGCCGCCGGCCCTCGAGCGTCAGCATCGAATGACGATGGGCGCGATCGGCGAGATCGGTCGAACCCCTTGCCCCGTTTGAGGGTCTGCCCATACGTTGGTGGCACTCCCCGGTTACGGAAACCGTTGCGCAACGCCGGCACTCGACGCGGAGGACTACCGGCATGAACGCGATCGGCACCGTCTTCGAGGCGGTCCAGGCCGGTGACGTGGAAGGGCTCAAGCAGTTGATCGCGGACGACCCGAAGCTCGCTGCAGCCCGAAACGATCACGGCCTGTCCATCCTGCTCCACGCTCGCCACCACTGGCGCATGGAAATGGTGGACATCCTGCTGGAAGCCGACCCACCCCTCGACATCTTCGAGGCGGCGGCACTCGGACGGGACGACCGGACCCGGGAGCTGCTCGACGAAGACCCCTCCCTGGTCGACGCATGGTCCGTCGACGGCTTCACCCCGCTGCACCTGGCGGCTTACTTCGGTCAGTCCGAGGCGGTCCGCACGCTCCTCGCCCGTGGCGCGGACGCGACGGTTCCGTCGCGCAACCCCATGGCGCTCACGCCGCTGCACAGCGCGGCGGCCAGCGGCAGCCACGAGATCTGCGAGCTGCTGCTCGAGCACGGGGCCGAGGTGAACGCGCGCCAGCAGGGCGGGTGGACGCCGCTCTTCTGCGCGGCCGCCCGCGGCGACGTGGCCATGACCCAGCTCTTCCTGGACCACGGCGCGGACGCCTCGCTGACGCAGGCGGAGGGCAAGACGCCGTGCGACCTCGCGGCCGAGCGAGGCCACCACAAGGTGGTCCAACTGCTCACGTCGTTCGAGGCCAGCCGCGGCGCTGCGTGAACGACGGCGCGGCGCCGCCCGACGGACGGCGCCGCGCTCGTAGGCCCTACGCCGCTGAACGCCGGGCGCACGGCCGCCGCCGGCCGCGGCGGCGTTCGCGGTCCGGCTCGTTCCGCGCCGACCGCCGGCCCCCGGGCCGCGCCGGCGCCCCCGGCTCAGTCCGCGCCGCCCGCCGGCACGGCGGCGGGCACGTCCGCGTCCGCGCCGCCGACCGGCGCCGCGACCTCGATCCCCTCCTCCTCGAAGCGCCGCATCAGCTCCAGCTGGATCGACTGCCGGGTGTCCAGTGCGACCTCGACGTCCGGGACGAGCACGTCGTAGACGACCTCGAAGTCCAGCGATGACCGGCCGATGCGGCGGAAGTGCGCACGGCCGAAGCGCGTGCCTTCCTGCGACTCGACGACGTCCTGGATGAGCGCCGGGATGCGTTCCAGCTTCACGGTCGGCGTCCCCACCGCGACCCCGACCAGGAACGCCACCCGCCGCTCGCGCATCCGTTCGAAGTTCCGGATCCGGCTCCGGAGCAGATCCGCGTTGGAGACCACGATCTGCTCGCCGGCCTCGCCGCGCAGCCGCGTCGTCTTGAGCCCGACGTGTTCGACCGTGCCCGTCAGCTCGCCGACCACGATGCGGTCCCCGATCCCGAACGGCCGGTCCAGCGCGATCGCGAGCGCGGCGAACAGGTCGCCGAGGACGGGCCGCAACGCCAGCGCGGCCGCGAGCCCGCACACGCCCAAGCCCACGAGCAGCGGCCCGACGCGGACGCCGATGTTGGCCAGCGCCAGCAGCACGCAGACCGTCCACACGCCCGCGCGCCCGACGACCCCGAGGAACCGGACCGCGCCGGCCGTGGCCGGGTCGGCGGCGGGCTGCCGTTCGTCGATGCGCCGCAGCAGGGCCTCGACCGCCGCGACGCCCCAGATGGCGCCCTGGATGCAGAACGCGACCACGACGACGCTCCGGATCCGCGCATCGATGTCGACCGGAAAGAACAGGACCCGGGATCCCAGGTACGCGGCGGCCAGCGCCAGCCACGCGACGTGCGTCCGCGCGACGACCGCGTACCCGACATCGTTTGCGGCGCCCGCGGCCGGGCCGGCGACCGCCATGCGCCGTCGCAGCAGCATCCCCTTCGCGATCTCGAAGACGACGAAGAGGGCGCCCGCCGCGAGGAGCGCGGTGATCCACGCGCGGAGCGTATTGCCGTAGTACGTCCACTCGAGGAACGTCATGCGTCGTCTCCGATCGGAGCGGGTCGGTCCGGTGACCGAACGGATTGTATCTGTGGGTGCGGCAACAATTTATCAGGGAACGCCCGCGTCGGCAAATCGTTCGCCGGCGTGGAGCGCGGCGATCTCGTCGCCCCGCGTCCCGGCGCCCTCGAGGCCGGGCTCGATGAGCCGGTTCAGGTCGTCCTCCCGGAACATGATCGGGCCGGGCGCGTCGGGGCTCTCGGTCGTCGACTGCGTCGTCGAAACGGCCGGCGCCGGCTCGAGGATCGGCTCGAGGACCTCGAGGCGGCCGTCGATCTCCGGGTTCGGCCGCAGCCCGAGCAGGTGCGCGAGGAGCGGGTAGACGTGCACGTTCTCGACCGCCGGGATCCGCAGCCCCGAGCGGATCGCGGGCCCGGCGGCGAGGAAGATCCCGCGCATCGCCGGCGTCGTGGCCGGGTCGTAGCCGTGCGCGCCGCCACCGCGGGCGGTGCGCTCGCGCGAGCCGAGCACCTGCCACCCCGGCTCGGCCAGCACGATCAGGCTGCCGACGCGCGGGCTGCCCGCGTAGCGCCAGCGCTCGGGCATCGCCTCGCGGCGGTAGGCGCGGGCGTGGCGGAGCCCGTCGTTCAGCGCGGCCTCGATCTCGCGTACCCGTTCGGGCGCGCCGTCGATCCAGAGCGTGAGGTACGGCCCGCCGCCGAGGATGCGCACGCCGGCGAGGTCGACGAGGTCTTCGATGTACTCGACGCGCTCCGCGCTGACCGCTTGCATCCCGTGGTCGGAGACGAGGACGACGTAGACCTCGTCGGCGATGTCGAGCGCGTCGATCCCGTCGAGCAGCCGGCCGAGCGCGCGGTCGACCGTCTCGACGGCCCGCTCGACCTCGGGCGAATCCGGGCCGTAGCGGTGGCCGGCGCCGTCCACGTCCGAGAAGTAGAGCATGACGAGGTGCGGCCGTTCCGGCGCGGGGCGGCGCAGCCAGTCGAGGACCTGGTCGACGCGCGCCTCGTTCGGCACCGAGCCGTCGTAGACCCGGTACTCCGTCGGCCGCACGCCGCCGATCGCGGCCTCGCTGCCGACGAAGAAGAACGACGCGGCGACCATCCCCTGCCGCTCCGCGGTCACCCAGATCGGCTCGCCGCCGTACCAGCGGCCGTCCTGTACGGCCGACCGGTCGGCCAGGCGGTAGAGCGCCTCGAACTCCGGATCCCAGAAGTCGTTGCCGACGAGCCCGTGGCTCTCCGCGTACATCCCCGTCGCGATCGCGTAGTGGTTCGGGAACGTCTTGGACGGGAAGATCGGGATCAGCGCGTCGGCGCGTACGCCGCGCCGGGCGACGCGGTCGAAGTTCGGCGTCTCGAAGCGGTCGAGGTAGTCGTGGCGGAAGCCGTCGAACGAGACGACGACGACGTACGGCGCGTCCAGGTGCTCCGGCGCGTTGCGCCCGCCCGAGCCGCCCTGCGCGAACGCGGCGGAAGGCGCGGCGGCGAGCGCGGCGAGGAAGATCGCGCCCACGCCACGACGCGGCCGCGACAGATGTGACCTGCAACCTTCACCCATGGTCTTCATCCGGTTACTTTTCCGATCGGGGTTATCATGCGATCGCACGCCCGCGGGAGTGCCGGGCGATGGCAGGGTCACGCAACGGTACCGAACGCGATGTCCACGCTCGATACGATCTTCGCCGGCCCCTGGGGGCCACTGTGCATCTTCCTGCTCCGCATCGGCGACGTCTCGCTGGCCACGCTGCGGATCCTCCTCTCGATGCGCAACGTGCGGCTCCTCGTGCCGCTCATCGGCTTCTTCGAGGTGCTGATCTGGATTTTCGCCGTCGGCAACGCGATCCGCAACCTGAACAGCCCGCTGCACCTGCTGGGGTACGCCGGCGGCTTCGCGACCGGCAATCTGGTGGGGCTATGGCTGGAGGAGAAGCTCGCGATCGGGATGGCCGTGATCCGCGTCGTCTCGCGCTACGGCGGCGTAGAGCTGGCGGAGGCGCTGCGCGAGAAGGGGTTCGGCGTCACCGAGTTCGCCGGCCAGGGGCGCGACGGCACCGTCGAGATCGTGGACACCGTCGTCCGCCGCCGCGAGGTCGGCGCGGTGCTCCGCGAGATCGATCGCTGGGACCCGCAGGCGTTCGTCATGATCGAGGAGCCGCGCTCCATCCGCCACGGCCGGCTGCTGGAGCGCCCGCGCGAGCGGGTGCCCGTGCCGTTCGGGGGGCTGCGGACGGTCGGCCGGCCGCCGGCCGAGGAGCCGCGGGAGACGGCACCCGGCGCGGCCGCCGCCCCGACGCCCGAGGCGACGCTCGATCCGACGAGCGGGGCGAGCGACTGAGCGCGGCCTTCGTTCTACCTGGACCTGCCGAGCTGGTGCTCACCTTACTTATGCCTGACCACCCTGAACAGGGCAGGACGCCATTCGCGGTCTTCAATGCGCCGGCCTGCCGGGGAAACCGAGGCCCAGCGACGAGGCTCGGCCTCTCGCGGGAAACCTAGGCCGAGCGACGAGGCTCGACCGGCGGCACGGGCCGCAGCCCTGGCAAGGGCGAGTGTCCCGTGATGACCCTCCTTGTACACTTCATGCGGATCCGCCGGTTGTCGACCGAATCGCGACGCGTCGTCCGTCAACCGTGAAACGGAGGCTCCATTCGGGCGCCCAGGCGCCGTTGCCGTTCCCGTTGCCGTTGCCGTTCCGGTTCCCGTTCCAGGACTGAACGGCCGGGAACGGGAACGGGAACGTGTACGTGTACGGGTCCGGCATGGAGCGGGCGGGCGCGGGTCAGTCCAGCTCCACCTGCTTCACGTCCGAGACCTCCGGGATCCGCCGCAGCGCGTCGACGAGCTCGGCGTCGAGCCGGCCGTCGACGCTGATGGCGGCGAGCGCCTGGCCGCCGGCCTCGAGCCGCGCCTGGTGGTACTCGGCGATGTTCACGCCCGCCTCGCCCAGCAGCATGCCGACCCGGCCGATGACGCCCGGGACGTCGCGGTTGCGCAGCACGACGAGCGCGCCGCGCGGGACGATGTCGACGCGGAACCGGTCGATCCGGACGACGCGCGGGAAGCCCTCGGCGAGGAGCGCGCCGGCGACGCAGGTCTCCTTCCCACCGCCCGAGAGCCGGACCTCGATGTACTCCGCGTAGTCGCCGCGCGGGCCGGAGCGGACGCGGCGGACGTCGATCCCGCGCGACTCGGCCAGGTGCAGCGCGTTCACGAAGTTGACCGCGCCGCGCCCGACGACGTCGGCGAGGAGGCCGATGACGACGGCGGAGCCGAGCGGCCGCAGCGCCTCCTCGGCCTCGCCGGCGTAGCGGATTTCGACGGCTTCGACGGCGCCGAGCGCGAGCGCCGCGGCAAGGGTGCCGAGCCGTTCGGCCAGGTCGAGCAGCGGGCGCAGCCGCCGCATCGCCTCGCCGCCGATCGCCGGCGCGTTGACGGCGCGCGAGAAGTCGTGGTCGACGAGCGCCGCGCGCACCGCCTCGACGATCTCGATCGCGACGTTCTGCTGCGCCTCCTCCGTCGCCGCGCCGAGGTGCGGCGTGAGCACGGCGTCGGCGCCGAGCGCGCGGAGCGGGTGGTCGGCGGGGAGCGGCTCGTCCGCGAAGACGTCGAGCGCGACGCCGGCGAGGCGGCGCTCGCGGACGGCGCGGACCAGCGCCTCTTCGTCGACCACGCCGCCGCGCGCCGCGTTGACGACGTACGCGCCGGGCTTCAGCAGCCGGAGCTTCGCGTCGTCGATCAGGTTCGCCGTCGCCTCGGTCAGCGGCGTGTGCAGCGAGAGCACGTCGGCGCGGCGCAGCACCTCGTCGAGCGGCGCGAGCTCGATCTCGAGCGAGCGCGCGCGCTCCTCGCTGAGGAACGGGTCGTAGGCGACGACGCTCATCCCGAAGCCGCGCGCGCGCTTCGCGACCGCGCCGCCGATGCGCCCCGCGCCCACCAGGCCGAGCGTCTTGCCGTACAGCTCGACGCCGGTGAAGCTCTTGCGGTCCCACTCGCCGGCCTTCATCGAGCGGTCGGCGGCGGGGACGCGGCGCACGAGCGAGAGGAGCAGCGCCATCGTCAGCTCGGCGGCGGAGATCGTGTTGCCGGACGGCGCGTTCAGCACCGCGATCCCCTTCTCCGTCGCCGCGTCGAGGTCGATGTTGTCCACGCCGACGCCCGCCCGGCCGATCACCTTCAATCGATCGACGTACGCCAGCGACTCGCGCGTGATGCGCGTCGCGCTGCGGACGATGACCGCGTCGAAGCCGACCAGCGCGCGCGCCAGCTCCTCGCCCTTCAGCCCGGTGCGCTCGACGACGTCGAAGCGCTCGTCCGCCCGCAGCGGCTCCAGCCCCTCGGCGCTGATGCGGTCGGCGATCATGATGCGGTACGCGCTCATCGGACCAGCACCTCCTCGAGCGCGGCGAGCAGCGCCTCGAGCTCGTCGACCGTGTGGTCGCCCATGTGCCCGATGCGGAACATGCGCTCCTTCATCTTGCCGTAGCCCGGCGCGATGGTGAAGCCGCCGCGCTCCTTCATGGCGGCGCAGAGCCGCGGCCCCGTCCAATCCTCGGGGAGCGTGATGCAGGTGACGGTCGGCGAGCGGTACCCCTCGGGCGCGAGGATGGCGAGGTCGACGCCGCGGTCGCGCATCTCGTCGACCCACGCCCAGGTCCGGCGCGCCATCGCCTCGTGCCGCGCCCAGCGGCCCTCCGGCGTCTCCCGCCCGATCCGCTCGAGCTGCGCGGCGAGCGCGTAGATAAGCGAGACCGCCGGCGTGTTCGGCGTCTGGTTCTTCCGGATGTTCTTCTCGAACGCGAGCAGGTCGAAGTAGAGCCCGCGGTCGGCCTTCGCCGCCGCCCGCTCGAGGAGCGACTCCTGCGCGACGCCGAACGCCAGCCCCGGCGGGAGCGCGAAGCACTTCTGCGAGCCGGTCAGCACGAAGTCCAGCCCCCAGGCATCCGTCTCGACCGGCGCGCCCGCCAGGCTGCTGACCGTGTCGACGAGCACCGTGACGTCGCCGGCCGCGTGCGCGGCGGCGGCGATCTCGCCGATCGGGTTCAGCACCCCCGTCGACGTCTCGCAGTGGACGACCGTGACCGCGTCGTAGTCGCCGCGCTTCAGCGCGTCCGCGACGCGGTCGGCCGTGTGCACGCCGCCCCAGCCGACGTCGACCGCGTCCGCCTCGAGCCCCGTCGCGCCCACGATCGTCTGGAACCGCTCGCTGAACGCGCCGTTCACCAGCGCGAGCACCCGGCGCCGCGCGCCGTTGCGGACGGCCGCCTCCATCAGCCCCGTGGCCGAAGAGGCGGCGATGTACACCGGACGCTCCGTCCGGAAGATCGACTGGAGCCCCGGCTGGATCGAGGCGATGAGCTCCTCCATCCCTTTCGCGCGGTGGCCCATCATCGGGCCGACCTGCGCCTGGAGCACCTCCGGCAGCACCTCGGTCGGGCCGGGGAGGAAAAAGCGACCGAATGTCGGTAGTTCGGGCATCTTCACCTTGGGTTCGGTACGGGATCTATGGCGACCGGCTCGCGCCGGGGATTGCCTGCATTCGACACGTCCCGTTGTGGACCCCGCGACGGGGGAAATGTTTCACGCCGAAATCGTTTGGACACGCTGCGGCGTCGCCGTGAACGTTCCGGGCGCGGGAGGCGGCGAGCCCCGGCCCGTTTCCGGCCGACCGGTTCGGGAACGGGAACGGGAAGGTTTACGGGTTGGGCGGCGCGGGCGAACGGTGCGCGGATGAGGCCGCGGCAGGGAGCACTCGGATCTCGGGCACGCAGAAGGCCGCCGGATCCTCGGCACGCGAAAGGCCGGCGGCGCGGTGCGCCGCCGGCCTTTCGACCGGAGGTCTGGATCTCCCGGTGAACTTCGGGTCGGACGCTCCCGCTCCCCTCCCGCTCCCCGTCGCTGTACGGCCTTCGGCCGCGCTCAGTACCGGTAATGCTCCGGCTTGTACGGCCCCTCGACCGGCACGCCGATGTAGTCGGCCTGCGCCTGCGTCAGCTCCGTCAGCTTCACGCCGAGCTTGTCGAGGTGCAGCCGCGCGACCTTCTCATCCAGCTTCTTCGGCAGCACGTAGACCTTGCGCTCGTACGACGCGGCGTTCTGGTGCAGCTCGATCTGCGCCATGACCTGGTTCGTGAAGCTCGCGCTCATGACGAAGCTCGGGTGGCCCGTCGCGCAGCCCAGGTTCAGCAGCCGCCCTTCGGCCAGGATCATCACCGCGTGGCCGTCCGGGAACGTCCACATGTCGTACTGCGGCTTGATGTTCGTGCGCACGATCCCCGGCACCTTCTTCAGCCCGGCCATGTCGATCTCGTTGTCGAAGTGGCCGATGTTGCCGACGATCGCCTTGTCCTTCATCCGCGCCATGTGCTCCACCGTGATGACGTCGCGGTTGCCGGTCGCGGTGATGAAGATGTCCGCGGTCTCGACGACGTCCTCGAGGGTCTTGACCTCGTACCCCTCCATCGCCGCCTGGAGCGCGCAGATCGGGTCGATCTCCGTGACGATGACGCGCGCGCCCTGGCCGCGCAGCGCCTGCGCGCACCCCTTCCCCACCTCGCCGTAGCCGCACACGACCGCGACCTTGCCGCCGATCATGACGTCCGACGCGCGGTTCAGCCCGTCGACCACCGAGTGGCGGCAGCCGTAGACGTTGTCGAACTTCGACTTCGTGACCGAGTCGTTGACGTTGATCGCCGGGAAGAGGAGCGTGCCGTTCCGCTCCATCTCGTAGAGCCGGTGCACGCCCGTCGTCGTCTCCTCGGAGACGCCGCGGATCGACGCCGCGAGCCGCTGCCAGCGGCCGCCGTCCTCCGCCTGGACGCGGCGCAGCAGCTCCAGGATCACGCCCCACTCCTCGGGCTCGGTCTCCGGGTCGAAGTCCGGGACGCGGCCGGCCCGCTCGAACTCGACGCCCCGGTGCACGAGGAGCGTCGCATCGCCGCCGTCGTCGAGGAGCAGGTTCGGGCCCGTGCCGTCCGGCCAGAGCAGCGCCTGCTCCGTGCACCACCAGTACTCCTCGAGCGTCTCGCCCTTCCAGGCGAAGACCGGCGTGCCGCGCGGCGCGTCCGGCGTACCGTCCCGGCCGACGACGACCGCCGCCGCCGCATGGTCCTGCGTCGAAAAGATGTTGCAGCTCACCCAGCGCACGTCGGCGCCCAGCTCGACCAGCGTCTCGATCAGCACCGCCGTCTGCACCGTCATGTGCAACGAGCCCATGATCTTCGCGCCGGCCAGCGGCTGCTGCCCGCGGTACTCCTCCCGCAGCGCCATCAGCCCCGGCATCTCCTGCTCCGCCAGCTCGATCTCCTTGCGACCCCACTCCGCCAGCGACAGGTCCGCCACCCGGTACGCCTCGCGGCCCGCCTCCTCAGCCGCCTCGAACGGATGCATCACCTCGCTTACCGTCTTCACGTCAGCCCCCCTGTTCTATCTGTCCACCAATCCTATCCCGCCCACCTCTCACCCCACCTCACCCCCCAGCCAATTCCCCTCCCGGCCCCCCAAGCTCCGAACCCTGAACCCTGAACCCTGAACCCTGAATGCTGAATGCTGAATCCTGACGACTGACCACTGACCACTGACCCCTAACCCCCCCGAACCCCCGTCGCCGCGAACAGCGTCGGCCCCTTCGCCCGCGGGTCCGCGGGGAGCGCGCTCCACCGCACCGCCCCGAACCCCGCCGCCTCCGCCCACGCCGCGAGCTGCGCCTCGGAGAAGCCCAGCCACACGTGCCCCATCTCCTGCCGGTACTCCTCCCGGTCGTGCGGCATCATGTCCACGACCACCAACCGGCCGCCCGGCCGCACCGCCCGCGCGACCTCCGCCAGCGCGCGGCCCGGATCCTCCACGTGGTGCAGCACGAGGAACAGCAACGCGACGTCCAGCCGGCCGTCGTCGATCGGCAGCGCCTCGAGCCGACCGCTCCGCACCTCGACCCCCGCCACCCCGTCCAGCCGCCGCCGCGCCGCCGCCAGCATCGCCGGCGACTCGTCCACCGCGATCACCCGGCCCACGAACCGCGCGAGCACCTCCGCGACCTGCCCCGTCCCGCACCCCAGGTCCCCGACCGTCCAACCGCCGTCCAGCAGCGCCAGCAGCCCCAACAGCTCCACCCGCTCACCGAACAGCTCCGACCGCAGCCGGTCCCACTCCCCCGCCGCCGTCGAGAAGAAGGCCTGCGACTTCGTCCGCCGCTGCGCCAGCACGCCCTGCACCCGCTGCGCGTCCTGCTCCGCCGCCGGCAACGCCGCGACCTGCTCCCGCACCAGGTGCCACAGCCGCCGCGACGACGCGTCCAGCCCCTCCACCACCCGGTAGTACCGACTCGTCCCCTCCGGCCGCGCCGACACCCACCCCTCGTCCGCCAGCACCCGCAGGTGCCGACTCACCGTCGACTGCGGAAGCTGCACCACCGCGCACAGCTCGCCCACCGTCAGCTCCTGCCGCTCCAGCACCAGCAGCAGCCGGCTGCGCGTCGTGTCGGCCAGTGCCGACAGCCGATCGAAGATCGAGGGCGAGTTTCGTGCCATATCATCCGTATACCCGGATGGAAGGTTGGTTGGTCCGGGGCGCGTGTCAAGAGGCGGACGGCGCCGGCGCGGGGGCGGGCCCTATGGCCCGACCGGGCGCGTGGGTCGAGTGACCGGCACCGAGTGCCCGCGCGCCCCGGCGTCCGGCTCGTGCCGGCCGGCGGGTGACGCCGCGACCGGGGGCGGCACGCCGTGACGATGCGGCGTACGTCCTCGTCCTTCGGGTGAGGGAGCAAATCGACGCTCCGGGTTGTATGACGTTCACCCCGATCGAGATCGGCGGTGCGGCCCGTCGCGGCATAGGCGGCGGGGAGTCTCCGGCGGCACCCCGGCGGCAGCATGGGGGTGGCGCACCCAGACCTCACGCATCAGGAGTACGCGGACATGAACGCACGGAATTCCAGGTTTGCGGCGAGTCTCATGCTTGCGGCGTCGCTCCCGCTGGCGGCGGGCGGCTGCGCGCAGCTGAGCAACATGCAGAAGGGCGCGATCATCGGCGCGGCCGGCGGTGCGGCGGCGGGCGCGGCGATCGGCAAGGCGACGGGCTCGACGGCGCGCGGCGCGATCATCGGCGCGGCGGTGGGCGGCGCGGCGGGCGCGCTGATCGGCCGTCGCATGGACCGGCAGGCGGAGGAGCTGGCGCAGTCGATCCCGGGCGCGACGGTGCAGCGCGTGGGCGAGGGGATCGTGGTGACGTTCGACAGCGGGATCCTGTTCGACTTCGATGAGGCGTCGCTCCGTCCGGAGGCACGGGAGAACCTGGCGAACCTGGCGGCGAGCCTGAACGAGTACGACGGCACGGAGGTGCTGCTGGTCGGGCACACGGACGCGGTGGGCTCGGACGCGTACAACCAGGATCTGTCGGAGCGGCGCGCGCACGCGGCGCGCAGCTATCTGGTCTCGATGGGCGTCTCGCCGCTGCGGATCCGCGCGGTCGGCCGCGGCGAGACGGAGCCGATCGCGTCGAACGACGACGACTACGGCCGGCAGCAGAACCGCCGGGTCGAGGTCGCGATCTTCGCGGGCGACGAGATGCGCCGGGAGGCGCAGCAGGGGGTGGGCGAGTAGGGTACGCGCCCTCGCGCCGGGCCTCGGCGGGAGCGGCGTGCGCGCGCGGCTGGACGCGCGCGGCCTCGCCGAGCGGAGCCGCCGGGTCGCCACGAGTGGCGACCCGGCGGCTCTCTTCATCGCGTTCGACGCCACGCGAAGCGGGCGGCCCGACCGTGCCCGGCGCCTCTCACGTCACCTCGAAGTTGAGCATCATCCCGCCGTCCTCGTGCTCCAGCTTGTGGCAGTGGAGCAGGTAGACGCCGGCGTAGGCGTCGAACCGGATCGCGACGTCGACGCGCTCGTCGTCCTCGAGGAGGACGGTGTCCTTCCACCCCCGCTCCCACGGGAAGACGCGTCCGCGGCCGCCGGAGCGGGACAGGACCTGGAACGACGCCCCGTGCACGTGGACGGGGTGCGGCGCGGCGGCAGCGCAGGGCGACGGTGTCGCCCGTCGCGTACCGCGAGAGGTCGACGAGCAGGTCGACGCGCTCGGCGGGCGCGAGCTCGATCTCGTCGATGTCGACAGGGCGTTCGAGCAGGCCGCCGTCGTTGCCGATCAGCGTGAAGCTCGAGCCGTCGCTCAGGGCGAGGCGGAAGACGCGCGCATTCGCGGCGTTGAGCACGCGCAGCCGGTGCAGCGCGGGGGGCAGCACGGCGCGCGGGTACGGCACCCCGTTGACGATCGGGAAGTCGCCGATCAGCCCCGAGCTGCGGTGCCGGTACTCGAGCTGGCCGGACCCGTCGAGCCGACCGTCGCGCAAGAGGAGCGGGACCTCGCGGTCGCCGGACGGGAGCCCCGCTTCGGCCACGGGGTCATCGAGGATGAAGGCGCCGGCCATCCCGCGCCAGACCTGGCGGCCGGTCCGGCCGTGGGGGTGCGGGTGGTACCAGTTCATCGCCGCGCGCTGCACGATCGGGTAGGCGTAGTCGAACGCGGCGCCGGACGCGACGGGGTCGGCCGGGTGGCCGTCCATCGACGCCGGCACGACCATGCCGTGCCAGTGGAGGGTCGTGTCCTCGGCGAGGTGGTTGAGGAGGCGGATGCGCGCCTCTGCACCGACGCGGGCGCGGAGCGTCGGGCCGGGGATCGACCCGTCGTACCCCCACGCGCGGCTGGCGTGATCGCCGAGGTCGAGCTCGGCCGCGCCCGCGGTGAGGAGCGCGCCCGTCGCATCGAGCGTGCGCGGCATCCGGAGCAGCGGCCGCGCGGTCGGCTCGGGCATGCTGGGGATCGATTCGCAGCCCTCCAGGATGGCGCCGCAACCGACCGCGAGCAGGCCCGCCGACGGGATCGTGCGCCGGAGGAACGTTCGTCTATTCATCGATTTGGACGTCGTATCGCGGGATTCTCCGGATCATTGCCGGCCGGCGCCCCGCCGCGGCGCGGCCATCGCGGCCGCCGCGGCGCGGGTCCACGGCTGTCGTGCTTCGGACCGTCCGGGCGGCTGCGACCTGGACGAGCGAGCGTGGCCCGATGTGACACGCCGACGGCACCGGCGGCCCGCCGGAGGCCTACACCGCCGCGCCCCGTTCCGCTAGTTTACTCGCGGCATGGAACCGCAATCCAACGGGTGTGAGTGAGTCATGAGCACGGACACCTCGAAGTTCATCTACGTCATGAAGGATCTCCGGAAGGTCGTCCCGCCGAAGCGGGAGGTGCTGAAGGGGATCTGGCTGTCGTTCTACCCGGGCGCGAAGATCGGCGTGGTCGGGCCGAACGGCGCGGGGAAGAGCTCGCTGCTCCGGATCATGGCGGGCGTCGACACGGACTTCCAGGGCGAAGCCTGGGCGATGAAGGGGACGCGCATCGGCTACCTGCCGCAGGAGCCGCAGCTCGACCCGAACCTCAGCGTACGCGGTAACGTCGAGCTGGCGGTGCAGCCGATCCGCGACCTGCTGAAGCGCTTCGACGCGATCAACGCGAAGTTCGCGGAGCCGATGAGCGACGACGAGATGATGGCGCTGATCGACGAGCAGGCGAAGGTGCAGGAGGAGATCGACCGGGTCGGCGCGTGGGAGCTGGACCGCAAGCTGGACATCGCGATGGACGCGCTGCGGCTGCCGCCGGACGACGCGGACGTGACGAAGCTCTCGGGCGGCGAGCGGCGCCGCGTCGCGCTGTGCCGGGTCCTGCTCGAGGAGCCGGACCTGCTGCTGCTGGACGAGCCGACGAACCACCTGGACGCGGAGTCCGTCGCGTGGCTCGAGCATCACCTGGCGGAGTTCAAGGGGACGATCGTCGCGATCACGCACGACCGCTACTTCCTCGACAACGTCGCCGAGTGGATCCTGGAGCTGGACCGGGGCGAGGGGATCCCGTGGAAGGGGAACTACTCGTCGTGGCTCGAGCAGAAGCGGCAACGGCTGGCGCAGGAGGAGAAGCAGGAGTCGGCGCGGCAGCGCACGCTCCAGCGCGAGCTGGAATGGGTGCGCATGGCGCCACGCGCGCGGCACGCCAAGAGCAAGGCGCGCATCAGCGCGTACGAGGAGCTGCTGAACCAGGACGTGAAGGAGAAGCTGAGCACGGCGGAGATCATCATCCCGGCCGGCCCGCGCCTCGGCGACGACGTGGTCGTGGCCGAGGGCGTCTCCAAGGCGTTCGGCGACAAACTGCTCTTCGAGAACCTCTCGTTCCGGCTGCCGCGCGGCGGGATCGTCGGCGTGATCGGGCCGAACGGCGCCGGCAAGACGACGCTCTTCCGCATGATCGTCGGCCAGGAGCAGCCGGACGCCGGGACGCTGAAGGTCGGCCAGACCGTCCAGCTCGCGTACGTCGACCAGTCGCGCGACGCACTCGACCCCGAGAAGACGGTCTTCGAGGAGATCTCCGGCGGGCTCGACGAGATCGAGCTGGGCCGGGCGCGGATCAACGCGCGGGCGTACTGCTCGTGGTTCAATTTCAAGGGCGCGGACCAGCAGAAGAAGGTCGGCGTGCTCTCCGGCGGTGAACGCAATCGCGTTCACCTGGCGAAGCTGCTGCGGACCGGCGGCAACCTGATCCTGCTCGACGAGCCGACGAACGACCTGGACGTCGACACGCTGCGCGCGCTGGAGGAGGCGCTCGTGGGCTTCGCCGGGTGCGCCGTCGTGATCTCGCACGACCGCTGGTTCCTCGACCGCATCGCGACGCACATCCTGGCGTTCGAGGGCGAGAGCCGGGTGGTCTGGTTCGAGGGGAACTACCGCGACTACGAGGAGGACCGCAAGCGTCGCCTCGGCGCGGAGGCGGAGCGGCCGCACCGGATCAAGTACCGGAAGCTGGTGCGGTCGTAGGCGACGTCGTCGCCTCCGCGTCCGGCACCCGCCACGCCTGGTGCCGGGCGCGGGGGCGCCGACGTCGCGTCACGCCCGCCACGCCGACCGTTCATCCCTCCTCCCGAGCGCTCCGCCCGCACCATCGGACCGTTCGTCACAAATCGCTTCCCGGAGAAGACGTCCGGGGCCACAATGCCTCTGGCGTGCGCCCCGCCGGCGACCCGGTGGAGTTCCGGCGTGAACCGGGATTGCAACCCTTTTCGCGCGATTGCTATCCAATAGGCATACGATTGCGTGCCCGGCGCGTCCGGGCGGGCGCGCGTCCGGGCGTCGTCATCAGGTGGCGGCGTCGCTTCGAGTTCCGCGAGAAAAGGGGCATCCCCGACATGTCGTCGATAGAGCAGGCCCTTCGTGGCAGCACCCGGTGTTACGCGTACGTGGCGGCGCTCGTTTGGGCCGTGGCCGCTCCGGCGGCGGCCGCGGCCCAGTCCGCCGGCTCCGCCCACCCCGAACCGTCGCCCGAGGTCCGGGCCGTCCCGCTGGCCGTGCCGATCACGCTGGACGGCCGCCTGGACGAAGCCGTCTGGCGGAACGCGCCTGCGGCCACGGATTTCCGCCAGTCCGAGCCGGAGGAAGGCGCCGCGGCGACGCAGCGGACCGAGGTCCGTTTCGCGTTCGACGATGCCGCGCTCTACGTCGGCGCGCGGATGTACGACGACGCGGGCGCGGCCGGCATCCGCCGCCGGCTGGTCCGTCGCGACGATACCACGGATGGCGACGAGCTGACGCTGGTCTTCGACACCTACCACGACCACCTGGGTCGGACGGAGTTCCGGGTGCAGCCGTCGGGGAGCCGGGGCGACGCGCTCGGCCCGGGCGGCGCGTCGCCGGACCCGTCGTGGGACCCGGTCTGGGAGGCGGCCACGCGCGTCGACTCGCTCGGCTGGACGGCGGAGCTGCGCATCCCGTTCTCGCAGCTCAATTTCTCGCGGGCATCCGAGCAGACGTGGGGGCTCCAGATCGTGCGCATGGTCAGCCGGCTGAACGAGCGCTCGCACTGGGCGTTCTGGCGGCTGAACGAGGCGGGCGGCCCGTCGCGCTACGGGCATCTGGTCGGGCTGCGGATCGACGACCGGCCGCGCGGCCTCGAGGTCCTGCCGTACGCGGTCGGCCGGTCCGCGTTCGTCGAGCCGGCCGTGGCGGGTGACCCGTTCCACGATCCGCAGGCGTTGGAGGCCCGCGTCGGCGTCGACCTCCGGTACCGGCTGACGTCGAACCTCACGCTCTCGGCCACGATCAACCCGGATTTCGGCCAGGTCGAGGTGGACCCGGCGGTCGTGAACCTGAGCGCGTTCGAGACGTTCTATCCGGAGAAGCGGCCGTTCTTCGTCGAAGGCGCCGGGATGTTCGGCTTCGGCGGGTTCACCTGTTTCTTCTGCAGCAACGTCTCGTCGCTGAACGCGTTCTACTCGCGGCGCGTGGGCCGGGCGCCGCAGGGTGCGGAGCTGGCGCGGTCGGCGGGCGAGTACGCGGACGTGCCGGACAACACGACGATCCTGGGCGCGGCCAAGGTCACCGGCCGCACGGCGGCCGGCTGGACGGTGGCGGTGATGGACGCGGTCACGCGCCGCGAGCGCGCGCGCGTCGCCGCGGCGGGCGGCACGCGCTTCACGCGCGAGGTCGCGCCGCTCAGCAACTACTTCGTGGGTCGGGTCAAGCGAGACTTCCGCGGCGGCGACGTGGTCGTGGGCGGCGTGCTGAGCACCGTCTACCGCGACTTCGAGGACCCCGCGCTGGCCGGGCTGCTCAGCCGCCACGCGGAGGTGGGCGGCGTGGACACGGAGCTGTGGTGGGGCGACCGGACGTACCACCTGATGGCGGACCTCGCGGTCTCCCGCGTCGCCGGCGAGCCGGCCGCGATCCGGGCGATCCAGGAATCGAGCGCGCGCTACTTCCAGCGGCCGGACCGCGACGGCGGCGACGGCACGTTCTCGGATGCCTACGACCCGGCCGCCACCTCGCTGCTCGGCTACGGCGCGTTCGCGCGGCTGGCCAAGGACGCCGGCGACTGGCGCTGGGAGGTGGCGACGAGCATCCGGAGCCCGGGGTTCGAGACGAACGACGTCGCCTTCCTGGACAAGGCGGATTACGTCTGGATGAGCGGGAACGTGTGGCGGCCGCTCACGCGGCCGACGCGGTTCTATCGCCGGCTGGACCTCATGGCCGGCGCCCAGCAGCGCTACAACTACGACGGCGACCTGATCGGCCGCCAGTTCCACGCGTACGCGGGTGGGCAGCTCCCGAACTACTGGGACGCGAGCATCTTCTACATCCGGCGGTCGGCCGTGCTCGACGATCGGCTGACCCGCGGAGGGCCCGCCGTCGGCACGCCCGGCGGCTCGTTCGTGGAGGCGAGCCTCGCGACCGACGGTCGCCGGCGCATGATCCTCTCCGCCAACCCGGCCTACCACTGGTACGACGACGGCGCCCGCTACTGGTCGCTCGGGCTCGACCTGACGTACCGCCCCGCGTCGAACGTGTCGCTGACGATCGGCCCCCAGGTCACCCACGACGAGTCCGGCCAGCAGTACGTCGGCGCGTGGGACGACCCGACGGCCACGGCGTTCGACGGCCGGCGCTACCTCTTCGCCGACCTGGAGCAGCACACCGTGTCGATGAACACGCGCCTGAACGTGACGTTCACGCCCACGCTCTCGCTCGAGCTGTTCGCCCAGCCGCTGATCTCGGGCGCGCGCTTCAGCGGCTTCAAGGAGTTCGTCGCGCCGCGAGAGATGGCGATGCGCGCGTTCGGCCGGGACTTCGGCACGTTGACGATCGAGGGCACGGGCGAGGAGCGGATGTACACCGTGGACGCGGACGGCGCGGCCGGCCCGGCGCCGGCGTACCGCTTCGAAGACCCGGACTTCAATTTCCGCTCGCTGCGCGGCAACGCGGTGCTGCGCTGGGAGTACCGGCCCGGCTCGACGCTCTACCTGGTCTGGACCCAGGACCGGAGCGACACCGCGGCGTACGGCGACGTGCGGCTCCGGCGCGACGGCGATGCGCTGCTGCGCGCCCGGCCGGACGACATCTTCCTCGTCAAGGTGAGCTACTGGCTCGGGGTGTGAGGCCGCCCGCGGGCGACCCGCGCCGCCGTCGCGGCGTCTGATCGGGGATCTGTGTTCGCCATCGGGCGCGCGGGCGTTTACCTTGTCGGACGTCGCACTGCCGCCGGCCCGCGCCCGGGCCGGCGGCAGTGCGGTGTGTGCGCGGCGGCGCCGCCCCGGGCCGAACGCCCGAAACGTCGACCACGGCTGAGGCTCGCCGGCGGCCGCGTCGACGCGCACGCACGGCAATCGTCCCCCCCTGCATCGGATCGGTATGCCATGCGCTCCGCTTCCCTCTTCTCGACCTTTCTCCTCGTCCTGCCGACGTCGCTCGCGGCCCAGGAAACCTCCCGTGCGCCGACCGGCGGCGAGCTGCCGCCGCTCCCGGTGGCCCGAGCCGTCCGAATCGCCGCGCCGATCCGGATCGACGGCCGGCTGGATGAAGCGGTCTGGGCCGATGCGCCCGCCGTGACGGAGTTCACGCAGCTCGACCCGCGGGAGGGCGAGCCGGCGAGCGAGCGGACGGAGGTGCGGATCCTCTACGACGACGTCGCCCTCTACATCGGCGCGCGCCTGCACGACCGGGGCGAGGTCTCGACGCGGCTCGGCCGGCGCGACATGCCGTTGGGCGATGCCGACTGGCTCACGGTCATCCTCGACAGCAACCACGATCACCGGACGGCGTTCGGCTTCGAGGTGAACCCGTCGGGCGTGCGGCGGGACCAGACGCGGGCGGGCGATTCGGAGGACGACTCGTGGGACCCGGTCTGGGAGGCGGCGACGACGATCGACGCGGGCGGCTGGACGGCGGAGCTGCGCATCCCGTTCAGTCAGCTCCGCTTCGACGCGGGGGAGGAGCAGCTCTGGGGGATCCAGATCGAGCGGACGATCGCGCGCATCCGCGAGTTCTCGCAGTTCTCGTTCACGCCGCGGTCGCAGCCGGGCGGGATCCCCCGCTACGGGCACCTGGAGGGGCTGGCCTCGCTGGCCGCGGGGAAGCGGCTCGAGGTCCTGCCGTACAGCGTCGCTCGGGCCGAGTACATCGACCCGGCCGGCAACCCGTTCCGCGAGGACAGGGAGCTCACCGGCGCGTTCGGCGTCGACCTGAAATACCGGCTGACGTCGAACCTGACGCTGGACGCGACGGTCAACCCGGACTTCGGGCAGGTCGAGGTCGACCCGGCCGAGGTCAACCTCACGGCGATCGAGACGCGGTACGAGGAGAAGCGACCGTTCTTCATCGAGGGAGCCGAGCTGTTCGACTTCGGCAGCGGCGGCGGCAACACGGCCTTCTACAGCCGCCGCATCGGCCGCGCGCCGCAGATCGCGGCACCCGCGGGGTCGGACGTGCCGGCCGCGACGCGCATCGTGGGCGCCGCGAAGCTGACCGGACGGACGGCCGACGGCTGGTCGATCGGCGTGCTGGACGCCGTGACGCGGCGGGAAGAGGCGCGCTTCCGGCTCGCCGGCGACATCGCCCGGGACGGCCGGATGACCGTCGAGCCGCTGACGAACTACTTCATCGGGCGGCTGCGGAAGGATGCCCGTGCCGGGCAGTCGGTCATCGGCGGCGTGTTCGCCGCGGTCCATCGGGACCTGACCCCGCCGACGGGCGCCGATGCGGAGACGGACGCGGCCCGCCTGCGCCGCGAGCTGCACTCCGCCGCGTACACCGGCGGGATCGATTTCCGCCACGAATGGGCGGAGCGGACGTGGTCGATCGAGGGATTCGTCGCCGGCAGCTACGTCACCGGCTCGCGGGACGCGATCGCGGCGACGCAGCTCCACGCACCGTGGCACTACTTCGGCCGCCCGGACGCCGACCACCTCGACGTCGACCCCGATGCGACGTCGCTCGCCGGGCTGTCCGCCGAGCTCGAGCTGGCGCACCGCATCGGCCGGCACTGGCGCACGAGCCTCCTGGCCGGCACGACCACGCCCGGGTACGAGGTCAACGACCTCGGTTTCCAGTACCGGGCGGACCGGATCGACGCACAGGCCACGGTCGCCTACATCGAGACGCGGCCGGGCGACTTCTTCCGCCACTGGGAGCTGGATGGCAGCGTCCGCGCGGAGCGGAACTACGCCGGCCAGACGATCATGAACCTGTTCAGCGCGTTCGCGTTCGTCGAACACCTGAGCTACTGGAACGCCCACGTGGGCGTCAGTTACTTCGGCGAATCCGTCAACGACCGGCTGACGCGGGGCGGCCCCGCCGCCCGGCGGCCGGCCAGCACGGACGTCTTCGGGGGGATCGAGACCGACGGCCGCAAGCCGTACGTGGTGGGCGTGTCCGGCGGGTACACCCGCGATGTCGAGGGCGGGTGGGATGCGTCGCTCTCGCTGGACCTCCAGGTCAAGCCGGCCACGAGCTGGGACCTCACGCTCAGCCCGGAGCTGCAATGGGGCCACTCCGGGGCACAGTACCTCGGCGTCGTCGTCGACCCGAGGGCGACGTCGACGTTCGGCGGCCGCTACCTCTTCGCCGAGCTCGACCAGACGACGGTCGCCATGGACGTGCGGCTGAACGTGACGTTCGATCCTCGCCTCTCGCTCCAGGTCTACGCCCAGCCGTTCCTCTCGAGCGCGGACTTCGGGCCGCCCGCCGAGCTGGCCGCG
>DASVDG010000045.1:0-50007 GCA_036381255.1 Longimicrobiales bacterium | reverse complement strand
CGGGTCGATCGGCCCGAACGCCCACCAGCCTGCCACGGGCGTAGTGCTGGAGAACGAGAAATCCCAATCCTTAGGAGCAGCCATTGCCGAAGGGGTGACGGCAAGCTCCACGTCAAGAGTCTGGATCCTTTGGCGGGCGCCCGGTCCGTTCGCGACTGAGTAGCGGTAAAGGAAGTCTCCCGTCGTGGAGTCGAGCGTGACCGTGGCCCGCACCGTCGGCTCGACTTCGTTGTGCCACAGGTACCAATCTGCGTATTGCGCTCGTGCCGGCAGGGGATACATGAGCGCAAGCGTGACGATCGCGAGAGCATGTTTGCGCATGATCCACCTCAGGTGCCGTAGGGTGAGAACGAATCGCGGACGTGCCAGTGGCTGCCTTCAGGATACGCGGACGGGAAATGCGTCCGGACGAGCTGAATCCGCCGGATGATGTCTTCCTCGCCCCAATCGTTGAAATCTTCGGAGTGGGTATTGGTTCCGCCGGTGCGCACGTAATGCGCATCGTTGGGCGGGAGGCGGACGAAGCCGGACTGCCGTGTCGCACTCGGACGGAGCCTGGTTTCGAAGTCCGATGAGCTCCCGTGTCAGTGGCCCCCGGCGCTGTCCCGTGCGACGACCCGGGATTCCAGGATGTCGGCTTCCTGCACGATGTACGACGGCTCGGTCTCGAAGTCGAATCCGATGAACCGGTTCGTGAATTCGACCCTGGACTGGAACGGATTCGCGCCGTTCAGCCGGCTCGGGGATACGCGGGCCGACAGTTCGCCGAGCGGCGTATTGTGGTTCGTGTCGACCGACTCGGGATCGGTGGTCTCCTGCTGGACGGTCGGCGCTTCGCGGAGTGCGGCCGCCGCGCGGGGGGCGGCCGCGATCGCGGCCGCGATGCGCGGCGCGTCCGGTACGAGGACGCTTCGCCCGGATCGGCGCCCATCATCGTCGATCGCCGTCCATTCGGAGATCACTACCGGACCGCGGTAGCCGGCCTCCGCCAGCGCGGCGAGTACCTGGCGATCCCGCTCGTCAGGCGATCCCGGCGCCGCAACCTCCCGGTCGGAGCACGCCGATGTGCCCGCGATCAGCCCGAACAGGATGCCCCATCGTGCAAGACGCATGTCCACCTCTGCGGAAGGGATTGAGAGGTGAGCCGCTACGACACTGCCGGGGAGAGGGCGGGGACGATAACGTGTTGGTATTTGCGAGGTTCGCCGCTGAAACGCAAGAGTTTCGTGCGAGCCGATGTCTTGCCCTTTTCGGTTCGACCGACTCCCGCGAGCGTGGTGGTGCCCGCTTCTCGGGTAACATTGTGGTGGAGCCGCATGCGCGGCGGAACGCTGCCCCGATCGGCTGCCCGGATCGCCCACCGTGGATCCCACCCCGTGCCGCTGTCGGCGCCCCGCCTTAAGTTGTCGGCGGGCGCGCCCGGGCATGCGCCCATGCGTCGGCGCGTCCCGCACGCTGGCCCGTACCCGCGCGCACGCCCGCGCATCGCAGCAGAAGCACCGCAGGACCCGAGCAGCACCGCAGCACCCATCGGGCAGGACCGACCCCAACCGACGGAGCGGGAGCCGCGTGAAGATTCTCTGTTGCGGAGACGTGCACATCGGCCGGCGCTCGGCGCGGCTGCCGGCGCACGTGGACGGCCGTGCGGCATCGAGCGCGGCGTGCTGGGCGCGTATCGTCGACCGGGCGCTCGAGGAGCGCGTCGCCGTCGTCGCGCTGAGCGGAGACGTGGTCGACCAGGCGAACCGGTACTACGAGGCGACGGGCCCGCTCGAGGCCGGGATCCGACGTCTCGCGGAGGCGGGGATCACGACGGCGGCCGTCGCCGGGAACCACGACCACGATGTGTTCCCGCGGCTGGTCGAGGGGTTCGACGGCGGCCGGTTCCGGCTGCTCGGGCGCGACGGGCGGTGGGAGCGCGCGACGGTCGAGGTCGGCGGCGCGGTGCTGCACGTGGTCGGGTGGTCGTACCCGGCGGCGCACGTGCCGGAGAGTCCGCTCGCCGCCTTCGACCTCCCGCCCGCCGGCGACGACGCACCGGTCCTCGGCCTGCTCCACGCCGACCTGGACCAGCCCGGCAGCCGCTACGCCCCCGTCTCGCTCGCGGAGTTGCGGGCCGCGCCCGTCGACTTCTGGCTCCTCGGCCACGTGCACGCGCCGCGACTCTTCGAAGAGCCCGGCGCGGCGACGGTGCTCTACCCGGGCTCGCCGCAGGCGCTCGACCCCGGCGAGCCGGGCGCGCACGGCGCGTGGCTCGTCGAGATCGAGCCGGGGCGCCGCTTCCGGGCGCGTCAGATCCCGCTCTCCAGCGTGCGCTACGACGTCGTGCAGGTCGACGTCGACGGCGTGGCCGACGCGGCGGAGCTGGACCGGCGCGTGACGGCGGCGGTGCGCACGCACCTGGCGGCGGTCGCGGCGGCGCCGGGCGCGCCGCGCCATCTGTGCTGCCGCCTCCGCATCGTCGGCCGGACGCCGCTGCACCGTGGACTCGCGTCGCGGCTGGAGGCGCTGTGCACGGACCTCGAGCTGGACGAGGGCGGCGTCACGGCCGTCGTCGAGAAGGTCGAGCCGCGGACGCGGCCCGCGCGGGAGCTGGCCGAGCTCGCCCGCGGCAACGATCCGGCGGGGGTGCTGGCGAGGGTGCTGCTGGCGCTGGAGGGAGGGTCGACGTTCACGGGGCGGCGCGCGGCGACGGGTGCGGGTGCGTCTGCCGGTGCCGGCGCGGCTCCGGGCTCGGCGCCCGGCGCCGCCCGCGAAGCGGCGTCGCCGCAGCCGGCCGGACTTCGCGATCTGCTGCGCGAAGCTGCGGCGGCCGTCGCGGACGTCCACGCCGCCCGCCCGTATCTGGGCCTCGGCGACGGCGCGGACGTGGATGCGGGCGCGGTCGCCGCCGATGCGCTGGCGCGGCAGGCGGCGCTGCTGCTGGACGAGCTGCTGGCGCAGAAGGAGGGCGGGTGAGCCGGGACGCGCTGTGGTTCGAGCGGCTCGTCGTCCGGCGAATGCCGGGGCTCGAGGACGGCGGCTTCCCGCTCGACGACCTCTCGCCGGGCGTCAACGTCGTGCACGGGCCGAACGCGTCGGGGAAGACGACGGCGGCGCGGGCGATCGAGGCGCTGCTCTGGCCGCGCGCCGCGGCGCCGGAGCGCGCGTCGCTCGCGGCGCGGTTCCGGCTCGGCGACGCGACGTGGAGCGCGGAGCTGGACGCCGGGCGCGTGCGCTACCAGCGGGACGGCGCGGACGCGCCCGCGCCGGCGCTGCCGCCCGCCGAGACCCGCGACCGGTACCGCCTCTCGCTGCACGAGCTGCTCGGCACCGAGAACCGCGAGCTGGCGGCCGAGATCGTGCGCGAATCGGCCGGCGGCTACGACCTGGCCCGAGCGGCCGCGTCGCTCGACGTGCGCGACGCCGCGTCCCGCCGCACGAACGAGCTGAAGGCGCTGAAGGCGGCGCGCGAGAAGCTGCGGGAGGCGCGGTCCGGGCAGGAGGCGCTGCGGGCGGAGGAGGCGGAGCTCGATTCGCTGCGCCGCCGTGCCGACCGGGCGGCGGACGCCGCCCGCCGCGCGCGGCTGCTCCGGCACGCGGTCGAGCACGCGGAGGCCGTCGAGGCCGCGGCCGCGGCGCGGCGCGCGCTCGCCGAATTCCCCGCGCCGATGGCCCGGCTCCACGGTGACGAGGCGGATCGGCTCGACGCGCTTCGCCGCAAGCTCGACGATGCGCGTGAACGCGTCGCGCGGGCCGAGCGCGACCACGCCGCCGCCGACGCCGCGCGCCGCGACGCCGCCCTGCCGGACGACGGCGTGCCGCACCAGACGATCTCCGCCCTGCGCGGGCGCATCGAGAAGCTCGGCGAGCTGCGGCGCGAGGTCGAGGCGCGGGAGCGGGCGCTCGCCGATGCGGTGGCTCGGCGGGATGCCGAGGCGCGGGAGATCGGTTGGATAGGCAGCGCCGCGGCCCCAGCGGCGGCGGCCGGCCGTGCGGACGGTGCGGGTGCGCCCGACGATCCGCACGGAACCGGCCGTCTCCCCGCGATCGATGCCGCCGCGCTCGAGGCGCTCGCCGCGTTCGCGCGCGACGCGGGGGAGGTGGAGGGGCGGCGGGTGGCCGCGGAGGCGGAGGTGCGGTGGCTCGCGGAGGACGGCGGGCCGGGCGGCGCGGCCGGCGGCCTCGCGGCCCGTTCCGGGACCCGGGCGGGCACGACCGGCGCCGGCACCGAGCCCGGTGCCGGAGATCCCGCTGCGCACGCGGACGCCCTGGCCGACGGCGCCGCGTTGCTGCGGCGGTGGCTGCGCGCGGCGGGCGCGGCGCCGGGCGTCGAGCGTCGTCTGCGCACGCTCGGCGCCCTCGCGGCCGCGCTGCTGCTGGCGGTGTCCGGGGCCGCGGCGTGGGTCGCGCTCGGCATCCCGCCGGCCGCGCCCGCGCCCGGGCGGTCCGGGCTCGCGCTCGCGCCCGCCCTCGCCGCCGCCGCGGCGCTCGTGCTCCTCCTCCTGATCCTGCGCCGCGCCGACGGGCCGGACCCCGGTGCGGTCCACCGCGCCGAGTTCGAACGGCTGGGGCTCGAGCGCGCGGGCGTCGCGCCGCCGGCGCGCTGGACGCCGGACGACGTCGCCGCGTGCCTCGACCGCCTCGAGCGCCGGCTGTCCGCCGCGCTCCTCGCCCGTGAGCGGGAGCGGCGTCGCGCCGAGGCGCTACGCCGCCGCGCCGCGCTCGAGCCGGAGCTGGACGCGCTCGAGGCCCGCCGCGCCGCGCTGGCCGAACGCCTCGGCATCGCGCCGGAGGGCGACCCGGCAAAGCTGTTCTGGCTCGTCCAGCGCATTGCCCGGTGGCAGGACGCGGCACGGGCAGCGGACGGCGCGGCGGCCGCGCTCGAGGCGGCGCGCTCGCAGTTCGCGGACGCGCTGGCCGACGCGCGGGAGCGCATCGCACGGTTCGGCTACGGCGCCCTTGACGACGTCGCCGCGCTCGCCGCGGCGGTCGACGACCTCGACCGTCGCAGGGAAGCGCACCGGAAGGCCGCCGCCGATGCCGCGCAGGCGCTGCGTCGGCGCGAGGACGCGGCCGCGGACGCCGCCGGTCACGAGGAGGAGCGCCGCGCCGTGCTCGAGCGCATCGGCCTCGGCCCGGACGACGACGCCATCGTCCGCGCGTGGTGCGCCCGCCTCGACGCGTACCGGGAGGCGCGCGACCGGTGCGCGGACGCGGAGCGGCGCCGCGAGGACGCGCGGCGCCGCCTCGAGGAGACGCCGGGGTACGCGCCCGGGCTCGACGAGCTGGGCGCCGACGCACTGCGGGACGCACTGGACGCGGCCGAGGCGGAGGCCGCCGAAGCCGACGCGCTGCGTGACCGGATCACCGCGATCACGACGCGGATCGAGGAGGCGAAGAAGAGCCACGACGTCGAGGCCGCGCTCGCCGAGGTTGCGCGCTGCGAGGACGCGCTGCGCGACGGGCGCGAACGCGACACCCTCGCCGTCGTCGCCGGCGCGCTGGTCCGGTTCGTCCAGCGATCGACGCGCGACCAGCACCGGCCGGAGGTGTTCCACCGCGCCCGCGAACTGTTCACGCGCATCACCCACGGACGCTACCGCCTCGACTTCGACGACGGCGACCCGCCCGCGTTCCGCGCGTTCGACACCACGACCGGCACCGGCCACGCGCTCGACGAGCTGTCGAGCGGGACGCGCGTCCAGCTCCTGCTCGCCGTCCGCATCGCCTTCGTCGAGAGCCGGGAGACCGGCGCGCGACTGCCGCTGATCTTCGACGAGACGCTCGGCAACAGCGACGACGCCCGCGCCCTCGCGATCATGCAGTCCGCGCTCGCCCTCGCCGCCGACGGGCGCCAGGTCTTCTACTTCACCGCACAGCCCGACGAGGTCGGGAAATGGCAGGGTGTCCTCGAGGCGCACCCCGATGTCCCCTCGCGCGTCGTCGACCTCGCCCGCGTCCGCCGGCTCGCCCGCGGTGCGGCGACGCCGCTCCCCGTCGTCGATCCGCCCGCGGCCGCCGTGCCCGCGCCCGGCGACGCGTCCCACGCCGAGTACGGGCGCATCCTCGGCGTCCCGCCGATCGGCACCGACGGCGTCCCGGGCGGCGTCCACCTCTGGTACCTGGTCGACGACCCGGAGACGCTCTACCGGCTCCTCTCGCTGCGCGTCGAGACCTGGGGCGCGCTGCGGGCGCTCGTCGAGCACGGCGGCCTCGCACTCCTCGGCGACGACGCGCACGCGTTCGAACGCGCCCGCGCCGCCGCGCGCGCGCTCGAAGCCGCGGCCGCGGCGCTCCGCATCGGCCGCGGCCGGCCGGTCGACCGCGCGGCGATCGTCGAGTCCGGCGCGGTCAGCGAGACGTTCCTCGACCGCGTCGACGCGCTCTGCCAGGCCTGCGGCGGAGACGCCGCGATGCTGATCGAGGCGATCGAGGCGGGGCGGTTGCCCCGGTTCCGCAGCAGCGCGCTCGACGCGCTCCGGGACCACCTCGAACGGCACGGCTACCTCGATCCCCGCGATCCGCTCGACGCGGCGCAGGTCCGGGCGCGGGTCCTCGCGGCGGTCGCGGAGGAGCTGCACCGGGGGACCATCGACGTGCATCAGGTCGACCGGGCGATCGCGGCGTGCGGCGGACCGGGCGGGGAAGCGCGTGGGGGAACCTCCACGGCGACGTTCGGCGTGGGGGACGAAGTGCCGGGCGGGGCGACGCTCGCGGCGGACGGGTCGGCGTGATCGAGCTCGACCGCGCCGCCGCACTGCTGCGCCCGCCGCACCGCTACCCGCATCGCCGCCGGTCCGACCCGCCCGGAGCTGGACTCACCTTCCGCGAGGTGGCCGGCCTCCGCCGCGTAGTACAGCGGCGAGAGCCGTTCCGGGTGGCCGTCGGGCGCCGCGCCGCCTTCGAGCAGCGCCGTCCGGCCAGTGTCGTCACGGGCGTTGGGATCCGCGCCGTATCGGAGCAGGACGTCCACGACGTCGGTGTACCCGTAGCCTCCGGCGGCGACGATCGCCGTCTGGCCCGTCGTGTCTCGCGCCTCGACATCCGCGCCGGCCTCGAGCAACGCGGCCGCCGTCCCCGCCTGGCCGAACGCCGCGAACGACGCGATTTCGTCGTCTTCGATCGGGAATGGATCGACGTTCAGTTCGGCCCCCGAGCCGGGAGTGGTTTTGCGCGAACGGAGATGCGGGACGACGGCTGTCGTCCGGCCGGGGAGAGGGTGGGCGCGGTCGGGACGGCCCACGGCAGACAAGAATATGCGCGCGGCCGGTGCGAATCAAGGAGATCGTGGCGGAGCCGACGGCGAGGGCATCCCGGGCGGGCCGCGCGCCGCTGGCGCGGCACCCCGTACGAGGTGCGGATCCGCGGGGCGACGTCGCGATCCTGTGGAGCCGCCGGCGAGCACGTATCGCACTTCCCGGTTCCGTACTAACTTGGGCGGATCTCTCCCCGGCCACGGATCCCAACCCACAGCGCCGAGGTGAGCCATGAAGCTTCGGATCACGGGGCTGTTCGTACTGTCCGCCGCCGTGGCGGGCGCACGCGCCGGCGCGGCGCAGGAGCCTGCGGTCTGGCGCCTTTCGGCCGAGCCGCTGCTCCAGATCGGCGTCGTCGAGGGCGCGCCGGAGTACCAGCTCTTCCGAGCGGTCAGCTCGGTGCGGCTCGGGGACGGGCGGATCGCCGTGCTGAATGCGGGGAGCCACGAGCTCCGGTTCTACGACGCGGAGGGGCGGTTCGTCGCGAGCGTCGGGCGGAGGGGCAAGGGGCCGGGCGAGTTCCTGGCGCCGGCGCGGCTGTACCGCATGGCGGCGGACTCGCTCATGGTCTTCGACCGGGCGAACGTCCGCTTCTCAGTGCACGCGCCGGACGGCACGTTCGTGCGGAGCGAGCCGGTCGCGGAGGAGCGCCGCTTCCGCTTCGCCGAGTGGCTGTACGACCGGAGCTGGATCGACGGCCCGGCGCTCGGCCGGGGGCGCGGCTCCGTTCGCGCGGCCATCGACCGGCTGCCGGCGCCGGACCCGGCGGTCGGGTACCGCTACGTGAAGGTGAGCCCGCAGGGGCACCTGTGGGTCCGCCGGCCCGTCGCGCCGGGCGCGCCGGTCGAATGGATCGTCTACGACCTCGAGGCGCGGCCGATCGGGCAGGTCACGACGCCGGCCCGCTTCGAGATCCACGAGATCGGCCGCGATTACCTGCTCGGCGTCTGGCGGGACGAGCTGGACGTCGAATACATCCGGCTCTACGCGATGAGCGGCGCGGAGCGCGCGCCGGTCGGCACGCTCGCAGACGACGTCGCCGCCGGACCGGCGCCGGCGCGTTCGCTGCCGCCCGCGGCGCTGAACGAGGTCCGGCGCGCCATCAAGAACCTCGCGACCCTCCAGGAGCTCCACTACTCGACGGGGGACTTCCGGTACGCCGCCGACACGGATCAGCTCGATGGCTGGGAAGCGCCCGAGAACCTGCTCGTCCGGATCGTGAACGCGACGCCTCACGGCTGGACCGGCCTGATCATCGACGAGCGGACCGGCGCCACCTGCGGCTTGAGCTACGGCGCATACCCGCCGGTCGGCTGGATGCCGGGCGTGGTGCTCTGCGAGACGTCGTTCCCGTAGGCGCTTCCGGAAAGATGCCCCGGCCTCGGCTCCCGCGCGCGCCGCTTGCCCGCCGGGGCCCTTGCGCGCCATACTCCCCGGGCATCACCCCGTCGTCGCGCACTCCCCATCCCCGTGAGGTTCGAATGCACTGCCATCGCGCCGCAGGGGCCGTCCGCGCAGGGGCGACCCATGCAACGTTCGCGGGGCGGCTGCGCGCACTGCTCGCCGCTCCCGCCCTCGCCGTCACCGCCGTTTCGCTCGCATCGCCGCCCGCGGCGGCGCAGCGGGCCGGCCCGCGCGTGGACGCCCGGGCCGCCGCGCCGGCCGCGGCGCACGATGTCGCCGGACCCGCGGTTGCCGGGCGCGCCGTGGCCGCGTCGCCCGTCGGCTACTACCGCCACCCCGCGATCCACGGCGAGACGATCGTCTTCACCGCGGAGGGCGACCTCTGGCGCACGACGGTCGACGGCGGCGTGGCGCGGCGGCTGACGACGCACCCGGGCGGCGAGTCGCACGCGGCGATCTCGCCGGACGGCCGGACGATCGCGTTCATCGGCCACTACGAGGGGCCGGGCGAGGTGTACACGATGCCGATCGACGGCGGCATCCCGACGCGGCGGACGTGGAACGGCGCGGCCGGCCGCAACGCCGTCGTCGGGTGGACGCCGGACGGCCGGGTCCTCTATGCCACGCGGCGCCACTCCGGGCTCCCGAACATGCAGCTCGTGGCGCTCGACCTCGGGCCGGCCTCCGCGCCCGCGGCCGCGGATGTGGCCGCCGCCGCGGGCGGCGGAACGGCCGGCGACGCTGCGTCGCGCGGCGTCGTCCGCCCGCTCGCCGTCAAAGCCAGCGCGGCCGGCCAGACGCCGGTCCTCCTCCCGCTGGCCCAGGCCGCGGACGGCGCGTACGACGCCGCCGGCCACACGCTCTACTTCACGCGCCTGCCCTTCCAGGGGAGCCACGCACGCGGCTACCGCGGCGGAACGGCGCAGCAGATCTGGAAGTTCGCCGCGGGGACGGGCGCGGCGGAACCCACGGCCGGCGCGGCAACGCGCGACGCCGCCGGTGGCGCCGCGAAGGCGGCGCCCGCCCGCGATGCCGTCCCTCTCACCGCCGACTACCCGGGCACCAGCAAGGAGCCGATGCCGTGGAACGGCCGCGTCTACTTCGCGAGCGACCGCTCCGGCGTCATGAACCTCTGGTCGATGGCGCCCGACGGTAGCGACCTCCGCCAGCACACGCGCCACGACGACTACGAGGTGCGGTCGCCGGCGCTCCACGACGGACGCATCGTCTACCAGCACGGCGCCGACCTGCGGCTGCTCGACCTGCGCACGGGCGAGGATCGCGTCGTCCCGATCCGGCTGGCGAGCGATTTCGACCACATGCGCGAGCAGTGGATCGACGAGCCGATGGAATGGCTGACGTCCGTCCACGTCTCGCCGGACGGCGGCCGCGTCGTGCTGACGGCGCGGGGCGAGGTGTTCGTGGCGCCGGTCGGGACGGGGCGGCTCGTCGAGGCGACGCGCGCGTCCGACGTGCGCTACCGCGACGCGCGCTTCCTGCCGGACGGCGAGCGGCTGCTCGTGCTGTCGGACGAGAGTGGCGAGATCGAGCTCTGGACGGTGCCGGCGAACGGCGTCGGCGAGCGACGTCGGCTGACGGAGGACGGCACCGTGTTCCGCAGCCACGCGGTACCATCGCCGGACGGCCGGTGGATCGCGCACGCCGACCGCGACAAGCGGCTCTGGCTGTACGACGTCGAGGCGGACGAGAACCGTCGCATCGCCGACTCGGAAATGCACAACTGGCTGGGCGGCACGGGCGCGCCGTTCTCGGAGCTCGTGTGGTCGCCGGACTCGCGGTGGGTGGCGTACACGACGCTGGCGCCGAACCAGATCGGCGTGATCCGGCTGTACGACACCGAGACCGGCGCGACGGTCGACCTGACGACGGACCGGTACGATTCGTGGAGCCCGGCGTGGTCGCCGGATGGCGAGTGGCTCTACTTCCTCTCCGACCGGGAGTACCGCTCCGTGGTCGGCAGCCCGTGGGGGACGCGGCAGCCGGAGCCGTTCTTCGATCGACGGACGCGGGTGTACGCCGTGGCGCTCGCCGCCGACGGCGCGCGGCCGCCGTTCGCGGCGCCGACGGAGGTCGACCGGGCGGGCGCGAGGGGGGAGGCGGAAGAGGCCGCCGCGTCGGAGCGCGTGGCCGTCGCGATCGACACGGTCGGGCTCGCCCGGCGGTTGTGGGAGGTGCCGGTGCCGGCGGGGAGCTACGACGCGTTGTGGACGGACGGGGAGCGGCTGTACTACCTCTCGCGCGACGCGGGCGGCGGGCCGACCGCGCTGAAGAGCTTCGCGCTCGAGCACGATGCCGAGCCGGAGACGTTCCTGGCGGACGTGCGGGGCTACGAGCCGACGGCGGACGGGAAGAAGCTGCTCATCCGCCGCGGCGACGATCTCTTCGTCGTGCCGGCGGGCGCGAAGGCGCCGGGCGAGCTGGCCGAGCACCGCGTCGACCTGTCGGGTTGGCGGATCGCCTACGACCCGCGCGAGGAGTGGCGGCAGATGTACCGCGAGGCGTGGCGGCTGCACCGCGACTGGTTCTACGACCCCGGGATGCACGGCGTCGACTGGCCGGCGATGTACGAGAAGTACCTGCCGCTCGCCGAGCGCGTGACCGATCGCATGGAGCTGGCGGACGTGCTGGGGCAGCTCATCGCGGAGCTGTCGCTGCTGCACGCGTCCGTCCGGCCGGGCGACGTCCGCGAGGGCGACGACGACGTCGAGCCCGCGTCGCTCGGCGCGCGTCTGGTCCGCGACGACGCCGCCGGCGGCTGGCGTGTCGCCCACATCTTCCGCACCGATCCGGACCTGCCCGACCGGCTCGCGCCGCTCGCGCGCCCGGGCGTCGACGTCCGCGAAGGCGACGTCATCACCCTGATCGACGGCGTGCCGACGCTCTCCGTCGCCGACCCCGGCGCACTGCTCCGGAACAAGGCGGGGAAGCAGGTGCTGCTGCGGGTGAAGGCGGGCTCCGCCCGGGAGGCGGGACGGAGGGCGACGCGCGCGCGCCGGGCGGCGAGGGGCGGCGGGGCGTGGGACGTCGTGGTCGTGCCCGTGTCGATGGCCGAGGAGGCGGAGCTGCGGTACGCGGAATGGGAGTACACGCGCCGCCTGGCCGTCGACAGCCTGAGCGGCGGCCGGATCGGGTACGTGCACCTGCGTGCGATGGGCAGCCGGGACATGGCGGAGTTCGCGCGGCAGTACTACCCGGTCTTCAACCGCGAGGCGCTGATCGTCGACGTGCGGCACAACCGCGGCGGCAACATCGACTCGTGGATCCTGTCCCGGCTGACGCGACGGGCGTGGATGTACTGGCAGCCGCGGGTCGGCAAGCCGTTCTGGAACATGAACTACGCGTTCCGCGGGCCGATGGTCGCGCTGGTGAACGAGTTCACCGCGTCGGACGGCGAGGCGTTCGCGGAGGGGTTCCGGCGGTTGGGGCTGGGGCCGGTCATCGGGACGCGCACGTGGGGCGGCGAGGTGTGGCTGTCGTCTTCGAACGTGCTGGTCGACCGCGGCATCGCGACGGCGGCGGAGGTCGGCGTCTACGGTCCCGAGGGCGAATGGCTGATCGAGGGGTGGGGCGTCGAGCCGGACATCGTCGTCGACAACCTGCCGCACGGGACGTTCCTCGGCGGCGACGCGCAGCTCGAGGCGGCGGTGCGGCACCTGCTGGACGCGCTGGAGGAGCGGCCGGTCGACGTGCCGGCGGCGCCGCCGTACCCGCGGAAAGGGGCGGGAACGGGACAGCGATCGGAAAGCGGCCAGTGATCGCCCGAAGGAACGTGGATGAGGCAGGTCGGGTTTGAGTTCAGTCGGAAGTTCGAGGAATAGCAATGTTCAGGGAGGGTGAATGCGCGGGAAGCCGACGGCGGCGTTGTGGTTGATGGCGGTCGTGGTGACGGTCGGGGCGTGTGCGACGGTCTCACAGTTGATCCGGATCGAGCCGCCGCGGTTCGAGGTGGCGCAGGGGCGCCGCTCGCAGCTCCGGCTGCTCGGCCCGTCGTCGGAGCGGCCGCTCGGCGGTGCGGCGATCCGGATCTGGTCGAGGGTCGAGAATCCGAACGCGTTCGGACTCACGCTCACGACGCTCGAGGGCGACCTGCTCCTCGAGGGCGCGCGGGCGGCGGCCGTGAACCTGCCGCTCGGACTGCCGCTGCGGGCGAGCCAGGACACGATCATCCCGGTCGACATCGCGATCAGCTTCGCCGACGTACCCGGGCTCGCCGACGCGGCGGTCCGGCTGCTGACGGAGCGGACCGTCGGCTACCGGCTGGACGGGCGCTTCGGCGTGGACGCGGGCCCGTTCGGCCGGCCGACGTTCGGGCCGACCACACTGCTGCGCGGGGAGCTGGACGTGCGGCGGTAGCGAGGCATCACCCCCGGGCCAGGCGCAGGCCTGGAGCAGCGGCGCGGTCTCCCCGGCCGCGCCGACGTGCGCGTCGACATCGCGGGGGCGAGTCGTGGACGCGGTCAGCGCCGCCGGCGCCCGCCTCGGCGCGGCCCGGCGCCGCCGTGCGGCCGGTCATCGCCGCGCCTCACGGCGCGATACCGGTCGCGCCGTCGGTCGCCGTGGCGCGGTTCGCGCCCGGGGCGCCCGCGCGCGCCCGCGGGGCCGGCGGGGGGCCGGGGCAGCCCGCCCGAGCGGATCTCTTCGCGCAGCCGCCCGCCCCCCATCCCGCGCCCCGGCACATTCTCCGGCCAGGTCAGGTCCTCGCCGCGCGGCGCACCGCCCCGGAACTCCCAGCCGTATCCCTCCGCGGCCCCCGGTGCATGTCCGCGCCTCTGCCATTCCCCGCGCCGGGGCACGAACCGCCGCCCCCGCCGGACTTCACCCCCGTGACGCCGCTCGCGCCACGGGTACCACCCCCGTCGGGTCGTACCGCGCACGTCCCCCCACTCCCACATCTCGCCTTCGCCCTCGCGTCGGCGCAGCCGCATCCCGCCGCCTCCTAACCTGATACGGAATTCGCCGGAACCGTTTCCCTCATTGGACTCGACCGGGGCGCGACTCGTCGCCGGGACCGCGAAGGGTTCACGCGAAGTCCGTATGACGCGCCCGTGAACCTTCCCCCCGCTCCCAGGTGCAATCCACATTCCCCCGGGCTTGCGGCCGGCAGAAGGCTGCCGCTCCCGCCGGCCCGCCCCGACGGCACCGCTCTTGCCTGCCCCCTGCGCCATCACCCGCGGACAGGCTGGAAGGTGCAACGATGGACGATCTCAGGCGACGCATCGAAGACTGGACGCTCGGCCCCGTGTTCCCGCCGCTCGCGGGGCTGGTCGCGTTCCTCCTGGCCACGGCGATGGCGTTGTTCCCGGGCGAGATCGGCGGGACGACGCGGGAATTCCTCCAGCGGCTCGTCGCCTTCGACGTGGGGCGGCCAGCCGTGTGGGTGATCGCGTTCTGGGGGATGCTCGGCGCGCTCTCGACGCTGCTCTACCTCCGGCTCCGGGCCGAAGGGTGGCAGAACGCGGAGCGGATGCGCAGAATGCTCCAGGCCGTGCACCGCTCGCCGAACCCGAACGTCTTCATCGACTACCCGCGCCTCTTCCGCGAGGCCGAGGGGAGCGTGAAGGCGCTGTCGGCGGCGGGCGACGACCCGGACGCCCGCCGCGACGCCGCGATCCGTGCGATCCGCGCCGTGCTGGCCCGCGTCGTCGAGCTGACCCGCTACTTCGCCCACGCGCCGGAGAGCGAACTGAGCGCACGCATCTTCCTCATCGCCGAGCCCGAGCCGACGGGCGCGGAGCCGTACCCCGCGGGCCTCGTCGATCGGCTCCGCTTCTTCGACCGCGCGCGGCACCGCCTGGAAGGGCTGCGCGCGCTCCTCTACCTGCCCGCCGACCTCGCCGGGAGCGGCGACGGCGCCGCCGGCGAGATCGCGCTCGCGCTCCCCGTGCCGCACCGCGCGGAGACGCCGCAGGGCCACCGCCTCGCGCTCCCCGGCGCGCCGCACGCGCTGCTCACCGGGGGACCGGCGATCTACGAGGACACCCGCGCCATGATCGCCGAGTCGTGCGCGGACCTCGAGAAGGCGGTCCGCGACGAGATCGAGCGCTACTTCGCGAAGGGCGGCGACGGCAGCGCCATCCGCAGCCTGGTCAGCATCCGCATCGGCCACGAGACCGATCCCGTCGGCGTCCTCGACCTCGTCTCCGACCGGCCGCGCGTCCTCGGCTCCGAGCCGGAATACTACGTCACCTTCTTCGCCCTCGCCGAGCCGCTGGTCCGGCTGCTCGCGGAGCCGGTCGCGGCATACCAGGCCGCGGGCCGCGCGCTGGGGCTCCTCCCCGGCGCGCCGGCTGCCGACGCGGCTGCAGCCGAACCGGTCGCGGCGGAGTAGCGGTGGCGATGCGGCGCCGGCGCGCGGCCGCCCTGCTCGTTCCGCTCGTGCTTGCCGCGTGCGAGCGGGGCGGGGAACCGGTCGACCGCGCCGCCCGCGACACGCTCGGCGCGCGGGGTGCGGATGAAGCCGCCGGCCGGGTCGCCGTCACCATCGACGACCTGCCGTGGGTCGGCGCGCTGCCGCCCGGCGAGAGCCGCGTCGAAGCGACGCGGCGCCTGCTCGGCGCACTGACCGGGAGCGACGTCGTCGCCACGGGGTTCGTCGACTGCGACCGCGTCCAGCCGGGCGCGCCCGTGCTCCGCCTGTGGCTCGACGCCGGGATGCGCCTTGGCAACCACGGCGCCGGCCACCTCGACCTCAACGAAGCGCCGCCCGAGGAATGGGTCGCGGAGGCCCGGCGCTGTCACGCGTTCGTTCAGGAATTGACCGGCGACTCCGTCGTCTACTTCCGCTATCCGTACCTCCACCGCGGGGCGACGCCGGCGCGGTACGCGGCGGGGCGCGACGCCGTCGCCGACCTGGGCGCGACCGTCGCATCCGTCACGATCGACACCTCCGACTGGATCCTGGCCGCCGCGTACGGCGATGCGCTCCGCGCCGGCGATGCCGCACGGGCCGAGGCGATCGGCGAGGCGCTCGTGGAACACGTCGCCCGGCAGGCGCGGCACTACCGGCAGGTCGCACGCGAGAAGGTCGGGCGCGACATCGCCCACGTGCTGCTCCTCCACGCGAACGCGCTCGAGGCCGAATACATCGACGACGTGATCGAACGGCTGCGCGCCGAAGGGTTCCGCTTCGTGCCGCTGGCAGAGGCGCTGGAGGACCCCGTCTACGACCGGCCCGACGACTACATCGGGCCCGAGGGGCTGTCATGGCTCCACCGGATGGAGCCCGCGACGCCGGAGATGAGGGCCTGGGATGACAGGGAGGCGGCGCGGCTGCGGGCGATGTTCCCGCGGTAGCGGCGCACGGCGCCGCCACGGTCTCCTCGGCCGATGGCCGCAGCGTGCCCGCGCACGGCCGGCGCGCGTGCGGCGCGCCGGACGACGCTCACGCCCGCGCCGGCTCGATGTCCACCACGATGTCCCGCCACTTCCCCTGGCGGAACCGCGCGACGCTCAGCGTGCCGCGCGTGATGTGACCGAGCAGGATCGCCAGCCAGATGTCCGCCGGCTCCAGCCCCCACGCCTGCTGGAACACGAAGCAGAGCCCGAGCGGAACCACGACCTGCGAGATGATCGAGATGTAGAGCGGGCTGCGCGTGTCGCCGGTGCCGTGCAGCCCGCCGGTGTAGACCAGCGCCATCGTCAGGAAGAAGCCGGACACCATCAGGAAGTGCAGGAGCTGCACGCCGAGGTCGGCCACGGCGGGGTCCGTCATGCCGAACACGCCCAGCAGGACGCGCGGGACGGTCAGGAAGAGGAGGCCGATGCAGCCGGCGCCGACGAGCCCGATCCGCGACGCGACGGCGACCGCCCGCGTCGCCCGGTCGACCCGCGCCGCACCCAGGTTCTGCCCGACCACCGCCGCCGTCGCGCCCATGAGGCCGACCGACATCATCGTGACGAGCGAGAACAGTTCCGTGTAGGCGACGGCGTACGCCGCCTGCGCCTCCGCGCTCTGTTGCAGCGAACCGATGAAGCGCAGCATCAGCACGCCGCCGATGTTCATCGCCACGCCCTGGATCCCGCTCGGCAGCCCGAATCGGAACAGCGAGCGGATGACCGCCCAGTCCGGGCGCAGGCTCATCCCTCGCGGGAACGCGACGACCCAGCGGCCGCGCCGCAGCGCGACGAGCGCGTAGATGCTCGCGCTCCCCGTCGCCGTCACCGTGCCGATCGCCGCGCCGGCCGTGCCCAGCGCCGGCAGCGGCCCCAGCCCCGGGATCAGGATCACGTTCAGCGTGATGTTCAGCGCGGTCACCACTACGCCGTAGCGCAACGGCGTCCGCGCGTCGCCGGCCGACCGCAGCGCGCCGCCGAGCATGAAGAAGAGCAGCATGCCGAAGCTGCACAGGAACATGATGCGCAGGTACGGCAGCGCCTCCGCCTGCACCTCCGGCGCCGCATTCACCAGCTCCAGCAGCGACGGCGTCACGAAGTAGCCGACCGGCGCCAGCACGCCGAGCGACATCGCCAGCGACGTGATGAACGCCTGGTAGACCGTGCGGTTGACCTTCTCCTCGTCGCCCGCGCCCGCGAAGCGCGCGACCAGCACGCCCATCCCCGTGTACAGCGACGAGATGAACACGATCACGACGAGGAAGATCTGCCAGCTCACCCCGATCGCCGCGTTCCCCGTGTACCCCACGAAGTGGCCGACCATCGCGTGGTCGACCATCCCCTGGAGCCCGCCGATCACGTTCTGGAGCATCGTCGGCCAGGCGATCTTCCAGACCGCCGGCAGGATCGGCCCCTCCACGATGGAACGGTCGAATTTCCGGCCCGGCGCGGCGGGACGTGGCGCCGGGCCCGCTTGCGGGCCGGCCGCGGCCGACGGCGCGGCGGCATCGGGTTCGGCCCCCGCCGCCGATTTCCGGGGCAGCGTGTCCGGGCCAGGATCAGTGGTCGACATTCAGGTATCCTCGCGGGTGATCACGGTCGACGCAAGGGTGCGCATCGCCCTCCGATGGGGCCGCACGCGCGTCACGCCGAGCGTCGCGTGATAGGACGCGCCACCCACGTCGATCCGGACGCGTGCCCGGAGACGCGCCATGAAATGCGTCCGAAAGCGCGACCGGAACTGCGGCGTCCGCCTGCTACCCGCCCCCGCACATCCGGTTCATGAACGCCCGCTCCTCGGGCGTCAGGCCGCGCGCGCCGGACTCGTCCAGCTTCCGCAGGATCCGCTCGACCTCGGCCCGGTTGATCTCGTGCAGCGTCTCCAGCCGGACGGCCCGCCACTGCTCCTCCTCGCGCTTCGCCTTCCCCGACACCACCTCGATCGTGGTGTGCGCCGTCGCCGGACGACGCCGCAGCTGCCGCCGCTCCCACACCCGCAGGTACGCCCACCCGCCCACGAAACCGCCCAGGTGCGCGAAGTGCGCGATCCCGCTCCCCGCACCCGACACGCCGCTGTACAACGCCATCGCCGCGAGGCCGACCACCAGCCACCGCGCCTGGATCGGCAGCACCCCCCAGATGTAGATCTCGTCCGTCGGCCAGAAGCGCGCGAAACCGTACAGCACGCCGAACACCGCGCCCGACGCGCCCACCACCGCCGACATCGGCGCGAAGAAGAACGACAGCACCGCGCCGCCCAGGCCGCTCAGGAAGTACAGCCAGAGGAACGACCGCGCGCCCAGCCGCAGCTCGAGCCGCGAGCCGAAGAAGAACAGCCCCAGCATGTTGAAGAAGATGTGCGCGAAGCCCGGGGCGTGCACGAACATGTACGTGAACAGCGTCCACGGTCGGTACAGCACCAGCCCCGGCACGAACGCCAGCGAGCCGTACAACTCCGGCACCGTCATCGTGAGTACGAACACCGCCACGTTGGCGACGATCAGCCGCCGAACCCACTGCGTCATCTCGCCTCGCGTCTCCCGCCCCGCGGCCCGCCCGCGGCGCCGATCCTTAACATACACCATCGCCGCCCGTGGCGCTCCCGCCGCCACGGACCCTCGGCTGTCGCCGATCTGCCGTCTTTGGGTACGCCGATGCGCGCATTCTGTGCCGGCGGCGGTCCGTGGTGCGGCCGCCGGGACGCGCACTCGCGCGAGGATCGCGAGGCCTCCCCGTTGCCCCGGTCGCCCGGCGCGCTAGATTTGCGAGCGTCCCGCCGATCCGGACCGACCCGACGAGATGCCATGTCCACGGTGACGACGAAGCCGACGGAGCAGCCCGCAGCGCCCGCCACGGACGCGACCCGCGAATCGCGCGCGCCGGGCGGCGGGTGGGGCGGCGTGGGGTTGTGGCTCGGCGCGGCCGGGTTCGTCCTGATGCTCCTCCTCCCCGCGCCCGCGGGGATGTCCGCGGAGGCGCAGCGGGTCGCCGCGGTCGCGCTGCTCATGGCGACGTGGTGGATGACGGAGGCGATCCCGCTCCCGGCGACGTCGCTGCTGCCGATCGCGCTCTTCCCGGCGCTCGGCGTCATGAGCGCCGCCGAGGCGACTGCGCCGTACGCGAACCACCTGATCTTCCTCTACCTCGGCGGGTTCCTGATCGCGCTGGCAATGCAGCGCTGGGGGCTGCACCGCCGGATCGCGCTCGGCGTCGTCGCCATCGTCGGCACCGAGCCGCGCCGGCTGGTCCTGGGCTTCATGCTCGCCACCGGCTTCATCTCGGCGTGGCTCTCGAACACGGCCACCGTCGTCATGATGCTGCCGATCGCGCTGGCGATCCTCTCGCTCCTGGAGGAGGAGCAGGCTGGCCCGCTCGGCGCCGCGCTGATGCTCGGGCTGGCTTACGCCGCCTCGATCGGCGGGGCCGCCACGCTGATCGGCACGCCGCCCAACGCGATCCTCGCCGCCGCCGCCGATGAGATGCTCGGCCGCAGCATCGGCTTCGGCGAGTGGATGCTCGTCGGCGCTCCCTTCGCCGCCGTCATGCTCGTGACGACCTGGTTCCTGCTCGTGCGCGTGCTGTTCCGGCTCCCGGCGGGCGCGGCGGCGGGCGCCGCCGCGCGCAGCGTCGTGCGCGACCAGCGCGCGGCGCTCGGTCGCATGAGCGCCGGCGAGCGCATCGTCGCCGCCGTCTTCGTCGCGACCGCGGCCGCGTGGATCCTGCGCGACGCGAAGACCATCGCCGGCGTCACGATCCCCGGGATCGTGACGTTCCTGCCGGACGTCACCGACTCGACCATCGCGATCGCGGGCGCCCTCGTGCTGTTCCTCGTCCCCGTCGCGACGGACCACGGGCGGAAAGTGGCCGTGCTGGACTGGGAATCGGCCGCCCGCGTGCCCTGGGGCGTGCTGCTCCTCTTCGGCGGCGGCCTCTCCCTCGCCCGCGGCTTCGACGCCAGCGGCCTCGCCGCCTGGATCGGCGACCTCGTCGGCAGACTCCCGATACTCTCCACGCTCGGGATCATCGTCGCCGTCGTCGTGCTCTTCGTCTTCCTGACCGAGCTGACCTCCAACACCGCGACCACGACCATGGGGATGCCGGTCATGGCCGGCGTGGCCGCGGGGCTCGGCGTCGACCCGCTCGTCCTCATGGCCGCCGCCGCACTCTCCGCGTCCATGGCCTTCATGCTCCCCGTCGCGACGCCGCCCAACGCGATCGTCTTCGGCTCCGGCTACGTCTCGATCCGCCAGATGGTGCGCGCCGGCCTCTGGCTGAACGGCGTCGCGATCGTCGTCGTGACGCTGACGGTCTACTTCGGGATCGTCGCGGTCCTGGGCGCCGCGGACTGAGCCGCTACTGCGGCCCGGCCGCGTGGATGCGTCGTGCGAGCGATTCCAGCCGCGCGATCAGCTCGTCCGTTCGCGGGTCGTGTGCCCGCATCGCCGCGAGCAGGTTCTGACGGTACGTCTCGATCCGCTGCACCACGTCCTCGCGCTGCATCGCCGCCGCCTGCGCCCGCTGCACCTCCGCCTGCGTCCGCCGGCCCTCCTCGATGAGCCGCCGCATCCGCGCCGTGTCCTGCTGCGCCCGGGCATCGCGCAGCTCGACGGCGATCTCCTCGAGCCGCTCGATCTTTCGCTCGACGTCCGGGTCCGCCTCGCGCATCGCCGACTCCACCGCCGCCTGCGCGGCCGCCCGCTCCTCGCGCAGCGGCGCGTTCGCCTCCAGCGTCGATTCCTGGATCGCCCGGAGCTGCTGCTGGACCTGCTGGAGCTCCATCAGCATCTCGCGCACGCTGTCCGGCACCGGCGGCACCGGCGGCTGCGGCGTCTGCGCCGGCGCCGACACCGCGCCGCCCGCCACGGCGGCCACGAGCAGCACCGTCACGGAGACCCGTCGAAACGACGTCATGTGTACCTTCCTCGCTCGCCGCTCGAGCTCTCCCGCCGCGCTCGACGGGCGCAATACCGCCCTCTGCCGGATCCCGAACGATACAGGCGGCGTGCCAGCGGCATCCCCGCTCCGCCGCCGCCCACCTTGCACGGGCACCCTCGAACCGCGAGCATTCACCACTCGAGCCCCCACGCGGGAATCGACGGTCGGATGCCCGGTTCCGTTTGCCGGGCACCCACACGCGCGCCCCGCACGGGGTGGATGGACCCGGTCACCGGACCGACGCAACCCGATCCCGGAACTCCAGAAGCGATGCGGCTGCGATTGACGATGAAGGCGGCGCGCGAACTCATGCTCGCCGCACAGGGGCTGGACCGACGCCCGCGGCGCCGGGCGCGCAAGGAAGACGTGCTGGCCGCCATCCGACGGATGGGCGCGCTCCAGATCGATACCATCCACATCGTCGCCCGCAGCCCCTACCTCGTGCTGTGGAGCCGCCTCGGTCACTACGAGCCGCGCTGGCTCGACGAGCTCCTCGCCGAAGGCGCACTCTTCGAGTACTGGGCCCACGAGGCATGCTTCCTCCCCATCGAGGACTACCCGCTCTTCCGCCCCCGCATGCTCGACCCCTCCGGGATGGGATGGAAGTACCGCCACGACTGGGTCCGGAAGCACCGCGCCGAGGTCGATCGCGTCCTCGCCCACGTCCGCGAACACGGCGCCGTACGATCCGCCGATTTCCAGCGGCGCGACGGGAAGGGCGGCGGATGGTGGGAATGGAAGCTCGAAAAACGCGCGCTCGAATCCCTCTTCACCGCCGGCGAGCTCATGATCGCTCGCCGCGAAAACTTCCAGCGCGTCTACGACGTCCGCGAACGCGTCCTCCCCGACTGGGACGACACGCGACTGCCGCCGCCCGACGAGGTGCGGCGCTCGCTCGCCGCGAACGCCGTCCGCGCGCTCGGCATCGCCCGCGCACGGTGGGTCGCCGACTACTTCCGCACCGCGAAACGCGAGACCGCCGACACCGTCCGCGAGCTCGGCGACCGGGGCGCGCTGCTCCGCGTCGAAGTCGATGGGTGGAACGAGCCGGGCTACGTGCACCCCGACCACCTCCAGCTCGCCGAACGCGCCGCCGCCGGCGACATCCGCCCGACGTTGACGTCCGTTCTCTCCCCGTTCGACCCGATCGTCTGGGACCGGGCCCGGGTTCGCGAGCTGTTCGGGTACGACTACCGGCTCGAGTGCTACACGCCCGCTCCCCGCCGGCGCTGGGGCTACTTCGTCCTGCCGATCCTCCGCCGCGGCGCGCTCGTCGGACGCCTGGACGCCAAGGCGCACCGCAAGGACGGCCGCTTCGAGGTGAAGGCGATCTACCTCGAACAGGGCGTGCGCCCTTCGGCCGCGCTCGCCCGCGACATCGCCGGCGCGCTCCGCGACGTCGCCGCTTGGCACGGTACGCCCGACGTCGTCATCCGGCGCGCCGAGCCCGCACCGCTCGGCGACGCGCTCGCCCGCGCGCTCGCCGACCGCGTCTCCGCGCTCGCCGTGTAGATCCAGTCGCCGAACGGCGACGCATCGCCATCGGCCGCGTTCGCGGCGACGTGGAACGCCACGGCGCCGCCCGCGGCCGGCGCCGTCCACTCCAACCGCCACCGCGCCGTGTCGGGCGCCACCGGCTCCGTCCCCTCGAACGTGTGCTGCGCGTAGCTCACCCCGACCTCCCGGTCGTCCACCACGGCGGCCCGCGTGTTTACGGGTGTTAATACGCCCGCCTGGCGGCCGGCGCGGTCGCCGGCGACGAAGCGAGCGGCGAGCTGGAAGCCGCCGGCCCGCAGGCCGGGGCGGGCGACCGCGACCGTGATCGTGTAGGTCGCGCCGGGTACGTACGCGGCCGGCACGCCGGCGAGGATGGCGGAGCCGGCGGGATCGTTGAGCGCGCCGTCGAAGTGGCAGGCGTTGCAGGTCGGTTCGCCGAACCCGCCGGTGTGCCCGGGGGGCGGGCCGTCCGGGTAGCGGTGCAGCGTGAACGCGGCGGTGAGCGTCGCGGCCGATACGGCGACGGCGGCCCACGCCGTGGCCTGGATCCACAGGCGTCGCGGGGCGGGGCCGGGCAGGGGCGGCGCGGGCGCGGTGCGGGAGGCGGACGCCGGCGGGCCATGGGGGCCCGCCGGCGTCGCCGCCTCGAGTGGGGTCGTGCCGTGCGTCACGGCACGATCGCCTTGCCGATGGTGTTGGCGTCGGTGCCGAACCAGATCTCGCGGGTCGGTGCGTGGAAGATCATGTGGCGTACTGTGCCGCCGCCGCTGGGGATCGGCGTGATGCTGAAGAACTCCTCGGTCTTCGGATCGAAGCCGACGAGGCGGTTGGGCTGGACGCCGGTTTCGACGAACCAGGCGCGGCCCTTGTCGTCGACGGTCATGGCGTACGGCCGGCCGCGTTCGCCGGAGGGGATGCGCCACTCGTCGAACGTTCCGGTGGCGGGGTCGTAGCGGCCGAGATAGCCCTGGGCGTAGTCGACGTACCAGACGCGGTCGTCACTCGTGATCCCGATGCGGCGGCTGCGGGCATCGGGGCGCGGGATCTCGATCTCGCGCAGTTCGAGCGTGGCGGGGTCGACGGTGGCCAGCTTGTTGGTGCCGAGGAGGTTGATCCACGGCCGCCCCTCCGAGTCGACGTCGATGCCGTACGGGCGTGCGCGCGGCGTCGGCACGCGGACGATGTCGATCTCCCCGGTCGCCTTCGTCAGCCGGCCGATGATGTTGCTCCCCTGGGCGGTGAACCAGATGACGCCGTCGTGGCCGAAGGTCAGCGTGTGCGGGTCGCGGACGGACGGATCGGGCATCGGGTACTTCGTGACATCGCCGGTCTTCGGGTCCATCTTCCCGATGTGTCCGTTGCGATTGCCCGCGTACCAGATGGTGCCGTCGGCGTCGACGATGAGGTTGTGCGGCCCGGTCCCGGGCTCGAGCTCGTGGCGCCAGAACTCGCCGGACCGGGGGTCGAGCGCGCCGACGTAGTCGCCGCGCTGGCCGACGAACCAGACCCGGTTGGCGGCGTCCACGTACGGGTCGCGCGGGCGCGTGTTCTCCCACGGCACGGTCCACTCGACGATCTCGACCGGATCATTCGCCGCATCCGGCCCGGCCGCCACGCCGAGCCAGAGGAGCGGAATCACCGCAAGTGCAGCGAAGCCCTTCATGGTGACCTCCTCCGAGTTTGGGGTGGATCCACAACTATAGACGCGCGGCCGGGGCAATGCGATGGGCGCCGGCGCGCCCGGCGATGGATCGTTTCCGCGTCGTCCGCAGTATAGCAACCATCGCCGCGGGCCGCTGGGGGGGCCGTGGACGGTGACCGCGCCCGGTCCGGCGGGCGCGGCACGCCGGCGTGGACGATGGTGGCATCGCGCGCCCGAATGCGGTACCATTAGCGTACACCGACATCCATCCGCCGACCGGGATGACCAGCCGACCGGGTACAGCCATGAAGCAGCACGCACGAAGCGCCGTATTCGCCCTCGCCCTCGCCGTCACGTTCGTCCTGGGCGGCTTCCTCCTCCCGGCGTCGGCCGAGCAGTCCGGTCCCCGGCTGTTCCGGGACGTGATCTCGCTCGTCGCCGGGCGGTACGTCGACAGCCTGGACGCGTCCGCGCTGTACGAGAAGGCGGCGGTCGGCCTCGTCGAGGAGCTCGGCGACCCCTACGCGGCGCTCTACACGCCGGAAGAGGTCGAGTCGTTCACCATCGCCCACGAAGGGCACTACGGCGGCGTGGGCATGCTGGTCGGCAATCAGCACGGCGTCGCGGTCGTGGAGCGGGTCTTCCCGAACACGCCTTCCGAGCGCGCCGGACTCCGCGTCGGCGACCGGATCATCGCCGTCGACGGCGAGTCGACCGAGGGCTGGCCGCTCGAGAAGGTGACCGGCCACCTGAAGGGCGAGCCGGGCACCGACGTCACGGTCGGCATCGCGCGGCGCGGCGCGCTCCAGCCGTTCGACCTCCGCATCACCCGCGCGGAGATCCACATCCCGGCGGTGCCGTACAGCATGGTGCTCGAGGACGGCACGGCGTACATCCCGCTGCTCCAGTTCAGCGAGTCCGCTTCGGAGGAGGTCGAGAAGGCGGTCCGGGACGCGATGGCGAAGGGCGCGACCCGGCTCGTTCTCGACCTGCGCGGCAACGGCGGCGGGATCGTCGACGACGCCGTCGAGATCGCCGGCCTGTTCCTGCCCCAGGGCTCGCTCGTCGCCCGGCAGTGGGAGCGCGGCGGCAGCGACATCGAGTACCACACGCCCGCCGCGCCGATCGCGCCCGACCTGCCCCTCGTCGTCCTGCTCGACGAATGGTCGGCTTCGGCATCGGAGATCGTCGCCGGCGCGCTCCAGGACCACGACCGCGCCGTGCTGCTCGGCGAGATCTCGTACGGCAAGGGCTTGATCCAGAGCGCCTACCGTCTCGATGGCAACTACATCCTGAAGATGACGACGGGCAAGTGGTTCACGCCGAGCGGCCGGACGATCCACCGCGAGCGCGAGCTGGTCAACGGGCGCCTCGTCGCGGTCCGCGATTCGGCCGCACAGGACACGAGCCTGGCCGCGCGGCCGACGTTCCACACCGACGGCGGGCGCACGATCTACGGCGGCGGCGGGATCGTGCCCGATCTGATCGTTCGGCCCGATACGCTCGATGAAGCGGAGCAGGCGTTCGTGAAGGCGATGGTCCCGCACTCGCAGGAGCTGAGCACCACGCTCTTCGACTACGCGTTCGAGCTCAAGTCGCGGGTGCGGAAGGATTTCGAGGTCACGACCGCGATGCGCGACGAATTCTACCGCCGCCTCGTCGATGCCGGCGCCGAGGTCGACCGCGCGCTCTACGACGGCGCCGCCGGGTACGTGAGCCGCATGATCGAGGACCGCGTCGCCCGCATGGCGTTCGGCGACGCCGAGGCCAAGCGCCGCGCCCTCGCCGACGACGCTCAGCTCGTCCGGGCGCTCGAGCTGCTCCGCCACGGCGAGACGCAGGAGGAGCTGTTCGCCCGCGTCGAGCACGTCGCCGCCGCCCGCTGAGCGCGACCGCGCCGAAACCGGCGTCGGCCGATCGACGTACGACGGCGGGGGCACCCTGGCCCCCGCCGTTCGCACATCCGATTTCTCGCACCGAAGACTCTGTCATGCGCCGTCACGCACTGCTCACGCCGCTGCTGGTGCTCGCGCTCCCGTTCGCCGCGACCGCACAGGACCGGGCGCCCTCCGTGCTCTCCCCCGGCCGCAGCCTCGACCTGGGGTTCCGACGCTACGGTCTGAGCCTCGGCAACTCCAGCGTCTGGAACGGAATCCGGATCAACCTCACCGACCGCGGCGTCCGCCGCGTGAACGGGGTGAACCTCACGCTCTGGCGACCCGACGGGAATCCCGACGCCACGCTGAACGGCCTCGCCCTCGGCCTCGTCGGCCCCGAGGCCGCCACGATCAACGGCATCGGCATCGGGCTCGGCGGCGTCATCGCCGAACGGCGGCTGCGCGGCATCGCCGTCGGCGGCCTCGGCGTCGTGTCCGACGGCTCGGCCCGCGGACTCGTCCTTGCCGGACTCGGGACCGTCCTCGAGGGCGACATGACCGGCGTCCAGGTGGCCGGGCTGGGTGCGGTGACCCGGGGCGACACGCGCGCGATCAGCATCGCCGGGCTGGGCGTCGTCGCGCAGGGCGACATCAGCGGGGCGAGCATCGCCGGGCTCGGCACCATCGCCGAGGGGGACATGGTCGGCATCAACGTGGCCGGCCTCGGCACCGTGGCGCAGGGGCACATGACGGGGCTGAACGTCGCCGGCCTCGGCACCATCGCCCAGGGCCACATGAGCGGCATCAACCTGGCCGGCGCCGGACTGGTCGCCCAGGGCGCCATGAAAGGCGTGAATTTCGGCGGCATCGCCGCCGTGAGCCAGGGGGCGATGAAAGGGCTCAATCTCGCCGGCATCGCGTCCGTCGCGCAGGGGGAGATCGTGGGGCTGAACGCCGCCGGGCTCGCCCTGGTCGGCGCCGAGGGCGTGTCGGGCGTCAACCTCGGCGGGCTGGCCGTCGTCGCCGGTGCGGGGTCGGTTTCGGGATTGAACGTCTCGCTCGGCGCGGTGCAGGGCGGACGCGCCGTGCGGTGGCTCACGGTCGCCGGCTACAAGGTCGAGAGCCCGCGGGTCGCCGGGCTCTCCATCAACGCGATCCGCCTCGTCGCCGGGGACCTCGACGGCGTCGCCGTCGGCGCGTACAACCGGGTGGACGGCACGCAGCGCGGGCTCACGATCGGCATATTCAACTACGCCCGGGAGTTGCACGGCGTGCAGATCGGGCTGTTGAACTACGCCGGGAACAACGACGGCCCGTTCCGGCTTCTCCCGCTGCTGAACGCGCACTTCGATTGAGCGTCGCCGGCGTCGCGCCGGACGCAGGACGCGCGGAAATCGCGCCACCGGCCTCGACCGCAAGGTGCATCTCCGAGCTTCCACTCCACGCCGCCGTGCGCGTACGCGGCGTCGCGGGCCGCTGGCACGCGTTCCGCGCCCGGTCGGCGCGGTCCGGTGGATCCCCGCGGATCGACCCGTTTCGGGTGAATCCCTGCCGCCGCATCAGGGTATCCATACGAGGGGATTTTCGATCGAGAGGGGGAGCGCCGATATGCAGTCTATGATCCGGAGAATCGCGGCGATCGCGCCGATCCTGGCCCTGGTGTCCATCCTGGCCTGGTGGCTGGGCCGGCGCACGCTCGACCCCGAGCGACGCGCGGTCGACATCGTCGCCCACGCCGGTGGGGTGGCCGCGGCGCCGGCCTCGCCGGTGCCGGACGCGGTCGTGACCGACCGCGACCGCGAGATCTTCCTGGAGAAGATGGCCTGGGCGCGCGCCGAGCGGCTCGACACGCTGCCGCTCGGCGAGATCGTGGCGCGCCTCGGCCGCACGTTCGTCGGGACGAAGTACACGCCGCACACGCTCGAGGTCGACGGGCCGGAGCGGCTCGTCGTCAACCTCCGCGAGCTCGACTGCGTCACGTTCGTCGAGAGCACGCTCGCCATGGCGCGGCTCATCCGCGACGGCGAGTACGACGACTTCGACGCGTACAAGCGCGAGCTGGCGCGGATCCGGTACCGGGGCGGCGTCATCGACGGCTACGCCAGCCGGCTGCACTACTTTAGCGATTGGATCGCCGACGGCGAGGCGAAGGGGGTGGTCCGCAACGTGACGCGGGAAATCGGCGGAGTGTCCGACGCGGAGCCCGTCGACTTCATGTCGACGAACAGCGACGCGTACCGCCAGCTCGCGGACCCCGCCGTCGTGGACGCGATCCGCCGGGTCGAGGCCGAGGTCAGCGCCCGTGCGCGCTACTTCATCCCCGAATCCCGCATCGCGGATGCGGCGCCGCGGATCCGCAACGGCGACATCATCGCGGCGACGAGCAGCATCGAGGGGCTCGACGTCGCGCACACGGGGATCGCCCTGTGGGTCGACGGCCGCCTGCACCTGCTGCACGCGCCGCTCGTCGGCAAGTCCGTCGAGATCAGCGAGCTTCCGCTCGCCGAGCGGATCCTCGACATCGACGGTCAGGACGGGATCATGGTCGCCCGCCCCGTCTGACGTCCACCGCGGCGCTGCGCTTGCACTCCGGGCAGATCAGCCAGACCCGGCGCCGCACGTAAGATAGCTCCCGCGGCGTCGGGACCTCCGACCGCGCCAGCAGCGCGCCGCAGGCAGGGCACGGGATCGGTCCGCCGCGAGCCGCGGCACGCTCCAGCTCCCGGCGCTGCTCCGGCGTGTAGCTGCGTCTCATGCGTCGGATGGTACGCCCCGGATCGGGCCGGTGCAATGCGCGACGCTCAACGATCGGGCCCGGCCGCGCGTCTGATGTACCGGCAGAGTGCGCCCCGCGCACGCGTGGTCTGACTTCCTATCCGCGACAGTCATGAAGTTTGCGTGGCTTCGTCCCGTCATCATCGTTCCGGGCATGGCGATCGCCGTGCTCCGGCCGGCGGTGGCCGGCGCCCAGACGACGGATCCGAGGACCGTCACACTCGACGAGGCGATCCGGCTCGCGCTGGAGAACGATCCGGCCGCGGTCGCGGCGGAGGCGGCGGTCGCGAGCGCATCGGCCGACCTGCTTACGGCGCGGGGCGCGTGGCTCCCGACGTTGACGGTCGGCTCTTCGTACGCCAACTCGAGCAACCAGCGCTTCGACCAGGTCTCCGGCCGCCTCGTATCCGAGAACTACTCGGCCCGGGTGACGGCGAGCTACGACCTGTTCTCCGGCGGGCGGCGCATCGCGCAGCACCGCGTGGCCGGCGCCCGGCTGGACGCGGCGGAGGCCGACCACCGCGCGCAGCGTTTCCTGACGACGCTCCGGACCACGGAGCTCTTCTACGCCGCCGCGGCGGCCGAGGAGCTCGTCGCGATCGCGGAGCAGCGGCTGGCACGGGCCGAGCAGCAGCTCGAATTCGCCCGTACCCGCCTCGATGTCGGCACAGCGACCCGGTCCGACGTGCTCCGGGCGGAGATCGAGGTCGGGAACGCCCGGATCGCCGTCGTGGACGCCGAGGCCGCGCGCCGCGGCGCCCGACTCGAGCTGGGCCGGATCCTCGGCCTCGCGAACGGCGCGCGGCCGGCATCGATGTCGCTGCCGGAGCGCGCGCCCGCGCTGCCGCCGCTCGATGAGCTGGTCCGGCGCGCCGAGGCACGGTCGCCGGAAGTCGTCGCCGCGCGGGCGCGCGCCGAGAGCTTCTCCGCGGCCCGCTGGGCCGCCCGTACGGCGTACCTCCCGACCGTCGGGCTGAGCTCGAGCTACGACTGGTTCGCGTTCCAGTTCCCGCCCGACCAGGAGAGCTGGAGCGTCCGCCTCACGGTCTCGCTCCCGGTCTTCAACGGCTTCCAGCGCGAAGCCGGGCTCCAGCGCGCGGCCGCATCCGAGCGGAGCGCCCGGGCGCGCGCCCGCGACGCCGAGATCGCCGTCCGCAACGCGGTCGAGACCGGCGTCATCGAAGTGAAGGCCGCCGAAGAGCGCATCGCCATCGCCGGCCGCGCGGTGGAGCTCGCCCGGGAGGACCTGCGCGTGCAGGAGGAGCGCTACCAGATCGGGAACGCGACGATCGTCGAGCTCCAGACCTCGCAGGTGGCGCTCGCGGACGCGGAGGTCGCCTACCTGCGCGCCCGACAGGCGCTCGGCGTCGCCATTGCCCGGCTCGAGGCCACGCTGGGCGAGCAGCTCGTGGAAGATTCGTGATGACACACGCGGCCGGCCCCGCGCATCGGTCCGGCGGCGCACCCCTGGGAGATCAACGCGTGAAGAACACTTCGAGGCGCCGCCCGGGCCGCGGCGCGTGGGTGGGAATCGCGCTCGCGGCCGGGCTGGCCGCGTGCGGCGGCAGCAGTGAAGCGAGCGACGCGGCCGGCCGGCCCGGCCGCGGAAACGGCACGCCCGGCGACCGCGTCATCCCCGTCGCGACGGCCACCGTCGAGGTCGGCACGATCGCCCGCTCCATCACCGTGTCCGGCGTCGTCGAGCCGCTGCGCGCCGTCGGCATCAACAGCCAGCTCTCCGGCGCGGTGCTCGAGGTCCGCGTCGAGGAAGGCGACGTCGTCCGGGCCGGCGCCGTCCTCGCCCGCCTCGACGACCGCGAGGTCCGCGCGCAGCTCGCCAGTGCCGAGGCCGCGTTCGAGGTCGCCGACGCCGCGTTCCAGCGCTCCGAGCGCCTCTTCGAGCGGCAGGTCATCACTCGCGCGGAGTACGACCGCGACCGCGCCGCCTACGCCGCCGCCCGCGCACAGCTCGAACAGCTACGGACTCGCCTCGACTACACGACCGTCCAGGCGCCGATCTCCGGCGTCATCACCGAGAAGCACGTCGAGGCCGGCGACATCGTCTCCAACCAGACGCGCCTCTTCGCCCTCGCCGATGTCGACACCCTGGTCGTCCGCGTCCCGGTGTCCGAGCTCGACGTGGTCGAGCTCGAGACCGGCGCCGGCGTCGACCTCACGCTCGACGCCTATCCGGACCGCCAGTTCGAGGGCCGCATCCGCCGGATCTTCCCGGCCGCCGATCCGACGACGCGCCTGGTCCCCGTCGAGGTCGCGCTCGGCCCGAACGCCACGGAGTTCGCCCGGCCCGGGTTCCTCGCCCGCGTCCGCTTCGCGCTCAACGCCCGGCACGGCGCCCGGCTCGTCCCCGCCTCGGCGATCATCGGCGACGCCAGCGCGCCGGCCGTCTTCGTCGTCCGGAACGGCACGGCGCTGCGCCGCACCGTCGAGACGGGGCTGACCTCCGAAGGCCGGGTCGAGATCGTGGACGGCCTCGAGCCCGGCGAGGTCGTGGTCGTCGCGGGGAACCACACGCTCCGCGACGGCGCGCAGGTGCGGGAGGTGCAGCGCGCAGAACTCGATCCCGCCGAGGCCGCGAGCACGGCGGCGGCGGCGAACGAAGGGGAGGGCGACCGATGAGCCGCGATTCCGACACGCCCCGCTCGGGCCTGCCGAGCTGGTCGATCCGCCGCCCGGTCGGCACGCTCATGCTCACCTCGGTGGTGCTCGTGCTCGGCGTGTTCTTCCTGTCGGGCCTGCCGCTCGACCTGCTGCCGAGCATCGTGTACCCCCAGATCCGCGCCGGCGTCAACAATCCGGGCGTCGAGCCGCAGGTCCTCGAAGAGACCGTCGCGAAACCTCTCGAGGCCGCCCTCGCGACCACCGAGGACCTGGTCCGCCTCGAGACCGAGATCCAGGAAGGCCGCGTCGGCGTCAATCTCCACTTCAAGTACGGCACGGACATCGATTTCGCGCTCCAGGACGCGGCCAAGAACCTCGAGCGCGCCCGCGGCCGGCTCCCCGAGGAGGCCGACCCGCCCACCATCTACAAGTTCGATCCGCAGCAGTCGCCGATCTACGAGGCCGGCTTCTCCTCGGAGACGCGCGACCTCATCTCGCTCCGCGACTGGGTCGACTACCGGCTCCGGCCGCAGCTCCTGACCATTGAAGGCGTCGCGTCCGTCGACGTCTCCGGCGGCCTCGTCCGCGAGATCCAGGTCGTCCTCGACCAGGAACGCCTGCGCTCCTACGGCCTGACCGTCTCCCAGATCATCGAGGCGCTCCGCGCGACGAACCAGGACGTCGCGGCCGGCCGGATCTCCTCGCCCACCCGCGAGGTCGTCGGCAAGACGGCGGGCAAGTTCCGCGACGTCGACGAGATCCGGAACCTGCTCCTGCCGCTCCCCGGCGGCGGGCGCATCCCGCTCGCCGAAGTCGCGAGCGTCCGCGATACCCACCAGGAGCAGCGGCTCTGGGCGCGCCTGGACGGCGTGCCGGCCGTCAAGCTGTCCATCCGCAAGCAGCCCGACGCGAACACCGTGGCCGTGGCCGAAGCCGTCCACGAGCGCCTGGCCGACCTCGACGCGAGCGGCTTCATCCCCGCGGACATCGATTTCGTGACCACGCGGAACCAGGCCGGGTTCATTCGGACCTCCGTCAACTCCGTCCGCGACGCGGCCATCCTCGGCGCGGGCCTCGCCATGCTCGTGGTGCTCCTGTTCCTCGGCTCGCTGCGCAAGACGTTCATCATCGGCCTGGCGATCCCGATCGCGATCCTGGCCACGTTCGTGATGATGGGGCTCGGCGGACTCACGCTGAACATCATCAGTCTGGGCGGCCTCGCCCTCGGCGTCGGCATGCTGGTCGACAACTCGATCGTCATGCTCGAGAACATCTTCCGCCACAGCGCCGAGCACGACGACCCCGAGGAGGCCGCGCACGTGGGCGCCGCCGAAGTCCAGAGCGCCGTCAGCGCCTCGACCGCGACGAACCTCGCCGCCGTCGTCCCGTTCCTGCTCATCAGCGGCCTGGCCGCGCTCATCTTCCGCGAGCTGATCCTCACGATCTCCTTCGCGATCCTGGCCTCGCTCGGCGTGGCGCTGACCATCGTGCCGATGCTCGCCGCACAGCTCGCCAAGATCCGCTTCTCCAGCGGCGTCGGCGCCTGGCGGCCGCTCGTCGTCATCGATCGGGGCATCGACGGGATGCGCCAGCTCTACCGCCGCGTCGCCGCGCGCGTCGTCGTCCGCTGGCGCTGGGCGATCCTCGGCGGCGGCGCGCTCCTGCTCGCCGGCACCTTCGCGCTGACCCGCGACCTCGGCAACGAATTCCTCCCCCAGGTCGACGACGGCAACGTGGGGGTCTACATCCGCCTCCCCCCCGGCTCGTCCGCCGAGGAGACGAACCGGATCGCCTACGAGATTGAGGCGATGGTCGCCGAGATGCCGTACGTCGAGCACGTCTTCACCACGGCCGGCGGCTTCCTGTTCGGCGGCTCGACCGCCGCCCGCTCCGGCCGCGGCTCGCTCGCCATCCAGCTCACGCCGGCCTCGGAGCGCGACATGCCCGCCGACGCCTGGGTCCAGACGCTCCAGGAGCGCATCGACGCGCGCGGTTTCCCCGGCGCCCGCATCTTCGTGCGACCGCCGCGGATCCGCGGGCTGCGTACCTCCGTCTCCGGCGAGGACGTGGCGCTCATCATCCAGGGCGACGACCTGGACCAGCTCCAGCGCATCGCCGACGAGATCATGGCCCGCATCCGCGGCGTCCCGGGCCTCGAGAACGTCCAGCCGTCGACCGAGGAGGCCAGTCCGCAGCTCGCGATCGAGCTGGACCGCGAGCGCGCCGCATACCTCGGCCTCAGCGTCGCAGCGGTCGGCCAGACGATCCGCACCGCGCTGGACGGCACCGTCGCGACCCGCTTCACCGAGGGGAACCGCGAGTTCGACATCCGCGTCATGCTGCCGCGCGAGCGGTTCACCAGCCCCGAGGACCTCGGCTCGGTCGCGCTCTTCCCGGGCGCTCGGGGCGGGCCGCCCATCTACCTGCGCGACGTCGCGGACGTGTACTCCGCCCTGGGACCGACGTCGATCGTACGCGAGAACCAGAACCGGATTCTCCGCGTCACCGGTGATGTGATCACCGACGTCGCCTCCGTAGGCGAGGTGAACGACTCGATCCGCGCCCGCCTCGCCGATCTCCGCCTGCCGAACGGCTACGGCCTCATCTACGGCGGCGAGGAGGAGGCGATCCGCGAGAACAACCGGCAGCTCACGATCGTCGTGCTCCTCGCGATCTTCCTCGTCTTCGTGGTCATGGCCGTGCAGTACGAGAGCATCATCAATCCGCTGATCATCCTGCTGACGATCCCGCTGTCGCTGATCGGCGTGGGCGCGGCGCTGCGCATCTCGGGCGCGCCGCTCAGCGCGCCGGTGCTGCTCGGCGTGATCCTCCTCGCCGGCATCGTCGTGAACAACGCGATCCTGCTCGTCGAATACATCGAGCAGTACCGACAGAAGCCCGGCGTGCGCATGGAGGACGCGGTCATCGAGGCCGGCGTGGTCCGGCTTCGGCCGATCCTGATGACCTCGCTCACGACGATCCTCGGCATGCTGCCGCTCGCCCTCGGGCTGGGCGAGGGCTCCGAGCTGATGCAGCCGCTGGCCATCGCCGTCGTCGGCGGGATGAGCCTGTCGATGGTGCTCACGCTGTTCGTCGTGCCGAGCGCGTACCTCATCTTCCAGCGCGGCGCCGCCACGCTGCGCGCCTGGCTGCTGGCCGGCCCCCGCGCCGCGGAGCCCGGCGCCGCCGACGTCGTCGCCGCCGGCGACTGAGCGGCGGCCGCTACCGGCCGCCGGACCCGTTCCGCTCCGCGTGCCGCGCCGCGCGCCGCGCCAGCGCCGCGGCGCGGCGCCGCCAGCGCCGCTCGGCGCGCCGTGCGCCCGTCGCCCGGGCCAGCCCCGCGACCGCTTCGGCCGCGCGGCTGGCTCCCGCGGCCCAGCCGCGAGCCATTGCGACGGCGTACGCCGCGAGGAAGAGCGAGCGCGCGCCCGCGAGGTGACCGCGACGCATCGCGTGCCCGCCCGCATCGACGAGCGCCGTCGCGAGCCCGGGCTCCTTCCGCCCGCTCACGCCCCGCAGCACCGCCGTCAGCGCGGCACGCTCCTCCGCGCCGAGCCCGTGCGAACCCTCCAGGTACGCCGCCGCCGCCCCGCACTCCTCGAACAGCCGCCAGTCGGAGACCCCGGCCTCCGACCGCAGCACGGCACGCACCACCACGTAACGGGCGACCACGACGGCCGCTTCGCGCGCGTCGCCGGCAGCCCGGTCCAGGTCTTCCAGCACGCTCGCGCCTTCGAACGGTTCCGCCCCATCATCCCACGGCTCCGGCTCGGCCGACCGGCGCCGCCGCCGCCGCGTCGGCCCGGCATCCGGGGGGGCCACCACCTTCTGCTTCATCGTCCGCGCCCTGCGGTCCGGCGGGTCGTTCGGCCACGTTGCCATAGCGTCTCCATTGCACGGGTTGCGTTGCCCCATGATGCACGCGGAACCCCTCGCGGGCCATGGCAATTCGGGACATTCTTTCCGATTGCGCGGCGGGCGGCGATGTTGTATCGTGCGGCGCCCTGGGCAAGTGTATCCTACAGGAGGGTTTGGGTGGCCAAGGATGCCATCGAGATCGAGGGTACCGTCGTCGAGGTCCTGCCGAACGCCACGTTCCGCGTCGAGCTGGAGAACGGGCACGAGGTGCTGGCGTATCTGTCGGGCAAGATGCGGCAGCACTACATCCGGGTGCTGGAAGGGGACCGGGTGAAGGTGGAGGTCTCGCCGTACGATCTGACCCGCGGTCGCGTCACGTATCGGTACAGGTAGGCGTGGCGGGTGGGCCGGCGGGAGCCGTGAGGAGGTCGCCGCTGGCGGTGCTGACCGCCACGGTCCTGGTCGACATGATCGGGTTCGGCATCGTGCTGCCGCTCCTGCCCTTCTACGCGGAGTCGATGGGAGCGTCGCCGTTGGAGGTGACGCTGCTGGTGGCCTCGTTCTCGGCGATGCAGCTGGTCGCGGCGCCGTACTGGGGCCGGGTGTCGGATCGTCGGGGGCGGAAGCCGTTGATCGTGGCGGGGTTGTTCGCCTCTGCGGTATCGTACCTCATCTTCGGTCTCGCGGACACGTTGCCGTTGCTGTTCGTGTCGCGGATGGCGGCGGGCGCGGCGGGCGGAACGATCTCGGTCGCCCAGGCGTACGTGGCGGACACGACGGGCGCGGAGGATCGTGCGCGTGGGCTGGGGCTGATCGGCGCGGCGGCAGGGCTGGGCGTGATGGTGGGGCCGGCGATCGGCGGCTTCTTCAGCCGGTGGGGGCTGGGCGCGCCGGGTTTCGTGGCGGCGGGGTTGTGCGCGGCGAACGCGGTGGCGGCGATCGTGCTTCTGGGCGAGTCGCGGCCGGCACCGGTGCGGGGCGGGGCGGCGGCGGGCGAGGCGGCGACGGTGCGGGGGTGGATCGGCGCGCTGCTGCGGTATCCGCTGTCGCTGCTGCTGGTCGTGTACTTCCTTTCGATCTCGTCGTTCGCGGCGCTGACGTCGACGCTGGCGCTGTACGCGGAGCGGGCGTTCGGCATCGGCGCCCAGACGATGGGCGTGGTGTTCACGGTGTCGGGCGGCGTGACGGTGCTGGTGCGGGGGGTGCTGCTCGGCTGGTCGGTCCGGCGGTTCGGCGAGCCGCGCACGGTGCGGGCGGGCGCGGCCTCGCTGGCGCTGGCGCTGCTGGCGGTGCCGCTGATCCCGAGCGCGTGGTGGCTGGGGCTGCCGGCCGTGCTGTACGCGATGGGTGCGGGCACGCTGTTCCCGGCGCTGGCGAGCCTGGTCTCGCGGGCGACGGACGAGCATTCGCAGGGGGCGATCCTGGGCGGGAGCCAGTTCATCGGCGGGCTGGGCCGGGTCGCCGGCCCGGTCTGGGCGGGGCTGCTCTTCCAGCAGCGCGGGATCGAGACGCCGTTCCGGGTCGGCGCGGCGTGCGTGTTCCTGGCGTTCCTGCTGGCGTTCCGCATCTCGCGCCCCGGGCTGCGCGCGGCGTCGTCGACGGGCGCGGTCCGAGCGCGCGACGTCGCCGTCTGACGCCGTTTCACCCTTGCGGCGACGCGCGCGGAGCGCTATATCGTGCGCGCCCCAGAGCGTTCAAACAGTGGAGGGACCGAAGCGATGGTCTTCGTCACCGGATTCCTGATCTGGCTCGTCCTCGCCGTGCTCGTCGGCGCCATGGTGCGCGCGCTGTTCCGCGCGCCCGGCACGAGCGGCGCGCTCACGTTCATCTTCGCGGTTTTCGGCGCGTTCATCGGCGGGATGCTCGGCGAGTCGGCGTACGTGTACCACGATCCGTACCCGCTGCGCGTGGGCGCGTTGATCGGCGCCACGGCCGGCGCGCTGCTCTTCAGCTGGATGTACCATTTCGTCGCGCGGAAGGCGGTGTAGTCGGAGACCGTGGGTGCCGCCGACAACGAACTCGACCCGAGGGGTTGCGCCTGGCTGGCCGTACGGTTTCTCGGCTGCATGGCTTCGCTTTACATCATCATGCTCCTCGCGATCCTCACTGCGGGGGGGATCCTCATGCTGATCTTCGGTTGAGGCGTTGCGGGCGCTCGTGATCCGCGGCCCCGGCGGGCCGGAAGTCCTCGAAGAGCGCGAAGTCCCCGAGCCCGAGCCCGGTCGCGGCGAGATCCGGGTCCGCGTGCACGCCGCCGGCGTGAACCGCGCGGATCTGCTTCAGCGGCGCGGGCTCTACCCCGCGCCCGCGGATGCGCCCGCGGACGTGCCGGGCCTCGAGTACGCCGGCATCATTGACGCCGTCGGCGCGGGTGTCTCCGGCCTGCGCCCCGGCGACCGGGTCATGGGGATCGTCGGCGGCGGGGCTTACGCGGAGGCGGTGGTCGTCTCCGCGTCGCTCGCCGTCCCGATCCCCGAGCGTCTGACGTTCGAGGACGCGGCCGCCGTTCCCGAAGCGTTCATCACGGCGCACGACGCGGTGTTCACGCTCATGGGCCTGCGAGCCGGGGAGCGGCTGCTGGTGCACGCCGTCGGCAGCGGCGTCGGGATCGCGGCGCTCCAGCTCGCGAAGGTCTTCGGCGCGCGGGTCCTCGGCACGTCGCGCTCCGCGTGGAAGCTCGATCGGGCGCGGGATCTCGGGCTCGACGTCGGGATCGAGGCGGGCGGCCCGGGCTTCGCCGACGTCGTGCAGAGGCACACGGACGGCGCCGGTGTCGACGCGATCCTCGACCTCGTCGGCGGCGCGTACCTGGCCGACAACCTACGTGCGCTGGCGGTCAAGGGCCGCATGGCGGTGGTCGGTCTGGTTTCCGGCGCCCGCGCGGAGCTGGACCTGGGCCTGCTGCTGCGCAAGCGCCTCACGCTGATCGGCACCGCGCTGCGCAGCCGCTCCACGGAGGAGAAGGCCGCGGCCACGCGCGCTTTCGCCGACGCGACGCTCTCCCTGCTCGCCGCCGGCCGCATCCGCCCCGTCGTCGACGCGGTGATCTCGATGCGCGAGGCGGCCGAGGCGCACCGTCGCATGGAGGCCAACCTGAACTTCGGCAAGGTCGTCCTGCGCTGGGACGCCTGACCCGCCGGCCGTGTCCGAGCTCAGCGACCGCGTGTACGACCTGGTGCGCCGCGTGCCGCGCGGGCGGGTCATCAGCTACGGCGGCGTCGCCGCGCTGCTGGGGAAGCCGCGGGCGGCGCGTGGCGTCGGCCGCGCGCTGCGGGAGCTCCCCGACGGCCACGACGTGCCGTGGTGGCGCGTCGTGAACCACGCCGGCGAGATCTCGGTCGGCCGGGTCGATCCGCACGCCGCGCGACTCCAGCGGGTGCTGCTGGAGGCCGAGGGCATCGTCTTCGACCGTCGCGGCCGGATCGATTGGGACCGGTTCGGGTGGGACGGGGTGGATGCGGACCCGGCCGCCGGAGCGTCCACGACCCCGGCCGAGGAGCGGCGCGGCGTCAGCCCTCCACCGCCGCCGCCGTGACCGACAGGATCCGCGGCAGGTACCCCGCGATCAGCTCCCAGGAATCGCCGCCGTCGCGGCTGGCGAAGAGGTGGCCGCTCGAGGTGCCGAAGTAGACGCCGCACGGGTCGAGGCCGTCGGTGTCCATCCCCTCGCGCAGGATCGATACGTACGCGTGCTCCTGGGGGAGCCCCCGGGTGAGCGGCTCCCAGCTCGCGCCCGCGTCACGCGTCCGATAGACGCGCAGCCGGCCGTCCACGGCGGCGCGCATGTGGCTCGACTCCTCCGGGATCGCGTAGGCGACGTCGGGGTCGCGGGGGTCGACGGCGAGGGCGTAGCCGAAGCCGCTGGGCAGCCCGTCCGTGATCTCGGTCCAGTGCTCGCCGCGGTCGTCGGAACGGTAGACCCCGCAGTGGCTCTGCTGGTAGAGCCGGTCCGGCCGCACCGGATGCAGTCGCAGCTTGTGCACGCACTGCCCGGCCTCCGGGTACGGCTGCGGCAGGAAATCCGCGCGCGTCCCCCGGTTCACGGGTGTCCACGTCGCGCCGCCGTCGTCCGTGCGGTAGACGCCGCCGGCGGAGAGCGCGCAGTAGATGCGGGCCGGGTCGCGCGGGTCGGTCAGGATGGAGTGCAGCGCGAGCCCGCCGCCCGCCGGCTGCCACGTCCGGTTCGTCGGGTGTTCGTTCAGTGCGTCGACGGCGTGCCAGCTCGCGCCGCGGTCGCGGCTGACGAAGAGTCCGGCGGGCTCGATCCCCGCGAAGAGCGTGTCGGGCTCGTCGGGCGGTCCCGGCGCGAGCGCCCAGATCGCCTTGAGTCCGCGCTCGTCGGCGTAGTGCGGCGCGGCTTCCAGAACCGTCCAGCGCTCGCCGCGGTCGTCGCTGCGGTGCACGTGCGCGCCCCAGACCTTGTGGTCCGTCGCGGCCCAGGCGGTGCGGCCGTCGCGCGGGTCGAGCCAGGCGTGGTAGACCTCGCGGCCGACGAGGCGCGGCGGCGAGACGGTCCAGGCGCCGCGTTCCGCGTCGGAGCGGACGACGAACAGCCCGCGCTTGGTGCCGACCAGGAGGATCACGTGTCGCGTCATGCGGGGGAAGGTAGGAGGCCCGGCCGGGGCGGCGCCACCCCCGGCGGTCGCCGTCACAGCGCGTCGAGATCGCCGAGCGCGATCCGCGCGGCTTTCGCGAGCCGCCCGGGCGCGTGCGCGATCAGCCATTCCTCGAAGCGGTCGAGCCAGCCGACGTCGTCGACGGCGTCGGGCGGCGGCGGCTCGAGGAGGAGGATCGCGCCGTCGCGATCCAGCACCTCGTGGCTCGCGCGGCCGTCGTCCTCCCGCCGGAACCGGAGCGATATGCGCGCCTTGCCGACGCGAATCCCGGTCAGCGTGACCTCGCCGAGCCAGGCGGGGAGCCGGGGGCGCACGAGGAGCAGCGTCCGCGCGGGCGCGAACGGGTAGAGGCCGAGGAGGATCTGGACGAGCTGGACGACCGCGCCGGCGCTCCAGGCCTGCGGCGAATTCGCGCCGGGGTAGACGGTCGGGATCGGCGACGCGTCCGCGCCGTGCCCGCCGAGCAGCTCCGGGAGTCGGAACCGGTGGAAGTGCGCCGCCGCGGCCAGCATCCCGCCGGCGAGCCGGTCCACGTGCGCGTCCAGGCCGTAGCGCTTGAAGCCGAGTGCGAACGTCGCGTTCTCGACCGGCCAGACGGTGCCGAGGTGGTAACCGAGCGGGTTGTACGACGGGTGCTCGTCCGAGAGCGTGCGGATCCCCCAGCCGTTGAAGAGGTCGGGCGCCATCAGCCGGTCGGCGACGGCGCGTGCGCGGTGTCGCGGCACGATCCCGGCCCCCAGCGCGTGCCCCGCGTTCGAGCCGATCGAGCGGACGGGGCGCTTGTCGGGATCGAGCGCCATCGCGTAGAAGCCGTCGGCTTCGACCCAGAACGCTTCGTCCCACCGGTCGCGCAGGCGCCGGGCGCGGCCCAGGAACTCCGCGGCGCGCGCTTCGTCGCCGAGCGCGACGAGGATCTCCGCCATGCGCTGGAGCGCAATGAAGTGGTACGCCTGCTCCTCGACGGTCGCGATCGGGTTCTCGACCATCGAACCGTCCCGGTAGCGGATCGCCTCGTCCGAGTCCTTCCACGCGTGGTTCTTGAGCCCGAACGGCGAGCGGCGCACGTACTCGAGGAAGCCGTCGCCGTCGCGGTCGCCGTACCGGTCGGCCCAGTCGAACGTCCGCAGCGCCGTGTCCCGGTGGCGGCGCAGCGCGCTGTCGTCGCCGGTCCAGTGCCAGAGCTCCGAGAGGGCGAGCACGAACATGGCCGGCGTGGTCTGCGTGCCGTAGTACGCGCGCTGGGGGAGGATCCCGAGCTCGGAGAGCGGGCCGCGGCGCATCTCGTGGATCAGCTTGCCCGGCTCGCGGTCGTGGAACGCCGAGTCGGTCTCCGCCTGCGTCGCCGCGACGACCTCGATCGCGCCGCGCAGCATCTCGGGGCCGAGGAGCGCGCCCTGCCAGGCGGCGGTGATGGCGTCCCGGCCGAAGACGCCGGTGTACGATGGGACGCCCGCCATCGGGAACCACGCGTCGGGCGCGACGTCGTACTCCCAGTTGCGGAGCGCGAACAGGTCCTCGGCGGCCTGGCCGAACGCGCCCTCCACGACGGGGTGCGAGGCCGCGAGCGTCGTGCGCCGCTCGCGCCAGCGGCGCCGCTCCGCATCCCGCTCGTTGCCGCCGCCCCGTGCGTCGCTCGCGCCGCGCGTGGCGAGCGCACGCGGCGCGCCATCGCCGCGCCGGCTGCCGCCGGCGTCCCGCGCCAGGCCGATCCCCGGCGATGCTGGGAGCGGCTCGCGCCACTCGCCGTCGACGAGGGAGTGGTAGCCGAGTGTTGCGCGCCACGCGCCGCGAGGCCCGAGCCGCAGCCGGAAGCGCAGCGCCGTGGCGTCCCACGAGGGCGGCGAGTCGGACCGCTCGACCCGAACGCGCAGCGCGCGGTGGAGCGCGCGGTTCTCGTGCTCCACGCGGTACTCCAGGATCAGCGCCGCGCCCGCGTCGTCGTGGCGCCGGTCGAGTCGGCCGTGCTGTCGTCGCGGCGCGCCGGCCTCCAGCGCATCGGCGAAGTCCGCATCGAGCTCGACGCACAGCTCGACGTCCGCCGGCGTCATCCCGTGGTTGTGGATCGAGAGCCGTTCTTCCATGCCGCGCCCGACGCGCCGGTCGATGACCAGCTCGAGCGCATCCTGCGGCAGGTGCGGCCCGGCGGCTCGGCCGCCGGGCCGGGGCAGGCGGAGGTGCGCGATCCAGCGCTCGGGCTCCGGCGTGCCGCTGCTGATGAAGCGCAGTGGCTCGCCGTCGAGGAGGATCCGGTGGCGCGACAGGATGCGCGTGTCGTAGTCCCAGAGTCCCTCGCGCCCGCCACCGCCGATGATGCCGTCGTAGCGGCAGACGAGCACGGTGTATCCCTGGTGCACGATGTCGAGCGACCCGTGCGGGTCGAGGCCTGCGCCCCGGTGCTCCGGCCCGGCGGCCGCGCTGCGGCCCCCTGGCAATCGTTGCGGCTCCATCGATACGGATTTCCCGGCAAATGGAGTTCCACCGGGTCCCCGGCGCCCGGCCGGGGAGCGGCAGAAGCGAGCTTCGGCGCGCCCGGCGGGCCGCCGTACGCCCGGGGGCACGCGGGTTGCCTCCATGGACACGGCACCGTCCACCGTGGCCGACTCCGGGCCCCGACCGACGCGGGCGCGCGACCGCCACCGACGAGGAGGACGCATGCCGTACGACGAACCGTTCCGGCCGCGGCGGCGGTACCGGCAGCCGGGCGCGCTCTCTCCGCGCTCCGCGTACTCGGAGCTGCACGACTACGATTTCGAGATGCGCGGGCCGTACCGACCGGGTCGGCTGGTCGACGCCTACATGGAGTGGCGGCAGTTCAAGCGGGAGTCCGGGCTGGCGGACGAGCGTCGGCCCGTCGACGACCTCGAGCGGCTCCGGCGCTGGGAGGAGTGGCGGCGCCTGCGGCGCTTGCCGGAGCCCGAGCGGCGCCGCCGGATCAGGGAGCGCCGACGCGGTCCAACCCGAGGCCCAAGGTGGCCGCGAGCAGACCTCTGACGCGGTTCCCGTTCCGGTCGAGCACCTCGTCCAGCGCGTCGCCGATGGTCCGGTCCACCGCGGTGAAGATCGCCTCGGCGTCGGGGTGGGCGCCGTCCTCCATGAGATAGCTGAACGTGCGGGCCATCCCGCAGTTCGCCAGGATGTCGGCCAGGACGGTGAAGCGTCGGTCGGCGCGCTGCGCCACGCGCGTCGAGCCGAGCCGGAACTCGCGGAACGGCTGGTTCGCGCCGCTCGCGATGACTTTCACGCCCGCGGCCGACAGCCGCTCCAACCGCGATGTCGTCAGCGAGCCGGAGACGGCGGCGCAGATGAAGACCTCCGCGCGGGTGTCGTCGAACCGGTCGCGCTCGGCCGGCGGCAGCGTTCGCGGATCCACCGGGAGCAGCTTGTTCACCCGGCGCCGCATCAGGTCCTCGACCTCCGCGGCGCCGAGCCCCTCGGGCGCGACCAGCGCCGAGCGCGCGTCCGTGATCCCGACGATGCGCGCGCCGGCCCGGGCCAGGTACACGCCGCACGCGGCGCCCACGTTGCCGAACCCCTCGAGCAGGACCGGCACGCCCTCGAGCGACCGGCCGCACCGCGCGTAGAAGTGCTCGACCGACCGGGCGACGCCGAACCCGGTGATCAGGTCCGAGACCGTCATCGGCGTGCCGGCCAGCCCTCTCGCGTCCGGGACCGCCGCCTCCACGCCGTCCTTGAGGTTGCGAATGATGCGGTCGAAGCGCGCCGCGTCCGGCGCCAGGTGCCCGCGCACCACGCCCTCCTGCGGGTGGTGGAGCCCCAGTCGCTGGAACGTCGGGATCACCTCGAGGACCTCGTCCACGTTCAGGTCCCCGCCCGTGCCGTAGTGGTGGCGCAGGTACGGGATGATCGCGCGGTACCAGCGTTCCAGCACCTCCGCCTTCCGCGGGTCCGTGGGGTCGAAGTCGATCCCCGTCTTCGCCCCGCCGATCGCGGGGCCGGACAGCGAGAACTTCAGGTCCATCGCCTTGGCGAGGTAGACGACCTCGCGGGGGGAGATCCCCGGCCGCATCCGCGTGCCGCCGCCCGCCGCGCCGCCCCGCAGCGAATTGATCACCAGCCACGCTCGCGCGCCCGTCTCCTCGTCGCGCCACTGCACGGTCAGCTCCGGCGCCTTGCGCAGGAACGCGTTATAGCGCTTCCACATGCTCATCCGGCGTGATGGGTTCGACGAAGACCTCCATGACGCCGCCGCACACCGCGGGGCTCCACGAATCGACCGCGTCCAGCAGCTCGACCCGCACCAGTCGCGGCATCCCCGTGCGCACGACCTCGCCGGCGGCCGCGATCACGTCCGCCTCCCCGCACCCGCCGCCGATCGTGCCGACCAGGCCGGCGTCCGGGTCGATCACCATCCGGCTCCCGACGTGCCTCGGCACGGATCCCTTCGTGCCGACGACCGTCGCCAGCGCGACCACGCGCCCGCTCCACGCCGCCTCCACGATGGCGCGCTGCACCGCGGCATCATCCATGACCGCCCTCCGGCAGCAGCCGATCGAGTACGCGCTCCTTCTCCGAGAGCGTGGGGACGCCGGCGGCGCCGCGCGCGCCGGCCTCGGCGCCGGCACGCAGCGCCGCGCCCGGCACCGAACCGTCCCGCGCCCCCGAGCCCGCCCGGCGAAGCCACACCAGCTCCGCCGCGATGCTGACCGCGATCTCTTCCGGCGTCTCCGCGCCGATGTCAAGCCCGACGGGCGCGGAGACACGGGCCAGCCGCTCCCGCGGAACGCCGGCATCGAGGAGCGCCCGAAACGCGGCCTTCACCCGCCGCCGGCTGCCGATCATGCCGATGTAGCGGGGCACGACGTCGCCGTCCAGCAGCCGCCTCAGGCAGTCGAAATCGTACCGGTGCGCCCGCGTGACCAGGAGGACGTGCGACCGCGGGCCGATGGCCACGCCGTGGAAGGGATCCGAGAAATCCGCGCGCCGGACGTCGGCCTCGGCCGGGAACCGGGCGGGCGTCGCGAAGTCCTCGCGGTCGTCCAGCACCGTCACCCGGTAGCCGAGCATCACGCCGAGCCGGGCGAGCGGGACCGCGATGTGACCCGCGCCGACGATGATCAACGCCTCCGGCGCCCGGTGCGACTCTACGTACAGCCGGACGCCGTCGACCGAGGCCGTCGCCGGCTCGCCGCCGTCCAGCGCCCGCCGCGCCAGCGTGAGCGCCCGCGCGTCCAGTTCCGCCGTGCCCAGCGAGCCACGCGCCTCGCCGGTCTCGAAGCACAGCAGCCGGCGGCCAGCGGCAGCCCCGTCCAGCCGCGTGGCCACGGCGACGGCCGGCCCGCCAGCGTACGCCGCGAGCGCGGCCCGCGCCGCGTCCACGGCCGTCACGATCTCGCGCTCGGCGGCCGCGCGGCTCGCAGCTTCACCGCTCAACATGCGCCCTCCACCAGGCGCCGGTAGTCGTCGGGTGCGTCGATGTCGGCCGTCGTCCCGGCATCGTGGACCGCGACGTCGAGAACCTCGTCGCGATGCGCTTCCACGACCGAGTGGGCGCCCTCCGGCAGCTCCGGCCGGAGCAGTTCCGGGAAGAGTCGCCGCGCGAACACCCCGGGATGGCCCGGCACGCCGCAGTACGTGGGCCGCACGATCGGAGCGCGCCGCGCGCGGAACGCCGCCAGCAGCCGTGCGACGGTCGTCGCCGCGACGAGCGGGTGGTCGACCGGCAGCACGACGACCGCCTCGGCCTCGGGCTCGATCGCGCCCAGCCCGAGTCGCAGCGACGCCGCCTGGTCCGACTCCGGCTCCGGGTTCACGACCACCTTCGCCCCCGTCTGCTCCGCCCGCCGCCCGGCCTCCTCGTCCCCGGCGCCGACGACGGCGACCACCGCACGGCAGCCGCCCTCGATCAGCACCCGGATCGCCCGCTCGATGAACACCTCGCCGTCCACGGGAAGCAGCGCCTTCGATCGACCCATTCGGCGGGAACGACCCGCGGCCGGCACGATGCCGTCGATGACCGGCGCGGGCGACGAGCGTGGGGACGAGTCCATCGGGATCCTGCACCGGGGTGGCCACGAACGCCCGGGGGCGCGCGGGAATATGGGGCCCGGGCGTCGGTGCCGTCAAAGGCGGCGGCGCGGCGGCGGCTCAGTGGCACGGCGCATCGCCGGAATCGGTGAACGTGCCCCCGGCCGCCGGCATGAATTCCCACGCGTACCGGTCCGGGTGCAGCGTGAGCTTCAGCACGCCGATCGTCGCCCCATCGTGCACCTCGCGGTTTTCCGGAGAGAACGCCGACGGGTGGGGCGGCTGCCCGCCGGTCCCGACGACGATCTGCCGGATCCCGCGCTCGAGGTCGACCGCGCCGTCCGGCGTCTGCGGCGCATACCGGTCGTAGTAGTGGTCGTGCCCGTTGACCACGAGCTCCGCGCCGGCCTCGTAGAGCGCTTCCCAGAACGGCTTGACCTTTGGGTTCCCGCGGAGGTCATCCGAGCTGAACAGCGGCCGGTGCCAGTAGGCCAGGATGCACGGCGCGGGGTGCGCGGCCAGGTCCGCCCGCAGCCAGCGGAGCTGCTCGGAATCCGGGCCGGTCTCGATCTCACTGTTCAGCACCACGATGTGCCAGCCGCCGAGGTCGTAGCTGTAATACCCTTTCCCCTCTTCGCCCGCCGCCTCGCCGAAGTACTCGTAGTACGGCGCCGCCTCGACCGTGAGATAGTCGTGGTTCCCTGGCGTGGGGCGCGTGCGCCCCTTGTGCCGGCCCCACGTCGGGTCGTAGCACCTCATGAATTCCATGGTCGTCCCGTTCGGGTACGCGTTGTCGCCCGTGGTGAAGACCACGCCCTCGATCGCGTCCAGCAGCTCCGCCGTCGCGTCGTCGCCGTCGGTGCCGCACGAGGCGATGTCTCCCGCGCCGACCAGTACCGCCGGCCCGACCGTCGCGGCGATCTCATCGGCGCCCCCCTCGATCTCCGCGCGGATCGTGGCTTCGCCGTGCCCGACAGCCCTGACCAGACCGCCGTCTTCGACCGACACGACGCCAGCGTCCGAGCTCGACCACTCGATCTCCTCCGCGTCGACCATCTGATGGTCCGCGTCCATCGCCGCCGCCTCGAGCCACACCGAGTCGCCCGGCGCGAGGTGGACGAACGGCGCCTGGATCCGAACGACGGGGCCGGGCGCCGGACCCGTCCCCGATTCCTCGCCGCACCGGGCGAGGAGGAAAACGGCCGCACCCGCGGCCACGACAAGCGGGAGCATGACCCTCATTCGTGGAACCTCCCCTGGTCGAATGCGACTCCTCCGCGCCGCCAACCATGGGCGACGCCCGGGGGCCGATACCGCAGGGGCGGTGCCGCGGGTCAGCGGCGGCGCGCGTACCGCCACTGACCCGCCGGCGCACGCGGCGGCCGGGCGGCCGGCCACGCGCTTGACCCTCCCCGCCGGCCTCGGTACTGTTCGTGCAGGGCCCGACCGCCCCGGACCCGTTCACCCCCCGCGCCGGCTTCGGTCATGCACGCGATCGTCAAGCTCTCCGTCAACGGCGACCGATACCAGGCCGGCGTGCCCGCGCACGCCACGCTGCTCGAGACGCTCCGCTACGCCCTCGGCCTGACCGGCTCCAAGCAAGGGTGCGACAAGGGCGACTGCGGCGCCTGCACCGTCCTCCTCGACGGCGAGCCGATCCTCTCCTGCATCACCCCCGTCTGGGAGGCCGAGGGCCGCGAGGTCACCACGGTCGAAGGACTCGCCCGCGCCGGCGAGCTCCACCCGCTCCAGGCCGCGTTCGGCGACTGCGGCGCCGCGCAGTGCGGCTTCTGCACCCCCGGCGTCCTCATCTCCGCCTACGGGCTCCTGCGCCGCAACCCGGCGCCATCCCGACAGGAGATCCGCGAAGCGCTCTCCGGCAACCTCTGCCGCTGCACCGGCTACACGAAGATCTACGAGGCCGTCGAGCGCGCCGCGGAACGGCTGCGCGAGGAGGCGGCAGCGACTCCCGGAGGGGCGGGCGCCCCGGCGCGGAACGCCGCGACGCCGACCGGAGCGCCCGACGCCGGGACCACCCCGGCCGACTCGCCCTGAACCCGGAGATCCGCCATGGCCCAGGCCCTCTCGCAGGACCCCGTCACCGAGGCCACCATCGCCGCCGTCGACCGCTTCAACGAAGCGTTCAACGCCCACGACGTCGACGCGATCATGGAGGCGATGACCGAGGACTGCGTCTTCGACAACACCCGCCCGCCCCCCGATGGCGAGCGCTTCGAGGGGCAGGCCGCCGTGCGCGCGTCCTGGGAGGCCATGTTCCGTCGCTCCCCGCACGCCCGCTTCGAGACCGAGGAGATGTTCGCCGCCGGCGACCGCCGCGTCGTCCGCTGGACCTACCACTGGATCCGCGACGGCCGCCCCGGCCACGTCCGCGGCGTCGACATCTTCCGCGTCCGCGACGGAAAGGTGGCGGAGAAGCTGTCGTATGTTAAGGGATAGGAACCACGGCGACGCAGCCCGCGACGCCGGTCGCGCGCGCCGCAGCGTACCCTCGCTCGACCTCGCGCCCGCGCTCGCACGGACCACCCGCGTCTCCAACCCGGCACGCAACCACCGCCATGCGCCCTGAAGAGCTCCGCGAACGCCAGACGCGCGACGCCCCCGCCGCCGACGCGCTCCGCGACCTCGCCGAGCGCGAGTTCTCCGTCATCGGCCGCCGCATGCGCCGCGTCGACGGCATCGCCAAGGCCACCGGCCGCGCCATCTACACCGACGACATCGCGCTCCCCGGGATGCTCCACGGCAAGATCCTCCGCTCGCCGCACCCCCACGCGCGCATCGTCTCGATCGACACCTCGCGGGCCGAGGCATTGACGGGCGTTCACGCGGTCGTCACCGGCCGCGACATGCCGACGAAATACGGGATCATCCCCTGGACCCGCGACGAGGAGCCGCTCGCCGTCGACCGCGTCCGCTACATCGGCGACGGCGTCGCCGCGGTCGCCGCCGTCGACGAGGACACCGCGATCCGTGCGCTGGAGCTGATCGACGTCGAGTACGAAGTCCTCCCCGCGTTCCTGGACCCGGAACACGCGTTAACGCCGCCGGACGGCGCGGTGCCGATCCACGAGCCGAAGAAGCCCGGGCACAACGGCAACATCACGAAGATCGTGCGTCTGGAGTTCGGCGAGGTGGACCGGGAGCTGGCGGAGAGCGACGTCGTCGTCGAGGGCGAGTACTTCTTCGAGGGCACCACGCACGCGCCGATCGAGCCGCACTGCGCGATCGGCTGGTTCGACCCGGCCGGCAAGCTCACCGTCTGGTCGGCGACGCAGGTGCCGCACTACCTCCACCGCGAGCTCGCCCGCGTCCTGGACCTCGACGTCGCCCGCATCCGCGTCGTCCAACCGACGGTCGGCGGCGCGTTCGGCGGCAAGTCCGAGCCGTTCGACCTCGAGTTCTGCGTCGCGCTGCTCTCGATGCGGACAGGCCGGCCGGTCAAGATCCTCTACACGCGTGAGGAGGTCTTCTACGCCCACCGCGGCCGGCACCCCATGAAGTTCCGGGCGAAGCTCGGCGCGACGGCGGACGGCCGCATCCGCGCCGTCGACCATCGTATCCTCATCGACGGCGGCGCGTACGCCTCGTTCGGGCTCGTCACGACCTACTACTCCGGGCAGCTCCTCCCGGCGCCGTACGCGTTCGGCAGCTACCGCTTCGACTCGACGCGCGTTTACACCAATAAACCCGCGTGCGGGCCGAAACGCGGCCACGGGTCCGTGCAGCCGCGCTTCGCGTTCGAGGTCCAGCTCGACAAGCTGGCCGAGGCCATCGGCGTCGACCCGATCGAGCTCCGGCGTCGCAACTTCCTCGGCTCGAACACCCGCACGATCAACGAACTGCGCGTCCAGTCGAACGGCTTCCTCGAGTGCCTCGACGCCGTCGAGCGGGCCAGCGGCTGGAAGGACAAGTTCCGGCGCCTGCCGTACGGCCGCGGTGTCGGCGTCGCCGGGTCGTGCTACATCTCCGGGACCAACTACCCGATCTACCCGAACGAGATGCCGCAGTCCGGGATCCAGATCCAGGTCGAGCGCAGCGGCCGGGTCACGGTCTTCACCGGCGCCTCGGAGATCGGGCAGGGCTCCGACAGCGTCGTCGCCCAGATCGTCGCCGAGGAGCTCGGCGTCCCGCTCGACTACGTGCGCACCGTCGCCGCCGACACCGACCTCGTCCCCGTCGACCTCGGCGCC
>DASVDG010000044.1:0-3914 GCA_036381255.1 Longimicrobiales bacterium | reverse complement strand
GCGCGACCAAGGACATCGAGTTCCTCTCCCGGCTGCACGCGATCGAGCGCGCGCACCCGAATTATTCGGGCGGCCGGAAGGGCGTCCTCGACGCGATCGAGGAGCGCAAGGGCGAGCTCATCACCCCGCACGCGAACGAGGGTTGAGCGAAGGTAGACCATGTTCACGGCCGGCGACGTCTTCCGATCCCTCGTGCTCCTGGCGCCGCGGCTGCGCACCGCGCCGCCGGAGCCGATGGTCATTGCGAGCGCCTTCAACGCCGCGCTCGCAGACCTCATCTCGGATGTGGTCGACACGGACGCCGAGCGCCTGGCCGCCCGCTACACCGTGCCCTCGTGGGTCGTGTCTCAAGATCCGGTCGACCTGACGCTGGCCGGCGACCAAGGCAACCCGACGACCCGCGAGTGGCTGCGGATCCTCTACGTCGATTGGAAGGACGCCGCAGGCGAAAGCGACGAGGTGTGGATCACCACGATCGAGGCCCGGAACCGTGCAGCGCACGACTACGACGGCGTGGTGGTCGCAACCGCGAGCGACCAGCTCCGCAAGCTGCATAAGGTGTCGGGCTGGGAAGGGGTCGACACGCTCGAGGTCTATGGTGTCCTTGCGCCCGAAGAGGTCACGGCGCGCACGATCGACAGCGCGCAGTTCGACTATCCGCGCGCCGTGCGCGATGCGCTGCGGTGGGAGCTGCTGCTCCAGCTTTCGGCCTATGCGGCGCCGGATGGGGGGACCGTGCAGTATTGGGAGGCGAAGCGCTCCGAGGCGAGGAGCCGCCTCCTGGGCGACGTCGCCGGCCACATGGGGAGCCGGATCGAGGACCAGCCGCTCTCCTGGGAGTGGTGATGACGGTACAGGAAGTCATTGACCGGGCAATGGCGCGGAGCCGGCGCTTCGTGCCCGAAGGGGCGGGCGCCACGGCAAGCCCGACCGAGTTGGTCGGCGCCGTGCAGGACAGCTTGCATGCGCTCTTCCAGATCGCAGCCCGCGTCAATCCATCCTTCTATGGCGACACCGAAACGGTCGACTACTCGGCAGCATCGGGCGGATGGCCCAGGCCGGCGGCGGCCGAGGCGGTCGAGCGGATCGAGCGCGCGGATGGCGAAGAGGTGATCGTCGTGCCGATGGACCAAAGGGACGCCGAGCCCGGCTTTCCGTGCGTCTATCGCTGGGGCAGGGTCTACAAACCCGCGGGCACGACGCCCGGGCCGGACGCGGGCGAGGCGCTCTTCTTCTACTTCTCGCGCGTGCCCGACACGCTGGTGGACGAAACCAGCGAGATCGACGCCGCCTATCCGGTAAGCCACGCGGCCCTGCTCGAGCTTGACGTGGCGATCCGGCTTGCGATCAAGGACGGGGGGCCGACTGCGGACGAGCTTCTCCAGCCGCTTCTTGCCGAGCGCATGGAGGCGCTGCGTCGCTACGTCGCGCACCTCGAGCACGAGACGGTCGAGGAGCGGCGTGCCTACGGGCTCGTCCGCAAGTTCAGCACGAACACCTTGGTTCCGCTTCACTCGATGCTCGCAGGAGGTGCGGCGTGACGCCCGAAGAGGTTGCGGTTGCGGCGATGGGGATCTGCTCCGACTACACGGACAGTTACCCCACGACGCGCAGCATCATGTACCAGCGGATCAGTGCGCGGCAACGCGAGCTCTTCGCGCACATCGCCACGCTGGACCCGGAGTTTTATGGCGCCGAAGCCGTGGTCGAGGTCATGGACGGCGCGGCCAACATCGGCGCGCTCGAGCAGTCTGGCGACGTCTACCCGGTCGAGCGGATCCAGCTCGTCCAGATCGAAGACCCCGGACAGTCTGCCGGCCGGGTGGCGGGCGAGAGGGTCACGCTGGTCCGTGCGACCGATACCCATGCGTTTTCGCCGCCCCGGGCAACGTACCGAAGCGGCGTGATTCGGGGCGTGGAAGACGACCTCGATGGCGTGGCCTCCATCCTCGCCTACTACTCGAGGCGGCCGCGCACGATCGGCCCGGACGGCGCGGGCGAGATCGAGCTTTTGGAGCCGTTCCAGTACCTTCTCGTCTACGACCTCTCGCGCGACTTGATCCGCCGCACGGCGGGCATCGAGGGCGAGAAGAAGGCGGCTGCGCTCGCCATGATCGAGCGCGCAGAGAAGGAGCTCATGGAAGGGCTCGCAGAGCACATTCGACACGCGGCCCGGGCCAGGGAGGACCGCTTTGCCGGCGCCTAAGTACACCGTCCGGCGGCGCTACTTCACCGAGCGCGACCCGCACGGAGATCCGCTGCCGGACGAACGACTGCTCTACCTCGAGCTCCTCGAGATCGACGAGGGGGCGGGGGTCGCGCGTTTCGCCTACGAGATCGCGGCGCCGGACGGGGAGTTGTGGTTGGCGACCGTTGAGGGCTTCGAGTCCCGGTCGGATGTCGTGGCCGAGGCGATTGATGAGGCGGCGGGCTCATTGGTCCAGGGGGGCACGCTCTCGATTGCGCTTTCAGAGAAGCCACAACTTACGCAGATCGAAGTGCGGAGCGCGGACCTCACCAGGGTGACGGTCTACCGCGTGACGACCCAGGGAGACGACGCGCGTGGCTTTCGTTACCGCACCGAGCTGGACCCTGCCGCGGCGCTGTCCGCAGGGCGTTATGCGGTAGTGCTGGAGGGCGGGCGGCCCATCTTCGACACCGACCTTGCTACAGGTGATTTTGAGGTCACAGAAGAGGGCGGCAGGCCCGTTCTCGACACCGATGCGGCGGCGTCCTCGCTCCTGCTCGCATACTTTGATGGGCCGCAACGATTCGCGTTCTACAGGACGGACTAGCAATGCCGAAGTTTACCCCGGCGTTACAGGAACTCGAGAACACGTTCACCGAGCCCCAAACGGGTCCGTTCGTCGACCAGGGCGGCTCGGTCGGCTTCGACGTGCGCGCCTACGGCGCCGTGCTCGATGGGGCGAGCGACGATGCCGCGGCGCTGAACGCGGCGCTCGCCGCGGTCCAGGCGGCCGGCGTCCAGGTGGTCACGGTCGCCGGCGGCGCCGCGCGCATCGCGAGCAACGTCACGATCCCCTCGGGCGTGACCCTTCGGGTACTCGAGGGCGCGACGATCAAGCCGGCCGCCGGGGCGACGCTCACGATCAACGGCACCTTCGACGCGGGACTTTACTCGGTCTTCGACCTGAGCGAAGGGGGCTCGGTGGTGCTCGGGCGAGGGGCCACGGAGCGCGCGCTGCCGCAGTGGTGGGGCGCCCGGGGCGACGGGGTGACGGACGATACGGCCGCCATCGACGCCTGGCTCGCCCAGGCGGGCGAGCTGTTTTTGCCGACCGGCATCTATCTCGCCGATGCGTTCACGCCGCGCAGCGACAGCACCATCCGCTGTGCGGCGGGCGCTGAAGTCGTGTGCAGGACGCAGACCGAGGTGTTCGCGCTCCTGTCCAATCTGAACGATGTCACGATCGAGGGCCTCCACATCGACGGGGCCAACCTGACGACGCGCTGCATCTACATCCTGAGCTGCTCGAGCGTCACGCTGCTGAACCCGAAGGTCGAGAACCTCTTCCAGCCGTCCGGCGCGGCGGTCGAGGCAGTCGGCATTCGGATCACGAACGGCAGGAACATCCTCATCCGCGACCCGGTGATCAGGAACGTCGTCGCGACGCCGGATTCGATCACCGGCAATACGCCCGGCCTCGCTCGCGGCATCCACATCTCCGCCGTCGATCCGGCCGTGCTCGAAAACATCAGAATCCACGGGGGGCTGATCGAGGACATCGAGCCCCTGGAGGATGCGGACGGGATCGCGTGCTTCGCGCCCGACTACGGCGACGGCGCGAGCAACCACGATGTCGTGATCGATGGCGTCACGATCCGGCGCGCGCACAAGCGGGCCGTAAAAATCCAAATGAACGGCGTGCGGGTGCAGAACTGCCGGATTTTCC
>DASVDG010000043.1:0-3823 GCA_036381255.1 Longimicrobiales bacterium | reverse complement strand
CTGCACTGTGTGCAGCGCCGCGGTGGCAGTCCAAACGCCCAGATTTGTCCCAGCCGTCCCGGCGCGCCTGAAGCGCGCCGCCCCCCGGCCGGCGCCGCAGGCGCCGCCGCCCCCGCCGGCGCAGCCGGCGCCCCCGGCCGCACCGCGGCCGTCCCGGCGCGAAGCGCCGCTCCCCGCGCCGCAGGCGCGGCGCCCGGGCCGAAGACCCGCTCCCGGTGGCCGCAGGCCGCCGCCCCCCGGCGGCCCCTCAGGCTCCGCCTCCTACCGTGTGCCGTACAGCCGTTCCCGCCGGATGATCTCCTCGACCGCCGCCGGCACAAGATATCGCACGGGCAACCGCGCCGCGATGCGCCGGCGGATCTCCGTGGCGGAGATGTCGACGCGGGTCACGGCGACCCAGCGGTGCGGGAAGTGGGTCGGCAGTGAAGATGCCGCGGCGCCGTCGCGGGCGAGCACCACGAGGTCGGCGAGCCGCGCGATCTCTTCCGGTCCGCGCCAGGTGTGGAACTCCCGGAACTGGTCGACCCCCAGGAGCAAGAAAAGCGCGCCCGTCGGGTCGCGCTCGCGCAGTTCGAGAAGCGTGTCCACCGTGTACGACGGTCCCGGCCGGCGCAGTTCGAGATCGCTCACCTCGAACCGCGGATCGCCGGCGGTGGCGGCGCGGAGCATTTCGAGACGGAGCTGCGGCGCGGCCGTCACGCGGCCGCGCTTGTGCGGCGGTACGGCCGCGGGGATGAACACCACGCGGTCGAGCTCGAGTGCCGCCCAGGCGTCCTGCGCGGCGATCAGGTGGCCGAGGTGCACGGGGTCGAACGTGCCCCCGAAGATCCCGAGCTTCACCGTCCGTTGGCGAGCGTGATCTCCCGGGCCTCTCCCGCTTCCGCGGTATCCGGGAACTCGCGCAGCAGGCGCTCCTTCGCGGCCTCCATCTCCTCGCGGTATCCGAGCCGCTGGTAGGTCTGGACCAGGCGAAGCAGCGCCTTCGGCGCGTAGGTCGAATCCGGGTAGCGCCGAAGCAGGTCCTCGAAATAGATGATGGAGGAGTCGTATGCCTGGCGCTTGAAGTAGTACTCCCCGTTCAGGAGGATCTTGTGCGCCAGCTTGTCGTAGAGATCGTCGACGAGCGCCTTCGCCTTCGGCGAGTACTCGCTCTGCGGGAAGTACGCGACCAGCGCCTCGCAGTGCTCGATCGCCGCCTGCGTGTACTGCTGGTCGAGCTGCGGCTTCGGCGAGAGCCGGTAATACGACTCGCACGTCTTGAAGCGCGAGTCGTCGGCGTACTCGCCCGAAGGATAATCGGTCGCGAGACGCACGTATTCGGCCGCCGCCGACACGTACTCCTCCTTCCCGAAGTACGCGTTGCCGAGCCGGAAGCGCGCCTCCTGGATGCGCGGGTCGCTCGGGAATCGGGACGTCAGCTGCACCAGGGCGCGGATCGCCTCATCCCACTCTTCCGCTTCGAGCGATTTCACCGCGTGTTCGTAAAGTGCGTCGGCACTCAACTGCTGGAGCACCGGGCCCCGAGCGCTGCACGCTCCCAGCGCCGCAGCCGTGGCCGCCCCGAGGATCCAGCTTCGAATTCTCATCACACCCGTTGCATCGTTTGGAACGTCTCCGGCCCGGTCTGCTACACTCCCGCGCGGAGCCGGGTTTCAAGGATCGTGCGAGTGGGTCGGGCGACGGGCCCGCAGGGAAGGTTCACGGCCGGAACCGGATGTCGTCGATGCGACGCTGTGCCCGTTCGACGATCTGACCGCCGCCCCGCGTCCTGTTCAGCTCGAGCACCCGTTCATACGCGTCCAGCGCCTCGTCGAACCGGCCGAGCGCGTAGAGGATCTCGCCGCGGTCGAACCAGGCCTGGTCCTGGATGTTCTCCGGTTGCCCGAGCTCCGTGACCAGCGCGAGCTGCTCCAGCGCGTCGATGAGGTTGCCCGCCCGGTGGGACTGGCGGGCCAGCTCGTAGGCGCAGTTCCCGGCGTGCCACGTGGCCTCCTCCGCCCGGCGGCCCCGCGTGACCCGCTGCCGGTACGCCATGAAGTAGCCGACCGCTGCGCCGCAGTTGCCCTGGTCCTCGTGCGCCAGCGCGATTTCGAAGAGCAGCGCCGGCGTCGAATCCGGCGGCGACGCCGCCAGCGCGCGCTGGTAGAACTCCAGCGCCCGCGCGGTGTTGCCCATCTCCACGTGGTAGCGCGCGAGCATCGGCGCGAGTGCGTGCACGTCCAGCTCCCGGCGCAACGCGAGCGCCGCCTCGACGCCGCCGGCGACGCCGAACCGGTCGCCCCGCTCCCGGGCGCGCTCCGCCAGCGCGAGGAAATCGTGGATCGCCTGATCCGTGTACTCCGGCGCGCGGCGGAGCAGGCGCTCGTACGACTCCCGCGCCCGCTCCAGCTGATCCGTCTGCGCGTAGGCGTGTGCGACGCGCAACAGCACGTCCTCGTCGTCGCCGCTCTGGCGCAGCGCGAGTCGGTACTCGGCGAGGGCGTTCGTGTAGTTGGAATCGGCCCAGAGCCGGTCGCCCCGGACGAGCGCCGGCTCGGGATCGCTGCACGCGGCCAGCCACGCGAGCGGCGCGGCCAGCAGCGCCCGCCGCAGCCACGCCGGGCGCCGGCGGCCGCGGCCGCCGGCCGGGATGATGCCGCGCCGAGCGGCGCGCGACGCGCGATCTCCATCGCTGCGCCGATCCGGGCGTTCGAACGCCATGCCGTGCACCCTCTGCTCTCTCACTCGTCCTCCGTCGCCGGCGCGGCGCCGTCGACCATCCCGGGCGTGCCCGCCTCGGGCGCCGCGCCCGCCGGGCCGCCCGACGCGTCGTACGGCACCGCCGGCCGCTCGAGCATGGCCAGATACGCCCGGACCTGCGGATGCTCCGGCTCCTGCGCCCGGCAGCGGCCCCATTCACCGGTCGCCTCGTCGAGCTCTCCGCGTCGGTAGTGGACCAGCCCGAGATTGAGCCGCGCCGCCATGAAATGGGGGTTGGCCTCGAGTGCGCGACGCAGCTCCGACTCCGCCCCGTCGAGATCGCCCATCTGGATCAGGGCGTGCGCGAGCTTGTTGCGGATGTCCAGGAAGCGCGGCCTCAGCTCGAGCGCTGCGCGGTACTGCGCCGCCGCCTCCTCGGGCGCCGACGCCGCCATGTACAGGTCTCCCAGCTCCGCGTGCGCGTTGGCCAGCCGCGCGGATACCGCGGCCGGGTAGGGACCGTCGCCTTCCCGCTCGAATCGGCCCGCGCGATCGAACGCCTCCCGCGCTTCGTCGTAGCGGCCCAATTCGTTCAGCGTGATCGCACGGTTCAGGTGCGCCTCGACGTAGCCCTCGTTCAGCTCCAATGCCCGATCGAACTCGCGGAGCGCCTCCTCGGGCTGGCCGAGGAAGTTCAGGCACAGGCCTGCGAGGTGCCGGATGTCCGCGAACGCCGGTTGCTGTTCGAGCACTTCGCGAAAATCCGCCAGCGCAGCGACGTAGTCCCGCCGCTCGAACGCCTGCCGGCCCCGAGAAATCAGATGGTCGATGCGGGGTTCCATGGTCCCGAAAGATAACCACGGCACACGGATGACGCCACTGGCGGCCGCGGCGGCGAGAGGCGGGCCGGCGCACCCGCCGCCGCGGGTGTTGACTACGCGCGCGCCCGGCGTTCAGTTCCGACGCATGCGTCGACGCGAGAACTCATCATCGCCCCCATCGATCCTCGTCACCGGTGCGGCGGGCTTCATCGGCAGCCACGTGGTCGAGCGGCTGCTTGCGCGGGGCGAGCGGGTGGTGGGGGTCGACAACTTCGACCCGTTCTACTCGCCCGCGGAGAAGCGGAGGAATCTGGCGGGTGCGC
>DASVDG010000042.1:0-71260 GCA_036381255.1 Longimicrobiales bacterium | reverse complement strand
CTGCACTGTGTGCAGCGCCGCGGTGGCAGTCCAAACGCCCAGATTTGTCCCAGCCGTCCCGGCGCGCCTGAAGCGCGCCGCCCCCCGGCCGGCGCCGCAGGCGCCGCCGCCCCCGCCGGCGCAGCCGGCGCCCCCGGCCGCGCCGCGGACGTCCCGGCGCGAAGCGCCGCCCCCCGCGCCTCAGGCGCGGCTCCCGTGCCGAAGGCACGCTCCCGGCGGCCGCAAGGCCGCCGCTTCCGCGGCGCGAAGCGCCGCCCTAAAGCCATGTCACTGACTCGAGACGAGCGTCGCGCCCTGTCTTTCGTTGCGCTGCTGCTGGTCCTTGCCGCGGGCGCCCGGCTCGCGCGCCGGGACGAGGCGGTGGCGTGGCCGGGCGATGCCGTGGACGCGGACTCGCTCGCGGCGGCGGCGCGGGAGAGGCTGGAGGATGCGGAGCGGCGGGCGCGGCCGCTCGCGCCGGGCGAGCGGATCGATCCGAACGTGGCGCCGGAGGCGGAGCTCGACCGGCTGCCGGGCGTGGGCCCCGCCCTCGCCCGCCGGATCATCGCGGCGCGGCAGGCCGGCGGGCCGTTCCGGTCGATCGAGGACCTGGCCCGCGTGCGCGGGATCGGCGAGAGCACGCTGCACCGCCTCGCGCCCCACCTGCGATTCGCCGCGAAAGGCGCGGTCGTGCGCGGCGCCGGGGCGCGGGAGGTATTCCCTACGGCGCCGGGCGCCAGCGGCGTCGTCGGCGCGGATGCGGTCCCCACGGCCGTCCCGGTGGCGTCCGCGGGGCGGGGGAGCGGGTCCGGACCGGCGGGCGCGGAGCGGCGCGGGGCGCGGGTGGGCCGTGCGGGAGCGAGCGGCCGCGCTGCCGCGGTCCTCGACCTGAACCGCGCGACGGCGGCCGAGCTCGAGTCGCTGCCCGGGCTCGGGCCGGCGCTCGCGGCGCGCATCGTCGCCTACCGCGATTCCGTGGGGGCGTTCGCCGATGTCGCGGAGCTGGTCCGGGTGCGCGGCATCGGTCCGGCCACGCTCGAACGGCTGCGCCCGCGGCTGCGCGTCCGACCTTGACCAGCCTTGCGGTGGCGCCTAACTTGGCTGACCTCTCCCTGTTCAAGGCGCGCTTTCCCGGGCCGTTTCAACCGGTGTCTATGGCGACCACCACCGTCCCGACCGACCGCATCGGCGATCTCCTCGTGCGCGAGGGGCTGATCACGCAGGACCAGCTCGGCAAGGCGCTGGCCGATGCCCGGGCCAACGGGACCCGCGTCGGGTTCTCCCTCATCAAGCTCGGCTTCATCGGGGAGGAGGACCTGACCCGGATGCTGGCGCGGCAGTACCGGGTGCCGGCGGTCGACCTGAACAAGGTGAAGCTCGACCAGAAGATCATTCGCCTCGTCCCGACGCCCCTTGCGCTGAAGCACCTGGTGCTGCCGCTGCGGCGCGTGGGGAGGACGCTGACCGTCGCGATGGCGAACCCGGCGGACACGCGCGCCGTCGAAGACCTGCGCTTCGTCACCCGCTTCGACATCGAGCCGGTCATCGTCGGCGAGTACACGCTCCGCAAGCACATCGAGAAGTACTACGAGACGTCGGATGAGCGGCTCTCCGAGATCCTGAACGAGATCACGGAGGACGAGGTCGAAGTCGTCGACGAGCGCGAGGAAGACGTCACCGCCGCGTCGCTCCAGGCACAGATCGACGACGCGCCCGTCGTCAAGCTCATCAACACGCTGCTCACCGACGCCGTGCTCCGCGGCGCGTCCGACATCCACATCGAGCCGTACGAGCACGAAATCCGCGTACGCTACCGCATCGACGGCGCGCTCCGCGAGGTCATGAAGCCGCCGATGCGGATGAAGGCCGCGCTGACCTCGCGCATCAAGATCCTGGCGAGCCTCAACATCGCCGAGCGCCGTGTGCCGCAGGACGGGCGCATCAAGCTCAAGGTCAAGAACAAGGTCGTCGACTTCCGCGTCTCGACGCTCCCGGTCATCTTCGGCGAGAAGATCGTGCTGCGTATCCTCGACAAGGGGAACCTCACGCTCGACCTCGAGAAGTTCGGGATGGAGGCGAAGGCCAAGGCGGATTTCCTGGCCGCGATCATGAATCCCTACGGCATGGTCCTGGTCACCGGCCCGACCGGGTCCGGTAAGACGACGACGCTCTACTCCGCGCTCTCGAAGGTCAACACCGAGGACGTCAACATCATGACGGCGGAGGACCCGGTCGAGTACAACCTGCACGGCATCAACCAGGTGCAGGTGCGCAACGAGATCGGGATGACGTTCGCGGCCGCGCTCAAGGCATTCCTGCGCCAGGACCCGAACATCATCATGGTCGGTGAGATCCGCGACATCGAGACCGGCGGCATCGCGATCAAGGCCGCGCTCACCGGCCACCTCGTGCTCTCCACGCTGCACACCAACGACGCGCCCTCGACCGTCACGCGTCTGATCGATATGGGGCTCGAGCCGTTCAACGTGGCGGCCGCGCTCAACCTGGTCACCGCGCAGCGGCTCGTCCGCCGCATCTGCGACTTCTGCAAGGAAGAGGCGACCTACCCCGAGGACTACCTCGCGGCCGCGCACATCGACCCCGGCCAGCTCCGGAACATGAAGTTCTACCGCGGCCGCGGTTGCGACCAGTGCGGAGGGATCGGGTACCGCGGCCGCCAGGGCCTCTACGAGGTGATGGCGATGTCGCCCGAGATCCGCCGCCTGATCATGCAGAACGCCAGCGCCGACGAGCTGCGCCAGCAGGCGCTCAAGGAAGGGATGCTCACGCTCCGCATGGACGGACTCGTCAAGGTCGCGAAGGGCATCACCACGCTCGAAGAAGTCATCAAGGAGACCGCCGCTACATGAGCAGTCAGGCCCCGAGCCCCGTGAATCTGCGGGCGCTCCTGGAAGAAATGATCCGCCGCGGCGCCAGCGACCTGCACCTCACCGCCGGCGAACGACCGAAGCTCCGCATCGACGGCGCCATCGTCAATGCGTCGGTGAACCACGTGCTGACCGCGAAGGACACGCTCCAGCTCGCCTACTCGATCCTGACCGAACAGCAGAAGAAGCGGTTCGAGGTCGAGGACGAGCTGGACTTCTCCTTCGGCATCCAGAACCTGTCGCGCTTCCGCGGCAACGTCTACCGCCAGCGCGGCTGCGTGGCCGTCGCGATCCGCCAGATCCCGTTCTCCATCAAGACGATCGACCAGCTCGGCCTGCCGCCCGTCATCGGCAAGCTCGCCGAAAAGCCGCGCGGCCTCGTCCTCGTCACCGGCCCGACCGGCTCCGGGAAGAGCACCACGCTCGCCGCGATGATCGACAAGATCAACCGGCAGGAGAAGGGGCACATCCTCACCATCGAGGACCCGATCGAGTTCATCCACCGCCACCAGGGGTGCATCGTCAACCAACGCGAGGTCGGCGCGGACACGAAGAGCTTCTCCGCCGCGCTCAAGTACGCCCTGCGCCAGGACCCCGACGTGGTGCTCATCGGCGAGATGCGCGACCTCGAGACGATCGAGGCCGCGCTCACCATCGCCGAGACCGGCCACCTCGCCTTCGGCACGCTCCACACCAACTCCGCCGCCGAGGCGATCAACCGCATCATCGACGTCTTCCCCTCGAACCAGCAGGCGCAGGTCCGCGCCCAGCTCTCGTTCGTCCTGGAAGGCGTCGTCACGCAGACGCTGCTCCCCCGCGCCCGCGGCGGCGGCCGCGTCTGCGCCTGCGAGATCCTGGTCTGCACCCCCGCCGTCCGCGCCTCGATCCGCGACGACAAGGTGCACCAGATCTACTCCATCATGCAGGCCGGCAAGAAGTACGGGATGCAGACGCTCAACGATGCGCTGTACCAGCTCTACATGCAGGGCGAAGTCGCGCTCGAGGAGTGCGTCAAGCGCTCCAGCGACCCGGCCGAGCTGCTGCGCATGGTCGGGGAACCGACACCCGCGGGAGGCGCCTAAGCCATGCCGACGTTCTCCTACTCCGCTCGGAACCCCGCCGGCACCATCCAGACCGGCGAGATCGATCTGCCCTCGCGCGACGAGGTCAACCGCTGGCTCGCGCGCCAGCGCCTGATCCCCGTCAAGGTCGCCGAGAAGAACCGCGGCCTGAACATGGAGATCAAGATCGGAACGGGAATCAAGACCCGCGACATCGTGATCTTCACCCGGCAGTTCGCCACCATGATCAACGCCGGGCTGCCGCTCGTGCAGAGCCTCGACATCCTCGCGAAGCAGAGCGAGAACCAGGCGCTGCGCAAAATCATCGAGCAGGTCCTGTTCGACGTCGAGGCCGGGAACACGCTGGCGGACTCGCTCCGCAAGCATCCCAAGGTCTTCACCGACCTCTACGTCAACATGGTCGCCGCCGGCGAGGCCGGCGGCATCCTCGACATCATCCTGCTCCGCCTGGCCACCTTCCTCGAGAAGAACGACGCCCTCGCCCGCAAGATCAAGGGCGCCATGGTCTACCCCGGCGTCATCTTCTCCGTGGCCATCATCGCCGTCGTCATCCTGCTCACGTTCGTCATCCCGACGTTCCAGTCGATGTTCGAGGGCGCCGGCGTGCCGCTCCCGACGCCGACCGTCATCGTCATCTGGCTGAGCGAGTCGATCCAGGCCTACTGGATGTACATGCTGGGCGCCATTATCGGCACGATCATCCTCGTCCGGCAGATCTACAAGACATCCGGCGGTCGACTCGCGTTCGACCGGCTCATGCTGAAGCTCCCCATCTTCGGCGACCTGCTCCGCAAGAGCGCAGTCGCCCGCTTCACCCGCACGCTCGGCACGCTCGTCGCCAGCGGCGTCTCGATCCTCGACGGCCTCGAGATCACCGCCCGCACTGCCGGCAACCGCGTCATCCACGACGCCATCATGGCCGCCCGCACCAGCATCGCCGGCGGTGAGACGATCAGCGGACCGCTCCGCGCCTCGGGCGTCTTCCCGCCCATGGTCGTCCAGATGATCAACGTCGGCGAACAGACCGGCGGCCTCGACGAGATGCTCTCGAAGATCGCCGACTTCTACGACGAAGAGGTCGATGCCGCGGTCGAAACCCTGCTCAGCGCCATGGAGCCCGTCATGATCGTGTTCCTCGGCACCATCGTCGGCGGGATGATCGTGGCGATGTACCTGCCGATCTTCGACATGATCAACGCGGTGCGGTAGGGGGCGGTCCCCGGGCTCTCCGCCGGACGGGAGTCCATGCCTGTGGGTTTGCACGGTGTTCCGGAGATTCTAAGCACTTGCTGTCGTAATTCGTTGCACGCTGTCTCGTAATTTCTTGGAAGCTGCGTTGCCGCAACGAGATGGCGAGGGTGATGACGGGGAGGCAGTGCCAGGCATTGGCACTGCCTCCCCGTCATCGTTGTGCGTGTCGGCGGGCGGAGACCTGACTCAACCCGGCACTCCAGTGACGGTTGGAAAATGATACGCGGGCACTTCAAATCAACGGGCCTGCCGCAGAATCGCTGGACCAGCGAATCATCACGGCCGGCGTCCGACAGGTTGTCGGGCACATTGCTTCCGACGCACCGGTCGACCCATCCCGTCAAACCCCCTGCTCTTGTTACTGAGGTGCCAGCAAATGGGGGGTATCCGCAGCGTGGTGACCAATGTAGGGGACATGCCACGTTCCGATGATCGGATGCGTGAGTTGAACCCATGGTGGCGAGGTCCTGCTGCACCGCTGCGGTGATGTCGATTCCGTTCTCCTTCGTTCGACGCTACCGTAGCGGCGGGATCTCTCCGCCCGTACCATCTCGGCCGGCGGCGCCGCACGAGGCGTCGTGGCCGGTCACCCTCGGATGCATGGGGAGGCTGCAATGCGGCGTGCGATTCGGTCGCTGTGGAAGGCGCCAGGGTTCTCGTTCCTGATGGTTCTCACGCTCGCGCTCGGGATCGGCGCGACGACGGCGATGTTCAGCGTGTTCCGCGGCGTGCTGTTGCGGCCGCTGCCGCACGACGGTGGGGACGCGATCGTGTACCTGCGGCAATCGGCGGCGCGGGCGGGGCTCCAGGACGTCAACTTTTCGGTGCCGGAGATCATCGATCTCCGCGAGGCGGTCGAGTCGTTCGACGGGGTCGCGGAGTTCTCGGCGATGCCGTTCACGATGCTGGGCGCGGGGCGGCCGACGGAGGTTCAGGCGGGGATCGTGAGCGGCAACTACTTCGACGTGCTGGGGCTGCACCCCGTCGTCGGGCGGGCGATCGGTCCCATGGACGACGGGCCGGCCGCGGAGCCGGTGATGGTGCTGACTTACGCATACTGGCGGCGGGCGTTCGGCGGCGACCCCGGCGTCGTGGGGAAGGTCGTTCGGATCAACGGCCGGTCGGCGACGATCGTGGGGGTGATGGAGCCGGCGCCGCCGTTCCCGGGCGAGACGGACGTGTTCGTGAACATCGTGACCAGCCCGCACCACCTGGATGCGACGATGGTGCACGGGCGGTCGCACCGGATGACGGACGTCTTCGCGCGGCTCGCGCCGGGCGCGACGGTGGAGCAGGCGCAGGCGGAGGTCGCGGCCGTCACGGCGCGGATGTACCGGGACCATCCGCAGAACTACGATCCGGCGGCGGGCTACGCGGTGACGGTGACGCCGCTCCGCGAGGCGCTGGTTTCGAACGCGAAGCTGACGCTGTACCTGCTGATGGCGGCCGCGGGGCTGCTGCTGCTGACGACGTGCGCGAACGCGGCGAATCTGGTGCTGACGCGCACGATCCGGCGGGACCGTGAGTTCGCGGTGCGGTGGGCGCTGGGCGCCGACCGCGCGCGACTCCGCCGCACGCTCCTCGCGGAGACCGGCATCCTCGCCGCCGCGGGCGCCGCGTCGGGGTTGGCCCTGGCGTACGTGGGGCTGGACCTGCTGGTCGCCTTCGCGGCGCGGTTCACGACACGGGCGAGCGAGATCCAGATGGACGGCGGCGTACTGCTGTTCGCGGCGGCGGTCGCGAGCGCGGCCGCACTGGCGTTCGCGTTCACGCCGGGGCTGCGTTCGCAGGAGTTGGCCGGCGCGGCGCTCATGCGATCGGGGTCCCGCGCGACCGGCGGGCGGCGGCGGCTCCAGCGCGGGCTGATCGTCGCGCAGGTCGCGGCCAGCGTCACGGTGCTCACGGCGGCGGGGCTGCTCGGCCGCACGCTGCTGACGCTGGGCGCGGTCGATCCCGGCGTCGACGTCGAGGACACGCTGACGCTGGAAGCGCCCGCGAGCCAGGAGGGGTTGTCGGCCGCGGAGGCCGTGACGCTTCAGGAGGAGATGCGACGTCGCATCGCCGGGCTGCCGGGCGTGCGCGAGGTCGGCGTCGGGCTCAGCGTCCCGCTGCGCAGCAAGCAGATCAAGCTGGAGATCCGGGCGGAGGGGCGGCCGCCGGAGCCGGGCACGCCGATCCCCGTCGCCGAGTACCGGACGGCGACGCCGGGGTTCTTCGCGGCCGCGGGGATCGAGGTGCTCGCGGGGCGGGACTTCGCCGCGACGGACCGGGCGGAGAGCGCGCCCGTCGCCATCCTGAACCAGGCGCTCGCGGAGCGCCTGTTCGGGACCGACGACCCGATCGGGCGACGCGTCGCGTGGACGGGCGAGGTGTTGCAGGCGCTCGGGATGACGGGCGAGTGGCGCACGGTCGTCGGTGTCGTCGGCAACACCCGTGACGACGGGCCGGACCAGCCGCCACCGCTCGTGATGTACCAGCCGATGACGCAGAACGACCTCGGCTACTTCCCCGGTGCGTTCGTGATCCGTGCGGACGCGGCGCACACGCTCGCGCCGCGCGTGCAGCGGATCATCAACGAGATCGCGCCGGAGCAGCCGGTGCTGCACGTGGCGACGCTGGAGCAGATCCGGGACGAGGCCGTCGCCGCGGAGCGGCTGAACGCGCTCCTCGTCGGGATGCTCGGGGTACTCGCGCTGACGATCGCGGCGGTCGGGCTCGCCGGCATGCTGTCGTTCTTCATCGGCGAGCGCACGGCCGAGATCGGGATCCGGATGAGCCTCGGCGCCGGCCCGAAGCGGGTGCTCGGGATGGTGCTGTGGGACGGCGCGGTGCTGCTGATCGCCGGGACGGTGCTCGGGCTGCTCGGCTCCATCGCCGTCGCGCGGCTGCTCGAAGGGCTGCTCGTCGGCGTGGCGCCCGGCGACCCGGCGACGCTCGCCGCCGTCGTGCTCGTCATGACGGCCGTCGGCCTGGGCGCGGCCATGGTCCCCGCGCTCCGGGCGGCGCGGATCGATCCGCTCGAGGCGATCCGGGCGGAGTGAGGCGCGCGGCGCGGAGGCGCCCCCGGTCATCGGGGCGCGGCCATGGCGCATCCGCCGGTGGCCGCGCCGGGCGACCCGTGCGGCGTGCGCCGGGCGCACGCTCCCGCCGAGGGCTCACGCCTCGGCGATCCGGAACGCGGGCACGACCCGTCCGTCGACGTCCGTGAACCCGTACTCCCGCGCGAGGTCGGCCACGCGCAGGACGCGCCCCGACTTCACCATGACGTCCGGATCCGCCGCGAGCGCCACGACGGCGCGGCCGACGTACCGCGGCGACTCGGTCCGCGCGAGCTCGGGTCGCGTGTGCCAATCCTCTTCATCGGCGTGCCTGCAGGCCAGCACCCACTCGGTCCGCATCCAGCCGGGCGAGACCGCGACGGAGGCGACGCCGTGCGGGCGGAGCTCCTCGGCGAGCCCGAAGGCGAGGCGGTTCATGGCGGACTTCGCGAGGTCGTAGAACAGGTTCCCGGCCAGGTAGCGGTCGTCGTCCCAGAACGTGGTGGTGACGATCAGACCGCGCCGCTGCCGCATGAAGCGCGGCGCTGCGAAGCGGGCGGCGAGGAGGTGGTTGCGGACGCCGCGGTCGAACATCGACTCCCACTGGTCGAGCGGCTGCTCCCAGAAGGGTGCGCCGAGCGACGCTTCGGTGAACGCCTCGTGCCCGCCCCAGGCGTTGTTCACGAGGAGGTCGAGCCGTCCGTGTTCGGCCTCCACGCGGGCGAAAAGGGCTTCCACGTCGTCGGCGACGGCGTGGTCGCAGCGCACGGGGATCCCGGTGCCGCCGGCCCGGGAGACGGCGTCCGCCGTGTCCTCGATCGTGCCGGGGGGCGTTTCGAGGTTCGCCATGCGGAGGATCCCCGCGTACGTCGGCGCGGGGGCCGCGCGGGTGCTCCTGCCTGTGACGTAGACCGTGGCGCCGGCGGCGCCGAGCTCGAGGGCGATGCCGCGCCCGGCGCCACGGCTCGCGCCGGTGACGACGGCGATGCGGCCCGCGAGGGGTCGGACAGGGGTTTCTCGGCTCATCGGGCTCTCATCCGCTCGTTCCGTTCCATGGTGTTCGCCGCGGCGCGCAATCGGAGGCACGCGGCGCCGGCGGCGGGCGTCGACGGTGCGCGTCCCGGGCTTCGCCGGGGGCGCCGGCATGCGCTGGCGGGCGCGCCGGCCTCCGCCGGCGCTCTCGCCGGCGCGGACGGTCGCGCTCAGTCGGCCCGTCCGCCGCCGTAGCCGGATCCCGCACTCGCGTCCGCCAGGATGGCGTCCGCGGCTCCGCGCGTCTTGTAGGAATCCGAAATCCGGAATCGCCGGAGGAATTCGGTGGGCGTCATTCCGGCGATCCGCCGGTACTCGCCGATGAGATGGGACTGGTCCGCGAAGCCGCACGCGTGGGCGATGCGGGACCAGTCGGGGGCGGGGCGATCGGCGAGCAGCCGCACGCTGGCCTGAAAGCGTGCGATGCGGGCCAGGACCTTGGGCGCGATGCCGACGTGGTGGTCGAAGAGCTGCTCGAGGCGCCGCTCGCCGACGCCGACGGCGGCGGCGATGTCGGCGATCCGTCCGCGCCCGGCCGTCGCGGCGATCATCCGGGCGGCGCGCGCCGCTCTCGGATCCGGCGCGAGCCCGCGGCGCGTCACGAATTCCGACAGGGCGTCCTCGACAATGGCGGCGCGCGCCGCCGGGTCGGAGGTCCCGGCCAGGCGCTGCAACGTCTCTTCCGCACGCGCGCCCCAAACGTCCTCGAGTGCGGTGGCCCGCCCGAAGAGCCGGCCCGCGGGGACGCCGAGCGCGGCCAGAACGCCGCCCGGGCGCAGCCGGACCGAGACGCCGGCCAGCGTGCCGGAGAAGCGGATCCGCGCCGCCGTGCTCGCGGCGCCGATGACGGCCGCGGCGGGCGATGTCGTCCCGTCGCCCAGCATGGGGCGCGTGCCGATGTGGAAGACCAGGTGCACGCCGCCGTCCGGGACGACGATCTCCTCGATGCCCATCGCCTCCGCGCCCACGGTGATCCGCTCCACGAACGCACGGAGCGATGGGCGGGGGGTGAAGCTGCGATACCCGCCGACGGCCGGCACGCCGTCCGACGACGGTTCGCCGTCGAATCCTGGATCGACGAAGAGTCGCTGGCCCGTGGACGGGTCGGACGGTCGGGTTACGCTCATGCCTCGCCTATGGGAACCCGGGGACGGCCGGCCGATGCGATGGACGCGGTGCCGGAGCCGGTTCGACTGATACCGCCGGCGGTCGGCCCGGGATCCCGACGCCGGCGACGGGAAGCCCGGCGCGCGGGGAGCCCGGCGCGCCGGGACCGCGGCGGCCGACCCCGCGACGGCGGAGCCGCGGCGTGGTAAGGCTTCGCTGGAGGCGCCGGCACCCGTCTGGCGGAGTCGCAGCCCGCCCCTCGGGCGTTCCGGCATCCCGATCCGGTTGTCCGCGAACGGTTTACGCACCGGCGCCCTTCACCGGGCCGTTGCGAGCGTGTGGCCTCGACCCCGCGGCGATCGTCCACGGCATCAGAGTGCCGCTCCAGCACGCCGTCTCCGCGCCGGTCCCGCGATCGGCGCGGCGCGGCGGACGACGCCCGCGGCGAATCTCCGGCAGCCACTTCCAACCCGGTCTCGAGTGAAGATGCTCCGCAGATACGTCGTACTCACCGCTGCCCGTCTCCTGCTCTGGCCCGCGCCCGCGATCGCGCAGACGGTGATCGACGTGGGCGCGTTCGTCGAAACCGCGGCAACGGCCGCCGTGCCCTCCGGCTTCGGCGGCGCGCTCGCGTACGGCGGCGCCCGGGTCCAGCTCCGCGTGTCGGGGCGTGCCGGCGCGCTGGACCTTTCGGGCGAGCCCCGGTTCTGGCGCGCGGACGTGGACCTGCAGCTCAAGCCGCTGAACGCGCACCCGGTCCTGCGGGCGATCGCGCCGTTCGACGCCGAGCCGTACCTCTTCATCGGCGCGGGCGTGCGTGGCGAGGACGCGGTCGCCGGCGACGGCACGCGCTGGGACCCATCCGTCAGCTGGGGCGCCGGCGTTCGGCTGCCGGTCCTCGGGCAGTGGCTCGCGCTGTACGGCGAGGGCCGCAACCGGTCCGGCGATTGGGAAGTGCGCGGCGGCATCGGGCTCCGGTTCACCGGCGGCCCGGCGCCGGCGGTCCCCGCTCCGGTGCCGGGCGGCCCCGAGCGGTCCTCGACGGGGCCGGACGCGAAGGCGTCGGGGCGCGAGGTGGGGGCGTCGACGGGGGGCGGGACGCGCGCGGGCGCGGACCGCGACGGGCGGGGGGCGGAGCGGTCGGACGCGCCGGACGTCGCCCGCCGCGTCCTGGCCGAAGCGGAGCGGCACCTCGGCGTCCGATACCGGTGGGGCGGGGAGAGCCCCGAGACGGGGTTCGACTGCTCGGGGTTCGTGCAGTACGTGTACGCGAAGGTCGGGATCGCGCTCCCGCGGGTGACCCGCGAACAGGCGAAGGCGGGGATCGCGGTGCCGCTCGACGCCGCGTCGTTCCGGCCCGGCGACCTCCTGTTCTTCGCGAGCGACGGCAAGGAGATCCACCACGTCGCGCTCTACGCCGGCGACGGGCGCATCATCCACTCGCCCAAACGCGGCACGCACGTGCGGTACGACGACCTCCGGACGCCCGAGGGGCGGTGGTACCGCGAGCACCTCGTCGCGGTGCGACGGGTGCTCCGGGTCACACCATGACGTCCTTCCCGTGAAGTCCCGTCGCGCCGGCGGGCCGCACGGGCGCCCGCCGCGCTTCCTGCGGCGTGCCATCGCCTTCGAAGCAGCGCACCGTGAAGGTGTGCGCGCCGGGCTGGAACGGCCAGTCGAAGACCCAGAGCACCCAGGTCGTGTCGGAGAGCGGGGCGCGGAGCCGGGCGGGCTGCCACGGACCGCCGTCGACGCGGACCTCGACGCGGGAGATGCCGCGCGCGCCGGCGTGCGCGATCCCGCCGATCGGGATGCGCGTGCCGCGGTCGGCCTGGATGACCATCATGTCGACGCCGACGACGTCGATGACGGAGGTCGCGTGCATCCGCGCCTCGGCGTCCCACCCGCGGCGGACCCAGTAGCCGGCCTCGTCGCCGTCGATCGCCTCGATCGTCTCGATCCACTTCGGCTGCTTCATGCCGTAGCGGTCGGGGATGTAGAGGCGGAGCGGGAAGCCGTGCTCGGCCGGGAGCGGGAGCCCGTCCCAGGCGTAGGTCAGCAGGATCCTCTCGTCGGCCATCGCATCGGCGATCGGCAGCACCTCGTGGAAGTCGTCGGCGGAGCGGATCCGCAGGTGCGTCGCGCCGGGCAGCGGCCGGACCTCCTCGAGGATGCGGCGCAGCGGGACGCCCGTCCAGCGCTGGGTCCCGATGAGGTCGCCGCCCACGGGGTTCGAGATGCACGAGAGCGTGACGAACTGATGAAGCGGCGCGTAGCGGCTGCGCAGCGCCTCCAGCGTCCACTCCGTCGGCCGCTCGACTCGCCCGCCGAAACGGAGCCGCCACTCGCCCTCGTCGATGACGGGCGGACGGGTGTTGATGTCGATCCGGTAATGGTCCTCTACCGGCGTGAGCTCCGGGCGAGTGCCCGGCACGGGGCGGACCTCGGCATCGGCGTTGGGGAGCGCGTGCGTCGCCGACCAGGGCCGCCCCCGCGCCCGCGCTCGCTCCCGCTCGCGCACCGTCGCCAGCCACGCGCCGACGCCGGCGCCGACCACCGTGATCACCGCCGCGGCGCCGCCGAGCCGGATCACGAACGTGCGGCGGTCGATCGGCTCGGCCACCGCGGTCGGAGCCGTCGCGGCGCGGACCGCGGCCGCGGCGAGACGGTCGTACGCCCAGCCGAGCGCCGCGCCCCAGCCGAGGAAGAGAAGCAGGACCCAGAGCGCGCTCGCGATCGGCCCCGCCGTCGCCGTACGGTTCACGGCCGCGCCGATCACCACGGCCGGTACCCCGACCAGCACACCGAGCGCCAACCCGGCCGCGAGACCGGACGTCGGACGCCAGCGGCGGAGCACCCCGAACAGCGCCGCCCCGGCCAGGACGCCGGCGACGAACATCCCGCCGATCGCCAGGAGCTGCTCCGCAACCTTCGCGACCTCGGAAACCTCGCCGAGCCCGAGCGCGCGGATCCCCGCCACCAGCGCGTCGATGCCGAACGTCACGACCGCGCCCGGCAACGCGCGTGCGACGGCGTCGAACACGTCGAACGGGACGAACGGCAGCCCCGCGAGCTGCTGCCCGAGGTAGCACACGGCGATGGCCGGCGCCGTGACGAGCGCGCCGACGAGTGCGCCGGCAAGGAAGCCCGGTAGGGTGGTTCGATCCGTCATTGTCGTCCGATGGCCGCGTGCTCTCTCGGCGCTCGCGAGCCCGCCGATCGCGGCAAGCCCGGTGCCACGTCGGTGGACCCGCGCTCCCGCCAGCGCGACCGTATCGATGTCGCCGGGCGGCTCCTCGACGGCGTGCCGCGGGGCGGTCGAGGTGCGGCCCGGCAGCGGCGCAGGGATGCGCGGCCTTCGACATCCACCACGCGTCCCGCCCGTCCCGGCCTCGTCCCGTGCGTCCCGTCGGTGCTCCGCCCGCACCGCGGACGTTCCCGCGCATGAGGGCTCCGCGCGAGATTCCGTGCGTCCGGCCCATTCCGGGCCGGTCGGCAACGATCTCGCGCGGAGCGGACCATGAATCCCGGAATCTCCATGAACCCGCGGCCTGCGGCGCCGGTCCGGCGCCACGACCTGGACTGGTTGCGGGTGATCGCGATCCTGCTGCTGCTCTACTACCACACGGGGATGATCTTCGCGGCGGAGTGGGGGTGGCACATCAAGAACGCGGAGACGAGTGCGCTGGTGCTGGAGCTCAACTACTTCCTGTCGCGCTGGCGCATGGCGCTGCTGTTCCTGATCTCGGGGATCGGGACGAGCTTCGCGCTGAGGCGGCGAACCGCCGGCGAGTACGTCGGCGAACGGATGCGCCGTCTTCTGGTGCCCGTCGTCTTCGGCATGTTCGTGATCGTGCCGCCGCAGATCTACTTCGAGCGGATCGCCAACGGCGCGGCCTACGGATCCTACCTCGACTTCTATCCGGAGGTCTTCGGGTTCGCGCCGTACCCGGAGGGCGCTTTCAGCTGGCACCACCTCTGGTTCGTCTTCTACCTGTTCTGCTACTCGCTGGCCGCGCTGCCGTTGTTCCTCTACCTGCGGAGCGATGCGGGGCGGCGATGGGCGGCGCGGGTCGCGCAGGCGGTGCGCGGCCCGGGGCTCTACGCGCTCGCGATCCCGCCCGGCGCCGTGCTGGCCGCGCTGATCGTGAGGTTTCCGGGGCCGCAGAACATCGTGGATGACTGGGCGTCCATGCTCTACTACTTCCTCTTCTTCGTCTACGGCTACGTGCTGGCGGTGGCGGAGGGCGTGTGGGCGGAGATCGAGGCGCGGCGTCGCACGTCGCTCACGCTGGCGTTCCTGGCGATCGTCGCGATCGATGCGATCCGCTGGAACGGCGCGACGCCGGAATTCACGTACTCGGTGTCGAACACCCTCTATCACCTGCTCCAGGCGTTCAACGCGTGGTGCTGGGTGCTCGCGCTCCTGGGGTACGGCCGGCGCTACCTGAACCGGCCGTCCCGCGTGCTGGACTACGCCAACGAGGGGATTTACCCGTTCTACATCCTGCACCAGACCGTGATCGTCGTGATCGGCTACTACGTCGTGCAGGTCGAGGAGGGCATCCTGGCGAAGTACCTGTTCGTGAGCACGGTCTCGCTCGCCGTGAGCTGGGCGGTCTACCACCTGCTGGTGCGGCCGTTCCCGGCGGCGCGCTTCCTTTTTGGCATGAAGCCGCAGCGGCCGGGGAGCGGCACGGCGGCTCCGTCCGGGCGCGGACCGGCGCCCGCGCCGACCCCGGCCGTGGCCGGATCCGGGCGCGCACCGGCCTCGGCGTGAGGCGCGCGGCGAGCCGCCCCGGGCAGCGCGCGCCGCGCCCGTTCGCACCGCGGGCGTCGTGCGGGGTACGGGGATGCGGCGGCACCGCTGCGGCGTGCGCCGCACGCGCCCCGCGGCGTCGGGTAAGCGCCGCGCAGCGGCGTTGCCGCGATGCCCGGCCGGCCCGAGATTGCACGACCGTTCACGCCCCACGATCCGGCGCATGATGATCGAGACCGCTCGACCCGCTGCGACGCCCGAGGCGACGCCCTCCGCGGCGGCAGGACGCACCGCGTTCCCGGTCGCGAGACTACAGCTCGCAGGGCTGCTCGTGTTGGTCCCCACCGCGATGGGGTTGCTCGCCGTGGCGTACCGGCACCTGGACGACGTCGCGCGGGGCCATCCGCAGCCGTGGCTCGTCCCGCTCGTCGAGGAAATGACCGGCCATTACGCCGGTGTACTGTTCCTCGCGCCGCTGGTGCTGCTCGCCTGGCGCCTCGGGCTCTCGGGGCGGCCGTGGTCGGCGCGCGTCGGCTTCCACGCCGTCGGGGTCGTGCTGTTTTCCGCCCTCCACACCACGGCCAACTGGCTGAGCCGCGAGGCGATCTTCCCGCTCGTCGGCCTCGGCGACTACGACTACGGGATCCTCCCGGTCCGCTACGCGATGGAGCTGCCGAAGGACGTGTCGAGCTACGTGCTGGTCTTCGTGATCGCGGCGCTCTTCGAGCGCTATCGCGCGGCGCGCGACCGGGAGCTGCGGACCACGGACCTGGAGGCGCGCCTCGCGCGCGCGCAGCTCGACAATCTCCAGGCGCAGCTCAACCCGCACTTCGTGTTCAACGCGCTGAACACGATCTCGTCGGTCATGTACGAGGACGCGGCGCGGGCCGACCGGATGCTCTCCGCCCTATCCGACCTGTTGCGCCGGGCGCTGCACGCGTCGCGCCGCCACGAGGTCACGCTGGCCGACGAGCTGGAGTCGCTCGACCTCTACGTGGAGCTCATGCGCGCCCGCTTCGGCGACCGGCTCCGGGTCGCCGTTGCGGCCGACGACGCGCTCGGCGACGCGCTCGTCCCGACGCTGCTGCTCCAGCCGCTGGTCGAGAACGCGATCCGCCACGGCGCGCCGCCGCCGCCCCGGCCCGCGCGCATCGAGGTGCGCGTGCGGCGGGAGGGCGATGCCGTCGTCTTCGAAGTGGACGACAACGGGCCCGGGATGGCGGCACCCGGGGACGGGTCGGCCACCGCCTTCGCGCCTTCGACCGGCGGCGGCATGGGCCTCCACAACACGGCCGAGCGGCTGCGTGGGCTCTACGGCGATGACCACGCCATGACGCTCGATCGCTCCCCGCTCGGCGGCCTGCGCGTGGCGATTCGGATCCCGTACCACCTGGCGCCCGTACACGCGGGCGCGATGGAGGCGCCATGGATCGGATCCGCGTCCTGATCGTCGACGACGAGCCGCCGGCGCGCGCCAAGGTCCGCCGCTTCCTCGCGGCCGACCCGGAGATCGAGGTCGTGGGCGAGGCGGGGAGCGGGGTGGAGGCGGTCGAAGCCGTCGCGGCGCTCGCGCCCGATCTCGTCTTCCTGGACGTGCAGATGCCCGGGCTGGACGGTTTCGGAGTCCTCGACGCGCTCGGCGCCGGGGCCGTGCCGGACGTCGTCTTCGTGACCGCATACGACGAGTACGCCGTCCGCGCGTTCGAGGTACACGCGGTCGACTACCTGCTCAAGCCGGTCGGACCGGACCGGTTCCAGCGCGCGCTCGGCCGCGCGAAGGCGCGGGTCCGCGCCCGGCGAGACGGCGCGGACGACGGCCTCGACCGCCGGCTCCGCGAGGTGCTCGAGCAGGTGCGCGCCCGGCCGGCTTACCTCGAGCGGCTGCTCGTCCCCGACGGCGCGAGGTCCGTGCTGCTCGACGTGGACCGCATCGACTGGATCGAGGCGGAGCGCAACTACGTGCGCCTGCACGTCGGCGCGGCATCCCACCTTCTGCGCGGCACGCTCGCGGCGCTCGAGGCGCGGCTCGATCCCGCCCGCTTCATCCGCATCCACCGCTCGCACATCGTCAACGCGGACCGGGTTCGGGAGATCCACCCCTGGTCGCACGGCGACCAGCTCGTGGTGCTCCGGGACGGGACCGAGCTCACCCTCAGCCGCCGCTACCGCGACCGGCTGTCGCGGCTCTCGCTCTGAGCCGCCGCGAAGGATCACGGACGGCACGCGGCCGCGACGGTCCCTTGTATTGTCCGCCGGCTGCCGATAGGTTGCACGCCCCTCCCCGGACTCGACCTCGGATACGGAAGTATCAATGATCAAGGCGTTGGGAACCCTCGTCGCCTGCGGGCTCGTCGTCGGCGGCTGTGCCGCGGACACGACCCCGGACGACGTGATCCGCATAGGCCTCGCGGGACCGGTCGGCGAAACGGTGGGGCGCGCGATGCTCCAGGGCGCGATGCTGGCCGTCGAAGACGTGAACGCCGACGGCGGGATCCGCGGCCGTCTCCTCGAGCTCGACGTGCGCGACGACGGCATGGACCCGCAGCGGGCGATCGAGGTCGCGGCCGCGCTGCGCGACGAGAGCGACGTCGTCGCCGTGGTCGGACCGCTCACCTCCGGGACGACCCTCGCCGCGGCGGACGTCTACGGCGATCCCGCCAACGGGCTGCTCTCGATCTCGCCGGGCGCGACCAGTCCCCAGCTGACCGGATGGTCGGACTGGGTGTTCCGCGTCTGCCCGAGCGACCTCCAGCAGGCCGACGCCCTCGCCGATTGGGCGCACGAACACCTCGGCCTGCGGCGGGCGGAGATCCTGTACGTGAACGACGCCTACGGCCGCGGCGTCGTCGGTGCGTTTGCCCCCGCGTTCGAGGAGCTGGGCGGCACGATCGTCGGCCTCGACCCCTACCTGCCCGCGCTGCTCGAGTCCGGGGTCCCGCTCGAGCCGTACCTCGAACGCGCGATCCGCCGCGGGATGGACGCGCTCGTCATCGTCGGCGTAGGCGACGAGGTCATCGACATCCTCCGCACCGCCCGCAGCCTCGGCTACCGGGGCGACGTCCTGGGCACCGACGGCCTCATGGGGATCGTGCAGGCGGGGTCGGCGGCCGAGGGCGTCTACGTCGCCGCGGGCTTCCTCTCCGATCGCCCGACCGAGGCCGCGCGCGAGTTCGTCCGACGCTACGTCGAGCGGTTCGACGCGGCGCCGCGCGATGGCTCCGCCCACGCCTACGACGCCGTCATGATCATCGCCCGCGCGATCCGCGAGGTCGGCATCGACCGCCGCGCCATCCGCGACTACGTCGCGGGCATCGGCACCGCCTCCCCCGCCTTCGAGGGCGTGACCGGCACGATCCGCTTCGACGGCAACGGCGATGCCATCGGCAAGGACGTCGTCATCGGGGCCGTCCGCGAGGGCGCGATGGTCACCGTGCAGGCGTCCGATTCGGTCGAAGCGCACCGGTAGCCGACCGGCGCGACGGCATCGCGGACGCGGAATCCCGGCTCCGGACTTGACAATCCGCCACCCGGCCCGTTAGCGTGCGATGAATCACCGTACATCGAACGTATCCAATCCCGGGGCGCCGTCCCGCCCCCGCATCCGGGTGTGCCGTTGCCGCTTTCGCCATTGCGTCCTCTCGGCGTGACACTTGCCTTCGTGCTGGCGATCGCCGGCGCCGCCGGCGCGTCACCCACGGCCGTGGGGGGTGCGGCGCCGCGCGCTGCCGCGGATCACGGGGCCGTCGCGGATGCGGCGGCCGTCTCGCTCGCAGAAGCCCGTTTCGATCCCGCGATGGCGCTGCTCTCGCAGACGGCGCCGACGCTCGAGCCCGGACGGGACCGGTCGGGCGATGCGTGGCCCCGGTCCGGGCCGCGCGGCGCCCGCGCCCGGCTCGCCGGATTGGACGCGGCGCGATCGGACTCGCCGGCGGCGAGTCGGGCCCGAGGCGTCGCGCGCTCCCACCTGGATTTCGCCGCGGCGCTCGCCCGCGCCCGCGCCGGCTCCGACTCCTCACGAAGTACCGCCGTACCGCCTCCGTTCGACGCGTGACCGCTCCGACGCCAACTTAGCCCTGCACGGACGCCGATCCGCTTCGGCGCGAGCGGATGCCGTGCGCGTCGGCAGCGGCCGGCGCACGTTCGTAACCGGATCCGGCGGCCACCCGCGACCGGTGGCCGCCACTCCGAGGGGAGACATCACATGAGCTTGTTTGCACGCAAATCGATCGACGACCTGCGCGCGGAGGCGTTCGCCGAGGGGGAGCACTCCCTCGCCCGCGCACTCGGGCCGTTCAACCTCGTGGCGATCGGGATCGGCGCCATCATCGGGACCGGCATCTTCGTGCTGACGGGGACGGCCGCGGCGCAGTTCGCGGGGCCGGCGCTGATCCTCTCCTTCATCCTGGCGGGGATCGGGTGCGCCTTCGCGGGGCTCTGCTACGCGGAGTTCGCGTCCATGATCCCGATCGCGGGGTCCGCCTACACGTACGGCTACGCCACGCTCGGCGAGCTGATCGCGTGGATCATCGGCTGGGACCTGATCCTGGAGTACCTGTTCGCCGCGTCGACCGTGGCCGTCGGTTGGTCCGGGTACGTGGTCTCGTTCCTGCGCGACCTGGGGATCGTGATCCCACCCGAGTGGACGATGGCGACCGGGACAAAGATGGTGCAGCTCCCGGGCGCCGAGAGCTGGGTCCCGATCACGGAGCAGCTCCGGTCGTCGCTCGTCGCGCAGGGGATCGACATCGCTTCGCTGCCCCACGCGACCGGCGTGTTCAACCTCGTCGCCGCGGTCGCGGTGGGGCTGATCTCCGTGCTCCTCGTCCTCGGCATCAAGGAGTCCGCGCGCTTCAACAACCTGATCGTCTTCATCAAGCTCTCGGTGATCATGGCGTTCATCCTGGCGGGCGGGTACTTCCTGTTCCGCAACCCGGAGCTGGCGCAGCAGAACTGGTCGCCGTTCATCCCGCCGAACGAGGGCGGGTTCGGACACTTCGGCTGGAGCGGCGTGCTCCGGGCGGCGGGCGTGATCTTCTTCGCCTACATTGGCTTCGACGCGGTGTCGACGGTCGCGCAGGAGGCGCGGGACCCGCAGCGTGACATGCCGACGGGGATCCTGGGATCGCTCGTGGTGTGCACCCTACTCTACATCCTGGTCTCGGGGATCCTGACCGCGCTGGTGCACTACTCCCGGCTCAACGTGGCCGAGCCGATCGCCGTCGGGATCGAGGCGACCGGCTATTCGATCCTGAGCAGCGCGGTGAAGATCGGCGCGATCGCGGGGCTCACGTCGGTCATGCTCGTCATGCTCATGGCGCAGCCGCGCATCTTCTTCACGATGTCGAGGGACGGGCTGCTCCCCCAGGTGTTCGGCCGGCTGCATCCACGCTTCCGCACGCCCCACGTCGGTACGATCCTGACCGGCGCCGTGTGCGTCGTCCTCGCCGGCGCGCTGCCGATCAACCTGCTCGGCGAGCTGGTCTCGATCGGGACGCTGCTGGCGTTCGTGATCGTCTGCTCGGGCGTGCTGTACCTGCGCATCAAGGAGCCGGAGCGGGAGCGGCCGTTCCGTGCGCCGTTCGTCCCGTTCGTGCCGATCATGGGCGTCCTCGTCTGCCTCGCGATGATGATCGGTCTGCCGGGTGACACGTGGCTGCGCCTCGTGATCTGGCTGGTCATCGGGCTGGCGATCTACTTCACTTACGGTCGGAAGCACAGCCTGCTGCGGCGTGGCGCCGCGGTCGCGGGCGGTGCCGCCGGGGAGTCGGGTCAGGCATGAGCGAAGTCGCACAGGGAAACTCGCGCAAGGGCATGGCGCTGCACACGAAGATCCTGCTCGGGCTGGTGCTCGGCGCCGCCGCCGGCGTGATCTGCAACGCGCTGTGGAAGGACGCGCCGGCGCTCGCCTGGGTCGTCGACAACGTGGCCCAGCCGGTCGGGCAGGTCTTCCTGCGCATGCTCTTCATGGTCGTCGTCCCGCTGGTCTTCACCTCGCTCGCGCTGGGCGTCGCCGGGCTCGGCGACATCCGGCGCGTCGGTCGGATCGGCGGCAAGACGCTCGGTTTCTTCGTGGCGACGACGGCGGTCGCGGCCGCGATCGGGCTCGTGCTGACGAACCTGGTCGAGCCGGGCGGGGCGCTGGATCCCGCGGTCCGCACCGCGCTGCTCGAGGCCTACGCCACGGACGCGGCCGAAAAGGTCGGTGCCGCGCAGACGAGCGGCTTCGGCATCAACACGTTCGTGAGCATCGTGCCGCGCAACCCGCTGGACGCGGCGGCGCGCGGCGACATGCTCGGGCTGATCTTCTTCACCATCGTCTTCGGCGTGGCGCTGACGCGCCTGCCCGAGAGCCTCTCGAAGCCCGTACTGCGGGTGATCGAGGGGATCGGCGAGGCGGTGTCCGTGATGATCGGCTTCGCCATGAAGCTGGCGCCGATCGGCGTGGCTGGCCTGATCTTCGCCGTCACGGCGCGCTTCGGCTTCGACGTGCTCCGCTCGCTCGGGCTCTACGTGGTCATGGTCCTCGGCGGCCTCGCGCTTCACCAGGTCGTGATCATCCCGGCGTTCGCGCGCGGCCTCGTCGGCGTGCGGCCGAGCGACTTCTTCCGCCGCACGCGCACGCTCATGGTCACGGCGTTCTCGACCTCCAGCTCGAACGCGACGCTGCCGACCACGATCCGAACGGCCCAGGAAGAGTTCGGCGTGCCCAAGCACGTGGCCGGCTTCGTGCTGCCGCTCGGCGCGACCATGAACATGAACGGCACCGCCCTCTTCGAGGGGATGACCGTGCTGTTCCTCGCGCAGGTCTTCGGCGTCCACCTCAGCCTGCCGATGCAGATCGTCGTCGTCGCGATGGCCGTGGTCACGGCGATCGGCGCCGCCGGCGTGCCCAGCGGCTCGATCCCGCTCCTCGTCATGGTCCTCGAGATGGTCGGCGTGCCCGGCGAAGGGATCGCGCTCGTGCTCGGCGTCGACCGCATCCTCGACATGTCGAGGACCGTGCCGAACGTGACCGGCGACCTGCTGACCTCGCTCGTCGTCACGAAGAGCGAGGGGATCGAGTTCTTCGCCGAGGCCCCGGGAGTCGCGGAGGTCGCGGCGGGACGCCCCGAGGGTGCGCAGCCCGTGCCGGCGCCCGCGGGCGCCGCCGCTGAATCCGGCCGGCCGCCGACGGCCGATTGACGGAATTGTCAGGGTGCGAAGCCGGCCCCGCCGCGGACGCCGAGGCGTCCGCGGCGGGGCCGGCCGCATCGTGCGCGGAACGGGGTCCGTGGCGGCGTCGCGCCGTGAGAGCTGTCACACGGCCGGCGCCGGTACCGTCTCCATTGTCGGCGCCAGGGCCATCGGTGGCTTTACGGCGCATCACGGAGGTCGGGGCGAATCACGACGCCGCTGCCTCCATACGTGGGACGCTACGCAAGGAGCGAATACCATGACGACACGGATCAACCACCGCGAAATCGCGCCGGACGCGATCCGCGCGATGTACGGGCTCGAACGCTACGTGCGGGAGAGCGGCCTGGAGCACTCCCTGCTCGAGCTGGTCAAGCTGCGTGCATCGCAGATCAACGGCTGCGCATACTGCGTGGACATGCATACCAAGGATGCCCGTGCCGCGGGAGAGACCGAACAGCGCCTGTACGCCGTGTCGGTCTGGCGCGAGGCCCCGTTCTTCACGGAACGCGAGCGGGCGGCGTTGGCGTGGACCGAGACGGTCACGCTCGTGAGCGAGCACGGCGTCCCCGATGAAGTCTACGACGAGGCGCGCAAGCACTTCTCCGAGAAGGAGCTGGTCGACCTGACGATGGCCGTCGTCGCCATCAACGGCTGGAACCGTTTGTCGGTCGCCTTCCGACCCGCCGTGGGCGACTACCAGCCGGGGGCGTTCGCGCAGGCGCGGTCGAGTTGAGATCGGGATCGAGCCGAAACGGCGAAGACGGCATCACCCCGCGCACCGCGCCGCGGCGCACGGCGATCTCGATGCCGTGAACATGTGTCTCTCAGGGGGTGCTGACCCGTGCGTCCCTCGCGGCCGCACGGGCCCATCCCCGCTTCCTTGCGCCGCATGGAGCGGCAGCGTGGCGGCCCCGCCGCTGCTCTTCGACCACGACGCGGCGGTCGGCCGACTCGCCGCGGCGCCGAGCGGGTCCGTGCCCGCGGAACCCGGGCCAGGCGTCGCGGATTCCACAATCGCTCACCCCTGAGGTTCCCATCTCCTCAAAGGAGGCCCTATGGCCACCCGGTTGCTCCGTGTCTTGCCGGCCCTCGCCATCGCCACGCTCGCCGCATGCAATGACGTACCGACGGGCCACGAGGAGGGCGCGCCGGCCCCGTCGTACGCCCGCGGCGACGACCCGGCCGCCCGCGGCGACAACTCGCCGGCGGTCGCGGTGTATCGCGTCGCGCTCGAGCCGCTGAACGACTCCGGCGTCACCGGCGACGTGACGCTCCTGGTGAAGGGCGGCGAGCTGGTGGTCCGGCTGAACGCCGTCGGTCACGTGGCGGGCCGACTGCACCCGCAGCACATCCACGGTTTCACCGACACGGCCTCGTCTTGCCCGACGGCCGCGCAGGACACGGATGGCGACGGCATCATTACCATCGGCGAGGGCTCGGCGGCGTTCGGGCCGGTCCAGGTCGACCTCCAGGCATACCCGACGCCGGCGAACGCGGGCGGTGCGATCCACTACACGCGATCGTTCGACCTGGCCACCGTGCCGTTCGAACCGGCGGACCTGACCGCGAAGACCGTCGTGCTGCACGGCGCGTTCGTCGGCGACGGCTACGTCGCCTCGCTGCCGGTGGCGTGCGGCGCCGTCGTGGCGGTCAACTGACGGCCGGGGCGCGGACGGGCGACGGGCGACGTCCGTGACGCACGGCCGGCGGGAGCGGGCCGCGGCAGCGGCCCGTGCCCGCCGAGCGGCCGGCAGTGGCGTGGCGGCGGCACTTTCGCCATATTTGCCGCAATGACACGCTCGGTCCTCATCATCGACGACGACCCGGCCATCCTGCGCCTCCTGTCCCACGCCTTCGGCACGTGGGGCTGGGAGGTCGCCCAGGCGCAGACGGGCGAGGCGAGCCTCGAGCTCTACGACCGCGAGCGGCCCGACCTCGTGCTCCTCGATTTCGGCCTCTCCGAAGGCAACGGCATCGACATCCTCGTCCAGCTCCGCCAGAAGGACCCGGAGGCCACGATCATCATGCTGACCGGGTACAACGACGTCGCGATCGCGGTCGAGGCGATGAAGATGGGCGCGGAAAACTTCCTCACGAAGCCCGTCGACTTCGCCCACCTCGCGGCGGCCGTCGAGCGCGCCTACGAAAAGGTCGAGCTCCGGCGCCGCAGCCGCTACTACATGCAGCAGCGGCAGGACGCTTCCCGCCTGGAACTCCTCGGCTCCTCGCCGGCCATGCAGGAGGTGGCCCGCAAGGTCCGGCTCCTCGCCGGGCAGGACACGACCGTCCTCATCACCGGTGAGACCGGGACCGGCAAAGGGTGGGTCGCCCAGCTCATCCACTCGCTCTCGCCCCGCGCCGACGCCCCCTTCATCGAGATCAACTGCGCCGGCCTCACCTCCAACTTCCTCGACTCCGAACTCTTCGGCCATGAACGCGGCGCGTTCACCGATGCCAAGACCCAGAAACGCGGCCTCTTCGAAATCGCCGACCGCGGCACCCTCTTCCTCGACGAGATCGGCGACCTCGCGCCCGAGCTCCAGCCGAAACTGCTCAAAGTCCTGGAAAACCGCCGCTTCCGACGCCTCGGCGGCACCCGCGAAATCGAGGTCGACGTCCGCCTGATCGCCGCCACCAATCGCGACCTCGAGGCCGAGGTCCGCGCCGAACGCTTCCGCGAAGACCTCTACTACCGCCTCAACGTCCTCCCCATCCACCTGCCGCCGCTGCGCGAGCGCGGCCGGCGCGACATCGAGAACCTCTGCCTCCAACTGCTCCACGAGCTGCACCGCCGCACCCGACGGGGACCCGTCCACTTCTCCCCCGATTCGCTCTCGCTCCTCGTCGGCTACGCCTGGCCCGGCAACATCCGCGAGCTCAAGAACCTCCTCGAGCGCGTCGTCCTCCTCGCCGGTGACACCGACGAACTGCGGCCCGAGCACCTCCCCGCCGAACTCCGCTCCGGGATCCGCACCACCGGCACCGCCGACGACGACCCCGCCGACCTCACGCTCGACGAACTCGAGCGCCGCCACATCCTCCGCGTCCTGCGCCGGTTCGACGGCAACCGCTCCCGCGCCGCTCGCGCCCTCGGCATCTCCCGCCCCGGCCTCTACAAAAAGCTCGAACGCTTCGGCATCCCCGACTGACCGCCCCCACCCAGCCGCTGCCGCCACCCGCCGTATGTAAACAATATTGACACTGTAAACCGGGTGATCATCGGCGGTGCTGCGCCGTCGTGCCCCCGTTTCCTCGCCCATCGCCTCCGCCGACTGTAAACGAAGTATACAGGCCGCCGGTCGGGTGCGCGGTGGGGCGATTGCGAAAAATATTGTAACACAATGATTTAGGCTTGGCGTCCAGAGTGGCATGCGACTCGCCCATGGTCGGGCCGCAGGATCGCGCGAAAGCGAGGACCCGGGAGGGGTGCGGTGTTGAGGGAGCGCCCCGCGGGCTGATGGAGGTCCCCGGGTCCGATCCGGTAGCGCTCCGGGCGCGGTGTCCGGAGCGCGCAGACATGCACCCTGGAGGAGAGCATGAGAATGGGACGCATCATGGGCGCGGCGGCGCTGCTGGTGGTGGTGTCCGCCGGGACGGCGGCGGCGCAGGGTTCTTCGCATACCGTGAACTACACGGTGAATTCGATCAACACCGTGACGGTGACGGGAACTCCGTCGTTGACGATCACGACGACGACGGCGGCGGTGACGGACAGCGCCAGCACGTACGCGGTGGAGACGAACGCGCCGGCGACGTCGCCGAAGCGGATCATGGCGGCGCTGGACAACCCCATGGAGGCGGGGCTGACGTTGCAGGTCGAGCTGGACGCGCCGTCGACGGTCGGCACGAGCGCGGGCGTGGTGACGCTGTCGACCACGGAGACGGAGGTGGTCGGGGACCTGAGCCAGGTGGCGGAGTCGGGTCTCAAGATCCGGTACACGCTGACCGCGACGCCGGCGGCGGCGGCCGGGTCGAACAGCAAGGTGGTCACGTACACGATCGTCGACGAGATCTGATCGGCCGACGACGCGAGGATGTCGGGGGGTGCGCGTCGCTGCGCGCCCCCCGGTTCGTCGCGTGGGGAGGGTGCGTTCATGGGTAAGCGGAGCCTCGTATCGAGTCTGGTCGTGTCGGCGCTGGTGCTGGTACCGGACGTGTCTCCGGCCCAGATCGCGGTGATCAGCCCGATGACGGAAGAGCGGCAAGCGGAGCCGGGAGAGACGTACACGGGCACGGTCTTGGTGCGGAACACCACGGCGGAGCCGCAGGAGGCCAGGATCTACCAGACGGACTACGCGTATTTCGCGGACGGCCGGGTGGAGTTCGGCGAGCCGGGCGCGCTGGCGCGGTCGAACGCGTCGTGGGTGACGTTCGCGCCCTCGCGGGTGGCGTTGCGGCCGGGCGAGGTGGTGGAGGTGAGCTACTCGGTGCACGTGCCGGCGGACGCGGGCGGGCGGCTCGGCGGGACGTACTGGAGCGTGCTGATGGTGGAATCGGTCGGCCCGGAGGCGTCGGGGTCATCCGGGACGGCCGGTCAGGAGCGGGTCCGGATGGGCGTGAGCACGAAGCTGCGATACGCGGTGCAGCTCGTGACGCACATCGACGGGACCGGCGTGCGGCGTGCCGAGCTCGAGGGGGCGCGCGTCGTGGCGACGGCCGACGGCGGCCGGGTGCTGGAGTTCGACGTCGTGAACACCGGCGACCTGAGTTACCGTCTGGACATCTCGCTGGAGCTGTACGACGCGAACGGCGCCGCGGTCGGGCGGTACGAGGACCAGCGCGGACTGCTCTACCCGGGTTCATCACTCAGGCAGCGATTCGACCTGACGGACATCCCGTCGGGGACGTACACGGTGCTGGTCGTGGCGGACACGGGGAGTGACGACGTCTTCGGCGCGCAGTACACGCTGAAGCTCTGAGCCGGATACGATGCCGCGGGCGCGCGGGGCCGGGTTGGCGGGGGTGTTCGTGGCAGCGCTGTGGGGCGCCGCCCAGCCGGCGCTCGCCCAGCGGCCGGCGCTGCGGGTCGAGCGGCGGGGCCCGGCGCTGCTCGAGGCGGACGCGGGCAGCACGGTGACGGCCGTGTTTCGCGTGGTCAACGCGGGGGGCGTGGCCAGGCGCTTCGTGCCTCGCATCGAGCTGCCCGCCGGCTGGCGCGTCGTGACCGGGTCGGAGTCGTTCGACGTGCCGGCGGGCGGCGCGGCCATCCGATTGATCGGCGTCGCGGTGCCGTCGGATGCGCGGCCGGGCGAGTACCGCATCGGCTTCGAGGGCCGGGCGGGCCGCGCCGGGGAGGGTACGGTCGGCGATTTCGTGCGGGTGTTCGTGCGGAGCCGCTGGCGTCTCGAGCTTCAGGCGCTCGAGGCGCCTCGCTTCGTCGTGGCCGGTGAGGCGTACACGGCGCGATTTCGACTGGTGAACCGGGGCAACGCGTCCGGCCGGGTTCGCCTCTCGGTCCGCAGCGCGCCCGACCTACCGACGCACACCGACTCGGCCGTGATCGGCATCGGCGCCGGCGCGGTCCGGATCATCGGCGTCGAAGTGGAGACGGCGGCCCGGACGACGCGAATGCTGCGCCACCACGTCGCCCTCACGGCGACGGCGGTGGGCGCGGACAGCGTCACGACCACGGCATCGAGCACCGTGGACGTTTATCCGGGCGGCGCGGAGGAGCCCGCACCGGACCGTCGCCTCCCGGCGGAGCTGCGCCTCCACGCGGTCCGGCAGCCGTATCCGGGCGCCCAGTTCGAGTTTCGGGGCGGCGGCCGGCTGCACGAGGGCAGCGCCGCGCGCGTCGACTTCCTCGCCCGTCGATCGACGATCGAACGCTCCGCCTACAGGGGCCGGGACGAGTATCGGCTGAGCTATCGGGGCGAGCGGTTCGACGTGTGGCTGGGCGATCAGATCTTCCGGCTCTCGCCATTGACGGCGACGGGCCGGTACGCTTTCGGGATCGGCGCCCGTGCCCGGGCGGGCGGGCTGCTCGTCGGCGGGTACGCCCATCGAAACCGGCGGCAGGAGGCGGGGGAGCGTACGCACGCGGCGCAGCTCGGTTACCGCTTCGGCCGGGGCATCGAAGTCGCGGCCCATTACCTGGCGCGGATCGGCCCCGATTCCGGGCAGGTCGCGAGCGTGCGGGGCACGGTCCGGCCCTGGCGCAACGCGACCGTCGACGTGGAGTACGGCCGGCGCCTGGCGTTCGCCGCCGGAGCCGAAGCATGGTCGGTGGACGTGACCGGAGGCACCGCGCGGATCCGGTTCGACGCGGGTCACCTGCGCGCGGATCCGGACTACCCGGGCGCATACCGGGGCACGTCCCGTGACCATGCCCGCCTCTCGCTGGGGATCTGGCGACGGTTGCGGCTGGAGGGATCGGCGCAGTGGCAGGAGCGCGAGGTCCGGGATCGGGGCGCGCTGTTCCTCGGCGACCGCGCGACGCACGTGTACACGGCGCGACTCGCGTACGGTCATGCGGTCAGCGCGGAGTACCGGCGGGAGGGGCGAGCGGGCCGGCAGTGGCATGGCCGCTTCGACCGGGAGCTCGAGTCCGTGGGTCTCCAGCTCGGCGTCCACGCCGGTGGCATGGTCGTGCAGTCGGGGAGCGAATTCGGCACCGTGCTCGACCGGGTCGCCGGGCGGAAGGCCCCGTTCCGGAGGCATTCGCTGCAAGCGTCGCTCTCGCCGGGTTATGGGCAGTCGTACTCCGCCCGCGTGGAGTACTTATCGGGATCCACGGTCCACACCTCCACGCTCCAGGAGCGGCTTTCGGTCTCGCTGCACGCCACTGCGGAGCTCACATCGTCGCTAAGCGCGCGGCTGGCGGTGCAGGCGTTTCACGACGGTGGGGAACTGCCCCGGCGATACGCGCTCGTGGACGCCGGCATCGAGCACACCCTCCCCTTCGGCCACCGGATCGCGGTCAACACGCGCGTGTCCGCGTACGGCGCGGGCGGCGGCGCGCTCACGCGCGATGCCGTCTTCACGGCCGACTACGTCATCCCGCTCGGCCTCCCCGTTCCCGGTCGGAGCTCGGGGGCGAGCGCGCGCATCCGGGTCCACGACGCGCGGACGGGGGAGGGGATCGCCGGAATCCCGGTCCACCTGGGCGGTCGCACGGTGATCTCCGATGACGACGGCACCGCGACGTTCCGCGGGCTGCGGCCGGGCACCTACCCCGTGCGGCTGGACCGGCAGAGTCTCGGGCTGGACCGCGTCGCGATGCGGCCGCTCCCCGCCATCGTCACCGTGGACGGCGATCGGGCCGTGCGCATGGACATCGGGATCAGCCCGAGCGCGCGCCTGACCGGTACGGTGCGCCTCTTCGAGTTCGAGCGGACGGCGCCGCTGGATCCCGGCGCCTCCGCGCTGGTCGAAGCCGGCGCGCTGCGCGACGTGGTGATCGAGCTGTCGCGGGAGGGCGAGGCGCTGCACCGCGTGACCGACGGGCGCGGGCGCTTCGAATTCGCCGACCTGGCGCCGGGGGAGTGGACGCTCGCCGTCGTCGCCGCGGACCTGCCGCCGAACCACGACCTGGCGGAAGACACGATCCGCCTGCATCTGGCGCCCGGCGACGCGGCGGAGGTGACGTTGAGGGCGCTGCCTCACTGGCGCCCGGTCCGGATCATCGACTCGGGGGAGATCGCGGTCGTGACGGACGTCGCCGACGCACCGGCCGGCCGGCGCGGCGGCGGCGCCCGGTCCGGAGCGCCGGCCCGCGAATATCGGATCACGAGCGACGACATCAGCCTGATGAACATCTCGCGCATCGTCTACGACGACGCGTCGCTCTGGCCGAAGCTCTGGCTCGCGAACCGCGCGGTGCTGCCGGACCCGGATGTCATCCGGCCGGGCCAGGTGCTGCGCGTGCCGCCGAAGGGATCGCTGTCGGCGGCGGAGCGCCGCGCCCGCGATGCCTACTACGCGACGCCGCCGGCGCCGCCTGCACGGACCCGCACCTACCGGGTCGCGCCCGGCGATTTCGGGTTGCGCATGGTCGCCCGCACCGTGTACGGCGATCCATCGCTCTGGCCGAAGCTGTGGGTGGCGAACCGCGACGCGGTCCCGGACCCGGACTACATCCGCGCCGGCCAGCTCCTTCGGATCCCGCCGAAGGCGCCGCTCACGCCCGAGGAGCGGAGGGCGAAAGCGGAGTACCACGCACGCGTTCGCTGACGCGGGCGCCCCGATCGACGGGGTGCCGCCGCGACGCCACCCAGAGACCGCCCGCCAGGCCGAAGTGCGCCGGCAGCGCGAGCGCGATGATCTCGCCGTTGACCTGGTCGAAGCCCGGTAGCGCCTGAAGCAGCAGTCCGGCGGCGGAAGCGGTCGCCGCGGCCCACGCGAGCCACCGCGCCGCACGCACGGCGCGGCCGCGCAGCACGGCCAGCGGCAGGAGCACCACGAGCGCCAGCGGCAGCGGGTTGATCTGGAGCAGGTTCTCGTTGCCGTACGTGACGGTGTGGTTCGTCATCGCCCAGAGCAGCGCGATGACGGTGCCGACGACGCCGGTGCCGACCGCCCAGGCGCCGCCCGCGGCGACGAGGCCGAGCCGGCCGATCCGCCGGCCGCGTGCCGTGAGCCGGCCGAGGCCGAGGAAGATCGCGCCGAGGACGGCGCCGGCGAGGAGGTAGCCGGTCCGCCGGTCGGGCGCTTGCTCGGGCACCGCCGCCCGGTCGGCCGCGACGAGCACCGTCTCCGACCGGACCAGCGGGACCGGCATCCCGTCCGGGCCGCGCACGCGCACGGTCCGCAGGTGCTCGCGCAGCCGCATCGGCAGGAAGCTTTCTTCCCACGCCGTGAGCGGCCGGTCGATCGCCGCGCCCATCGCGAGGTTCAGCCCGGTGTAGATCGGCAGGTCGTCCGCCGTGAGGCGGCGGGTGTGCGACCGGTACGTCGTGGCGGTCGCGACGTCGCCGAGCACCGCCTCGAGCTGTCCGCCGAGGGCGCGGTCGATCGCGTCCCGTACACGCGTCGCGCAGTTGTCGCGGTAGTAGTCGTACGCGTAGTAGCGATTCTCCGGGCGCGCGTTCCACTCCAGGAACTCCCGCAGCCGCCGCTTCTGCTCGGCCGTCAGGTTCAGCTCCTGCGCGTAGACCGCGCGGTTCGACCGCGCGTACGCGTCGACCACCGCGCGCGACGGGAAGCCGGCCATCCAGTACAGCATGTCCCCGCGCAGGAACCGTGGGAAGAAGTCCTCGGCCGCAAAGTCGAACATGCCGTAGTTGTACGTCACGTCTTCCCCGCGCACCGGATCGACGATGCGGATCGCGTTGTGGCCGAAGCGCTCCCACACGGCGTCGCCGGGGCCCATCGTGAGGAGGTAGACGCGGAGCGCCGTGTCGGCGCGCGACGGGGGCGTGGGGTCCTGCACCGCCGGCGCCGGCGCGTCCGGAAGTACGCGGCTCCCTGAATCCGGCGCGGCGTCCCGGCCGGTTTCCGCCGTCGCCGGGTGCGGCGTGGATCGCCGGGTCGCGAGCGGCGCGTCGTTCGGATCGGCGGGGGCGGGCGACGCCCGGAGCGCGCTTGCGCCGGCGGCCGCGAGCGCGGCGACGAGCAGTGTGATCAGCGCGGCCAGGCCGCGGAACATGGATTTCGACCGCACCGGTTCGTGTCCTCCGGATCCGAAGATGGGCGGTTCGCCAGCGCGGGTCCCGTCGGGACCCGCGCGGGCGCCGGACAGGCCGGTCGGCGGGCCGCCGGTGCGGCCGCCGGGGGCTACCGGATCGCCGACTGCCACAGAATACCCGCGGGACCGTCCGCCGATCCCCGCACCGCCGCCCCCGGCACGGCTGATGCGGGAAGCGTACACTCCCACATCGACCCGGGGGTGTCGTGGAACCGTCGGAACCCGAGCGCACGAATCCGGCGCCGGACGAGGAGAGGCCGGGCCAGCCCCAGCGCCGGCGAGTCGCGCAGCGCCGCGGGCGACGCGTCCGTGGCGGCGATGCGGCCCGCACCGGGCGTGCGCGCGACCCGCGTTCGCGGGACCTCGAATTCGAGCGCGAGCTCGGGCTGCACGAGCGCGAGCACCTCCTGAGGGAGCTGGTCGACAACATCCGGGAGATCTTCTGGATCACCACGCCGGACAAGGACCGGACGCTTTACGTCAGCCCCGGCTACGACAGGATCTGGGGGCGCTCACGCCGGCAGCTCTACGAGGAGCCGATGTCCTGGCTGGATGCGATCCACCCGGAGGATCGTGACCGGGTCGCGCGGATGGTGCCGCGGCAGCCCCGGGGCACGTACGACGTCGAGTACCGGATCGTCCGGCCGGATGGCGGGATCCGCTGGATCCACGACCGCGCGTACCCCGTCCGGGGCCCGGGCGGCGATGTCGAGCGGGTCGTCGGAATCGCCGAGGACATCACGGACCGCAAGCGCATCGAAGAGAGCGCACGCCGCCTGCTCCGGGCGCAGGCAGGGCGGTCGGCGGCGGAGGCGGCGGAGCGGAGCGCGCGATTCCTGGCCGATGCGGGCACGGCGCTCAGCTCCTCGCTCGACTACGCCGAGACGCTCGGGATCGTCGCGAAGCTGGCGGTGAAGGACCTGGCGACGTACTGCATCGTGGACGTGATCCGGGAGCACACGACTGGGCTCGAGCGCGTCGCCACGGTGCACCGCGACCCGGAGCTCCAGCCGCTGCTCGACCAGGTCGCCGAGTACGCGCCGGCGCCGGGGCACCCGGCGTACGAAGTGTGCCGGACGGGGCGCTCCCTGCTCATCGCGGAGGTCGACGGCGCGATGATCGGACGGTTCGCCCACGACGCGGCGCACCGGGCGACGATCGATCGGCTGGCGCCGAAGTCGGCCCTGATCGTGCCGCTCATCGCCCGCGGCCGGGTGCTCGGGACGATCACGCTCGCGTCGACGGAGCGGACATTCGACGAAAACGACCTGCAGCTGGCCGAAGAGCTCGGGCGCCGCGCGGCGCTCGCCGTCGACAACGCGCGGCTCTATCGGGACGCGGTCGAGGCCAACCGCGCGAAGAGCGATTTCCTTTCGGTCATGAGCCACGAACTGCGTACGCCGCTCACCGCCATCGTCGGCCACGAGGACCTGCTCGAAGCCGGGCTGGCCGGCCCGCTCACCGACGACCAGATCGCGCACCTCCAGCGGATCAAGCTGAGCGCGCTCCATCTGCGGGATCTGATCGAGGAGATCCTGACGTACTCGCGCCTCGAGACCGGCCGGGAGCGGCTCCGCGCCGAACGCATCGACGTGGCCGACGTGGCGCGGGAGGCAGCCGAGGCGGTCGGGCCGGCCGCGACCGCGAAGGGCATCCGCTTCCAGGTCGACCTCCCGCACGCGCCGGTCGAGCTCGAGACCGACCCCGGCAAGCTCCGGCGCGTGCTGCTCAACCTCCTGAACAACGCCGTCACGTTCACGGACAAGGGGCACATCCGGCTCACGCTCGTGCGCCGCGACGGCGGCGTCGCGTTCGGCGTCGAGGACACGGGGATCGGCATCGCGCCCGAGTCGTTGGAGCGCATCTTCGCGCCGTTCTGGCAGGAGCAGCGCGGGCTGACCCGCGAAGTCAGCGGGACCGGGCTCGGCCTCGCCGTCGCCCGGCGCCTCGCCCGCATGCTCGGCGGCGATGTGACCGTGCGCAGCACGCCCGGCCTGGGCAGCACGTTCACCGTCGAGCTGCCTCGGACGCCGCCGGTGGAGGGGCGGGATGGGGAGGAACGAGTCGGGGAGTGAACGCGCCGCGGTTCCCCGCAGACGATCGCGATCCGCCATCCGAACCGGACGGCCGGGAGCGGATCGGGCGCGGCGCCTGGAGGCGGCCGGACCGATGACGGGGAGGGGGACCCCGCGTGTCCCGCCTCACTTCCGTGCGCGCGCGGCCTCCAGCGTCTGCCGGAGCTTTCGCATCTCGTCGCGCAGCTCGCGCGCGGCGGCGAGCACGTCGGTCGGGGCGTGCGGGAGCGGCGGCGGCTCGTCGGGGTCGCCGAGGCCGGCGTCGCGGTGCAGGCGGACGCGCTCCCGGATCGCGGCGCGGATCTCCTCGGCGTTGTCGACGCCGCGGAAGTGCGCGACGTGGAGCGGCGGCGCCTTCGAAGCGTTCGGCCCACGGTTCGGTTCGGAGCCGCCGCCCGCGCTCCGGACCTCGACGTCGGCGATCCCGAGCAGGCGCTGGATCGGGTTCTGGCGGATCGAGATCTGCTGGATGTTGGCGAAGGTCATCGTCTTCTCCCGGACCGTGAGGATCCCCTCCCGGATACGGAGGCTGCGGTCGGAGAGGATGTACCAGCGCATGCCGTAGTCGAGCCGGAGCACGGCGAGGCTGAAAGCGGCCTGTGCGACCAGGGCCGCCGGCGCGGCGAGCGCCGCGAACCCGGCGATGCGCTGGAGGATCGGGGCGAGGTCGTCGGCCCGGGCGGTCCCGGCGGAGAAGACGGAGAGGCCGCCGACCACGCCGATGAGCGCGCCGAGCTGGGCGATCGCCCAGACGGCCATGCGGTAGCGGAAATATCCGGGCGCGGCGCGGAAGACGCCCACCGAACGCGCATCCACCGGGACCCGCGGTTCGGGCGGGGCGCGGAGCAGTCGCAGCAGTGCGCGGCTCAGCCGGTCACGCATAGTCCGCCTCCCCGTCCCGTGGTTCGATGAGCGACTGGCGCAGCGCGCGAACTTCGGCCGCGATCTCGCGCAGCGTGGCGGACAGCTCGTCGAACGCGGCCGGCGCCGGCGCGACGGAGGCGGCGGCGCCGGCGGCCGGCGTCGAGGCCGCGTGGTCCCGCGCGCCCCGCATCCGCGTGTACAGGAAATCCCGGACCGCCTCGAACGCGCGCAGCCCCTCGATCGTCATCTCGGCCTTCGCGCTGCCGCTGGCCGTCTGCACCTGGATCTTCGCCAGCCCGAGCCACCGCTCGATGACGTTGCTCGCAAGGTGGATGTCCTGGATGCGGGCGTAGGTCAGCGAGATCTCGCGGCGAAACAGGATCCCCCACCGCATCGTGATCCCCTCGGCATCCACCTCGTAGCGCATGGTGTGGTACCGGAAGTAGAGGGGGATCAATGCGAACGGGAAGAACGGCCCCAGCCGGAGCGAGGAGAGGGCGTAGTAGCCGAGCAGCGCCCGATCCGGCGCGAGCGTGGTCGGCAGGCGCGGGAACGGGGTCGCGGCGGGTCGCGCGTCGGTCGGGAGCGGCGGCATCCCGGTCGTCGGTGTCGTCATGATCTATTGCCTCACCAGGCCGGCCAGGGCGTCCAGTGCGAAGCCCGTTCCGAGTGAAAGGTAGCTCCGGGTCGGCCCGTCGCCGCCGGAGTCGAGGCCCCACGTCACGTACAGCGTGTTCGCGAGCAGCACGCCGATGCTGCCGCCCCAGCCGATCGAATGGCCGCCGGCGTCGGCAGCCGCGTCGTCGTCGTCTTCGGAGCGGGGCGTCGAGGCGGTGCCGAGGACGACGAAGCGGATGACGTCGCTCCCGAGCAGGCGCGAGAGCGGCGCGAAGCGCAGGTTCGCCCCGAGCACGACGCCGTCGAAGACACCGGCGTCGTAGCCGTCGGTCAGCGGGACCTGGAGCGTGGAGATCCCGGTGATCGGCCGGGCGTCGGCCAGGCCGAGGAACCGGCCTTCGTAGGCGACGCGGAACTCGCGCCGGGCGTAGGCGCCGCCCTGGCCCTCGAGGAAGAGCGTGAACGCGTCGCCGGGCGCGAGTTCGTCCGCCGGCCGGAACGTGGCGGCGAATTCGACGCCGGCGCCGGGCCGGATGTGGACCGAATCGCGCCAGATCTCCGCGCCCGCCTTCTCGATGCGGGCGCGAACGAGCTGGGCGGCGGCCAGGCCGGCGATCGGCTCGAGGCGGAAGCGGAGCGGCGCGTCCGCGGCGACGGTCGGCGTGCCCGCGTTCCGGAGGCGGTGCCAGGTCGAATCGTCCCCCGACGCGTAGCGGAACGCGGCGACCAAGTCCTCGCGGCCGGCCCACGGCGCGATCGTCACGATGATACGGCCGATGCGGGCGCCGCCGCGCGCGAGGTCGAGCGTGTCGACCGTGCCCGTGGCCGCCGTGGGGTCGACGCGGAGCGTGACGCGGCCCGACCGCTCGCCCCACGTCTCGTCGACGACGGCGACCGGCGCCTTCGACTGGAGGCTCGCCCCCGAGAGGAACGCGCCGTCGAAGACGACGACGCGCGCCTCGCCCGGGCGCAGCGCGAGCGAATCCGGTGACACGGCCGCGCGCGGCGCGATCGTCAGCGTGCCGAAGAGCGCGCGACGGAGCCCGGGACCCCGGAGCGTGACCTGGACCGGCGCCGCGGCGCCGACGGCGGCGAGGTCTTCGGGGAGCGTCGCGTGCGCGTAGAGCGCCGCTCGCGTGGGGTCCACGACCGGGTCCACGAGGTCCAGCTCCGTGCCGGCGACGCGGACGACGTAATCCTCCGCGGCGCTGCGGTCGAGGATGACGCCCGGATCGAGCGGCCGGAACGCGAACGAGCGCCGCTCGCCGACCGGGACCTGCTCGGCCGGCTCGATCTTCAGCGTCGGCGTGGGCGGGCGGCGGAGGCGCACGACGGCCGTGTCGGCGGCGCCGTCCGGGTTCATCGCGATCGCCCGCGCGGCGACGACGTCGTCGGGGAGCGGCGGGAGCTGCACCTGCTCCGACGGGTCGGCGCCGTCCCGGACGTGGAGGTAGAACGGCGTGAACGCGTAGCCGCTCCCCTCGACCGGCTCGACGCGGACGGTCGCGCCCTCGGCGAGGCCGGTGGCGACGAGGGTGACGGTCGTCCGGCCGCCGGCCACCTCGACGACCTGCCCGTCGTCGATCGAGGGCGGCGACGCGGCGCGGACCTGGACGTCGACGGCCGCCTCGCCGCCGACCACGTGGCCGAGCCGCAGCCGCCGCGGGCCGAGCGGCAGCCCGAACGCGCCGGTGGCGTCGTGGCGGACCGTGGCGGTCAGTGTGTTGCCCTCGACGCGGACGTCGCTCTCCTCGAAGCCGTCCATGTCGAGCGTCGCGCCCGGGAGCAGTCGGTTCGCGAACACGCGAATGCGCGCCACGGTCGCGACGTTCGGCGCGACCACGATCTTCGCGTCCCGCGTTCGGCCGTCCTGCACGATCTCGACCCGCCGGATCCCCGGCGGCGGCGCGGCGACGGGGATGCAGATCGTGCCGATCTTCGATGCGTCGTCCTGCCGCCGGAGGTCGACGAGGATGCCGCCGGGCGCGAGTGCGGCCGCGTCGCCTTCGAGCACGAGGTGCGGCACCGCCGGCTCGATCGCCGCCGCCGACTCCGGCGCCGCCGCCCCGCCGCCGTCCCGCGGCCCGGCCGCCCGCAGCGCCACGTGGTTCTCGATCCGCGCATCGAGCCCGAGCTCCACGCCGCTGCGCGCGTCGTACGCCCGGGCCGTCACGGGTGCGGGCGGGAGCGGCGGGATCGCGCGGAACCGGAGCGGCACGCCGTAGCGGACCCGGTCGGCGTCGAGCACCAGGGGGTACGGCGCGGCGGCGTAGCCGGGCGCATCGGCGCGGGTCACGCCGCACGCGTCCTGGGCGGCCGCGACGGCCGGGAGCGAGGCGAACAGCAGCGCCGCCAGCGCGGCGGCGGCGTGGTGGGGTCGGGGCATGCGGCCTCCAGTTTCGGATCGTCGCAGCGACGGCTCTCGCGACGGGCGAACCGGCCCGCCGCCGGGCGCGCACGATGCGGCGCGCCCGTCGACGCTTGCATCCTATCGCCTGTCGTAAGAACTTGCGAGTCCACGAAAGATGGAAACCACGAAACTCCGTTGACCGAGGATCGCATGCGACACGTCCTGGTGCTCCTTGCCGTGCTCGTCGCGGCGCCGGCCTTCGCGCAGGAGCCGTACGCGCCGGCGGCGCTGACGGCCGAAGACTACGCGCGCGCCGAGCGACTCCTGCCGCAGCACACCTACCCGCTCGTTTCCGGCATGACCGTCCGCCCGAACTGGCTCGACGAGGACCGGTTCTGGTACCGCAACACGACGGCGGAGGGGACCGAGTACGTGCTCGTCGACCCGGCGCGGCGCACGCGGCGGCTCGCCTTCGACCACGAGCGCCTGGCCGAGGCGCTGTCGGCGGCCGTCCACGCGCGGTACTCGCCGACCAACCTGCCGCTGCGGGACATGCAGCTCGCCGACGACGCGCGGTCGCTCACCGTCGAGCTCCCGGTCGGCCGGTACACGTGCGACCTCGACGAATACCGCTGCGAGGCCGCCGGCGGGGACCGCGGCGCGCCGCGCAACAGCGTCGTCTCGCCCGACGGCCGCCGCGCCGCGTTCATCCGCGACCACGACCTGTGGGTCCTGGACCTCGAAACGGGTGAAGAGACGCGGCTCACGACAGACGGCGTCGAGGACTTCGGCTACGCGACGAACAACGCCGGATGGACGCGCAGCGACCGGCCGGTGCTGCTCTGGTCGCCGGACTCGCGCAGGATCGCGACGTTCCAGCACGACGCCCGCGGCGTCGGCGAGATGTACCTCGTCACCACGAACGTCGGCCACCCGAAGCTGGACGCGTGGAAGTACCCGCTCCCCGGGGACAGCGTGATCTTCCGGATCCACCGGGTCGTCATCGATGTGGACGCCGAGGGCGGACCGAACGTCGTGCGCCTGCAGATGCCGCCGGATCCGCACCGTTCGACCGTCTGCGACCACGTCTACTGCGACGGGCGCTGGGTCGACGTCCAGTGGAGCGAGGACGGCGAGCGGCTCTTCTTCGTCTCGTCGTCGCGCGACCACAAGCGGGCGACGCTGCGCGAGGCCGACCCCGAGACCGGCGCCGTGCGCGACATCCTCGAGGAGACCGTCGAGACGTTCTACGAGTCCGGCCACGACACGTTCAACTGGCGCGTGCTCCCGGAGACGAACGAGGTGATCTGGTTCTCGCGCCGCGACGATTGGGGGCACCTCTACCTCTACGACCTCGAGACCGGGCGGCTGAAGAACCGCATCACGACCGGCGACTGGAACGTGCTCCAGGTGCTGCGCCTCGACCCGGAGCGCCGCACGCTCTGGTTCATCGGCAACGAACGCGAGCCCGGCGACCCGTACTTCCAGTACCTGTACAGCATCCGGCTCGACGGGTCGGGGCTGACGCTGCTCACGCCGGACAGCGCGAACCACGAGATCACGTTCTCGCCGTCCGGGCGGTACTTCATCGACGCCGCGTCGACGCCGGACACGCCGCCGGTCACGGTGCTGCGCGATGCCGATACCGGAGAGGTGGTTCTGGAGCTGGAGGAGGCGGACATCTCGCGCCTCGTCGCCACGGGGTGGAAGCCACCGATCCCGTTCACCGTCAAGGCGCGCGACGGGAAGACCGACCTGTACGGTCTGCTCTACCGGCCGACGGACTTCGATCCCTCGAAGAAGTATCCGATCATCAACCACATCTACCCGGGGCCGCAGACCGGCAGCGTGAGGGGGCGCAGCTTCCGGCCGGCCCGCGGCGACGCACAGGCGATCGCCGAGCTCGGCTTCATCGTCGTCGAGCTGGACGCGATGGGCACGCCGATGCGCTCGCGCTCGTTCCACGAGGCGTACTACGGGAACATGGGCGACAACGGGCTCCCCGACCAGATCGCGGGGATGCGCCAGCTCGCCGAGCGCTACGCATGGATCGACCTCGACCGCGTCGGGATCTACGGCCACTCGGGCGGCGGCTTCGCCTCCGCGCGCGCGATCCTCGCCTACCCCGACTTCTTCGACGTCGCGGTGTCGCAGGCGGGCAACCACGACAACCGCAACTACGAGGACGACTGGGGCGAGAAGTGGCAGGGTCTCCTCGACGCCCGCGCGGACGGCACCACGAACTACGACAACCAGGCGAACCAGCTCCTGGCGGAGAACCTCGAGGGCAAGCTGCTCATCGCCCACGGCACGACGGACGACAACGTGCCGCCGTACGGCACGCTGCTCCTCGTGAACGCCCTGATCGAGGCGAACAAGGACTTCGACCTGATCCTCTTCCCGAACCGCCCCCACGGCTTCGGCAACGAGCCGTACATGATGCGGCGGCGCTGGGACTACTTCGTGCGGCACCTGCTGGGCGCGGAGCCGCCCGAGGAGTACGCGTTCGGCGCGGCGCGCAGCACGCGGGCCGCGACGGTCGGCGGGCGCTGATCGCGCGGTGGGGGCGCCGGCATCGGGACGACCCGATGCCGGCGCTTCCGCTACGCGCTGACGCGCAACGCGACGTAGAGGTCCTGGCGGCCCAGGCCGCCGGGGCGGTCGGAAGGAAAGAACAGCTCGAAGCCGTCGTGCGTGATCGACGGCATCTCCTCGTCGTATTCGGTGTTGATCCCGGGCCCGGCATTGACCGGCACCGCCCAGCGGCCGGCGGCGGCGTCCCAGCGCGTGATCCAGAGATCCTCGCGCGCCGAGACGCAGATGTCGTGCTTGCCGCACCCGCCCGGCCGGTTGCTGGCGAAGTACATCGTCAGCCCGTCCGGCGAGAACGCGACGCTGTGCTCGAGCGCCGACGAGTTGATGCGCGGCCCGAGGTTGGCCGCGCGGCCCCACGGCGCGTCCCGGCTCGCGCGGCGGGCGACGTACAGGTCCAGGTCGTCCGGCTCGTCGCCGCCGTCGCGCGGACGGTCCGACGCGAAGTAGAGGCTCAGCCCGTCGGGCGAGATCGTGGCGCGAACCGGGGGGATCGCCCGCGGGCATTTGCGCACGGCGACGTCGCCTCGTAGACTCCTGTCGTGTCCCCATCCCCACCATCAGCACCGGAGATCGCCATGCCCGGTTTCCGAACGTCGCGAGTCGCGGTACGGGCGCGCCGCGCCGCGGCGGCGCCGGCCGTCGCAGCGCTTGCCGCCGCCGTCGTGCTCGTCGACCTTGTCGTGGCCACGCCGCTCTCCGCCCGGCAGGGCAGGGGCGGCGCCGGGGCGCAGGAGCCGCCGTCGATCGAGGAGAAGACCGACGGCATGCGCAAGCTCGAGGGCTTCTTCCCGCTGTACTGGGACGAGGCCGCCGGGAAGCTCTGGCTGGAGATCCCGCGCTTCGACACGGAGGTCCTCTACATCACCGGGATCGCCGCGGGGCTCGGCTCGAACGACATCGGCATCGACCGCGGCCAGGTCGGCGAGTCGCGCATCGTCGAGTTCGAGCGCGTCGGGCCGAAGGTCCTGATGGTGCAGCCGAACTACGAGTATCGCTCGAGCAGCGCCAACCCGGCGGAGGTGCGGGCGGTGAAGGACGCGTTCGCGCGCAGCGTGCTGTGGGGCTTCACCGTCGCCGCGGAGAGCGACGGGCGCGTGCTGGTCGACGCGACGGAGTTCCTGCTCCGCGACATCGACGGCATCGCGCGGCGTATGCGCCCCGGCAGCTACCGGCTGGACCCGAAGCGCAGCGCGGTGTACCTGCCGATGACGCTGAACTTCCCCAAGAACACGGAGATGGAGGCGGAGCTGACGTACGTCCGGCAGGCGAGCGGCGGCGGCGCGGGGCGCTGGTTCGAGGGCGTCTCCGACGTCGCGGCGACGGGCGAGGCGGCGAGCGTGCGGGTGCACCACTCGCTGGTCGCGCTCCCCGGCCCCGGCTACGAGCCGCGGGCGTACGACCCGCGCGCCGGCTATTTCGCGGCGACGTGGGAGGACTATTCCGCGCCGCTCGGCGAGCCGATGACGCAGCGCTTCATCTCACGGCACCGGCTGGAGAAGAAGGACCCGGACGCGGCGGTCAGCGAGCCGGTCGAGCCGATCGTCTACTATCTCGACCCGGGCACGCCGGAGCCGATCCGCTCGGCGCTCCTCGAGGGCGCACGCTGGTGGAACCAGGCGTTCGAGGCCGCGGGCTACCGGGATGCGTTCCGCGTCGAGCTGCTCCCGGAGGACGCGCACCCGCTCGACATCCGCTACAACGTGATCAACTGGGTGCACCGCTCGACGCGCGGGTGGAGCTACGGCGCGTCCGTGCGCGACCCGCGGACCGGCGAGATCATTAAGGGCGTCGTTACGCTCGGCTCGCTCCGCGTGCGGCAGGACTACCTCATCGCCGAGGGGCTGCTCTCGCCGTACCGCACGGGCGAGGAGGTGCCGGCGGCGCTGGAGGAATGGGCGCTCGGCCGGATCCGCCAGCTCGCGGCGCACGAGGTCGGGCACACGCTCGGCCTCGCGCACAACTACTACGACAGCCGCGCCGGCCGCATCTCCGTCATGGACTACCCGCACCCGTGGGTCACGCTGAACGACGACGGCACGCTCGACACCTCCGAGGTCTACGAGCACGGGATCGGCGAGTGGGACAGCGTCGCGATCGTGTACGGCTACCAGGACTTCCCCGACGGCACGGACGAGGCCGCGGCGCTGCGGAAGATCCTCGACGACGCCTGGGCGCGCGACCTCCGCTTCCTCACGAACCAGGACATTGCCGTGCACCCGCGCGCCGATCAATGGTCGAACGGGACCGATGCCGCCGCGGAGCTGGAGCGGATGCTCGACGTGCGCCGCGCGGCGCTCGAGCGCTTCGGCGAGAACGCGATTCGCCGGGGCCGGCCGCTCGCCACGCTCGAGGAGGCGCTCGTCCCGCTCTATCTGCACCACCGCTACCAGGTCGAGGCCGCGGCCTCCGTGCTGGGCGGGCAGGACTACGTCTACGCGCTGCGCGGCGACGGGCGCACGCCGGTGCGCCCCGTCCCCGGGGACCGGCAGCGCGCGGCGCTGCGCGCGCTCGCGGCGACGCTCGAGCCCGCCGAGCTCGCGCTGCCCCGCAGCGTGCTCGCGCTGCTGCCGCCTCGGCCGCCGGGGTACGGCATGCACCGCGAGCTGTTCCCGCGCGCGACCGGCGGGGCGTTCGACGCGGTGTCGCCCGCCGTCATCGCCGCGGCGCACACGATCTCGAACGTGCTCGATGCGGAGCGCGCCGCACGGCTCGTGCAGCAGCACGCGCTCGACCCGTCGCTCCCCGGGCTGGGCGAGGCGATCGACGCGCTGCACGGCGCGACGTTCGGCGCGGTCGCCGCGGACCCGTACGAGGCGGCGATCCGCCGCGCCACGCAGCGCGTCCTCGCCGAGCGGCTCATGGCGCTCGCCGCGGAGGCGGAGATGCCGCAGGTCCGTGCGATCGCGACGCATCGCCTCGAGCGCTTGACCGAAACCGCCGAAGGCCTCAAGGCCTCCGACGACCTCGCCGAGGCCGAGCTCGCGCACCAGGCGCTGCTCGCGCGCGACATCCGTCGCTTCCTCGAGCGGCCGGCCGCGCCGTACGCGCCGCCGGCCACACCCGCGCCGCCGCCCGGGGCGCCGATCGGCGACCCGGCGCTCGACTGGCTCGGCGCCGCGGGCGCGCCCGGCCGCGGCGGGCTCGCCGCCGGCGCCCGTGCCGCTCCGACCGCGGCGTTCGTCACCCCGGCGCTCGACTGGCTCGACCGGCTGGACCGACTCGAGTGTCGCGCGCCCGAATCCACGTTCCCCGTCAACCGGTAACGACCATGCGCAAGACTGCACTCGCTCTCACCCTCGTCCTCGTCGGCTGCGCCGGCGCGCGGGCCCAGACGCCGACGCCCGCGAAGGCCGCCGATCCGCACATGGAGATCGCGCGCCGCGTGCTGAGCACGACGCCGCTCTTCGACGGCCACAACGACCTGCCGTGGGCGATCCGCGGCTACGACGCCGCGCCGCGTGACGTCGTCGCCTACGACCTGCGCAAGCAGACGCCGGGGCACACGGACATCCCGCGGCTTCGCGAGGGGATGGTCGGCGCTCAGTTCTGGTCCGTCTACATCCCGTACAGCGCCGTCGAGGAGGGCGCGGCCAAGGTCCAGCTCGAGCAGATCGACATCGCGCAGCGGATCTTCCGCCGCTACCCCGACGTCTTCGGCCCCGCGTTCACTCCGTCCGACGTCGAGCGCGAGTTCGGCCGCGGCCGCATCGCCTCCGTGATGGGGATGGAGGGCGGCCACGCGATCGAGAACTCGCTCGGCGCGCTCCGCGCGTTCTACGCCCTCGGCGCGCGCTACATGACGCTGACCCACTCGTCCAACATCGACTGGGCCGACTCGTGCTGCGAGCCGCCCGAGCACGGCGGCCTCACCGAGTTCGGCAAGGAGGTCGTGCGCGAGATGAACCGCCTCGGCATGCTCGTCGACCTCTCGCACGTCTCGCCCGAGACGATGCACGACGCGCTCGACGTCACCGAGGCGCCCGTCATCTTCTCCCACTCCTCCGCCCGCGCCGTGACCGACCACCCGCGCAACGTCCCGGACGACGTGCTGCGCCGGCTGCCGGAGAACGGCGGCGTCGTCATGGTCACGTTCGTGCCCGGCTTCATCAACGACGAGGTCCGGCGCTTCGAGGCGCTGCCGCGAGACCAGCGCGAGGGGAAGGAACGCCCCCGCGCGACCATCGACGACGTCATTGCGCACATCGAGCACATCCGCGATGTGGCCGGGATCGACCACGTCGGCCTCGGCGGCGATTTCGACGGGATCAGCTCCACGCCCGTCGGGCTCGAGGACGTCTCGGACTACCCGGCGCTCTTCGCCGAGCTGTCCCGCCGTGGCTGGACCGAGGCGGAGCTGCGCAAGCTCGCGGGCGAGAACGTGCTGCGCGTGTGGCGCGAGGCCGAGCGCGTCGCAAGGCGGCTCCAACGGCTGCGCCCGGCGTCGACGAAGACGATCGAGGAGCTGGACGGACGCCCGGTCTCGAGCGCCAGCGCGAACTGATCCGGAAGCCGCCTCTTCGATGGCGGCCGCCAGCGCGCCTCGGCGCTCATCGCCGGAACATCGAGCGGCGGGGCTCGTCACGAGCCCCGCCGCTCGAAATCACCTCAGTGAACCTTCCAGGTGCAACTGCCGCCGCACTGGAATACGGCGATCCCTCCGGCCGCGGCATTGTACTGACCGACCGGCACGCCGCTGCTGTTGAACCAGTTGATCTGGAAGATCCCGCCCGCATCGGCGATCCCCTGGGCATGGTACGCGGTCGTGTTCTTGAAGAAGGCGTCCCACGTCTCGTACGCGGTGTACATGAAGCCCAGCGATGTGATCATGGAGCCGCCGATCCCCCAGGCGGTCTCGTCCATGTAGTACTTCTTCCAGGGGTCCGGGGAGGGCTGGCACGTGATCTTGCCGTAGATCGCGATGAACTTGAGATCGCCCTCGGCCTGGATCGGTGACGGGACCCCGGCACCGACCGCCTCGTTCAGGAACCTTTCGATTTCCTCGTCCCCGAGTGCGCCCCTGAACGCCTCGCCCTTCAGCGCACGGAGGGTGGCCGCTTTCACGACCTCGTCGGTGGGCAGCAGTTGTCTGGTCGTCGTACTCATGTCGTCTCCAGAGATGGTCGCAACCGCACGGATACCGTCCCGGCATCCGGCTGACGTGCGACGTCGGCGAGGGATGAATGAATTCGGTCGCGACCTTGCGGCACCACGTGGCGTGTCTACGCTAAGTCCATGCGCGGCAACCGTCAATGGTTTTCTTTCCTGAAGTGTTTTGCCAGCGAATCTCGCATAACGTGTGGGATGAACCGTAGAATTCGCTCACGTTCTGCCGAGGGCGTCGTGGGGAGCCCGGTGAATTCGTGCGGGCGGAGGGCGAGCGGGGCGGGGCGCACGCCGCGAACGAAGCGGCGCCCGGCCGCGATCGCGGCCGGGCGCCGTCCGTTGCTCCGTCCGTCGACGACCTACTCCATCGTCGTCCGCGTCGGCCGCGAGCGGTACTTCTCGTACAGCTCGCGGTGTTTGTTCATGGTGCTGACCTCGCGGCCCTTGATGATCAGGTGCCGGATCTGCGTGGTGATCTCGAGCGGGTCGCCGTCGGTCACGATGAGGTTGGCGATCTTGCCCGGCTCGATGGTGCCGAGCCGGTCGCCGAGGCCGAGCATCTCGGCGGCGTTGATCGTGACCGCGCGGAGCGCGGCGTCGCGGGGCAGGCCGTACGGGATCGCCATGGCGGCCTCGTACGGCAGGGTGCGCGAGTCGGCGGAGTTGAACGTCGCGAACGCGATCTTCACGCCGGCCGCGTGGAGCTTCCCGGGGTTCGCGTACGGCTCGTCGTACGGCGCGTCCGGGCTGCTCGGCATGGACTGCGTCGGCCCGAGGATCACCGGGATCCCCTTCTCGGCGAGGAGCTCCGCGACTTTGTACCCTTCGGCGGCGCCGGCGATGATGAGCCGGATCCCCTGTTCCTCGGCGAACGCGACGACGTTGCAGATGTCGCGCGCCTCGTCGACGGGGGCGAGGACGGGGAGCTCGCCGCGGGTGACGCGGGCGAGCGCCTCGAGCCGGAGGTCGCGGTCGAGCGAGGCGCCGCCGCGGACGGCGCGGTCGTAGTCGCGTGCCGCGTCGAGCCAGGAGGCGAGGCGGTGGACGGCGCGGTCGTATTCTTCCTTCGCCTCGCGGAACGGGCGCTCGCGGACCGAGAAGGTGCGGCGGTCGAATTCGCGGGTCTGGAGCGACGGCCAGTTCATGACCATGACGACCGAGCCGTCGATCTCCATCTCCTCGATGGTCCAGCCGGCGAGGTGGAAGGCGGAGCCCTGGCCGGCGAAGCCGCCGGCCCGGCCGCCGCCGCCGGGGAGCGCGACGGTGTGGGTGATGCCGTTCGCGCGGGCGACGGGGATGTGCTCGCTGGCCGGGTGCACGGCCGTGCGCGTCAGGAGGTGCGGCGTGAAGTCGCCGAGCTCGCTGTAGTCGTTCGTCACGTCGACGGCGTCGATCTCGGTAAGGCCGAGCCGCGTGCCGGCGTCGAAGAGGCCGGGGTAGACGTGCAGCCCGGCGGCGTCGATGACGCGGGCGCCGGCGGGCGCCGTCGCATCCGGCCCGGCGGCGACGATGCGGCCGTCCTGCACGACGACGGTCCCGGTGTACGCGGGGCCCGACACGGGGTGCACGGTCCCGCCGCGGATCGCCAGCGGTTCCTGCGCGGCGGCGCCCGCAGCGGTCAGGAACAGCGCCGCGGCGCCGATGAGCGTGTTGCGCAGCGTTCTCATCGCTCTACCTCCTGGTCCGGGTTGGCGGCGGCGGCCTCGGTCACGACGGGCGTTTCGCGGCGCCGGTCGGGGAGGTGCTTGTCCATGAGCGCCTCCTTCTCGGCGCGGATCGCGGCCCACCGCTGCCGATCGAGCTCGATGTCGAAGTACAGCTTGCCATCCACGTAGGTCTTCTGGGGCACGCCGTCCATGCTCAGCGGGTGTCCCTTCCAGACGACCAGGTCCGCGTCCTTGCCGACCTCGATCGAGCCGACGCGGTCGTCGATGCGGAGCTGGATCGCGGGGTTCAGCGTGACCAGCCGGAGCGCCTCGGTCTCCGAGAGGCCGCCCCACTTCATCGACTTCGCCGCCTCCTGGTTCAGGTGGCGGATCTCCTCGTCGGAGTCCGAGTTGATCGAGACGACCACGCCCCGCTCCGTCATGAGCGCGGCGTTGTAGGGGATCGCGTCGTAGGCCTCGACCTTGTACGCCCACCAGTCGGAGAACGTCGAGGCGCCGGCGCCGTGCGCGGCGATCTCGTCGGCGATCTTGTACCCTTCCAGCACGTGCTGGAACGTGGCGATGCGGAAGCCGAACTCCTCGGCGAGGCGGAGGAGCTGGAGGATCTCGTCGGCGCGGTACGAGTGCGCGTGCACGAGCCGCTCGCCGCGGAGGATCTCGGCCAGCGTCTCGAGCTTCAGGTCGCGGCGCGGCGGGACGCCGTCGCCGTCCTCCTCGTACGCCTCCCAGGCGGCCATGTACTCGCGCGCGTCGATGAACGCCTGGCGGATCACGTCCTGCACGCCCATGCGCGAGCTCGGGTAGCGGTCCGGGTTGCGGTCGCGCTTCGTGTTCTCGCCGAGCGCGAACTTGATCCCCTTCGGCGCGCCCTCGAAGATCATCTCGTGGGCGTCGGCGCCCCAGCGCAGCTTGAGCACGGCGTTGCGCCCGCCGATCGGGTTCGCGCTGCCGTGCAGCAGGTTGATCGTGGTGACGCCGCCGGCGAGCGAGCGGTAGATGCCGATGTCGTCGGGGTTGATCACGTCCTTCATCCGGACCATCGCGCTGACGGCGACGCTCCCCTCGTTGATCGCGTCGGCGGCGAGGTGCGAGTGGGCGTCGATGATCCCGGGCGTGACGTACATCCCGGTCGCGTCCACGACCGTGGCGTTGCGCGGCGCGTCGATGTCCTGGCCGACCTCGGCGATCTTGCCGTTGCGGATCAGGATGTCGCCGCCCTCGATGGTGCCGTTCGCGACCGTGAGGATCGTGGCGTTGCGGATGAGCGTGACCGGGTCGTCGCGGTACGGGCCGCGGTCGTCGGCCATCGGCACGGGCGCGGCCTTCCCGGCGGTCTCGTCGTCGTCCTCGCGGTCGGCGGTCCGCTCCGCGGGCTGGAAGATGTCGAACGGCCGGCCGTCGACGATGACCGTGCGGATCTTCGTGTCCGGTGCGAACAGGTCGCCGTCGGCGAGGACGAGGTTCGCGATCTTGCCGGCCTCGATGCTCCCCATGCGGTCGGCGACGCCGAGGATCTCGGCGGGCGCGAGCGTGAGTGCGCGGAGCGCGGCGTCGGCGGGGAGCCCGGCGTCGATCGCCTTGCGCACGCTCTCCCGCGCGTCGTCGGGGTCGTCGAGGCCGCCGGTGTAGAAGGCGAAGCGCACGCCGGCCGCGTGCAGCTTGGCAGGCGTGGAGGGCGCGTGCTCCCAGGCGCGGAGCGTGGCCAGGTCGGGCTCGGCTTCGGGGTCGCCGTTGCGCGCGGGTTCCGGCCAGTCCAGGTCGATCAGCGCCGGCGTGCCGCTCCCGGCGAGCACGTCGACGGCCTGGTAGGCCCGCTGCGCGCCGTAGACGATGACCGGCGCGCCGATCTCGTCGGCCGTGCGCACGGCGCGGAGGATCTCCTTGCGGTCCTGCCCCGGGAAGAGCACCGGCTGCGGCGAGCGCAGCGGCTCGAGCGTGCGGTCGTACTCGGGGCGCGTCTTGCCGCGGGGGTCGCGCTCGTAGGCGGCCCAGACACGGTCGTAGTGCCGCGCGTCGAGGTAGAGCTGCTTGATGTAGGCGAACGTGCCGAGGAGCGCGCGGGGGTACCCGCTGTAGCTCCGGTCGCGCAGGTTGATCCGCTGGGCGACGGCCGGCTCGACGACCATGTCGCGGGCGCGGTTGCCGGCCAGGTCGATCAGCGCGGCCTGCCCGGGGAACAGCCCATCGGCATGCGTGGTCAGCGCGGTCGTGAACCCGGCCTCGCGCCACTGCTCGAGGCGCTCATCGTCGGCGTCCAGCCCGTGGGCGGCGCTGCGCCACGTGAACGTGCCGGGCCGGTCCTCCGGGCCCCACGAGTGCGGCTGCTCCTCGTCGCCCGCGCCGTCGCCCCGCCGCTCCGGGTGGCCGAGCGTGGTGAAGGCGTCGATCAGACCCGGGTAGACGGTGAGCCCGGCGCCGTCGATGACCCACGCGTCGCTCGGGACGTCGACGTCGTCGCCGACCGCGGCGATGACGCCGTCCCGTACGACGACGGTCCCGCGTTCGATCACGTCGCCGGACACGGGCACGATGCGCGCGCCGGTGATCGCGAAGTCCGGCGGCAGCGTGGGGTGCGTCGGCTGCTCCTGCGCCGTGGCGGGCGCGGCGAGCGCCAGCGCCGCGCCGAACGCGGCGATCAGCGCGGCCGGAACGCTCCGGCCACGCCGCCCGCGGCCGGGCCGCGGATCCTTCCATGACCACGACATGACGAGTCCCTCCTTCGGAAGGGTGGGGCGTGAACGATTGCGAGGACTCAGGCGATGCAAGGCGTCGCCGATTGTGGGATTGAGGCGTCCAAGCTACGGCCGGGCCGCGGTGGGCCGCAAGTTGTAGGGGCGCGGGCGAAGTCCCCGCCGGCGATTGCGCCGCCGTGGCGTTTCCGCTAGGTTTCGTACGGATCGCGGGACCGCACGCGGCGGCGATGGCCGCCGGACGGTCCCGCGCGAACGAGAGGGCCTCGGCCGTCGCCGGGGTCCTTTTTTCGTGGATTCAGCCGCCGTGGGCGGGGCGGACCCGCGCCCGCGGCGGCCGGTCGAGGAGTCGCAATGTCGAACGATCGTCGGGCGAAGGCGCCCGCACCGCCCGGACGCGGGGCCACGGATTTCGCGTCGCTGAATCTTCGCCCGGAACTGCTCCGGGCCATCACGGAGCTGGGCTTCACCCGGCCGACGCCGGTGCAGGCGGCCGCGATCCCCGCGGCGCTGGACGGCCGCGACGTGCTGGCCTGCGCGGCGACGGGGAGCGGGAAGACCGCTGCGTTCCTGCTGCCGATCCTCCAGCGGCTGCACGGCAAGCCGCGCGGCGTGACGCGCGCGCTGATCCTGACGCCGACGCGCGAGCTCGCGGCGCAGGTCGACGAGAACCGCGCCGAGCTGGCGCGTCACACCCGGCTCACCGGCGCGGCGGTCTTCGGCGGCGTCGGCATGGGCCCGCAGGAGGCGGCGTTCCGCCGCGGCGTCGACATCCTCGTCGCCACGCCGGGACGACTGCTCGACCATTTCCAGCACGACTACGCGCGCCTCGACGGCGTCGAGGTGCTGGTGCTGGACGAGGCCGACCGCATGCTCGACATGGGTTTCCTGCCGGCCATCAGGCGCGTGCTGCGGCACCTGCCGGCGGGCCCGCGGCAGACGATGCTCTTCTCGGCGACGATGCCCGAGCCGATCGTCAAGCTGTCGCGCGACCTGCTCCGCGACCCGGCACGGATCGACGTCGAGCGCAGGCAGGCGCCGGCAGCGACCATCACGCAGGCGCTCTACCCGGTGCCGCAGACCGCGAAGGTCGCGCTCCTCGTCGAGCTGCTGCGCCGCGGCGACGTCGGCAACGCGATCGTCTTCTGCCGCACGAAGCACCGCGCGAACCGCGTCGCCCAGAAGCTCGAGAAGCAGGGGATCGCCGCGGCGCGGATCCACGGCAACCGCAGCCAGAAGCAGCGGACCGAGGCGCTGGCCGGGTTCAAGGAAGGGCGCTACCGCGTCCTCGTCGCGACCGACATCGTCGCCCGCGGCATCGACGTCGAGGCGCTCGACCACGTGGTCAACTTCGACCTCCCCGCGGCGACGGAGGACTACATCCACCGCGTCGGCCGCACCGGCCGCGCCGAGGCGACGGGCGACGCGATCAGCTTCGTCGCGCCCGACGAGGAGGACCAGGTCCGCGCGATCGAGCGCGCGCTCGGCCGCCGCATCGAGCGACGCACGCTCCCGGACTTCGACTACCACGCCCGCGAGAGCGAGCCGCTCGAGATCCCGCTCGCCGAACGCATCGCGGCGATCCGCGCGCAGCGCGCCGTCGAGCGCGAGCGCGCGAAGGCGAAGGCCGAACGGCGCGCCCGCGCCGAGGCGGAGAAGGCGAACGCGGCGAACGGACGGGCGGGGAAGGCGCAGAAGGCGCAGGCGGGGAAGGAACCGGCGGCGGGCGGCGCACCCTCCCGCGAACGCGCGGGGCCGGGCGCGCAGGCGGCCGGCGGAACGCACGCGGGCGGACGCCCAGGCCAGCCGCCGCACGCCGGCGCCCGACCCGACGGCGCAGGCGCGGGAGCCGGCCGGTCGCGCCGGCGGCGACGGCGGCGCGGGCGCGGGGGCAACTCCAGGTAGGATGCGGGCACACCGCGTGGCCGGCGGGCACGCCTCACCTCGCGCCCGCCGGGCCCGATCCGCTCGACCTGCGCGGAGCGCGGCGCCCGACTGTGCGGCCCCCTAATCCCCCAGCCTCCGATACCGCTCGAAGTCCTCGACGATGCGCGCCGCCCCCCGCACGACGCACGTCATCGGATCCTCCGCCACCCGGACCGGGACGCCGGCCGCCCGCGCGATCAGGCGGTCCAGCCCGCCGAGCATCGCACTGCCGCCGGCCAGCACGATCCCCCGGTCCACGATGTCCGCCGCCAGCTCCGGCGGCGACTTCTCGAGCGCCCGGATCACCGCGTCCACGATCTGCTGGACCGGCTCCCGGATCGCCTCGCGCACGTCCCCGCTGTCCACCTCGATGCTCTTCGGCAGTCCGCTCACCAGGTCGCGCCCGCTCACCGTCATCGTGCGCGCCTCTTCGCCATCGCCCGCCGCGCCGAGACGGATCTTCACCTGCTCCGCCGTCTGCTCGCCGATCACCAGCCCGTAGTGCCGTCGGATGTGCGCCGCGATCGCCTGGTCCAGACGGCCGCCGCCCACCCGGATCGACGCGCCGCTCAGGATCGAGCCCAGCGCGATCACCGCGATCTGCGTCGTGCCGCCCCCCACGTCCACCACCACGTGACCCTCCGCCGTCTCCACCGACAACCCCATCCCGATCGCCGCGGCGACCGGCTCCGGCACCGTGCGCACCTCCCGCGCACCCGCCGCCGCCGCGCTCGATTCGATCGCCCGCCGCTCCAGCGCCGTCAGCCCCGTCGGCACCGCCACCACCACCTGCACCCACGCCGCCCGATGCCACCGCCGGATCGCCCGCCGAAGGAACCGCCGCAGCATCTCCTCCGCCAGCGTCACGTCCGCGATCGCGCCGTCCCGCAACGGCCGGATCGCCGCCAGCGTCCCCGGCGTCCGACCCAGCATCCGCTTCGCGTCCAGCCCGACCGCCTTCACCACCCGGTCCGTCGTGCCCACCGCGACCACCGAGGGCTCGTTCAGCACGATGCCTCGCCCTCGCACGTGCACGCGGGTGTTCCCCGTGCCCATGTCCACGCCGACCGCACTCGTAAAACGCCTGCTCACGGGGATGATGCCGAACACGTACGCCTCCCGACCCGCGTCCCGGGCCGCTCCTCGGGGTTGCTGCCGTCGCCGTCGCGCACACGCCACCGCCGCGCTCGCCGCCCCGGTGGGCAAGGCGGCGCACCAGTCGCCGGCCGGTCGCCCGGCCGTCTCGTTCTGTCGTCTGGAATCGGCTGATGCGGCGAGTCGCGCGACGAATCACACCGAACACCTCGCCCCGCGACGTACACAGATGTTTCGGGGGGCGATGATCGGTTGACGACGCGGGGCGGGAACGCGTCACAGCGCGCGCGGGGCGGCGTCCGGCGTCGAACACGCGGTGCGTGACACCCCCGCGTCACAACGCGCGCGGGGGCGCCGATCGGTCGACCGGCGCCCCCGCCGCACGCCCGGATCCGGGGGTGCTAGCGCTTGCCCTCGGCGACGCGTTCGGCCATCCGCAGCGCGGCGTAGGCGTTGACGATGCCGCCGGTGGCGGAGAGTTCGCCGAAGTCGACGCGTTCGTCCTGGGAGCCGGGTCGGACGACGGTCTGGCCGGCGTAGGGCGTGGCGGAATCGAGCAGGATCCGCTTGACGTCGGCGGCGTCGAGCTCGGGGTAGTAGGCCATGATCAACGCGGCGAGGCCGGAGACGACGGGCGCGGCCATGCTGGTGCCGGAGTTGGCGCGGTACGCGTCGTCGGGGACGGTCGAGCGGATGTCGACGCCGGGTGCGAAGACGTGGACCTGGGCCTTGCCGTAGTTGCTGAACGGCGCGGCGAGCTGGTCGGCGCCCTTCCAGGAGGAGGCGCCGACCTCGATCCAGAGCCGGGCGGTGTCGCCGTTCTCGAAGAAGCGGTTGGGGAAGTTGGTCTCCGCGGCGAGGTTCGCGCCATCGTTGCCGGCGGCGTGGACGAGGAGCACGCCCTTCGACTCGGCGTAGCGGACGGCGTCATCGACGGCGGACTTCCCGGGGGAGTAGCCCTTGCCGAAGCTCATGTTGATGATGTGGGCGCCGTTGTCGACGGCGTAGCGGATCGCATTGGCGACGTCCTTGTCGCGTTCGTCGCCGTCGGGGACGGCGCGGATCGCCATGATGCGGACGCCGGAGGCGATGCCGTCGATGCCGAGGCCGTTGCCGCGCTCGGCGGCGATGATCCCGGCGACGTGCGTGCCGTGCCCGGCCTCGGGCCCTTCGACGTCGGCGTTGCCGTAGAGCCGCTGCGAGGCGTCGTCGTAGTCGTCCCCGACGATGGGGCGCGGGTCGAACGACGGGTCGAGGCCGTACTTGATGCGGTTCTCGAGGCGTTCGAGCTCCTCGTCGACGATGTCGGGAGTGATCCCGTTCGCGGCGAGCTGGAGGAAGACCTGCCGGGCCTGCTGCACGTCGGCGCGGGGGGAGGCGATGCCTTCGACCTGCTCGACGGACAGCGTGTCGACGCCGAGGTGGGAGCGGAGCAGCGCGGTGAACTGGTCGAGCGCCATGTCGATCTGGCGGACCTGGCCGAGCATCTGCTCGGCCTCGGCGCGCTCCTGCTGGTACGCCTTCTCGATCTCGTCGCAGCGCGCGGCGTCGGCGGCGGCGCCGCCCTCCTGGCACGCGGCGTACAGCCGGGTCACCTCGTAGGTGTCCTGGTGCACGTGGCGCCCGTCGGGCCCGCCGATGAAGTTCCAGCCGTGGACGTCGTCGACGTAGCCGTTGCCGTCGTCGTCCTTGCCGTTGCCCGGGGTCTCGTCGTCGTTGACCCAGAGGACGCCGTCGAGGTCCTCGTGCTCGATGTCGACGCCGCCGTCGATGACGGCGACGACGACGGTGCGCCGGGGCTCCTTGCCGTCGAGCAGCTCGCGGTACGCGCGCTCGACGCCGGCCCCGCGCACGCCGGCGGTCGCCGCGTCGAGGAGCCACCAGTTCTCGGGCGCGGCGTCGAGCGGCTCGTCCGCGGGGCGGGCGGGCCGCGCTTCCGCGCGAGGCCGCTCCGGTTGCGTCGTCGACGGCGCCGGCCCTTCGGACGGGGCCCGTGTCGGCGCACAGGCGCCGAGCGCGAACGCGACGGCAAGGAGCATGGACAACGGTCTCATCGGTCTTCCTCCGACTCACGGGGTGGCCCGCCCCGGCGCACGCTCGGCCGGCGGGGTCTGGGGTGCGCGACGGTCGCCGCACGCTGCGACGGAGTGTACGGGCCGCGCGCCGGTCCGGCAACGGCCCGGCCGCGGCGCCGCCGCAACGCGCTCGGCGTGCCCGACTCCTACACGGGCGGCGGGTCCGAGTGTTCCGCTACCGCGCCTGCACGATCCGCTGGACCACTTCCCGCGCGAGGTCCTGGTCCCACTGGAACTCGTTCTCGCGCGCCTCGACCTTGACCTCCGTCGTGGTCGCCGTCTCGTACTCGATCTCCGTGTTCACCTGCGTGCCGTTGCGGTCGCCCTTGATCTCGACCTCGCCCGTCTCCTGGTACTCCCGCTCCGTGATCGTGATGTCCATGTCGGCGTAGACGCGCTCGGTCCGCCGCGTCACGTCCGCCACGGTCCCCTCGACGATGCCGTTCGCGCCACGGGACGTCAGGTAGATGCCGGTCGCGGCGCCCGCCGCGCCGGCCGCGGCGGCCGCGCACGCCGCGAGCGGATGGGTCAGCGCGATCACGACGACGGCTCGCACGGCTCTCCCGGTCATTTCGCTCCTCCTCGGTTCACGGGTGCGCCGGCGCACGGCCCGGTCGGCGCCGGCCCGCCTCCGAATCGTGGCAAACGACCGGCCACCACGGCGGACCCGGCCGCCCGGTGCGGGACCGGGCCGATCCGTGTAGCTTTCGCCGGACGGACGCACCGGGCGCACCACGACCCCGCGCCCGCGCTCGCGTCCGCCACGACACCGTTGAGGAAGCGATGCCATACTCCGTAGAAAATCTGCTGCGGCTCCTCGACCTGGAGCCGATCGAGTTCAACATCTACCGCGGCGCGAACCGGGACATCGGCACCGGCCGCATCTTCGGCGGGCAGGTGCTCGCGCAGTCGCTCATCGCGGCTCGGCGCACCGTCGAGCAGGACCGCGACGCCCACTCGCTGCACGGCTACTTCATCCTCCCCGGCGACCTGGAGATCCCCGTCGTCTACTTCGTCGACCGACTGCGGGACGGCCGCAGCTTCACGACGCGGCGCGTCACCGCGATCCAGCACGGCCGCGCGATCTTCAACATGTCGGCGTCGTTCCAGGTCGTGGAGGAGGGGCCCACGCACCAGGTCGAGATGCCCAACGTGCCCGAGCCCGAGTCCCTTGCCTCCGAGCTCGACCTGATCCGCGAGATGGCCGACCGGATCCCCGAGCACCTGCGCGGCGTGCTGACGCAGGACCGGCCGATCGACTTCCGGCCCGTCGACGCCGTAGACCCGTTCCAGCCGGAGCCGCGGCCACCCGTCCGCCACGTGTGGCTCCGCGCCATCGGCCGGATGCCCGACGACCTCGTCGTGCACCAGGCCGTCCTGGCCTACGCCTCGGATTACGGCCTGCTCGGGACCGCGCTGCTCCCCCACGGCCTCTCGTTCCGCATGCCGAACCTCCAGGTCGCGTCGCTCGACCACTCGATCTGGTTCCACCGCCCGTTCCGCGTCGACGAGTGGCTGCTCTACAGCATGGACAGCCCGACGGCCGGCGGCGCCCGCGGCTTCACCCGCGGCACCTTCTTCACCCGCGACGGCACGCTCGTCGCCTCGGTGGCGCAGGAGGGGTTGACCCGGGTGCGGGAGGGGTAGGCATCGTCGGTCACGGCACCCACGCCACGCCCACCGTCGACGCGAGCCGCTCCCCCGGCGGCCGGACCGCCGCGTTCCGGAACGCGACGTCGAGCCCACGGCGCGCGAGCGCCCGGACGAACTCCGGGCGCCCGACCCGCCCCGGATCGCCCACCAACACGCGCGCGCCCCCCGCCACCGCCTCCGCCACCCGCCGCGCCGCCTGCCGGGCCAGCTCGACCTCGTACAGCACGTCCGCCGCCACCACCACGTCCGCCGCCGGGAGCGACGCCGCCGAACCGAGATCGAACCGGAGCGTCTCCACCCGCACCCCCTGCGCCGCCGCGGCCGCCGCGATCCGCTCGAGCGCCGCCGCATCGTGGTCCAGCGCCGTCGCCGTCGCACCCAGGCGCGCCGCCGTCAACGCGCAGAGCCCCGTCCCCGCCCCCAGCTCCAGCACCCGGTCCCCCGGCCCCACGCGCGACGCCAGCTCACGCGCAACCGCGACCGCCGTCGGCCACAGGATCGCCGCGTACGGATCCACCGCCGGATCCTCGATCGCCGCCTCGATCACCGCATCCGCGTCCGCCCGCTCGTACACCGTCACCTCGAGGCCGGGCGCGACTTCGACCGTCACCGCCCGAACCCGTTCTTCCGCCATGGACCGCTCCTGTCGCCGATCCGGCGAGCGGGTCGGCGCTGCTCGGTAACGCTCGAACAGTCCCATTCGACCCGCACCGTCGATCCGCGAGCTGCCACGCGTTTCCGCCGTTCCCGGGGCGCGCGCCTTGCTCGGCTTATTGATAGTCATTATTGTTATGGCGAATCGCTTCCGCCTTCCGATCCGGAGAATACATGCTGAACGCGAAGAGCACGATAGCGGCGACGGTCCGGGACGATCCTGTGCGACGGGGCTTCGTGCTGACGGCGCTGACGCTGGTGGGCGTCGTCGCGGCGTACGGCGCGCGGGTGAGCGGGCGCATCGGCGCCGAGTGGGCGTTTTACGCCGTGGCGTTCCTGGCGGGCGGCGTGCCGGCGGCGCGGTCGGCGGTGGAGGAGCTGTGGTCGGAGCGGAAGCTGGACGTCGACCTGCTGATGGTGGTGGCGGCGCTGGGCGCTGCGAGCGTGGGAGAGGCGGGGGATGGCGCGATCCTGCTGTTCCTGTTCAGCCTGTCGAACACGCTGCAGGACTGGGCGATGGGGCGGACGAAGGACGCGATCCAGGCGTTGATGGCGCTCAGCCCGGCGGGTGCGACGGTGGTCGAAGCGGACGGGACGGAGCGCTGGGTGGAGCTGGAGGCGCTGGCGCCGGGGATGCGGATCCGGGTGCGGCCGGGCGAGCGGATCCCGGCGGACGCCACGCTGGTGGAGGGGTGGACGAGCGTGGACGAGAGCGAGCTGACGGGGGAGTCGGTCCCGGTGGAGAAGGAGCCGGGCGCGATGCTGTACAGCGGGACGCTGAACGGCGAGGGCGTGGTGGTGGCGCGGGTGGAACAGCCGGCGAGCGAGAGTGCGCTGGCGAAGCTGGTGCGCCTGGTCGAGCGGGCGCAGGCGGAGAAGAGCCCGACGGAGCAGTTCGCGGAGCGGCTGGAGGGTCCGTACACGGTCGCGGTGTTGCTGTCGGTGCCGGTGCTGTTCGCGGTGTTCCACTCGCTGGTCGGTCTGGACGCGGGTGCGTCGTGGTACCGGGCGATGACGTTCCTGGTCGTGGCGTCGCCGTGCGCGGTGGTGATCAGCACGCCGGCGGCGGTGCTGTCGGCGATGGCGGCGGGTGCGCGGTCGGGCGCGCTGTTCAAGAGCGGCGCGGCGCTGGAGGAGCTGGCGAAGGTGGATGTCGTCGCGTTCGACAAGACCGGCACGCTGACGCGGGGGCGGATGGAGCTGGTCGAGGTGTCGGTGGTGGAGGGGAGCGAGGCGGAGGCGCGGGCGCTGGCCGCGGGGTTGGAGCGTCACGGCGAGCATCCGATCGCGCGGGCGATCGCGGGGGCGTGGACCGGCCCGGTGCCCGAGGTGACGGGGGTGCAGGCGGAGCGGGGGCGGGGGATCCGCGGCGAGCTGGGCGGTGAGGCGGTGTGGGCCGGAACGCGGCGGATGGCGGAGAGTCGGGGCGCGGTCGTCGCGCCCGAGGTCGAGCGTCGCCTCGCGGCGCTGGAGGAGCGGGGCGTGACGCCCGTGCTGCTGGGGCGCGGGGCGCGGGTGGTGGCGGTGCTGGGTGTGGCGGACACGCCGCGTCCGGAGGCGCGGGCGGCGCTGGCGGCGCTGCGGTCGCGGGGGCTGCGGCTCGTGATGCTGACCGGGGACCGGGAGCCGGTTGCGCGGCACATCGCGCGGGAGGTCGGGATCGACGAGGTGCGCGCGGAGCTGCTGCCGGAGGACAAGCTCGGGGCGATCGCGGACTTGCGCCGCGGGGGCCGGGTCGCCATGGTCGGCGACGGCGTGAACGACGGCCCGGCGCTCGTCGCCGCGGACCTCGGGATCGCCATGGGCTCCGGCTCGGACGTCTCGCTGGAGAGCGCGGACGTCGTGCTCATGCGGAACGACCTGATGCGCATCGCGGGCGCGATCGCGCTGGCGCGCCGCGCCGCGCGGACCATCCGCTTCAACCTCGCGTTCGCGCTCGGCGTGATCGCGGGCGTCGGCACGCTGTCGCTGTTCGGCTGGGTGCCGCTCCCGGTCGGCGTGGTCGCGCACGAGGGCGGCACGATCTTCGTCGTCGCCGTCGGGCTGCGGCTGCTGGCGCACCGGCTCGACGGCGGCGCGGCGCCGGCCGGCGCAGGAGACGGGGTGCGGGAGGACGCGGTGCGCCTCCGGGACTGGCGGCCGCGGCGCTTCGAGGGGCGCGAGGCGGCCACGGGCTGAGGCGACGGCCGCGCGCGCACCGGAGCCGGCGGCCGCGAGCGGCGCGCCGGCGCCGCACCCACCCGACGAAGGGAACGATGACACCACACGACCCGGCCGCCCGGCTCATCGACGTGAGCCACGTCGTCGAGGACGGGATGGTCACGTACCGGGGGCTGCCCGCCCCGCTCATCTGCGACTTCCTGACCCGCGAGGCGTCCCGCGACCATTACGCCGAGGGCACCGAGTTCCACATCGGCCGGATCGACATGATCGCGAACACGGGGACGTACATCGACGCGCCGTTCCACCGCTTCCCGGACGGCGCGGACGTCGCCGGGCTGCCGCTCGACGCCGTCGCCGACCTGGACGCGGTCGTGGTCCGCGCCACCGCCCGCGCGGGCCGCGCGATCGACCGCGACGCGTTCGAGTCGCTGGACGTGAAGGGCCGCGCCGTGCTCGTCCACACCGGCTGGGACGCGCACTGGCGCACCGACCGCTACTTCGAGGGGCACCCCTACCTGACCGCCGCGGCCGCCGCCTGGCTCCGCGACCGCGGCGCCGCGCTGGTCGGCATCGACTCGCTCAACATCGACGACACCCGCGACGGCACCCGCCCCGTGCACACGACGCTGCTCGGCGCCGGGGTCCCGATCGTCGAGCACCTCCGTGGGCTCGAGCGCCTGCCCGACCGCGGGTTCCGCTTCTTCGCCGTGCCGGTCAAGGTGCGCGGCCTCGGCTCGTTCCCGGTGCGCGCGTTCGCGCGGGTGCCGGGCCGCGCGGGCGACGGCGCGTAGGGGCGACGCCCGGACCGACCGAGGCCGACACGGCCGGCAGGGCCGACGGGGCGCGCGAAAGACGCGCCCGCGGCCCCCGCCCCCGCGGAACGGGACCTGCGCTCCGCGCCTCGTGGGGGACCACCCTGGAGGACGCGGATGACGCAAGCCGCCGGTCCCGTCGAGCGCCGGCTCGGCTTCGCAGTCAAGGTGCTCGGCCGCGAAGGGCTGCCCAGCCACGACACCCGCCGCTGGCCATCGAACCCCAGCGTCGCCGTCTCGATCGATGCGCTCCACCGCATCCTCGACTACCTCGACGACGTCGGGATCCGCATGTACCGCATCTCGTCCGACTTCGTCCCCTACGCGACCCACCCCGACCTGCCGCGGTTCCACCGGCAGATCGAGGAGCACGCCGTCGAGCTCGGCCGCATCGGCCGCTACGCGAACCGGCTCGACATCCGGCTCTCGCTCCACCCCTCCCAGTACGTCGTGCTCAACGCCGAGGATAAGGAGATCGCCGCCAAGGCTCGCCGCGACCTCGACGTCCAGGCCCGGCTCCTCGACGCCATGGAGCAGGGGCCCGATGCCGTCGTCGTGCTCCACGTCGGCGGCGTCTACGGCGACCGCCGCGCCGCGCTCGACCGCTTCGTCTCCAGCTTCGAACGCCTCTCCGAACCCGCGCGCCGCCGCCTCGTCGTCGAGAACGACGAGACCTCCTTCACGATCCGCGACTGCCTCTGGATCCACGAACGCACCGGCTCGCCCGTCGTCTTCGACCACCAGCACCACCGCCTCAACACCGGCGGCATGACCGTCCGCGCCGCCGTCCGCGCCGCCCTCGCCACCTGGCCGAAACACACCGTGCCCAAGCTCCACTTCTCCTCTCCCCGCCTCGACGGCCGCCAGGTCAAGCGCGGGAAGGCGCTCCGCGTCGAACCGCCGCTCCTCCGCCAGCACGCCGACTTCGTCGACCCGTGGACCTTCGCCGACCTGATGCACGAGATCCGCGACCTCCCCTGCGACGCCATGATCGAGGCCAAGGCCAAGGACCTCGCCCTCCTCAAGCTCCGCTCCGACCTCCACGACATCGGACGCGCCGACGCGCTCCTGCAACCCGCGGCCGATCGCCGGGCGGCCTGACACCACGATCGCAGGATTCGCTCTCCACGCATCGCCGCAGCGACGCCGGGCGCACGGCGATGACATGCCGTGCACCGAATCGGGCGTGACGCGGTCCGCCGCGCCGGACGGGCGCGCCGGAGGTGCACCGCGCCCACGGCCCTGCCGCCGCGCCACCTGTCCGAAACCCCGTCCCTCACGCGTTCCAGGGACTCTGGTCGACCCGTATCCACCGCGTGCCGCGCGCTCGACCGTGCGCCGCCTCTTTACAGATCCGATCGGGATCATTTACGTTGATTTGAACGTACGAAACGAAGTTGTACGTTTCGATCGCAGGACGAGGGGGACATGGATCAGGGAGCACGGGAGTTCATCGAGCGGCTGGGGATCGTGGCCGAGGAGCAGGGGATTCCACGGATCGGCGCCCGGATGCTCGGTTTTCTGCTGCTCCAGGAGGAGCCGAAGTGCCTCGACCGGCTGGCGGAGGCGCTTCAGGTCAGCAAGGCGTCGGTGAGCATCAACGCGCGGTGGTTAGAGCAGTGCGGGTTGGTGGAGCGGGTGAGCTCGCCGGGCGACCGGCGGGATTACTACCGGATCGGCGAGGAGCCGTGGGAGCGGATCTACGGCAGGGCGCGCCAGCGGATGCAGCGGATGCACGACGTACTTGCGGCGGGGTGTGAGATGCTTGCGCCGGATGCGGAGGTGGGGCGTCGTCGTCTGGCGGAGTGGCAGCGGTTCCATGCGTTCATGCTGGAGGAGTTCGAGACGCGTGTGGAGCGGTGGCGGGAGTATCGGGCGCGGGGCGAGGCCGGGGCTGGCGGGTCGCCGGAGGCGGATTCGGGTGAGGGTGGCGCGAGGGGATGATCACGAACGAAGGGAATGGATCGATAGAGATGAGTTCGAAATTCGTCGTGGTGGTGGCCGTGGCGCTCGGAGTCGGGAGCGCGGGAACGGCGTGGGCGCAGTCGCCGGTAGAGGAGGCGCCGGCGCCGGGTGAGGTGCTCGAGCTCAGCCTGGAAGCGGCGGTAGCGCGGGCGATCGCGGAGAGCCAGGAGGTGCGGCTGGCGCGATCGCAGGTGGAGCGGGCGGAGGCGCAGGTGAGGTCCGCGCGTTCGGCGGCGCTGCCGCAGATCACGGGGAATCTGTCGTACACGCGGACGTTCGAGTCGCCGTTCGAGTCGGGCGGCTCGGTGGAGCTCCCGGATTCGCTGCGGTTCGATCCGGATCCGACGGCGCCGCTCGAGGAGCGGGTCCGGTACCTGGAGGACCATGCGCCGACGGCGGGTCTGGCGGGGCTGGGCGCGCTGTTCGGGGATCTTCCGTTCGGCCGGGAGAACGCGTACGTCGCATCGATCACGGGGACGCAGCTCCTGTACTCGGGGGGTCGCGTGGGCGCGGCGCTGGACATCGCGGAGGACTTCGAGGCCGCGGCGCGTTTGGGCGTGGTCGAGGAGGTGGCGGAGATCGAGCAGCAGGTGCGGACGGCGTACTACCGTGCGCTTCTGGCGCGGGAGATGGAGGAGATCGCGCAGGCGGCGCTGGACCAGGCGGAGGCGTTCCTGGAGCAGGAGCGGCTGCGCGAGCGGGCGGGTCAGGCGTCGGATCTGGACGTGATGCGGGCGGAGGTCTCGGCGGAGAACCTGAGGCCGCAGCTCGTGCAGGCGCGGAATTCGGCGGACCTGGCGCTGTTCGAGCTGAAGCGGCTGCTGAACGTACCGCTCGACCAGCCGGTCGAGCTGACGACGTCGCTGGAAGCGCCGGAGGGAGAGCTGCTGTCGGCGCCGGGCGCGGCGGAGCGCGAGGCGCTGCGGCAGCGGGCGGCGATCGAGGCGGCGGAGCGGCAGGTCGCGATCCGGCAGCAGCAGGTGAAGATCGCGAAGCGTTCGTTCCTGCCCACGGTCTCGCTGCACATGACGTACGGCCGGCAGCTCTACCCGACGGAGGTCTTCGACTTCTCGGCGGACGCCCGGACGGACTGGAACGCCGGCGTCACCGTGCAGGTGCCGATCTTCGATGGGTTCAAGCGGTCGGCGGACGTGGATGTCGCGGAGGCGGCGCTGGAGGACGCGCGTCTCCAGCTGCAGCAGCTGAAGGAATCGGTCGAGCTGCAGTACGAGCAGGCGCGGCGGGAGCGGGAGCGCGCGCGCGCCGACATTGCGGCGCGGCGCCGGACGGTGGACCAGGCGGATCGGGTCTACCAGCTCACGGAGCTGCGCTACGAGCGAGGCCTCGCGACGCAGCTGGAGGTGTCCGAGGCCCGGCTCGCGCTGCTCCAGGCGCGGACCAACCTGGCGCAGGCGCTTACGGATTACCACATCGCGGATGCCGCGCTGATCCGCGCGCTGGGCGGGAGCCGGGCGATCGCGGGTGACCGGGTGCCGGCGGACGCCGCACCGCAGGGCGGCAACTAGTCGATTCTGACAATCGAGACCAGAGGATCTGCGACAATGCGATACATCGTAGCGAAGGGTGCCGCCGGTTCGACCATCGTGGCCGCGCTGCTGCTTTCCGTGGCCGCGTGCGGCGGGGAGAGTGGCAACGCGGCCGAGGCCGCGCCGGAGCAGGCCGTCGTGGTGGAGCTGGGCGCGAGCGACGTGGCCGTCGCGACGCGCACGGACCTCGCCGCCGGCGTCGTGCTGACGGGCTCGTTGATGCCGTACCGCGCCGTGCCCGTGAAGGCGCAGGTGTCGGGGACGGTGTCGGACGTGCGCGTCGACCGCGGCACGCCGGTGCGCAAGGGGCAGGTGTTGGCGACGATCGATGCGGATGGCATCCGCACGCAGGCGGCGGCCGCGAAGGCGAACCTGGCGCTGGCGGAGCAGCGCCTCGAGTCGGCGCGGGTGCTGCACGAGGCCGGCGCGATGTCGGACCTGGACTACAGCAGCGCGCGCGCGGCGTACGAAGCGGCGCGCGCTCAGGCCGCGGCGGCGGCGGAGCAGGCGGTGCGCACGACGATCGTCGCGCCGATCGATGGCGTGGTCAGCGAGCGGCACGTCGCGGGTGGCGAGGCGGTCAACTCGGGGCACGAGCTGTTCACGGTCGTGAACACGCAGCGGCTCGAGCTCGCCGGGCAGATCCCGATCGAGGCGGCGGGCCGGATCCGGCCGGGGATGCCCGTCGTCTTCACGCTCGACGCGGAGCCGGGGCGTGAGCTGCGCGGCACGGTCGACCGGATCGAGCCGGTGGCGGACCTGCAGACGCGTCAGGTCGGCGTGTACGTGCAGCTTCCGAACCCGGGCGGCAAGGTGGTGGCCGGCCAGTTCGCGACGGGCCGGATCGTGGGCGATCGCATCGAGGATGCGCTGGTCGTCCCGGAGGTCGCGGTCCGCGACGGCGGTTCCGGGGCGTACGTGCTGGTCGTCGAGAACGGCCGCATCGTGCGCCGCGCGGTCGAGACGGGGATTCGCGACGTTCTGGCGGGCGTCGTCTCGATCCTGTCGGGCGTGAACGAGGGTGAGCAGGTGGTGGCCGCGCCGGCGGCCGAGCTCGAGCCGGGCACGCCGGTCCGGGTGAGCGGTGCGGCGGATGCGACGGCGCGGAAGGCCGCGACGCCGGAGGAGGGCTGAGATGGCAGCGAGCGGAGGAGGCCTGAGCGGCCTCGCGATCCGACGCCCGGTCTTCACCACGATGGTGATGCTCGGGCTGGTGGTGCTGGGGCTCTTCGCCTATCGGCGTCTGCCGATCGACGAGTTCCCGGAGGTCGACATCCCGTTCGTGACCGTGCAGACGGTCTACCCGGGCGCGAGCCCGGAGACGATCGAGCGCGAGGTCTCGCGGCGGATGGAGGAGGCGTTCAACCCGATCGAGGGCGTGGACCGCATCACGTCGACGTCGCTCGAGGGCGTCTCGCTCGTCATGATCGAGTTCGACCTCGATCGTGACGTGGATGTCGCGGCGCAGGACGTCCGGGCGAAGCTGGAGTCGATCCGGCGCGAGCTGCCGGAGGACATCGAGGCGCCGGTCGTGCAGAAGTTCGATCCGGCCGCGATGCCGATCCTGTCGCTGGCGCTTTCGTCGGACGACCGGTCGCTGGTCGAGCTGACGACGCTGGCGGACGAGACGATCCGGCGCCGGCTCGAGTCGATCGCCGGCGTCGGCGAGGTGCGGCTGGCGGGCGGCGTCGAGAAGGAGGTCCGCGTCTACCTCCAGCCGGACCGGCTGCGCGCGGTCGGCGTGTCCGTGCCGGAGGTCATGATGGCGCTGCGCGCGCAGAACCTGGAGGCGCCGGCCGGCCGGCTCGAGCGCGGCAGCACGGAGCGGCTGGTCCGCGTGACCGGCCGCATCACGGACGCGCGTCAGTTCGGCGACATCATCGTCGCGAACCGCGACGGCGAGCCGATCCGGCTGCGCGATGTGGCCCGGGTCGAGGAGGGGAGCGAGGACGAGCGCTCACTCGCGCTCGTGAACGGCGAGCGCGCCGTCGCCATCGACCTGCTGAAGGTCGCCGGCTCGAACACGGTCGAGGTGGCCGACGAGGTCATGGAGGCGGTCGACGAGCTGCGCGAGACGCTCCCGTCCGACATCGACATCCAGGTCGTGCGCGACAACTCCGTCTCGATCCGCCAGTCGGTCGAGAGCGTGATCCACGAGCTGATGCTCGGCGCGATCCTGACGATCGTCGTCGTGATGCTGTTCCTGAACGACTGGAAGGCGACGGCGATCACGTCGCTCGCGCTGCCGGTCTCGGTCATCAGCGCGTTCATCCTGCTGGACGGGCTCGGCTTCACGCTGAACAACCTGACGCTGATGGCGCTCTCGCTCTCGATCGGCATTCTGATCGACGACGCGATCGTGGTGATCGAGAACATCGTGCGCCACCGCGAGATGGGCGAGGACCACTTCACGGCGGCGGGTCGCGGCACGCGCGAGATCGTGCTCGCGGTGCTGGCGACGACGCTCTCGATCGTCGCCGTGTTCGTGCCGGTCGCGTTCATGGGCGGGATCGTCGGCCGCTTCTTCTACCAGTTCGGGCTGACCGTCGCGTGGGCGGTGCTCGTCTCGCTGTTCGTCTCGTTCACGCTGACGCCGATGCTGTCGGCGTGGTGGGGCGTTGACCCGCACCACGGCACGGGCGGCAACCTCGTGACCCGGACGATCGGCCGGTTCAACCGCTGGTTCGATGCGCAGGCCGGGAAGTACCGCGGCGTGATCCGCTGGGCGCTCTCGCACCGCAAGACGACGCTGGGGCTGGCCGCCGCGTCGTTCGTCGGCGCGTTCATGCTCTTCCCGCAGATCGGCGGCGGCTTCATGCCGGATTCGGACAACTCGGAGTTCACGGTCACGTTCGAGACGCCCGAGGGCTCGAGCCTGGCGTACACCCGCGCCAAGGCGGAGCAGCTCCTGGCGGGGCTCGGCGCGCTTGAGGGCATCGACTACACGTACACCACGATCGGCGCCGGCGCGACGGGGACGGTGACGGCCGGCGAGATCTACGTGAAGCTCGTGCCGCCGGCGGAGCGCACGCTCTCGCAGGACGAGTTGATGGTCGAGGCGCGTCGGCTCCTGTCGAACACGTTCGGCGCCGACATCGCGGTTCTCGACGCCGGCGGGATGGGCGGCGCGCAGGCGCCGCTCGCCGTCGAGGTGCGGGGGCCGGATGTGCGCGAGCTCCAGCGCATCGCCGGGGAGGTGGCCGAGGTCGTCGCGGCGATCCCGGGCGTCGTGGACGTGCAGTCGTCGATGGGCGACGCGCGGCCGGAGTTCCGCATCGACGTGAACCGGGACCTCGCGAACGAGGTCGGGCTGGACATCGGCCAGATCGCGGCCACGGTCCGGCCGTTCCTGGCCGGGGAGACGGCCACGCGGTGGGAGGACCCGACGGGCGAGGAGCGCGATGTGGTGGTGCAGGTCGACCCGTCGCAGCGCGTCTCGGTCCATGACCTCGCGATGCTCCCCGTCGCGACCTCGGCGCGCGGGTCGAACGGCGAGGCGGTGATGGTGCCGCTCGGCCAGGTCGCGCGCATCGAGGAGGGCTTCGCGCCCGCGCAGATCGATCGGCAGGACCTCGAGCGCGTGGCCACGATCTCGGCGAACACCGCGCCGGAGCTCTCGATCTCCGAGGCGTCCAGGCTGATCCAGACGCGGGTCGCGGAGATGGACCTGCCGCCGGGCTACTCGGTCCGTCTCGGCGGCGAGACCGAGCAGCTCGTCGAGACCGTCGGCTACGTTCTCGAGGCGATCCTGCTCGCGGTGATCCTGATCTTCCTGATCCTGGCGAGCCAGTTCGAGTCGTTCACGCAGCCGTTCGCGATCATGCTCTCGCTGCCGCTCTCGCTGGTCGGCGTGCTGCTCGCGCTGCTCGTGACCGACGACACGCTGAACATGATGTCGATGATCGGCGTCATCATGCTCATGGGGCTGGTGACGAAGAACGCGATCCTGCTGGTCGACAACGCGAACCAGCGTCGGATCCAGGGCACAGACCGCCGGACCGCGCTGATCGAGGCGGGCGCCGTGCGGCTCCGCCCGATCATCATGACCACGCTCGCGATGATCTTCGGCATGCTGCCGATCGCGCTGGCGATGGGCGAGGGTGGCGGGTTCCGCGCGCCGATGGCGCGCGCCGTGATCGGCGGGCTGATCACCTCGACGCTGCTGACGCTCGTCGTCGTGCCGGTCGCGTACACGTACTTCGACGACTTTGGCGCCTGGGTCAAGCGCCGCTTCGTCTCCGGCGAGCGCGAGCGGGAGATCCTGCGCGAGCGGGAAGAGGCCGGCCTCGCGCCGGAGCCCGCGTGGGGCGACTGATCACGGGCGGGGGCCGGACGCCGGCCCCCGCCACGCCTCCCCCCGCTTCTCGTCCTCCGGCCCGGGCTCGGGCCGCCCCAGCATGTCGCCCCGGCCCTCGGATTCCCGCAGGATCTGCGTCGTGTGCCGCGACTTCTTGCCGGAGCGCCGGCCGCGCCCGTGCTGCGCGTCGGCGATGACGCGCCGCGCCTCCTCCTGCGTGATCTCGTCGATGGCGGTCTCGTCGAGGCCCGCCTCGCGGCCCAGCTCGCGGGCCTTGGCCAGCCCGAAGTCCACCGCCTCCGTCAGCGACGGATCTCCGTACGCCGCCTCGCCCAACCGGCCCAGCTCCTCCAGGATCAGCTCGCGGGTCCGACGCCGTAGCGTGCCGAGCTCCTGGCCCGGGTAGCAGTCGCGTTCCATCGCGGTCCCTCCGTTTCAACGGTCCAGCGGCTCGCCGACGCGCTCGACGCCCGCACCGCGCAGGATGTCCCTCTCCATGCCACGCCTCCGGTGTGGGTTCGTGGAGCGCTCCCAACGGTGTACGTGGCAAGGAGCGTGCGGCGCGCCAGGACGCGTGCGCCGACGACGCCGTGCCGCGGCCGCGTCGCCGGCGTTTCCCGAGTTTCCCGCGTTGCGCGCGTTGCCCGAGTTGCCCGAGTTGCCCGAGTTGCCCGAGTTGCCCGCGTTGCCCGCGTCGTCGGCGCCTTTCGCGCCGCCCGCGCCGGTCGCCGCCCGCGGGGTCGGCGCTTGAAGTCCTCCGCCTGCGCTGCGTACCTTTCCGCCGGCCGGACCGGCCCGAGCGAGGATGCCGGCCGGCGGGACGTTTGCGCCCCGTCGACCTTTCCGACCCGGAAACGCAATGCGCCACCGACACCGCCGTGCCCCGATCCCGTTCGCGCTCCTCGCCGCGGCCGCCTGCGCCGCGGGCGGCCCGTCGGCGCCCGCGCCGCCCGCCCCCGGCGCCGCGCTCGCGCCGCACCGGGTCGTCGACGCGGAGGCCGGCCGGCCGCTCGACCTCCGGGCGCTCGCCGGCCGCGCCGCTGCCGCCGATGTCGTCTTCTTCGGTGAGCTGCACGATGACGCCGGAACACACCGGGTGCAGCACGCGCTCCTCGCCGCCCTCGCCGAGCGCCGCGACACGGTGGTCCTCTCGCTCGAGATGTTCGAGCGCGACGTGCAGCCGGTCCTCGACGACTACCTCGCGGGCCGCATCACCGAGGAGCGGTTCCTGGCGGCGGCCCGGCCGTGGCCGAACTACGCCACGGACTACCGCCCGCTCGTCGCGCTCGCCCGCGCGCGCGGGTGGCCCGTCGTCGCGGCGAACGTGCCGCGCCGCTACGCCGCGATGGTCGCCGCCGGCGGACTCGACACGCTGCGCACCCTGCCCGCGGCGGAGCGCGCCGCCTTCATCGCCCGCGAGATCGCCTGCCCGCGCGACGCGTACTTCGAACGCTTCCTCGCGGCGATGGGCGGCCACGCCGGGGCAGGCGCCGACGCCGCGATGGTCCGGTACTACCACGCGCAGTGCGTGAAGGACGAGACGATGGCGGAGTCCATCGTCGCCGCGCGCTCGCGCTGGCCCGGCGCGCTCGTGCTGCACGTGACCGGCGCGTTCCACAGCGACTTCGGGCAGGGCATTCCCGCCCGCGTCGCTCGACGCGCGCCGGCGACGCGGGTCCTGCTCGTGACCGGCGTTCCGGTCGAGGACCTCGACCAGTTGCCGGTTCGGCAGAACCGGGAGCGGGCGGACGTGCTCGTCTTCACGCGAGACGGGGCGGGGTAGCCGCGGGAGCGGGAGAGGGATAGGGAAAATTCAGGATCGTTTGTAAGTTCGAGGCGACGGGGTGTGGGGAAGGAACCCCGGATCGCGGATGTCGTAGTACGGGCCGATGTAGCCGGCCACTTGCTTTTGACACGTCGGTCAGTTGACTTTGACACGGGCAGCGCCTCGGGCACCTGGTCGCGCTCATCGTCCGCATCACCTGCACACCTATCGGCCCGGCGCCGAATGCCAGAGAGGTCCGGGTGTAGATGTAGGGCCTCTGTGGTGCCGAGTGGGGGCGTCGGAAGATCCGCACGCACCACCGGCTGACGTAGTGGTCACCGAAGATCCGCATCACCTTCCCCCCTTTGCCGTCACGTTCAAACGCCATTTATCGGGTTTTCAGCCATGACACTGCTCGATCGCCGTGCAGCGGCGGTACGCGGCCGAGCACATCGGCGTTGCGGTCACACCCCCCGGCTACCATCTTGGGGCGGTGCATCTTCAACCCTCACCCTGGAGGTGCAACTTGTTGATTCGACCCCTCGCGCCGCTCCTCGCCGCTGCCGTGCTCGCGGCATGCAGTGACTCCGGCAGCACCGACCCGGATATCGCCGACCCCGACCAGCTCGATCTCGTCATCGTCAGCGGCGACGGCCAGGTCGCGCCGGTGGCGGACCCGCTGGCGGGCTCCGCCGCTTTCTCCCCGGCGCAGACCACACCTGACAACCTTCTCCCCGAGCCGCTGGTCGCGCGCATCACGGTGGACGGCGCGGAGCCGAGCGCGGCCGTGGCGGCGGGCGGTCCGAGCTTCGCGCTCCTTCCGGCAAACACCAGCGTGACGTTCCGCGTGGTCGACCACCCGGAAGCCACGGCCGAACGGCATTGCGGTGCGTCGTTCGTCGATGGGGCGATTCCCGACGATTCCGGATACGTGACCACGTTCTGGGAGCGGGGCACGCTGGCGGCCACGTGCACGATGGAGGTCCGCCTCGTCGTCGACGGGGAGCCGCGGGTGGACACGGTGTTCACGGCGACGTTCCAGCCGGGGCCGGCGGTCGATGTGATCTTTGGCGGTCCTGGGATCCCCCGCGACGTGCAGGTGGGTGATACGATCCACCTGACCGACATGGTCGAGGGAGGCCGGGACCAGTACGGCAACATCACGGATCAGGCGTCCACGGTCGCCTCGATCGTCGCCTCGGCGTACTGGACCCCCGCCGACGATACCGGGATAGCGTGCAAGGAGGGATACCCGCCGACCAGCCCGAGTGAGGGATGGAACGTGATCGTGCCCGCCGAAGTGGCGGCCTGGCCGACGGGGAGGGACAGTTACAACGCATGTCTCAACATGTCGTTTGCCGGACGGCTCCGGGCGCGCACCCCGATGCACGTTCATTGACCCGCCTCCG